>JBEKOY010000138.1:0-15781 GCA_049521295.1 Polyangiaceae bacterium | reverse complement strand
GGCTTGCTTCTCACGGCGTTGCTCCTCTATCACCATGCTGCAGCATTCCTCGTCGCCCGCGCCTTGCGAGAGGCCAAAAGCTTTGAAATCCTAGGTCCGCCAACACGTGTTCGGCGCTCTAGATGCTCGGGCGGGAATCGCTACGGGGCCGCGCGAGCATCGGGCGACGTCGCAGTCCGGCGTCGTCTGGCCGCGTGAGCGACTCCGTGACCGATGCCGCGCGAGCATCGAGCGGCGTCGCAGTCCGGCGTCGTCTGGCCGCGTGAACGACCCGCGACCGACCTCGCGCGGGCCGCGGACGACGTGAGAGTCCGGCGTCGTCTGGCGCGTGTTCGCAAGCGGTGCCGAAGCGGCGTTGCGATTCGATCCGCGTCCGCGGTCGCGCGGAGTCCGGCGTCGTGAGGATGCGCGCGACGCAATCACGACCGGGATCGCGCGAGCCTCGGACGACGTCAGAGTCCGGCGTCGTCCAGAGCGCGCGCGAGGGTCACCATCTCGATAGCGCTGACGGCCGCATCCCATCCTTTGTTGCCTTGCTTCGCGCCTGCGCGTTCCACGGCCTGTTCGATGTTCTCGGTCGTTAGCACTCCGAACACGATCGGAACCCTGCTGGCGTGTGTCGCGCTTGCGAGACCCTTCGCCGACTCGCCCGCGACGTAGTCGAAATGCGGCGTGTTGCCGCGAATGACCGCGCCCAACGCGATGATCGCATCGATCTTGTCGCTTGCCGCGAGGCGCCGCGCGACGATGGGCAGCTCCCAGGCGCCCGGTACGCGCACGAGCAGGATGCCCTCCGGCGCGGCGCCGTGGCGCGCGAGGGCGTCGAGTGATCCTTCAACCAAGCGATCGACGATGAAGTGATTGAAGCGGCTTGCGACAATCGCGAAACGCGCCGCCTTGGGCACGACGAGGCTGCCTTCGATAACTCGCGTGGTCATGATGCCTTGTTCTCCGGGAGCCGCATCGACACGAGCGGGAGGTGCTCGACGACATCGAGGCCGAAGCCGTGAATTCCAGCGATTTTACGCGGACTATTGGTCAGAAGCCGGATCCGGTGCAAGCCCAGATCCACCAACACCTGGGCGCCGAGGCCGAACTCGCGCAAGGGCGGATCATGGGGGGTGGACGGCGCCACGGACGTGGGTGGCTGGATCGACGCGCGCCAGGCCTCGAGCTCGCGCAGGATGTCGCCGGATGGCGCGATGTACACGAGCGCCCCGCGGCCCGCCGCTTCGATCTGCGTGATCGCCTCCCTCAGGTGTCGGCCGCCGTCGCGCGGTGTCGCAGCGAACGTATCCGCCAGCGTCGACCCGGTATGCACGCGGCAAAGCGGCGGGGGACCCGATGCGACGTCGCCTTTGACGAGGGCCAAGAACTGACGGTCGTCGATCGTCGTCTCGTAAACCATTGCGCGCCACTGCGAGCCCGTTTGATCGAGCACAAGGTTCGTTTCCGCCGCCCGTCGCACGAGCCGCTCGGTCAGCAAACGATACCGAATCAGATCCGCGATCGTCAGGATTCGGAGCTTGTGCTTCTCCGCGAAGCCCTCGAGATCGGGCATGCGCGCCATGGTCCCGTCTTCCTTCATGATCTCGCAAATGACCCCCGCCGGCGTGAGGTCCGCGAGGCGCGCGATGTCGATCGATCCCTCGGTCTGACCGGTGCGTACGAGCACCCCTCCTTTCCGCGCCTTGAGAGGAAAGACGTGCCCCGGCGTGACGATGTCCTCGGGCCGGGCGTTCGGGTTGGCCGCGACGCGGATGGTGTGCGCGCGATCCGGTGCGCTGATACCCGTCGTCACTCCCGATCGTGCTTCGATACTCACCGTGAAGGCGGTTCCGAGCGGCGGGCCGAGGCGGCCCGGCGCATGCATCATCGGCAGCTTCAGCCGATCCACCTGCTGCTCCGTGAGCGCCAGGCAAATCAGCCCGCGGCCGTGTGTGGCCATGAAGTTGATCGCGTCCGCCGTTGCGAACTGGGCGGCCATTGTGAGGTCCCCCTCGTTTTCGCGGTCTTCATCGTCCACGAGAATGATGATCTTGCCGGCCCGAACGTCGGTGATGGCGCCTGCGATACGTTCGGCGAGCTTGGAGTCGATCGCGAGCACGGCGGTTTGCGTCGGCGTGGAAAAAAGACCGACCGACTTTCAGTACCTATCTTTTCGACCGAGTTCTACTCCCGCCATGCCGGACCTTGATCGGCGCTTGCCCGTGCGATCGTTCAATCGGGTCGAATAAGGGGTCTCCCGAGCAACAACCGCTCCGGAGGCCCGGCTCACGGCTCGGTGGAAGCCCACCGGGCGACGTATCGAGCGACGAGGTCGACCTCGACGTTGAACCGTTGCCCTGGCTCGAACGCGCCCAGCTTGGTTTTCTGAAGAGTGTGCGGAATCAGGGCGACTTCGAGAAAGTCCTCCGTCACGGCGTTTACTGTGAGGCTCACGCCGTCGATGGCGATGGACCCCTTTTCGGCGACGAAGCGTGACAGCTCTGCGGGAATGCGGAGCGCCATCCAAACGGCCTCGCCGAGCGCGCGCCGTTCGATGAGCACGCCGACCCCGTCGACATGGCCAGTCACCAGATGACCCCCAAGGCGATCGCCGGCCCGCAGAGACCGCTCGAGATGCAAGCGCGCCCCCGGCGCAAGGCCCCCGAGTGTAGTTCGCGCGAGCGTCTCGGCAGAGGCATCGACCTCGAAGCCACCGGCGAGGATGGCGTCGACCGAGAGACATGCGCCGTCCACGGCGATGGATTCGCCGAGTTCGAGAGGGCCGTCGTCGAAGCGTGCCTGGATCTCGAGTCGGGCACCCGGGCCTCGGGGCGAGCGGCTGGCCAGCGACCCCGTGACGTTGACCAAGCCTGTGAACATGATCCATCGAGTAGTCGCGCCGACCGCATCCGTCCACGATGTGTGAGGCGCCTCCCTCGCGCTCGCCAGCCCTCACTTCGGTTGCGCGCGGATGGGGGTCGGTCGACACTGTCTCGTGGGTCGTGTGCGCGAGCTTCTGCCTTTTGCCCTGCTTGCCGCAGCTTGCGGTCCGAGCTTTCAGGCCGTTTACGAATGCGACGTCCACTTTGAGCACTGCTACGCGCTCGAAGAAAAAGCCGCTTCGGCGGCGCTCAAGCGTCAATGTTGGCGCGAGTGGGTCGACGGCTACACATTCGGACAGTCGCGCGATCGCATCGAATACGCGACGAAGCGCTACGCCGCGCTGGCGTCCGATTCGCGACCGTCGCTCGACGTCTCCTCCGCGAGCTCCGAGACGTTGGCTGACCACGCGGGAGGGCCCTCGCCGACCAGCGCCTTCGCGCCGCCTCCCAATATCGCGTCGGCGCAGCCCCCCGCCCCGGCCGCCTCCTCCGCCGCATCCGCGGCGGCACCCGAGAAGTCGCCACTCCGCGCCCCCGGCGCCGATTGTGGCGACGCCTGCACCCAGCGATGGACGTCGTGTTCAGTGGCGTGCAAAGGCGTTGCCTGCCCGCTCTGCGACCAAGCGTACCGAGCGTGCATGCCTCGCTGCTTCCGGTAAGGCGGCTAGCCGAATTTATCGTGTCATCTTCGGCCGTACGTGTCGCCCGTCGATCGCCGAGGTTGCGCCGTTCTGGCGCGTGCAACTGCGAGCTGTGGCCGCCGTGCAGTGGATCCCTTAAGTTCGATCAGCCGCTAAGGCCGCCAGCCGAATTTGGCTGCGCGCCCTGGCGATCGAGCGTACCGAGCGCCGCTGGACCGTTGCCGCGTCGTTCGGGTGACCAAGCGACAACCGCCACGTGCTTGCGCACGTCTGAGGCGTCCATGCCCGTTTTCCGCACGGTTAGGAGCCACACATGCGATGTTTCGTTACAATGTGGACAAGATAGCGCTCGATCACGGACGATCACCCTCATGCCTGGGGACCTTTATTACGGCGACAACCTAGACGTCCTGCGGCAGAACCTCGCCTCCGAGTCCGTCGATCTCGTCTACCTCGATCCGCCGTTCAATTCAGAGCGCGCCTACAGTCTGATTCGCAGGGAAACGAAGACACGCGAGCACGCGTTTTTCGATACATGGCATTGGGACCACGCGGCCCAGCGAGCGTACGACGAACTGCAAGGACATGCGCCCAACGTGCCCGTTCCCAAGCGCCTGAGCAGCCTGATGCGCTCACTCCAGGGGTTCTTGGGGTCGAACCATCGCGACACGATGGCGTATCTGTCGATGATGGCGATTCGGCTCGTTGAGCTATCCCGAGTTCTGCGCCCGACCGGTTCGCTTTATTTACATTGCGATCCGACCGCGAGCCATTACCTGAAACTGATCCTAGACGGAATCTTCGGACCGGGGTGCTTTCGAAACGAGATCATATGGCGCTACCGCCGATGGCCGACGAAGGCACTGCGATTTCAGCGCATGCACGATGTGCTTCTTTTCTATACCGCACGAAGCGACAACACGCACACGTTTCAAACCCTTTACGGTTACGAGAAATTGGCCGAATCGACACTCAAGACATTTGGTACCCGTAAGCAGCGTGCCGATTTTTCGTCCGGACGACGCAAGCCGAGTGTCGAGATGGCCGAAACCAAGGGGCCCCCGCTCTCGGACTTTTGGGACGTGGAGGACGTAGAAGTGAACGGAGTGCCCCTGTCGGATGCGTGGGAAGTCGGGGTCATCGCTCCGATTGGGAAAGAGCGGACCGGCTATCCGACGCAGAAGCCTGAGAGGCTGCTGGAGCGAGTGATTCGCGCGAGCAGCAAAGCAGGCGATCTCGTCCTCGATCCATTCTGTGGCTGCGGAACCGCGATCGTCGTTGCGGAAAAGGAAGCGAGGCGTTGGATCGGGATAGACATAGGCATTCGCGCGATTGACGTCGTCAAGGAGCGGCTCGATCGCGCCTTTCCGCGGCGAGTGTGGACCGACTACCGCGAGCCGCACGACGACGACTCAGCCGCGAAGCTGGCCGAAAGCAACGCGTGCGACGTTCGTTGGTGGTCGTTCGCAAGCGTGGCGGCGAGCCGTGCGCGAAAGAACCGAGCCGCAGCGGTGGCGCCATCGACGGCGACATGACTCTGCAAGACTACGGTTCGGACCCATGGCGCGGCGTCATCGTTTCGGTCGAGATCGGGCGCGCGCCTACGGCCGCCTTGCTGCAGTCGCTCCAAGCGACCGCCGACACGGCAAGGCGGACTACGGTATTGTGGTCACGATGCACGAGCCGTCTCGCGCAATGCGGGATGCGCACGAGTGCGGGACGGTCGATGGATCGGCCGCACGAGACGGCGGGCCCGAGCTCGCAGTCGACTCGTGACCCTCTCGCAGGTCCTCGCCGTGACCGCTCGACTGCCCGGGCGCACCATCACTGCGGGGACGCGATGGGCGCCGTCGTCGCTTGTGCCCATGTGGGAGCCGCGGCCGCGGCCGATTCCCACGCGCGTGGTCAAGTCCATTGCCCGAGAGCATGCGCGGGTGGAAGTAGCGTCCCTGCGGCGTCGTGCTCCTCTGCGTGGCTGACTCGCAGGCGGGCTGTCGACACGACGGCGGCGTTCAAAGAAAAGCGTCCGCGGTCACGTGAGACAGAGGAAGGTCCCAATAGTCCGCCCGTGGCTCAGGCGAGGGCTTCGGCGGCCTCGATCGCATGGTAGGTGAGAATTGCGTCGGCGCCGGCCCGTCGAATCGACGTGAGCACTTCGAGCATCGCTCGGTCGTAGTCGATCATGCCGGCCGCTGCCGCCGCCTTGAGCATGGCGTATTCGCCGGACACATTGTAGGCAAATAGCGGCAACGCCGTCGCTCCTCGTACTGCACGGATCACGTCAAGGTACGCGAGTGCGGGCTTGACCATCAAGAGGTCTGCGCCTTCATCTTCGTCGAGACGCGCCTCGCGCAGCGCTTCTCGCGCGTTGGCCGGGTCCATCTGATAGCCGGCCCGGTCCCCGTACTTCGGAGCGCAGTCTGCCGCCTCGCGGAACGGCCCATAAAAGCTGCTCGCGTACTTCACCGCGTAACTCAGGATGCTGACGCCCTCGAGCGAGCTTGCATCGAGCGCACGCCGCAGTCGAGCGACGCGCCCGTCCATCATGTCGCTCGGTGCGACCACGTCGGCTCCCGCGCGCGCATGCAAGACGGCCATTTCGGCGAGGATTTCGATGGTCGCGTCGTTGTCCACCTCGATCTGGCCGTCGGCCCGTTTGCGCATCACCCCACAGTGACCATGATCGGTGTACTCGTCGACGCAGACGTCGGTCATCACCACGAGGTCGGGCGCCGCGGACTTCATCTCCGCGATCGCGCGAGGAACGGGCCCGTCCGGATCGAGCGCACTGGATCCAAGCGCGTCCTTTGTCTTGGGGAGCCCGAAGAGAAGGATAGCACCGAGTCCGTGGCGGACGGCCTCCTTCGCAGTACGCCCCGCGGCCGTGACTGGGAGTTGAGAAACCCCCGGCATGCTCCGGACAGGGCGCGGTTCGTCGATCGTGGCATTGAAGAAAACCGGCCAAACGAGACGACGCGGCGCCAAATCCGTTTCGCGGACCAAAGCACGCATCCCGGCGGTCACTCGCAGGCGCCTCGGCCGTACGAACGGAAATGGCATGACGACGGATCCGGGATAGCATGCGGGCCCCTTGTCCGGCTCGCGGCTCCGGGTCATGGTAGCGCAATGCGTTCGAGCCGTTGGCTAGCGATGCTTCCATGGCTGGGCGGGCTGTCCGGCTGCGGCGATCGCACCGGTCTGCTCATACCCGGCCTCGACGCGTTGCCGCCGGTCAGCGTGCCGCCCGCCGCCCCTCCGCCGTCCGCTTGCGCCGACGGGGGCTCGACGCTCATCTACCTCATCAGCGATGGCTTCAAGCTTCTGAGCTACGATCCGCCGTCAGGGGCCTTGACGCAAATCGGCCAAATCACTTGCCCGGAAACGGGCACTTGCGCCAGCCCTAACGGGACTGTGGTGCCAGCCTCTCCGTTTTCGATGGCAGTCGATCAGACCGGAATTGCGTATGTCGTCTACTGCGACGGCGAGCTGTTTCGCGTCAGTACGGCAAACGCCGCTTGTGAGGCCACCACGTTCTTGTCTCAGCAGCACGACTTTTCACCGAAGTTCGGCATGGGCTTCGCCCAGAACGCGCAGGGTGCAGGGGAGACCCTCTATGTCGCCGGCGACCTGGACACGAATGCCGGCGAACCGCTGCCTTCAGTCCTAGCGTCCGTCGACACAACCTCGCTCGTGTTGAGTGTCATCGGTACATTCGGTCCACAGCTCCTTCGGCCGGAGTTGACGGGCACGGGCGCTGGCGGGCTATTCGCGTTTGCCGAGCTCTACGCGGCGGACGATGTCGACGAGGGTTCCTCCATCATCGCGCAAATCGAGCCCGCGACGGCACAAGTCACGCGAGTGTCGCCTCTGCCAGGTGTAGTACAAGGCGGTGCCTGGGCCTTTGCCTTTTGGGGAGGCGATTTTTACACGTTCACAGCGCCTTCCTCTGCCACCGTTGTACAGCGCTTCAGCCCGAGCGACGGCACCGTCACGACGGTCGGTGACGTTCCGACCGACTTCGGCCTGATCGTTGGCGCGGGGGTATCGACCTGCGCGCCTCAGACGTTGCCCCAAGGCGTGACGTTGCCACGGTAACCGTGCGCGGCATCATCTCGTTCGTGGGACTGGGTCCCGGCGATTCCACGCTGCGAACCGAGCGCGCGGCTGCACGGATCGCGGATGCCGATGCAGTCATCCAGGGCGACGACGTGGCCCCGGATGCGCTCGTTGAACGCGCCCGGGCTGGGCAGCGCGTGGTGCGAGCGGTCGTGGGCGACCCCCTCGAATCCCCGCGCGTATTGGCCGAAGCTCTCGCGGTCGCGCGTGCCGGGATCCCGATCGAGGTTGTGCCGGGGCTGGGTGCGCAAGCCGTCGCCGCAGCCTTCGCCGGGACTGTGGGTAGCGCCAAGTGGGTTCACGCCCCGAGGGTCGGAGCGTCTTTGACCGAGCAAGCCGCCGACCGGGTCGTGACTCTCGTGGCGCGGCCCGGTTCGCCGAGGCAGCGAGTCGTTGTGACGACGGCCGCGAAGGCCGATGACGCGGCGCTGACGCTCGGAGACGAGCTGCTCGTTCTCGTGCTTGGTGCGCCGGATCCCTTGCTGACCTGGTTCGAGCGGCGGCCCCTGTTCGGAAAGCGCGTGCTGGTGACGCGCGCGCATGCCCAGGCCGAGAGCGCCGCGACTCTCTTGCGCGACTGGGGGGCTGAGCCCGTCGTGGTGCCCACCATCGAGATCCACGCGCCGAGGGATCCGCAACCGCTGACCCGCGCCTTGCACGAGCTCATGAAAGGCGCCTATGCCTGGGTGGCGTTCACGAGCGCCAACGGAGTCGAGCGGACGTGGGCCGCGCTGGTCTCGATCGGGGCCGACTCGCGAATATTTGGCGGAGCGCGGTTGGCCGCAATTGGACCCGCAACGGCGCGGGCTCTCGAGGCGCACGGATTGCGCGCGGATGTCGTCGCTCAAGAATTCCGAGGCGAGGGGCTCGCGCAGGAAATGCTGACGGCCATTCGCTCTGGTCCGCCTTCGCCGTCCGTGCTCCTTGCGCGTGCTGCGCGCGCGAGAGACGTCTTACCCGAGACCTTGCGCGCGGCCGGATGCAAGGTCGACGTGGTCGCGGCCTATGAGACGCTCGTGCCCTCACGGGAGACGGCGGACGCGCTCGTCCGCGCGCTGGAGTTCGATCGTGTTGATGCCGTAACCTTGACTTCGAGCAGCACGGTCGACAACCTTTGCGACTTGCTCGGGCCGAAAGCGGTTCCGCTCTTGAGCAGCACGCGGGTTGCTAGCATCGGTCCTGTCACGACGGCGACGGCGCAGGCCCGCGGCGTTCGGGTCGACGTGACCGCGCGGCAATACACGGTACCCGGCCTGCTGGAGGTCTTGGCCGAGAGTTACGAAAGCGCCCCTGTTTTTTCGCTCGGCCAGTAGTTCTCTGGAGCGTCTCGCCAGGACCTTGTAGCCTTCCGAAACGATACACGCAGAGCCATGCCGCTGAGCTCCCTGATCGTCCAACGCGACGTCGCGACCATGCGCCAGGTCGAGGAGGCGCTTGCGCGCCAGGTCATTTACGGCGGGGACCTCGTTACGAATCTGCTCGAGGTCGCCCGGGTCGATGAGGCCGTCCTGACGCCGCTGCTCGCGGAGTCGATGCAGCTCACTCCGGCCGCATATGGCGAGCTGCCGCTGCCGAGCGATTCTGCGCGTGCGCTCATCCCGGCCGATCTCGCCGTCCAGTGCGTGCTGGTGCCGCTTCAAGTCGAAGGAGGGCGTCTGTTTCTGGCAGTAGCGGAGCCCTTAAGCGAGGAAATCCATAAGCAGCTGGTGGGTTCCCTGGGCATGTCTGTCGAGCAGCTCGCGGCTCCCGCCGTTCGGGTTTGGGAGGCCATCGCCCGAACGTACGGGGTAGAGCTTGATCGGCGCATGCAACGCCTCCTCGGGCGCCTTTCGGGGGAAGCCGCGAGAACCGGGTCGTTGCCGCCGATCGTCGCGAGGACGCCGGCCCCGTCGCAGCGGCGCGGCGGCCCGCCCACCGTGGGCGCGGTCGCACAAGGTTCGAGGAGTGCGGCGCGGCGTTTCAAGCCCCAGCGCCGTTTGACCTGGACAAGCTTTCCGGAGGGGCAGCCAACCCCGAGCCCTTTGCCCCCCCCTGTGGCTTCGCGTCCCGCCCTTACGGTTCCGAGCGCAACGCCCATTCCAGCGCGCGTCAGCGCTGAGCGCCACGACTTGCTCCAGCGCAACGTCACCCCGAGCATCCGCATAAGCCGTCGCCGACGCGGCCCCCTTACTCTCGACGGTGCCCGACGCGAAGCGGAGGAAGCAGATGACCGCGACACCCTGATCGATCTGTTCTTCGATTTCTCGCGCCAGTTCTTCGACTACGCCGCGCTGTTCCTCGTCCAAGGCGACATTGCGGAGGGGCGAGATGCGTTCGGCGCCGGAGCGTTGCGCGAACGCGTGTTGGGCATCGGCGTCCCGCTGGATCTGCCGAGCCTCCTATCCAGCGCACGCGACAAGCGCGCGCCGGTCGTCGCACGCGCGGAGGGCGATGGGCTCGACGCCGTGCTACTGAGTGACCTGCAGCGTCCGGGCGACGCCGAAATCGCCGTCGTGCCGCTGGTTGTGCGCACGCGGGCGGTCGCGCTGCTGGTGGGCGATTGTGCCGATGCTGGCATCGATCGGGACGCCATCCAGCAGGTCTTTGCCTACGCACGAGTCGTCGGGAAGGGTTTCGAGCGCCTCATCGTTCGTCGCAAGCTGGAGGGCTTTGTCGCCGGCAGTCGCGCAAGCGGGGAGGGTGGCGGCGAAGGACGTGCGTCCGCTGCGGCCGGGATCGCGAAGGACTTATCCTTCGCATCGTCGTCGCCGTCGACCGCAGTCCCGTCATCCCCCGAGTCGCCGTTAGCGGTGGAGCCGCCCCTCGGGGGCCGCCCGTCGGCCGCGCCGTCGCTCGCGCTCGGGTCGCCCCTCGGGGGCCCGTGGCCCGAGTCGTCCGACGCGCCGATCCCGTCGGCCGCGCCGTCGCTCGCGCTCGAGCCGCCCCCCGGTGGCAGCCCGTCGTCCGCGCCGTCGCTCGCGCTCGAGTCGCCCCTCGGGGGCCCGTGGCCCGAGTCGTCGCTCGAGCCGCCCCACGCGCCGATGCCGTCGGCCGCGCCGTCGCTCGCGCTCGAGCCGCCCCCCGGTGGCAGCCCGTCGTCCGCGCCGTCGCTCGCGCTCGAGCCGCCACTTGGGCCGATGCCGTCGCTCGCGCTCGAGCCGCCCCTCGGGCTCCCGTCGGCCGCGTCGCCATCCAAACTCGAGTCTCCGCCCGCGGGGTCTCGCTCGGCCAAGCCGTCGTCCGGGCCTGAGGTCGCATTGGCGGAGGGGTCGGCAGCGCCGACGTCGCCCGTCATTGGCGCTGCGACACTGGATTCGGCCAGGGCGCGTGCCGATCGGGCCTCCTTTCCGCCGTCCTCGGCGCCTCCGCCCGCAATGAACATCGCGTCCGTCCGGCCTGTCAGCGGTCCGCCGATTCCCCGTGAAGAGCCCGATTTCCCGCCCGCCGATTCGCGATTCTCTCAGGGAGCCTCCCGCGAAGCAGGGGGGAGCCACTCGGAGGGCACAATCCTCAGTGAGACCACCGATCCATCCGCAGCGAAGGGCGCGCAGTCGGTCCGAGGCGCTTACGGCATCGCCGCCGGTACGTCCCTTGGCTCGGGGGTCGTCGTGCCTCCCCATCGTCCCGCGATAGCGCAAACGGTCGTTGAGAGCTCTCTTCCGAGTGTCATTATCGATATCCAGCGCGAGCTCGCGGCTATCGTTGACCGCCTCATCCGCGGGGAGACGGACGACCAGGCCGAGGGGGAGCTGCTCCGGCAAGGCGTGCGTGCCATGACGGTTCTGATGGACCGGTTTCCGGGGCCGGTAACGTTCGAGCGCGCCCGCTTGGCTTCGATCGCGCATCCGCCACGCGCGAGCGAGTGCGGACCGGTGCTGCGTCTCGTCGCGCGCGAACGCAAGGTGGCGCTCCCTTTTGTCCTCGAGCGGCTTGCCGATTCGGACCCCGAAGCGCGCGGATGGGCCACGTATCTCCTCGCCGAGCTGCCCTACGTCGAGGCGCTCGTGCCGCTATTGGAACGGCTGCGCGACGACGACGCGAGTACTCGTGTGAGCGCAGGCCGTGCCATCGCCGCCATCGCTCGAGCGTGTCCCGAGCGCGTGATCGGGCCACTGAGGACGCTCGGCGGTTCGTCCGAGTGGCAAGAGCGTGAGGCAGCGATGCGCGCGTTCGGCTCCGTACGCGATGCCTGGGTGGTGCCCGATCTCATCCTCGGTTTGCGCGATGACGCTATGGAAGTCGTGGCTGCAGCCCACGTCAGTCTGGTCCTCGTGACACGCCAAGACTACGGCACCGAATGGCGAGCTTGGAGCAAGTGGTGGGAACAGAATAGTGCGCGTCATCGCTTTGAGTGGCTGATCGACGCACTGACCCACGACGCGTCGGAACTGCGACGGGCTGCGGGTGAAGAGTTGCGTGCGTTGAGCCGTCAATATTTCGGCTACGCGAGCGATTTGCCCGCGCGCGACCGTGAGCGTGCGCAACAGAGGTACCGTGACTGGTGGATCACGGAGGGCCGCTTGCGCCAGCGCCATTTGTAGGCGGATTTGCGAAGCGCAGGTCGTTGCTGACCAGCGGTACGTGTCGTGCTAGGACACACCGGAAGGGAAAGATGCGTGCAGCGCTCAACACCCCGCGGGCCCACCCGCCAACTACACGCCCAGTTGGGCTGGGGCGGGCCGCTTCCTTCATCGCCCTCACGGTTCTTTTGGCTCTCGGCGGTACGCAATACCCGGCGCGCGCCGATGTGCTCGACCCGGAAGCTTCTCGCATTGCCGCCGCCGGTCACTCGCTAGACTGGAATTGGACGCCTCCGGGCCATGCAGACCGGTATGGCCATGCCGAAACGCTGATTCACGCCCCGCTCGACCTCGTGCGCGCCCACGTGACCGATTTTTCACACTATCGCGACATTTCGCCGACGCGCTTCAAGTCGTCACGTGTTGTTGGCCACGAGCCGGATCGATCGACAGACGTGTACATCCAAATCTCCGTCCTCCACGGAGTCATCGCTCTTTGGGACGTCGCTCGGTTCTCGCCCGCCCGCACCGTCTCGCCGGGGGTCGAGGTCCTGGAGGGCCGAATGATCCCCGGCAAAGGCAACGTCGAGGATATGGACGTCGTTTGGACGATCCGCGCACTGGACGACCGGTGGACGGTGCTCAAATTCGACATCTTGCTCAAGCCGGGACTCCCCGCTCCGCAATCGATGATCGACGAAGAGCTACGTGATTCCGCTCGCTACGCCGTCGATGCGATTCACGATCGTGCACAAGGTACCCAAGGAATCGCGCAATGGCCCGGTCAAGGATGAAGCGCAGGGCGGTCGGTAGCCGCGCCAGCTAAGCTAGGTTCTGTCTTGGCGTCCAAGTAACGAATGCGTCAAAGAACGGGCGCGTGGATGCCAGGCGCCAATCCCAGCGTTCCATCGCGTGCACGCCTTGACATAACATTCGGGCCAAGTAGGTTGTGCGTCCCTCGCTGCAGCGACTCATAACCCGAAGGTCGCAGGTTCAAATCCTGCCCGCGCAACGAAGAAAACGCTGGTGTCACGCCAGACCCCCCGCTGCCGGACGATTCCCCGGACGATTCGGACCCCGAGATGAGGGCCTCCGGCAGCGGCGGGAAGACCTCCCCGAAGCCGTCGCGGACGGCCTCCGCCTCCCGAATGTAGAGCTCGGTTGTGCTGAAGGTGGCGTGCCCGCAGCGCTGCTTGATCTTGAGCGGATCGTCGCCGCGTACCGCCATCCAGGTCACGCCGGTCGCCCGCAAGTCGTGCCACGTGAGCGGCTTGCGGGTCGGCGATCCCTCGTGCAGCTCAGGACGGCGGACGCCGGCGGCATAGAGCCATTGCCGCACCAGCCGGGCCATATGATCTTCGCGCAGCCGCAGCACCGGACCGTTGTGCTGGGCCTCTTGCCGCATCGCTCGTAAGAGCGGCAGCAGCGCCGCTTCGACCCCGAATCGTCGAGTCTGGCCGCTCTTGGTGGCCTTGACCGCGCCGTGGCGTACCGACCGAGTGACGCTCAGCACACCGTGGTCGAGATCGAGGTCGCCGCCATCCCAACGAAGGGCGCGCAGCTCGCCGTCTCGCAGGTAGGTGTAGATCGCGACGGCCACGGCGCGCCGGGCCGCGAGCGGCACGTCGGGGCACACGGCGAATTGAACGAATTCGGACGGAAAGAGAAACTGCTTGGCCTTGCGCGGGCCGCGGTCGGGCCCTTGGACGCCGACCGCTGGATTGTCGTCGCGCACGCGCAGCTCGTCGAGCTTCGAGCCGGCGGCGTCGGCGGCGATCTTCGTGGCGACCACCCAGACGTTGCGGGCACTTTTCCACGACATGTGCTTGCCCTGCACGCGCTCGTCGAGCGTGCGGGAAAGCCGACGGAAATCGTCGCGTGTCCACACTCGTACGTGCGAGCCGATGACCGGTCGAATATGCAGCTCGAAGACACGCCGCGTCTCGTCTGCGGTCGACAGCCCGCGGCCGCGTCGGTTTTGGGTCCACGCCTGCAGCCAGCTCGCCATGTCGTCGGTCGTCGGTCCGGCTTCGCCCTGGCCCTCTGCGGCGACGCCCTGCGCGGCGCGAGGCGCAAGGCCAAAGTCCTCGGCGCGAAGGCCCTTGTCGCGCGCAATCCGTGAGCGCTCCGCGGCGACCGCGCGGGCGCGCTCTTCGGCCAACGCCGAACGCGCGGTCGGAGAAAGGTCGATCGTCGGCCGAGCCCCGTCGTTGAGCGTGAGCTTGATGCGGTAGCAGCCGCGGCGCGCGTCATACCAAACGACTCCGGTACGTGGTTTCGGCATGCTCGTCCCTCCCTTCGATCGGCGGCTCCCGGCAGGGGTGTTTTTCTGTCCGCTAGCGCCTTTTCCGCTACGCCCTAACCGCCACTCGGGAGCGGCGGACAAACTCTACATCGAACTCGCCTTCGCGGCAGCGCGCCGAGCAGGGATTGTGCAGAGTCGGCCCGCGGTCGTTGGCCGTCTCGGCTCCACTGCTTGGGCGGACTCGACGGATCGTTACCGACCGCCACGCGGTTCCGGCAACGGCTACCTCGCCGGGCGCCTGGGTCTCGAAAAACCGGGGTGCCTTCGCGGTCGTGGATGCGGCGATGCACTGGCGTGGTTGCGAAAAACACGGGCGCGTTCGCGATCATGGGGTACGGCGATGCGTGGAGCTTGGTTTGCGTAAAACACGGTGTCCCTTCGCGATCATAGGTGCGCGATGCGTGGTGGCTGCTTGCGTGAAAACGCGCGCGCTCGCGCTCGTGGGAACAATCGCTCGTCCGCGTTGCGGCCGTTCATGGCCCCGTCCCCGACCGGCGCTCAGCGCTCGTCAGTGCGCGCTCGAAAGGGTCAAGCGGGTCCATTCCGCGGGGCGATTCGCGCGGAGGGGCAGGGTCGGTGCCGCAACGCTCCACGAGGGCGACAACGTCGCCCCGGCGGTACATGACTCTTCGCCCCGGTTTGAATGCTCGGAGCTTTCCCGCGCGCTCCGCCCGAATCAGTGCGCGACGCTCCACTCCGAGCTGCGTCGCCTCGGCTCGAGTCAGGTAGCGTTCGTCGGGCAGAGCCGCCGGCGCCAGCATTTCGCGCAGGCGCGAAACGATGGCATCGGCGAGTTTGGCCATCCCGTCATCGGAGAGATCGAGGGTCAACTTCGCGGACTCTCTCCGTGACGGCGGCCGGGGCGAAGTGCGCTTGCGGCGCTCACCACGAGGGGCGACGACGCTAGCCCTGATCGGTTCCGACGGCGGAAGGCGATGGCGGCGATTCCGAGGGGCAGGTCCATGAGCCGTGCGTTCGGTCATGCCCCATAGACAGCAACCATCGTGCCGAGCTATAAGGGATAGGTAACTAGCCGCAATCATTCGATTGGAGAGTCGCGAAACCGGTCAATGATGGACCATACCCGGTCAACGAGCGACCGGTTTCAGAGGCTCGTTGCGGCTGATTTTAAGCTGAAGGTTCACTCGGAGAACTTCAGGCTAAGCCAGCCGCGATTCGATCATCGCGACGATTGTGGCCACTTCGGCCTGGCGTGACGAGGGCAGTCGTCCCGAGCTATCGCAGTGAGCCCGGAGCGCCGTGACATAGGTGAGAGCGCTTGCAGCCTCCGACGAGACGGCCGACAGCGCGCGAACCATGTCGGCGACCGCGTCGAGCGTGCTGGCGTCG
>JBEKOY010000137.1:0-13487 GCA_049521295.1 Polyangiaceae bacterium | reverse complement strand
CCGCAATGTCGGTCGTCACGGTGATCTGGTCGGTGATGCTCGCCAGGGTTGGGACGGGGATGGTCCCCGGCACGATCGTGACCGAAGTCGCCCCCCCGCTCGCCGCAAGCAGGATGGGCAGAGTGGCGTTGGTCAAGCTGTAATTGGTCCCCGCGGTGAGCGCGATCGATTCCAGGTTGACCGGTTCGTTGCCGTTGTTCGTGATGGTCAGCGTTTGCGTCGGTGCCGCGGTGCCGCAATCGGACTGGAATTGGAAGGCCGTCGCGCTGAACGAAACCCCGCCAAGCTCGCCCGTCCCGCTAAGCGGCAGGGGTGCCGGAAGGGGCTGGCACAAAGTGGTTCCGGTGGTCGATATCGCGATCGTCCCCGAGAAGAAACCGTAGGTCGTCGGACTGAACGACGCCGTGTCGGGTTGCACGACGGGCGTCGTCGGGCTGCCCAACAGCTGGAACGTCCCCGGGGTTGCGCCGAATGGCGCGGCGGTCGTCAGGGTCACGTTCGCGCTGGCGTTGCCGGAGTTGACGACGTTGAACGCCTGGCTGGCGCTGTTCGTGACCGCCGGAACCGGACCGAACAGGCCAAAGTTGGGCGTGGGCGTAGTGTCGAAGGCGAGAATAGCGCCGACCGCCTCGTTGGTCAGGTTGATGGTGTGCGGCGAATCGCCGGGGATGGTGGTGGTCACCGTCAGCTGAGCCGCGTAGTTGCCGGGAACGGCGGACGTAGGCGGGACGGCGGGAGCAGTCAGTTGGACGACAAGCGACCCGTTTGCGGGGACGACCGACGTTGCGATCAGATCCGTCGCGTAGCCCGGGTAGCCGGTCGCTACGACCGACGCGATGCCGGCCGGCAGGGTGCCCGAGTTCGTCAGCGTGAATGACTGCCCTGCCGGAGCCGCTCCCCCGCAGGGGCTCCCGAGGAAGTCCACGGTTGCGGCAGGCCACCCGGTGACCACGCTCGTGCCGCCCTGGCCCGAGAACGCGATCGAAGTGACGCTCGCGCCGCAAACGGGCGTGCCCGCGGCCACGGTGACGGTCGAAGTCGCTTGGGAGGCCGTCAGCGTATCCGGAGTGAACGTGGCCGTCTGATCGATCGTCCCAGTCGTCGCTGCAACCGGTCCCGCAGTGGCGGCCGAGAGCCCGAATTGGGTATCAGTGGGCGACGAGAACGTGACGCTCGGCGCGGCCACATTGCCCACGTTTTGGAGGACGAGCGGGATGGGCGTATCGGGCGTGTTGTTGGGCGCGATGCCGAAGTCGGCGTCAGTCGGTGAGCCCGTGGCCCACGCGAGCGTCACGCCTTGGGGCAGGACGGATACCGAGATGGGAGTCGACGCGTGCGCGGAATCGTTCGTCGTGACGGTCAAGGTGGCCGTCAGCGCGACGCCAGCCGTCGCGGTCGACGGGACGGTCGCCGTGATGGGGATCGAGGTGCTGTCGCCCGGACTTACGGTGGTCTGCGCAAAGCTGCCGAGTGAAAACGCCGTGCCCGAACCCAAGCTGGCGTTCACGGTGAGCGGCGCCGTGCCGTGGTTGGCGACGAGGAGCGACGAGGCCGTCGTCGCAGCCCCTCCGCAGTTACCTGGGCCGAGATTGATCGGGGTCGTGATGAACGACGCGCTGGGCCCTCCCGCGTCGGCGCTCGCATCGGGACTCGCATCCGCCGTTGCGTCGGTGGACGTCGCGTCCGTCGTCGCGTCCGTCGGGGTCGTCGCGTCCGTCGTCGCATCCGCCGCGTCGGTTTTTTCACCCGTGCCCGAATCGGAGGGCGCATCCGTAGTTGCGTCGCCCACCCCGGTCGCGCCCGTATCGGTCGTGCCCGTATCGGTCGTGCCGGTATCGGTCGTGCCGGTATCGGTCGTGCCCGTATCGGGCGGCACGCCAACGTCTTCGCTCGAATCCGTCCCGCTGTCGGTCGACCCGTCGGACGGTGCAGAGTCTGACGCGCCATCTTTTGCGCCGCCGTCGCTCGCATCGCTGTGCGCATCCAACCCCGCGTCCGCGTCGGCGCTTCCGTCGACGCCACCGTCGGTCGTCGGGCCAGAGTTGTTGTCGTCGCCGCCGCAGCCTGCAAGAAGGCCGCAAGACAGCACAGTCACGATCGGAACGGCTGCGAGGATCGACGTGCCCCAGCCAACGCCCCCAAGTCTACGCGTCATGATAAGAGCTCCTTCGGTTTCGGTTGGCACGATGCTCGCGCCGTAGCACCGAGTTTGTCCAGTACGGACTTTATGTCGAAGTACGAAATACGGACTTCGACGATGGGTCCGTTATCGTCGTCCGCAGGGCGACGTGTACGCCTACGGTCCACCCTAAGCAGGACTTTAGTGGGCCTCGCCCTCGGCAGGACACTCCGTGAGCCGAGGACGACACCCACTTACGTCAAACGAAATCGAGGTTTCCGTCGAGCGTAGAGAGAATTTCCATTAAGCCCAAAGCGAACGCGGCCGATGTGGCGGCCGTCCGAAAGAAGGGGGGGGTCGATCCACAGGCGGACTCGTCGTCCCCCAGGATCCACGGCTGGTCGGATCGTCTCGGGGAACACGGATGGGCCCGTTGACGACGCCGCCGCCCGACCCCACGATCGACCGACCCGCGCATGTCCGCCTGTGCCCTTTGCGGAAAACCCGTCGTCGTTCATCCGGACGTCCTCTCGGACGGTCGCCTCGTGCACGCGGATTGCAAGAATCGACAGACTCACGTTCGACCGCGGTTCGATCGTTCGCTCAAGTCCGGTTCGACGCCGCAGCCACGCCCACGAAAACAGACGGCCTAGCCCCACTTGCGCGGGGAGCGACGAGACCCGGGCTCTCGGTCTTTGCGGGCCGCTCAGGGCACAGGCGAGACACGTGCGCGCGGGGGCCTCGCGGGCGGGAGACGAGGCAACGAAGCCTCGGCCATCCGCTACGCCTTACGCATCGGCTCGTCTGGCGTCACGGCGGGCGCGCCCCGCTGCCCGAGTCGGATGGTTCGCGTGATTTCGACGATGCGATCGACGCTCTCGCGCGCATCCTGCAATGCCGCTCGGCTTTCGTCGTCGACCCGCTCCGACACGAACTCGAGGTTGACCACGAGAGCGGCTGCCGCGTTCACGATCTCGTCGCATCGATCCACGACATGGATGGTTCGAGCCGGGATGACCGCGCTGTCGCGTTTTTCGCCCATCGAACGACAGTACCCTCGGCGACCCGCGGCGCAAGATCCTGCGGTCGTCGGAGCGTGCTCCACAGTTCTGAGCGCACGAATGCGCTCCGACAGAGGCCGGGGTCGCCACTACGACGTCAGGCTTCGCACTCCGCCGGTAGCGATTCGAACGGCGGCCGCCGCCGTGGGGAGCACCAGATCGCGCACCGCTCGGCGCAGCGGCGCCGGCTTGCGGGGCAGGGCGAAGACGACCAACTTGTTGTAAACGACCGCCGTGGCGCGTTCCAAAAGGGACTCCACCCCGGCATTCAATTCCTGTTGGATCAGGCGTCGAAACGCCTCGCCGAAGCCTTCCAGCCGACGGTCGGCCAAGCCGTCCACGGCTTCGCACGTGTAGTCCCGAGGCCCTGCGCCGACGCCGCCAATCAAGATCACGACGTCCGCCTCGTTGCTGTTGGCGATGTGGGCCACGAGCTGCTCGATGAATTGGCGCTCGCGATTGACGGTCACCTTCCGAACGAGAGCGAAGTTCGCCGCGATCATCTCGTCGACCACGATCTGCGCCACATCGTCTTGCACGCTCGCCCTTCCGAGCGCGACGGTCGCCACGATGGTTCGCAGAGTGCCCTGAATCTTCTCATCCATCTTGAGACTCGCGCGGTTGGGGCCGTCAGACCCTTTGCGAATAGCAGAATCTCGCCCCGAAGCACGACGGCGGCCCATGGAGACGGCCGCCGGCTCGCTTGCCCGTTCATCAGGGGTGGGGCGGCGGCCGACCGGGCGGGCGAGCCCCCGCGCCCCCGAGGCCACCCATACCCCCCAAGCTACCCATGCCGTGAGGCGGTGGCGCGTCGCCGATCTTCTGGAGCTCGACTTCGAAGACGAGCATCCCCTGCGGCCGCTGCGGTTGACCCTTGTACGCGAGCGGCTCGGGGATCCAGATCCGACGCTTCTCGCCCTCGACCATCAATTGCAGCGCCTCGCTCCATCCGGGGATGACGCCGCCCACACTGAAGGTCGCGGGCTCGCCCCGCGAGTACGACGAATCGAACATTTTGCCGTCGGTCGTCCAGCCGGCGTACTGCACCGTCACGCTGTTGGCGCGCGTCGGATGGACCGTGCCGGTTCCCTTGGCGAGCACTTTGGTCGCAAGTCCGTCTTTCTCGAAGATGGCGTCCTTCGGCGGCGCCTTTACGTCAGAGGGTGTCTTCGGGCCCGTGAGGATCTCGACCAACTCGACCACGATCGTCACGTCGCTCGGCGCCGTGCCCGGGCGTGCTGCGGGCCCCAGAGACGCCGGCACCCAGAACGTGCGCTTTTCACCGACGGTCATCAGTTGCAAGCCTTCGGTCCAGCCCGGCGAGACGCCGGTCACAGGGCGCCAGGCCGGCTTGTCCTTCGAGGCGTCGAGAAGCTTCCCGTCGGTCTGCCAGATCGAGTAGTTCACGTGCACGGCGTCGTTCGGATGCGGGTGAGCCGATCCCGTGCCCTTCTGCGTGACTTTGCTCGCGAGGCCGTCCTTGGTCTTCTCGGCGTCTGCCGGGGCCTCGGCCACGTCGGGCGGCGGCTTCGGGCCCGGCGTGAAGTCAAGCAATTCGACGTCGAAGACCAGCATCCCCGCCGGGGCGCCGGGCCTGCCCTTGTAGGCGAGCTCCTCCGGAATCCAGAAGCGTCGCTTCTCTCCGACGACCATGAGCTGAATGCCTTCCGTCCACCCCGCGATGACGCGACCGAGCGACAGGTTGGCCGGCTCCCCTTTGCGCCCCGGTTGAAGCGGCGCGATCGTGCTGTCGAACATCTTTCCTTGGGTCGTCCAGCCCGTGTAGTTCACCTTCACGGAGTCGTTCTGGCTGGGGTGCTCGGTGCCGGTGCCCGGGGAAAGCACTTTGCTGGCGAGCCCGCTCGCCGTCCTCATCGCGTCGGCGGGCGGCGCGGCGACGTCGGGGGGCGCCGGTAGGCCCGCGGCGGCCGCGGGCGCCCCCGCATCGCGAACCCCCGCATCGGATGCTCCCGCTCCGTGGCTCTTGCACGCGGACACGCATGTGGCTGCCAGCAGGATCAAAGAGAGGCTGACCGCGTACCGTGAAGGAGAAGAGGTCGTCATGATCGTGGGCGGCACCGGAACATGCTTGAGCCGCCCGCACAAGGCCGTACCGAACCTTGCGGGGGCCTGCGCGATGTTTTCCGATCGAGCCGCCGACCCGCGCGTTCGCCGACGCCCGGCCGAGCGACCCCGGCGATCCCGCCAAGTGGATGACGAAACGCGCGCTGGAGCGGATGAGTGTACGTGCACATCGCTCGCCGGCGTGCTTCGCTTCGTTGGCCGCCACCGCCCGGTCGAGGCGTCCTCCCCACAAAGCCTGCCGCGCGGGTGGCGCCCTTATCTCGAGATCGATCCATTCGGGACCCACGTCCCGACGATTTCCGGCCGCAGCCGATCAGGCAACCCGATGTTCCCGATCGTCATTGCGGTGCCGGTCACCCGTGGTGGAACCACGCGCGTTGCGACCCCGGATCGCCTGCACCCACGTTACGATGTGCCCGATGATGCAACGGGCGGCATCGAGCGAGGCTTGCCTCTCCTCGCCGGGCGTCGCGCTCGCAATGAATTCGATATCGACGGTAAGTGCCGACGCCGCGTCAATGATTCGGTGGCAGAGACGATCCAGCGTCTCGATCGTTGGCTCGTTCGACGACGCCACCGTCCGCACAACTCCGCTCTCGTACTCCTCCGCACTCCCCTCGTAGTTCATGCCAGTGTCTCCATGCACCAACCGGGCCGAGCGCATCATTAGCATAAAATGGCGCCTGAACTGGAATCGTGGTGAAATATCTGCTGTAGGGCGCATTTATTGCGCCTAGCCATGACCGTCCCCCGAGCCTTCGGCGGGCCGTTTCGGCGTGGAACGTGCGCGCGCCCCCGCAGGGTCGGGGCGAGAGGATTTGAACCTCCGACTCCTCGGTCCCGAACCGAGTGCGCTACCAGGCTGCGCTACGCCCCGATGCCACCGCGTCGCGGTCGCGCTACGGCGAACGCGCGCGGCGGGCCCGCCCTTATGCCGGCCAGCGGCCCGCTCGTCAACGCGTTTCAACGATCCAGACTCATTCCGCTGCCGAGAAACTTGTCTTATGTGATTGAATATTGACAGAAAATTCGACCCCATGAGGCGCGCCAACGGTTGGCCGACTGAGCCATCTCGTGTTAAGCGTCACTGTAACAGGGCGGCCCGGATCCAGGAGGAACGGATTCTCCTGACAACCGACCGATCGAAAAACCATGGACAACGCCGATAGTTCGCCGAGTGTGCCGGAGTTATCACGCTCCATGCCCCCGGAGCTTCCGGCTGTAAAGATCCTCATCGTCGACGACGACAAGGCGATCTGCGAGTACATGCAGACGCTGCTCGAACGGGACGGATTCTACGTCAGAACGCTGACGGATCCGACCGGGGTCGAAGAGGAGGTTCGAAACGGCGGATACCACCTCATCATATTGGACCTCATGATGCCCAAGCTCGACGGCATCGAAGTTCTGCGACGCGTGCGCAAGCTCGACACGGACATCGCCGTCGTCATCTTCACGGGCTTTCCGAACCTCGAGAGCGCCGTGGCATCGATGAAGCTCGACGCCGTCGACTACATCAAGAAACCATTCAACGTCGACGAGTTTCGCGAGGTCATCTCGCGCGTCATGCGAAAAAAGGGGCTCGCACGAACGCCCGAGGAGCAACTTCACAAGGTGATCGGCGACACGATCCGAAACCTGCGCAAGGAAAAGGACCTGACGCTCAAGCAGATGTCGCGGCGCACGGCGTTGAGCGTGTCGCTCTTGTCGCAAATCGAACGCGCCGAATCGAGTGCGTCGATCTCGTCGCTTTACAAGATCGCGATCGCGCTCGAGTCGCGCATTCAGGATCTATTCGGCGAGTACTGAGAGCGGGAAGACCGCGATCCCGGGTCGCGCGAGGGCCGCGATCCGCTTTACACGCGCGTGCTCGCCGCACATACTCGCGCGCCCAGACGCGGTCGATCGGCTCGTGCCGATCGATCGCGCAAGGCTGCCGGAGTAGCTCAGATGGTTAGAGCGGGCGTTTCATACGCGCTAGGTCGGGGGTTCGATCCCCTCCTCCGGCACCGCGGCACGCGAGGCGCGACTCATTTCACGATCGGATTGCTGGCCACAAACGGCGCACGAACGTGCAGCGGCTTGACGCCGAGCGCCCGCGGAATGGGAGGAAACGGAGCGGCACGACGGATGGCCTCCGCGCAGTTGCGGTCGAATTCGTCGACGCCGCTCGGACGAAAGGGGGGCCACGCGACGGAGACTCGGCCATCCGGAAAGACCGTGAAGTCGAGGATGACCGTCCCTTGCCGGAGATCGAAGAGCGCGCTCTTCGGAAAAGCGTGGGCCCACATGGGATCGATGCGTCCGTGGAGCTGCCGGAAGTAGGAAAGCAGGCCCGCGTCGTGGGTCCAGTAGTCGACCACGTCGCCATCCGCGCCTTGGAGCGGCCGTGCGACCGAGGTAGGGCCGATCCGTCCGCCGGCACCGGCGACGTCGCCGCCGCCGCTTCCACCCTCGCCCTGCCCCGGCAGGCCGCCCGCCGTGCTCGCGTGAATGAGCGACCGAACCGTCGTCGCCACCTCTTGTTCGCTGTCGAGATCATCGAGCGGCCGGGCCCGGTCGATCGCCGACACGGCGACGGGACCGGCGACGATCGCGGGACGGGCCATGCCGACGGGCGCCGACGGGCGGTGATCGCGCAGCCCCGGCGCAGAGTCGGGCAAGCCCTCGCCCGCCGACGTTTCGATCGCGCCGACTCGGGCGCCGCCCGGCAACGCGCGGGCCTCCGGATCGTCGGATGGCTGGACGAGCGACCCCGGCGCAGCGACGCCCCGATCGCTCGGCAGGGACGGCTGTTGGAGGCCACGGTTCGGACGCGTTGCCGCCCAAGCCCGCCGCTCGCGCACCGACCCCGGACCCGTGGTGACGAGAGTCAACTCCGCCGGATGCGTCGTCGACCGGCGGTCCTCCCAGGAGAATCGGGCGCGCGCCACGCGCAGGCGCTGAAGCTGGTCGCGGTCGAGTCGACTGAGCAAATCGGGCGACTGTCGCATCCGTTCGTCGGCGTCGGCCAAGTTGACGGCCGGCGCGTTCGCCGTCGATTCACCGCCGCGACCCGGATCGCCGGTATCGGGGCGCGCGACGGGGTTGGCGACGGGCGCATGCGGGGAATCGTCGAAGGGATCGATCGAAGTCGGATCGACGGCAATGCTGTCGTCCCCAACCGTCGCCCGCGGCAACCGGGCAGGATCGGACCGATCGGACGGCGCTCCGGGCGAAGACGCCAGCCGATGCGCGCCAGCCCATAGCGAGGCCATGACGGCGCCATGCAAAGCGATCGACACGAGCCAGGTGAGTCGACTTCGCTTTCCGATGAAGTGCGCCGCGCTCACGAGCGCGAGCCTCTGCGTTGGACCCACCTCGGCCGTTGCATCCCCCAGAGGGTGGCCCGGCCGATGGCGAAACGCCAGGGCCGGCCCAGCCTTCACCCCGTTTCGGACGCCACCTCGGCGGTTCGATCGGGCTGGCGAGCGAAGGACTTGCCGAATCGGCGCTCGGTGTTGGCCAAGGTCGCTCGGCCGAACACCTCGAGCGACACGGCGCGGAGATCGGCCACAACGCGGGCCGTGTGGACGACGAAGGCCGGTTCGCAACGCTTTCCCCGCAACGGCACGGGCGCCAGAAAGGGGCTATCGGTTTCGACGAGCAGCCGGTCGATCGGCGCCCACGCCGCGACGTCTTGAATGGCCCGTGCGCCTTTGAACGTCACGATGCCCGACAGCGAGAGATCAAAGTCCGAATCGAGCGCGTGGGCGGCAAAGTCACGATCCTCGCTGAAGCAGTGGATGATGCCTCCGACGTCGCGGGCGCCCTCGGCCGCAAGGATGGCGAGGGTTTCCCCCGGGGCGGAGCGCGTGTGCACGACGATCGGTTTTCTCACCTCGCGCGCAAGGCCGATGAGACGCGCGAACGCCAATCGCTGCGCGTCCCGAGGCGAGTGATCGTAGTGGAAGTCGAGGCCGATCTCGCCGATGGCCGCCACTTCGGGGAGCAAGGCGATCTCGCGCAAGCCCGCATGAATGGCCTCGCTGTAGCCCTGCGCATCGTGCGGGTGAAGTCCGACGCACGCCGCCACTTGGCCTGGAAATCCTCGCGCCAGATCGACCGCAAAGCGGACGGGATCGAGCGGATCGGAGCCGGGGGGGCCGTTCGGGCGCGCGAGCCCGACGACGACGAACCCAACGACTCCGGCCGCTGCGGCGCGCGTCATGACGGCGTCGGGCCCCTCGGCGAAATGGTGCCGATCGAGGTGGCAGTGGGCGTCGACGAGAGCGAGCATTTCCGAGGCCGGCCAAGGGTAGCCCGGCAGGTTGGGGGCTGCTAACGATGGCTCGTGACGTGTGCACTCCGGGTATTCGCTCAACACGCGAGCGATCGGGTGGACATCGACGCATGGAATGCCCACGCTGAGCGGTTCTTCGCCACGCGAATCGGGTTGGCGGATGCCCCGAGCCCTCTCGCCGCCGGGCCAGACTACAAGAGCGATGCCCGGCCGGGTCTGCTTTCGACGCGCCCCGTCCGCTTCGTCGTGGCACCGCAACACGGATCCCCGGGCATCCGCGCGGCGTCGGTTCGGGTGCGCGAACCCGAGGATCTCGTCCTCGCCGAGCAAGCGGACGCCCCCGTGGGTCCCACCGGATTGGTGCGGCTCGCACGCCGCTGCGAAGCCGTCTGGCTGGTCGAACGGCTCGATCCGTCCGATACCCTGGGATTGCGGCTCGCCACCATCCTGGCGAGCGTTTTGCTCGGCCCCATTTTGGACCCCGACTCCCAATCCCTTTTCGGCGTGAAAACGGCGCGCGCCAAGATTGAGGCGGCGCGCTGATTCACACCGCGAGATCGTGGAAGCGCTTTCGCATCAGCACGCTCGCCGCATCCGCCGCGCAATTGCGGCAGTAGCCGAAGCGTTCCGACATGCGTTCGATGGTGGCTTGCGCCTCCCGGCGTCGCTCCGCGTCGAGACCGACCGCTTCGTCCCGGACCAAAACCACCACGTCGCGCGCGAGCCGTGCCACGGCCGGGCGCCTCTCGCCGAAAATGGCCTCGCGCATGCGGCGGATGTGCTGCGGGAAGACGACCGACGTGTCGACCTTCTGACCGGGGTGGTCGAGGGCCCACGCCGCGATGCCGCTGATGAGCTGACGTCGCCAATCCTGCGAATCGCTCTTGACGTCAAGCAGCCGCTCGACCTCGGTCATGACCTTCTCGTCGGGCTCTTCGTGCTTTTGAGTCACGCGATTGAACAGACGCTCTTTTTTGACCCAGGCGCTCACGTGCTGCACGTATTTCTCGAATAGGCCGGCGTACTGCTCCTCTCGAACGACGCCACTGGCGACGTACAGTTCGTATTCCCAGGCGGCGAGCAGCCGCGTGCCGATCGTGTCGCGAAACACCTTGGCGTCGTGGTAGCCGCCGATGATCGGGTCCTGTTGCAGCCAATCGAACTCGTTTTTGCGCTGGCAGAGCGACTCGATTTCATCGAGCACCGCGACGGGATTCAGACATCGAAATACCGGCGACTGAGCCGCATCCAGCAAGGCGATGCGCATCTCTCGCGGGCTGGCGCCGACGCGTCCCTCGTAGATCGGGTAAGCGTCGCTCTCGGCCCAGATTTCTTTGATCGCGGCGCGCAAAACCTTCTGGCTGTCGGCGTCGAGTCGCTCGGGAGCCTTGCCGAGAGCGTACAGATCGGCCTTTTCGACGGCCGTGAGGGTCGACACGATCGCGCCGACCGCGCGAGGGTAGCGGTCGGGATTCGGTTTGCGCATCCGCGTGAAGACCGCGAAGAGCCCCGCGACTTCGGTCGCGTGCGGCGCCACGTGGCGACGCACTTGGGGGGCCACGTGCGTGTCGTAGATGAGCTTCTCCTGCTCGTAGCTCTTGAGGTACGGCACGCGCGCGAGCTCGAGACGGCCGCGAAAGGAGGCAAACTCCGGATGCTCGCGGAACGCGTCGAGATGCAGTTCGTTCGCGCTGCCCATCATGACGCAGTTGAGCTGGACGTTCTGCGACGCCAGAGCGACTTCGCCCGTCTCCACCGAAAGTTGAAGGTACTTGAACGCGTCGAGCGGCCGTTTCAGCAGATCGCTGAACTCGAGTACGCCTCCTGCGGCGTCGACCAACTCGCCCCGGGTCTCGAAGAGCGTGACGGCCTGCAACGAAGCCGGTAGCGATTGCAGGGATCGATCGATCGTGATCTGCCGCTCGGCGGCGTCGACGCTGAGCTGCGGTCCGACCGTCACGGCACCGACGCGGTAGCGGCGCGAGATGAAATACCGCTCGACCTGTACGTGCTTGAGGACTTCGGCATACGACCCCCCGTACGACGCCAGAAGCGCTTCGAAAACCTGGCGGCTTTTGTGCGAGAGCTGGCCGCGCAGGATCCAATCGTTGGGCGGTTCGGCGGCGCCGACCCGCTTGTACCCCGCTTCGAGCAGCTGGCGACGCTCGGGCACGGGGATGAGAAAGAGCGGGTGGTCGCGCACGTCGACCAGCAGCTTCGCGTCAATTTGGCCGTCGGTGAGATGCGCGTACGAGTCGGTGCCGAGGCCCTTGGTCGAGTCGTGACCGAAGCCGAGCGACCCACGAACGATCTTCTGCGACGGAAACACCCAGTGAAAGCAGTAGAGGGCGCCTTCGTCGAGAATCGAGTAGTTCTCGAGCGCGGCCATGATGCACCCCGCGATCGTCGATTTCGCCGATCCGTTCGGTCCGTGCAAAAGGACGAGTCGGTTGGGGCGACCCTCCCGGACGAAGTTGGACAGCGCTCGATAGATCTCCTCCTGGACGTGTTCCTGTCCGACGAGAGCCCCTCGAGGGATGCTCGTCCCAGATTCCCACGGCAGGTCGAAAAGCTTGAAACGCCTGAACGTCCCCCACGGGTGCACGACGGTCGTATGGCCGTAGTGATCGAACACGTCGCGCAGGTAGCGACTTGCGTCACGCGAGTGACGGACCGGGTCGGTATCGAAAAGATCGAGGAATTCGGCGAACGCAAGGACACGCCGGCCGGCCCGGAAGCGCTCCTCGACATGCTCGGCGATGGCCATGACCTGCGACGCGGCGTCGCGCGGCTCGCTCATACCGTCGAGCGTAGCACCCCGAGCCGTCCATCGACGCGGGCCGCCCGCATCGATCGGAGCCCGCGCCCGGGGCGGGCGGCCGACGCCCCGATCCCGCGGCTCGCGCGGACGCCGGCGCGGTCAGCGGAAACGCACGCCCGCCCGAGTGGGGCCGGTCGTTACCGGACGAGGACCAACGCCGAGACCTGAGGTTGCTCGAGCAAACAGTTTTGCGCAGAGCAGACGCTCAGCTTGAAGGTGCCCGCGATCGGAGTCGGACCCTTCTGGAGCGCAGTGAACTTCACGAGCATCGTTCCGCTCTTGAGGTCGGATTTTTGCCAATCGCCGGCGGGCTTCGAGAAGACGTTTTTTCCGGCGGCGTCGGTCCCCTCGAACCGGACGGCGGGGGCGTCGTTGGCTTTGAAGCGGTACGGATATTCGTCGTTGACGTGGTAGTCGCCCAACGCCACGAGCTTGAGCGTGAGGCTGCAGGCGGCCCCTACCGCGCACGAAGCCGGAGCGACCGCGTCCACGAAGAAACTCGTGGCGCACGCGGCATGACCGGGGCAGTCGGGCCCCTTCGGCGCCGCGATGGGGGAGGCCTTGACGGGCTCGGCGGCGGTCGCCGCCTCGCTCTTCTTGCAGTCCGCCGTACCGGCGATGAGGGCCACAGCCAGGGCGAACATCGGAAAGCCCGAGACATTCATCGTACCCGATCGCCGTAGCACGCCGATGCGTTCACTTCACGTAGAGCTCGAGCTCGGGGCCCGGCAGCGCGGGCATCCACACGCCCGGATCGTCGTCGTGCCCGACTTCGGGCGTCGCGACGCCGTACGCCGGCCGGGCGGACGCGATCCGCGACAAGACGGGATCCCCACGGCCGAATCCAGGTTCGGACCCGGCCATCGGCGCCATCGCCAACGCGACGCCCGTGCGGCTGCGTCCGGCGGCCACGACGGCGAGTCCCTGATCGTCTGCGCCGTGGCGTCGCCATCGCTGCACGAGGTCGTGAACGTCCAGCCGTACCACCGGGCCCGAAGCCGCCCGCACGCGCGTCACCGGAGCGTTCAGCTCCTGCACGCGCGGCTGAAGAGCCCACGAGACCGTCGCGCCGTCCCAGGGATCGACGACCCGGGCGACATGAAGCGAAATCAGAGTCGG
>JBEKOY010000136.1:0-13490 GCA_049521295.1 Polyangiaceae bacterium | reverse complement strand
CGCGGACCCGCTCGGCCCCCAGATCCGGTTCGGGCTCGGGGCCGTCCGTGGCCTGGGGGGCTCCGCGCTGGAGGCGGTGTTCGAGGCGCGCGGTGCCGGTCCTTTCCGAGATCTCTTCGACCTGGCCGCTCGCGTCGATGCCAAGCGCGTGAACAAGGCCGTCTTCGAGGCCCTGGTGCAATGCGGCGCATTCGATTCGAGCTTGCAAGTGCGTGGAATGTCGCGTGCCCGAGCCTTCGCGTCGATCGACGTCGCGTTGGAGCGATCGCGCGCGGCGAGTCGCGACCGGGCCGCCGGCCAGACGACGCTGTTCGGCCTGTTCGACGCTTCGCCGCACCCGACGTCGGCGGCCTCGACGGCCGGCGACTACGCCGAGTGCGAACCGTGGGACCGGCGCGAGCTCTTGGTCCGCGAGCGGCAGGCGCTCGGGTTCTACGTGTCGGGCCATCCCCTCGAGCGATACATCAAGGGCGACGCCGGGCTCGGCAAGCTTGGGGCCGGGCGGGTCGCGGACTGCGCCGGGTTGGAAGACTGGGCTGCCATCAAGCTGGTCGGAATGGTCGAGGCCTACCGCGAGCGCATGTTCAAGGACGGAGGCGGCAAGGTCGCCTTCTTCGACCTCGAGGATTTGACCGGTCGCGTGAGCGTCAAACTTCGCGCTCGCGAAATCGAACGTTACGCGCCGGTGCTGACGGCGGGCGAGCCGGTGCTCGTGACGGGCAAAGTGAGCTTTCCCCAGCGCAGCGAGGACGGCGATGACGACGCCGACCAGCCGCGCGACCCGACGATTCTGTTGAACGAGGTCCAGCCGCTCACCGAGGCCGTGCGCGCCGATACGCGATCGATTTCGATTCGGGTGCGGGCCGAACGGACACGAAATTCGGATCTCGCAAGTCTCGCGCGCGTTTTGTCTCTGACCAAGGGACAATGCCCGGTGGCTCTGATCGTGAGTTTCTCCGATGGGGCCGAAGCGTTGCTGACGCTGGGCGACGCGTGGCGGGTGGATGTCGGCGATCCGCTTCTGTCCGGGCTGGAGCGGGTTTTCGGCGAACAGGTGGCTGAGCTTCGCTGATCCGGCACGGATCCGCTCGACGAGACGATCGGTCAACCATACGCCATGATCACACCCTCGGACCCGCTGCCCATGGGTGCCGTCGCTTCGCATTACGACGAACTCGATCCGTACTACCGCGAACTTTGGGGCGAGCATCTGCACCACGGCCTCTGGCAGCGCGGCGATGAGAGTGTCGACGAAGCCGTCTGCGCCCTGGTCGATCAGGTCGCGTACGCCGCGCGAATTCCGCGCGGCGGAAGCGTGTGCGACGTGGGGTGCGGCTACGGCGCGACGGCGCGTCGGTTCGCGGCGCGTCACGACGCGCGCGTCGTGGGGTTGACCGTGTCGCGCGTACAGGCCGAACGCGCCGAACGGTTCGGAGGCGGCCCGGGCGCGCCTCTCATCCTCTGCCGAGATTGGCAGGACAATGGGCTTGCTTCCGAGACGTTCGATGCCGTCGTCGCGATCGAGAGCTCGGAGCACATCGCCGACAAGGACCGATTCTTCGCCGAAGCCGCCCGCGTTTTGCGACCCGGCGGACGCTTGGTCGTGTGCGCCTGGCTGTCGCACGATCCCTCGGGCCCATGGGCGCGCCGATTCCTGCTCGAGCCGATCTGTCGGGAGGGCCGGCTCGCCGGCCTGGCGACCGCCGCCGAAACCCTCGAATGGATCGGTCGTGCGGGTTTCGCCGGCGCGACGTGGGACGATTGGAGCGCGCGGGTTCGCCGAACCTGGGCCATCTGCAGCTATCGCCTGGTGGCGGCGATCGCGACGGACCGACGGTACCGGCAATTGCTGTTGCGCGGGCCGGCCGAACATCGGACCTTCGCCCGCTGCGTGCTGCGCATCGGCATGGCGTACGCCGTCGGCGCGATGCAATACGGCCTCTTCGCGGCGACCAAGTAGCGGCGTCCTCGTCGCCGTGACCGCTCAGGGGATCTTCGGACGAGCGCGCGACGTCGTCAGCGTGGCCATGTTCGCAAGGACTTTCGCATGGTCCTCGGCGTGCTTGACCAGCACTCCCAACGTCGACCGGACCAATTCGGGGTCGAGGGCGCTCGCCCCGAGAAGGACGATCGCGCGCCCCCAGTCGATGGTCTCTGCGATCGACGGCGCCTTGCGCAGGTCCATTCGGCGCAGCTTTTCCGCGAAGCCGGTCAGCTGCTCGGCCAGACTCTGGCCCAGTCCGGGAACGTGCAGCTCGAGAATCGCTTGCTCGCGCAATGGCGAGGGATAGTCGAGGAAAGCGTGCAGGCAGCGGCGGCGCAGCGCGTCGCTCATGTCTCGAGTGCCGTTGCTCGTCAGCAGAAACAGCGGTGGGTGCTTCGCGCAAATCGTCCCGATCTCGGGGATGGTCACCTGTCCTTCGGCCAGGACCTCCAGGAGCAAGGCTTCGAACTCCGGATCGGCCCGGTCGATCTCGTCCACGAGCAGGACCGTCGGCGACTCACTCGTCAGTGCACGCAAGACGGGGCGCTCGACCAGGAAGCGGCGGCTGAAGAAGGCTGCGTCCGCGCCGGCGATGCGATCGGCCGCTTCGGCCAACGACCCCGCCCCGGTCGCCTCGGTGGCCACCGCGTCGCGCAGCAGCTGCGAGTAGAGCATCTGCTTTGCGTAGTCCCACTCGTACAGGGCCTTGGACTCGTCGAGTCCTTCGTAGCACTGCAGCCGGACGAGCCGCCGCCCGAGTGCCTCCGCCAGCGCCCGTCCGAGGTCGGTCTTGCCGACGCCCGCCGGCCCTTCGACCAGAAGGGGACGCTCGAGAGCGATCGCCAGCCAACAGACGACGGCCAGATCCTCGGATGCCAAGTAGCCGACGCGGGCGAGTTGCTCGGCGATCTCGGCCGTTCTCGACAAGGGGTCAACGGGTTTCACGGGCGGGTCTTCGCATCCCCGGCTCGACCACTACGCCATCCGGGCGGGGCACGCCAACCGGTTCGCGTCAGCGGTGCAGGGTGGGCAGCGCGATGCCGCGGGTCTCGGGCAGCACCCACACCCAGGCCGCCGTGGCGATCGCCAAGAGCAGTGGAACGCTCAGGCCTCCGGCAAGGCCCGCACGGGCGACGGCCGCTTGAACGACGACCGGGGCAATCAGCTGCGCGGTGCGCGCGAGGTTGTAGGTCGCCCCCATGGCGACGCCGCGGACTTCGGATGGAAAGAGCTCGGCGAGCAGTGCGCCGAAGCCGGCAGTGCACCCGGACCCGACGCCGAGCACGAACATCGTCGCCCAGAAGACAAAGGGATGTGCCGAGAGCGTCTGCCACGCGAAGGCGAGGGGAGCCAGGGCGCTCGCCGTAGCGAGCGAGTACATCGCGAACGCGGGGCGCCGGCCGATCCGATCCGACACCAGACCAAACGTGAGCATTCCGATGAGCTGGCCGATCTGCGCGGTCAACATCCAGGCCAGCGAGCGCGACACGGCCTGGTGCATGTCGCGCAGAAAGCTCGGCAGCCACGTGTAACAGGTCCAGTACGTGCCGAGTTTGCAGACGCCCAAGACCCATGCGGCGACGAGGCGGCGGCCGACGCGGGCCTGGAGCAGCCGATGCACCGCGTTGGCGCGCGGCGCGGGGACGTCCGGCAGGTAGACGGATCGTCGCACAGCCAGTGCGATGAAGGCCGTCGCGCTCGAGCCCACCAGCACGGCCCGCCATCCGACTCGCGGCAAGACGACGTACCCGACGATCGTAGCCAGCGCCACCCCGATCGGCTCGCCCGACTGCAGTGCCGCAGCCCACCGACCGCGCCGGTCCGGCCGGGCGGCTTCGGCGAGCATGCCGTGTCCGATGGCCCACTCTCCTCCGACGCCCAGCCCGACCACCGCGCGGCCGAGGACGAACGCACGCGCGCCCCCGGCGATCCCGCAGAGCAAGGACCCGATCGAATAGATCATCACCGTCCACGCGAGCATCGTTCGCTTGCCGATGCGGTCGGCCAGCGCCCCGGCGACGATTCCGCCGACGCCGGAGGCTCCGAGCGCCACGCCGAGCAGCCAAGCCTGCTCGGGTCGCGATAGGTGCAGATCTCGCGCGACCGGGTCTTTCATGAAGCCGAGCAGGACCAGATCGTAAAAGTCGAACGTCCACCCGAGCAGCGCAAACAGATACACGCGCCCGATACGAATCCGACTGCCGGCGGCGACTTGGCCGGTCAACGACAGGCTCGCTGCCGGACGGCCTCGTAGAGCGCGATCGCCACGGCGACCGAGGCATTGAGCGAGGCGATCGAGCGGCCCATCGGTAGCCGAGTCAGGGTATCGCACGTGCGCCGTACCGTCTTTCGCAACCCTTTGCCCTCGGCCCCGACCACGAGCGCGACCGGTCGAACGAGATCGACCCGGTCGATGAGCGCATCGCCCGCCATGTCGAGGCCCACGACGGTGACGCCGCGGGCGCGCAGAGCCTCGAGCGCGGGCGGCAGAGAGGTGACGCGGCAGAGCGTGGCATACTCGACGGCCCCCGCCGAGGCGCGAAAAGCCGCGGGCGAAAGCGGCGCCGATCGGTGCTCGGGCCACAGAACGGCCGTCGCGTCCATCGCGACCGACGATCGGACCACGGCGCCGAAATTCTGGGGGTCGACGACTTCGTCGAGTGCCACGATGAGTGTCTCGGGACCGAGAGCGAGATCGTCGAGGCGGGCAATCGAGAGTTCTGGCGCGAAAGCGATGGTGCCTTGGTGTCGAACCCCGCGTGCCATGCGATCGAGTTCCGCGCGCGCAAGCCGTTCGACGGGAGCGCCGTGATCGCGAGCGAAACGCGCCAACGCTTCGAGCTGCGGTCCGTCACGCGGCTCGGATTCGACCAAGACACGCTCCAATCGTTCGCCCTGCGCGCGGATCGCCTCGCGCACGGGCTGCAAACCGCAGATCATGCGCGTCGCGGCCGACCGGTTCAACCGCCGCCTCGCGCAGCCCGCGCCTCGCTCACTTCCTTTGAAAGCGCCTGCGCCGCGGCCGCGGGGTCGGGCGCGTCGCGAATGGGCCGGCCGATCACGACCCAGTCGGCACCAGCGGCCACCGCACCGGCGGCGGTCATCGTCCTTTTCTGGTCGTCCTTTGCGGCGTCGGCCGAGGCGCGCACGCCGGGTGTGACGAGCGTCGCATCGGGTCCGAGAACGTCGCGAAGTCGCGCGGCCTCGTGAGGCGAACAAACGAACGACCGGACCCCCGCATCCCATGCATTTCGAGCGAGCCGTTCGACGTGCCTCTCGACGCTTTCGGACACACCGAGGCACGCGAGGTCGCTCCGGTCCAAGGACGTCAGCACGGTCACGGCGAGAATCTCGAGACCGGCTCCTTCCTTGCGGGCGCGTTCGACGGCGCTCCGCAGCATGGCCGTGCCTCCCGCTGCGTGAACGGTCAAGAATCGCGCACCGATCGCCGAGGCGCGCCCCACCGCGCGTTCGACCGTCTCGGGGATGTCGTGCAGTTTGAGGTCGAGAAACGTCGGCAGACCGCACTCCACCCCGACCCTCAGCGAAGCCGGGCCCGCCTGGACGAACAACTCGAGCCCGACCTTGAACATCCCGACGGCGTGCGCCACCGCGCGCCCGAGGGCCCGCGCGTCGTCCAGACTCGGCACGTCCAGCGCGACGATGATCCTTGAATCGATGGGTGCTTGCCCGCTCATCGGCAGCACGCCGCTTTAGCAGGATCTCAGAGGCACGAGCAGAGGGGATCGCCGGGGGTGCAGTTGCACGGCGGCTTGTTGCCGGTCGTCGCCTTGTTGGCTCCGCCGCCACCGCCACCGCCGCCGGCGGCAGGGCCGGGCTTTTTCGTTTGCGTGATCTGGGTGGAGATGGTCTCGAGCTTCTGGGTCTGCTCGGTCAGCCTGGCCTGAAGCTCGGCGATCTTCTCGGGATCCTTGGTGCTCTCGAGCTCGAACTGAAGCCGGCGCTGTTGGGCCTCGACGTCCTGCTTTTCGGCCTCGAGCGCGCGGGCGTGCGCCTCGGCGGCGTTGGCCTTGTCGTTCGACTGTTTGATCACGTAGCCGCCACCGATGGCCAGCGCGAAGACGAGCACACCGAGTCCGGCGAGGAACAATTGCAGACGCCTTTTCGACTTGTCGTGCGTCAGCGCGTGCAGTTGGCGTTCGTGCTCTTGCCTCGAAGCCATCTCCGCGAGACGCGCTTGGGCTTCCGCCTCCATTTTCGCGCGCTGGATGGCAGCCTCCTGAAGCGCTTGGATCTCCGCCTGGCGCTTCTGTTCCTCGAACGCGCGCCGCTGGCGGTCGGATTCTTCCGCTCTCAGACGCTCTTGTTCGGCCTCTTGCTTTCGGCGGAGCTCTTCGAGACGCCTCTGCTCGTCTTCGCGCGCCCGCTGCTGCGTCTCGATCTTCTCTTGCTCCTCGCGGTGCTGCGCGTCGCGCAAAATCTCTTGGATGGAGACCATCACCGAGGTTTCTTGCCGTTCCGCCATGTTGCCTTTTCCTCTGCGCGGCGACGAGGGCCGCTGCACGCGGGCCGAGCCGCGCACGTACGATTAATCTACTGATTTGTGACCTTGTTCGCAAACCTGGCCGCGAGGCGATAGGGATACGCTAACATTTGTGGATCATGCTGGCGATCGTGAGTGCGCACATCACCGGAACGGTATGGAAGATCGAGGTGGGCGTGGGGGACGAAGTCGATGAGGGGCAGGTTTGCGTCATCCTCGAGTCGATGAAAATGGAAATGCCGGTTGAGGCTCCGCGCGCCGGCAAGGTCGAAAAGGTGTACGTGGTCGAAGGTCAGTCCGTGAGCGAGGGCGATCCGCTCGTCGCCCTTGCCTGAGCAATCCTTTCCGCGGGCTCGCGAATCGACTCTTTTCGACGGTAAGCTGAAGAGGTGAGACGCCGTTGGGGACGCGCGCTGGCTCGGGTCGGATCGGTTCTCTTGGCCGGCCTGCTGGGCTGCAGCTCTGCCGAGCCGCTGGCAGGCACCGGAGGTGCCTGCGAGTTGGTCACCGATTGCCAAGAAGGGCTCTTCTGCGATCCCGACTCCGGTACGTGCGCGAACTCGTCCTATCTCGGCGTGATTCAGCATGTCGAGGCAGTCGGGGCGGCCGATGGGACGGCTCCAGCCGCTCCGGGCGTCGACGCAGCCGCGGCCGGCGATGGGTCGATGCCGAGCTCGCCGGTTTCCGACGGCGCCCCGTCGCCGAGTTCGATCGCGCCCGATGCCACGGCCTCGGGAATCGCGGACGCGTCGGAGTCGGACGCGGCAACGCAAAACCCATCCAGCGATGCGTCCTCGGCCGACCGAGAGGTGGGGCACCCGCCGGCCGATGCGGCGTCGGTCGGTCCAGCACCCGATGCGTCGTCGGGCTCGCCAACCGACGCGTCGTCCGGTCCGGCACCCGATGCGTCGTCCGGTCCGCCCCGCGACGCGTCGTCGGGGCCGCCACCCGACGCGTCGTCCGGTCCGCCACCCGATGCGTCGTCCGGTCCGCCGCAAGATGGCTCAGCCGCTTCGCCAGCCGATGCGACCGGGATTTCCTCCTCCGACGCCGCCGTGGAGTGATGCCCTCGATCGTCTCCGGTGAGACGAGAACGCCCCATCCCGTCCTACGTCTTCTAGCCGGCGCGCGCGCGATGCCGCCAACCGGTTCGGCGCTTTAGCGGATGATCTCCGCGTGGCGAATCGAATCCAGTCGAGGAAATTGGGCATCGAGATACGCATTTCCTTGGGCCTGAATGCGCGCTTGATTGGGAGCTTCCCCGTAGCCTTTGTAAAGGGAGTCGACGACCTCCATGCCCTGGACGACTTGTGCGAACGGTGCGAATCGTGACGCGTCGAGTCGGGAGTTGTCACCGAAATTGACGAACACTTGAGTACTTCGCGTGTTGGGTGTGTTGCGTTGAGCGAACGTCACGAATCCTCGCTTGTTCGACTGCGTGACCGGGTCGTCGCTCACGTTCTGCTCCTGCCACTTGGCGTTCACGGCCGGGTCGCCGCTGATTCCGAACTGGACCATGAACCCTTCGATCGCGCGGAAGAAACGGGTGTCGTCGTAGAAGCCGAGCTTGACGAGGTTGTAGAAGCGATCGGCGCCGTTCGGCGCCCAGTCGCGGTGGACTTCCACGACGAAAGTGCCTTTGCTGGTCTCGAACTTCGCTTTGAATAGGCTCGGGGCCTTCTCGTTCGCCTTGGACGGGTCTGACAGGGCGGGATGCAGCTGCGACGCAAGCGGTCCCGAAGGCGCTGCGACGGCGGCGGATTTCGCCGAGAAGGCGCTCGCAGAGGGGGCCGCGGGCGGCGAGTTCGAGGTCGACGGCGATTCGCCCGTCGACCCCGGTTCGGCGGCAGACTTCGAGCAATCGACCCACGACAGCGCTCCGATGACGATGACGACCGATGCCTTCATGCCGCGCCTGAATATCATCGCTTCCCGGGCGCGCGCCACAAGGGCCGTCCACCCTTACTCCCCGAGCCATTCGACCGTCGTTGCGGCCGTCCACTGAGCCCCGACGTCGACCGCGACGACGGCCAACGTCCAGGCTGTACCCAGCAGGGCTCCGCGCAAGAGGGCGCGTGTGCGCATGAAGTGCGTCAGAAAGAATGCAAGGACGAACGCGGGGTGGAACCCGAACATCCAGAGCGCAAAGACGGCGGCATCGCGAGACACGGTCGGCCACGCGCGCGCGAGCGCGAAAGGGCTTAGGCGGCGTTCGTCCAGGCGCACCACGGCTACGAGCACCGGAGCGCTCGCCGCCCACGAAGCGAGGATCTGCACGAGCTCGAGGTTGCCCGACGTCAATGCGCCGACCCGGTCAAGCTGATTTCGACCCGTAGAATCATCGTCATCCGTCGAGATCCGTCCCCTCGAGAAGGCCGCGACACGACCATCGTGGTGGTGCTCTCGATCTTCGCTTGAGCGACCAATCGTTCGAGATCGAAAGTCATCCGGGCCGTGCCCGACGCGAGCATGGACTCCATGCGGGCCTGGCCTTCTTCCGGCGCGCCGGGCGTCTTGAGCGGTTGCGGGGGCGCCGTCTGCGCCAGGACGTCGTCGACGGATCCGCGGGTCGCTGCGAGCGATCGCAGCGCGAATGTGTCGCTCTGCGTGATGAGAGCGTCCTTCGACGAGAGCTCCGAGAGTTTCTGCCAGCGCGCACCCAGGCCGACTTCCTCTTCCGGAAAGGGGACCGCCACGCCTCGCAGCGTCTGACGGACCTGTTCGACCATCTGACCGGATGATTCGCCCAACGACGCCGACTTCGGATCGATGACGATCGACTGCACGAGCCCGCGTGACGTGACCACCGCCGTCCCGGCGAGGTGTTCGATGGCGGCGACTTCGGTCCGCATGCCGTCGGCGAGCTGGCTCGCAATGCCCGGGTCGGCCTTCACGTGGCTCGACGCGACCCGCCACGCGAAGTGCATGTCGCCCTCCGGCGAGACACCGGACGGGTCGATCGCGAGGACGATTCGTACCGGCGGCAGAGCAACTCCGGTCGCGTCGGCATCGGGATTTTCCGTCGAGGCGACCGTCTGCAGATTCATCGTGAGCTCTTCGTGCTGGTCGATCCGCCATACGTACCGGAGTCGTCGTCTGGGCTTGCGACCTTCGTCGAGAACCGACACCGTGGCCGAGGGCCAGTCGGCCTGGGACGCGTCCGCGCCGACGGGTCCGGCCCGATCTTCGGCGCTCGGGGACGAGTCCGTGGCCGTCTGCCGGCCGAGCGACAGAGGACCGCCGGCGTCAGGCTCCGCCGACGGCTTCGAGCACGACAGACCCGTCGCGATCGTGGCGATCAGGAGCGATTTGGATCTCACGCTTAGGGTCTCACGGAGAGGGAGGGACCAAGGGGGCTTCGCGCGCCCGCGCCGCACGAGCCCGCGACTGGCGCGCGTACAAGACGAAGGTCGTCGTGGCCAGTATCGCGATGAGGCCCAAGAGGCCCGCGAAGATGGCTTGCAGCCACCTCTTCGAAGCGCGAGTCACGGCGATGGGGCCCACGTGCACGACATCGCCGGAGGGTGCAACCCCCGGCTGCGCAGGCCGTGCGATCAGCACGACCAAGACGTCGGTCGGAAGCAGCCCCCCCGCACCGCCCGCGACGAGACGCTGGACGGCGTCCTCGCCGAAAGGCGGCGTCGTGCCTCGATACTCGACGAGCGCACTGGCCGTTGCGCGCGATGGTTCCGGATCTCGCCATCCACTCGGGTGCGAAAGGCTCAAGTGAACGTGTGCGGATATCACGCCGTCGATGCCTTCGAGCGTTCGCTCGAGATCGCCGGCGATACCGGTCATCAGCTGCGCCTGCTCGAGGGCCTCGCTCGGCACGAGCGACCCTTTGCCGACCGCGTCGAGGACGCCGGGGGGGCTGCGGCGAGGAAGTTGCTCGCTGTGCATGACGGTGAAAGCCCGCGCGGCGTCGTCCGGTGGAACTTCGATCCGCCACTTGCCATCGACGTTGGGGTCGCTTTCCTTCGTGGGCGCGAGACCTTCTCGGTCGAGTGCGACGAAGACGCGGCTGGCCTCGCTATCATCCAAATCGCCTGCCACGGGCACCGAACAAGCGACGAGCCACGCCGCCCCTACGGCGCCGAGGGCCATGCGTGGCGCGGGGTGGGCCGCCGGGGGCCGCCGCGCTCGATCGGGGAGTCGGGCGAAACGCAGCATCGGGTCGCCCGCAATCCGTATCGCCGAAGCGGCAGCCGCTCAAGCATGCGCCGGCGATCGCGTCCGGGGTCGAGAATTTCAAGCCTCGAGACGGAAAACACTTCGCTCGGCGTTGCGGGCGATCGTGCGGACGCGGCGTCGCCGGGGCCTTGCCTGGGCGTCCTCCGACTCGTGCAAATGGAAAACGGTTTGCGGATGGGTATGAGCAATGCTACGGACTACTACAGAGAGTTCGCGCGCTCTCGGCGTCGTTGCTGCAATAACGCGCCGTGACCGAACCTCGCACCGCGGGCCGACCCGTCGCTTGCGACGGTCTTCACCGCGAGGCTCACAGGCCAGGTTCCCTGTCATCGCCTGAGGACCATGGCCGATACGTCTAACCGAATACCGAAGTAACGAAAGGGCACGCCCTCGCGCGTGCGTAGCGTCTTTGGCCTCACCGTTCACCGAAGCCCTATCGACACTTAACGATCGCGCCCTCCGACGCCTTCTGGGGGCGCGCGCCTACCTGCGCGGCTACGATTACGTGCGCCGCCACGCCGTCGAGAACGTCGTCGTCGAAGACGCGGGGGCGCGCGGACATGTACGCGGCACCGAAGCAGAGCCGTACAAGGTGACGCTCAAGCTATCGCCCAGTGGCTTCACTTCGAACTGTACGTGTCCGGCATACGCATCCAGCAACGGGGGGCATTGCAAGCATGTCGCCGCTTTGCTCATCGCGCTACGCGATCAGGCGCGCGGCGCCCAGCCACGCCCGGCAGCGGCGCCGCAAGCGCCGCCGAACGGGGTTCATTACACGGTGCACGGCGGCACGGTGCACGTGGCCGGCGTCGACGGGGAGGGCCGTCGCAGCAAGAGAGCGCGGGCGCGCGCGATGAAGGCGGCGCATGCCGGGCATCCAGGCGTGCCCCCGCCGCGCGCGCTCGTTCCGAGCGGGACGGGCGTCGATGCGTGGCTTCCTGAGCCGATGCCACCCGCCCCCAAGCACATCGAGTACCGGCTTCAGGTCAAGCAGCTGGGCCATTCCCCCAATGCGACCGGCGGTGCGCTCACCATTACGCTGCTCGATCCGGACGCTCGCGTTCCGCTCTTGCCGAGCGCTCTGCTGCTCGCGCAGGACCAACACCCCACCGCGGATCGGGATGCCGTGCGCCTGCTGGCTCGCTTCGAGAATCAGGGTCCGCGGCGGGTAGGCATCGATGTTCGCGGCGAAGACGCGAGCGATCTGCTGCCGCTCCTGAAGGGGCGGCGTGTCATCGTCGAGCCGCAAATGATGGAGCTTCGCTTCGGCGACGAGCCGTTGCGTCCGCGTTTTGATCTCGAGCTGTCCCCTGACGGCGCGCAGATCATGGTGCGCGCCTCCTTCCAGCGGCAAGGCGACCCGCGTCGATTCACCACGACGAGCGGTGCATGGTTCGAGGGCAGCCCCGGGTGGTACGTCGATGCGCAAGAGGGCTGGGCGCGTCCCATCGACCGGCGAGTGTCTCCGGCGGCGATTCGGCGGTTGCTCCGGCTCTCGGCGATCGGCGAACCGGTTGAGCGTCTTGCCGAGCTCGTCATGCACGGACTCCCGAAGGTCGCGGTCGAGGTCGGGGCCGAGCTGCCCGAGCTTTCGCAGGTGGCCGACGTCGTCGATCTCGTTCCGACGTTCCGCGTCGCAGCGGGTGGCAATCTGGTCGAAGCCCAGGTGAGCCTGCGCGCGGCGTACGAAGACACCGAAGTCGACGTCCGAGCCGATGGGATGACCCTTCCTGTGATCGTCAAGTCGCCGGGGCCGGGCAGCGCGAAGCGCGCGCGGTGCATTCGGTGCGACATTGCCGCGCAGCAGTCCGCCGCGGCCAAGCTGCGGGATATGGGCCTCGTACCGGCCGAAGACGGCAACAAGTTCGTCGCGCGAGGCGACGACGCGCTGCGCTTCTGGACGGAGGGCATCGGCTCGCTGCCCGACGACTGGGACATCTTCGTGCCCGACGACTTGATCGACGTGCAGGTTCGTGACGAAGCGCTGACGGCCAACGCCCGCGTATCGAGTGGGGTCGATTGGCTATCGCTCCGGCTCAACTTCGAGAGCGAGGGCGTCGCCGTCACGCAAGAGGAGCTCGCGCGCTGCTTGTCGGAAGGGCGGCGCTACGTCCGACTCGCCGACGGCACGTTCGCTCGACTCGATCCGCAGAAGGTTCGTGAGGTCCTTCAGCGCCAAGCGGAGATCCTCGCGACCGGCGGTGGCAACGGAGGTCGGCTGCCGCTTTCGCAGGCCGGCCGCATCGAAGATCTCCTGGCTCAGGTGGGGCGGTCCGGAATATCGGGCGAGACCCGGGAAATATTCAAGAAGCTCAAAGAGATCGACGAGATCAAGGGGGCGCGCAAACCAAGAAACCTGAAGGCGCAGCTGCGGCCTTACCAGGAGCAAGGATTTCAGTGGCTGTGGTTTTTGCACGAGATTGGAACCGGCGGCGTGCTGGCCGACGACATGGGTCTCGGCAAGACGGTGCAAACGCTGGCGTTGCTCCTGGCGGTCAAGAACGCTGACGACTCGGCGAAGCTTGGGTTCTTCGAACGCGCACAGCTTGCCACTGCCGCGGCCTGGTCGCCCGATCCAAAAAATCCTCCGCTCTATCTCGACCTCGCTACGAAAGACGGCGTCGCCCAGCCCGACGTTCTGACCCGCTGGGCAGCCAACGCGCCGCTTGCCTTCATCGACCAGTACATCGGAAGCCTGCGCAAGTATCATGCAATCTCGATTGATGTCGGCGATCAGGACGGTCTGCGCACCGACACGGCAAAGCTCCACGACATTCTGGACAAATACGGAATCGCGAACAGCTTTGAGCT
>JBEKOY010000135.1:0-13624 GCA_049521295.1 Polyangiaceae bacterium | reverse complement strand
AGGTTCGTGGCGTCACTGAGACGACGGCCGTCCAGGGCTGATCCGCATCAGCGATGTAATAGCGCCGCGCACGTTATGACCATCGATGCGGGCTGCAGCCCGCCTACCGACCGCGGCCGTCCGACAGCGAAAGCACGCCCGCCGCGCCCAAGCGCCGCGCCTCGAGCTCTCGCGCAAGCTGCGCGACCACGCCCCACTCGTTCGCGGCCGACGCTCGCACGAGGGCGACCGCGAGCGCGTTTTCGATGGTCAGCGTACCGTCTGGCGAGCCAACTTCCGGTGGGCCAATCGCGACCAGCTCCCGCGCACTTACGTCAACTCGCGTGCCACCACTTTGACGTGAGTCGACAAGATTCGGCGTGATTTCAACATCTTGCTTGCCTTCGAATCCCGCCCTCTCCGCTGAGAACCGCTTGTTTTTGGCTCGATCCTGAAGCGGGAGTCGTCATCGACGAAGTGCGGTGATCGATGTCCGTCCACCGGAGTTCGCGGGCGCGACGGAACGACAACAGCCAAGCGTACAACGAATCGCTCAGTCGGACCGAAGCGGCCGCCGTCGCTTGCTGACGTCTGCGTTGGACTGTGGATGGCTCAGCTCAGGTCGATTGCCGACGCGCCGCAGAGGCCACGGGCGACGCAGTCATTCCTGGATGACCCCCGCGCGCAGTCCGAGTCGACGGTGCACGGTCGGTTGCCCTGGAGCAACATTTGGAGAAGATGGAGAAGGTCCCCTCTGTGAAAGGAAAGAGAACATGAGCAGCCGTGAGCCGTACGCGCCGGGAGCCGCTTCTGGCGCTGAGGTCCAAAGGGATGGAGAGAAGTGGACGCTCGTTCTCGTTCGCGACCTGCCCCACGCTCCTGCGAAGGTTTGGACGGCCATTACGGACCCCGAGCATCTGCGCGAATGGGCTCCGTTCGATTCGGACCGGAACCTCGGTGCCATCGGCACTGCAACGCTCACGACGGTGGGAACGCCGACGCCGTACGTTTCCGAGACCCAGGTGAAGCGAGCGGACGCGCCGAGGGCGCTCGAGTATACCTGGGGCAAAGACGAGATCCGCTGGGAACTGGAGCCGCTGGGAGGCGGCGGCACTCGGCTCACGCTTTGGCACAACATCGACCGTCGATTCATCGCGATGGGCGCTGCGGGCTGGCACATCTGCTTCGATGTGCTGGATCGGCTTCTCGCCGGCCAGCCCCTTGGACGCATCGTCGGCCCGGAGGTCATGAGGTTCGGCGGCTGGCAGCGATTGAACTCCGAGTATGCAAAGCAGTTCGGCGTCGAGACCCCCGGTTGGCCCTCTCGCCCAGGGACCTAACTAAACTAACGCCACGGCTCAAGGAGTGGGCCTAAGCCGCCGTCGTGTCATGCGCGGGCGGCTTTTTCGTAATGGGCCGCTACGCGTGCAACCGCGTCCTCTTCGCTCTCGCCCCGGCCGCGAACGTCTCCGAACGCACAGCAGTCGAGCGACAGCTTCGCCGCCATTGCGCTCGGTTCGGCGAACCGCGGATCGTCGAGCAATGCGCGGAGCATCCCGTCCGAGACATGGCTAAACTGCGTGTGACCGTAGGCCACCAAGTCGAGCAACGCGCGCCCGATGACCGCGGCCTCACGACGATCGATCGCCGCAGCAGGGCGCTCTCGCTCCCGGTCGATCTGAACGTTGCGCTTCGCCGTCACGACGATTCCGACGACCTCGCCACGTCGTTGCTCAACGGTCGGCGGATTGGCGGGATTGCTTTTGGGCAGGTGTCGCGCCGGGGGCCTCGGGGCTCCCGAGAGAACCTTGGGAACGGGCCGAGCGTTGGCCTCGTGCGCCTCCTGTTCAACTTTGTTCCGTACGTCATTCGCCATGCGTCAACCTCTCTCCCGTCCTTGAGGATCGGACTGAACCGTCGATAGCCACCTCGCAGTTCGAGGTCCTACGACTTTGAATCGAAGGTGTGGATTCATCCTTGGGCGCGGTTGCACTTCAGGCAGTGCGCGTTCCGGGCGGATGCGCCGGCGTCGCCATGGGCATCCGCTGACTTTGGCCTTGCCATTGCACGTCGAAGTCGGCGTCCCCTGCGCGCTCGAGCTGCCGGAGCCGGAGTGTGGCGTTGATCCCGAACGCGCGAACGGTCCCCTCGAGGACCCCGTAGTGGTAGCAATCGACAAAGTTGTAGACGCCGCGCAACGCATAGCGGTAATGGCCGTCTCTCAGCCGAGTCGCCTCGGCCGAGGCGCCGGGCAACGCCAACGCATACGCCTTCGGCGATGTCCAGATCACGTCCTCGAGCCGGTCTCCCAACGCGAAGAGCACGACTCGACCGGCCATAGTCGCGGCAAAACTGGTGTAGGAGATCCAGCCCAAACGCCGGAGGCCCTCCTGCGTCGGTTCTTTCGGGTGGACGAGCCGAGCCGCGTTGTGGGCGATCCGCATGAAGTCCCGGAGGGGGTAACCAGCGAAGGGAACCCACCGAGAGCGCTTGGTCCCTTCGTAGAGTCCCTCCGGCTCGGAGTCCAGGCGGTCGCGCACGTGATCGACGAGGTGCGTGAAGAACGTTCCCTTGGTCGTGGCCCACTTCGGGCACCGCTCGAGACTCGCTTCGATGTCGACGTTCGCCCGAAATGAAGGCACCGTGAAGTCGGCATCCTCAGGCGAAATGCGCTGGGCGAGGGTCGTGCTCTTTTCCTCGCGTGCCCCCACCATGCCCCCGAATACGGATCGCCGTTGCGCATCCTTAATCATGTCCTCGATCCATCGATTGCCATGGTCGGGTCATGTAGCCAAACGTATTGCATGCCCGACTCGGCCCCTGCCGTCTGCGTCGTGTGCTGATCGCGGTGGCCCATCGATTGAAGCCACGGGCCCGTCGACGCGACCTTCGCTCCGATGGCGGCGATTCACGGGACGCGGAGACGTCGTTTGACGCCCGAGTCGTGCGCGTGGCATCGGTCGTGAGCCATGCCCTCGGATCGGCGCGCCTGGCTCGTCGCCATCGTGGCGACGCTGGCGATGACGGTCAGCTACGCGGACCGTCAGGTCATGGCCGCAATCGGCACCAGTTTACGCCAATCGCTCGCCATGCCGGCCGAGTCGTTCGGGTGGCTCGCGGCCGCATTCTCGGCCGCCTACCTCGTGGCGACGCCCCTTGCGGGAACCGTGCTCGATCGCATCGGTCCGCGGGTCGGCCTGGCGATCGCGGTCATCGCCTGGTCGTCGGTGTCGGCCGCGCATGCCCTGGTTAGCAGCTTCGGCGCGCTTTTGGCCATGCGAATCGCCCTCGGAGTCGCAGAGGCGCCATCTTTTCCCGGAGCCGCATTGAGCGTCCGACGCGTCATGCCGCCCGAAGCACGATCGACCGCGTTCGGACTGATCTTCACCGGAAGCTCGCTCGGTGCCGCACTCGTCGCGCCCCTCGCCGTGGCCCTCGACGCGCGGTTCGGGTACCGGGCGGCCTTTGCCGTTACCTCGTTGCTGGGCCTGGCCTGGGTTCCCTTCTGGCTTGCGGCCACGCGTTCGAAGGCCGTCCGTGAGACGCTGGGCGGCCACCGATCCGAAGGGTGCGCTCGGATGCCTCGCGGCGCCGATGGAACGGCGGCCGTCGTTTTCCATGGGTCGGTGACCCGCGCGGTCGTGCTCACGTTCCTGTGCGCACCCGGATTGATGTTCGTGTTCCTATGGTTTCCTCAGTATCTGACCCTTGGTTGCGGGGTCGCCAAGCAGGCCGTCGGCCACTATGCGTGGTTCCCGCCGCTGATGGCCGACTTTGGCAACGTCGGCTTCGGCTACGTCGCCAGTCGCTTGAACCGGGTCTGGCCCGGCCGTTCCCGTGCCGAGCTCGTCGTCGTCGCCGCGATGCTCGAGGCGACCTTGGCGTGGCTGCCGCGCGCTTGCGCCCCCTGGCCGGCCGTCGCACTGGTCGGAGTGGCCGCCGCGGGCGGAGGAGGTCTGTACACGCTGCTCACGGCCGACATGATGGCGCGGGTCGAACCCGGACGCGCCTCGACCGCAGCGGGCCTCACGGCGGCCGCCCAGTCGCTCGCCTACGTGCTGGGCAATCCGGCGATCGGTCGACTCGTCGACCACACGCACTCGTTCGTTATCCCGCTCCGATTGGTCGGGGTCGTGGTCCTTCCAGGGGCCGCGGCCTGGGTACTGTGGCCGATTCGACGAGCACGCGTCGCCGAGCCCTAATGGCACGCTCCGCCGCGCCTGGCCCGGTCGGCCCGACCCGTGGACTTGGACGGCTCTCAATCTCGTGCCGCGAGGACCCTGCGGATCGCGTCGGTCAGATGCGCGAGATCGCCATCGCCGATCACGAACGCAGGTGTGAGGTAAACGACGCGCCCCATCGGGCGGATCCAAACGCCTTCGTCGGCGAAGCGCGAGCACAGCGCAGCTGCGTCGACGACCCGATCGAATTCCACTACGCCGATCGCGCCCCTCGTGCGCACATCGACCACTCCGCGCAGACCGCGGCAGGGCTCCAGTCCGTCGCGCAGTCTCCGTTCGATGCGCGCGACGTCGCCGACCCACGAACCGTCCTGGAAGAGGTCGAGCGACGCATGGGCCGCGGCGCACGCCAATGGGTTCGCCATGTAGGTCGGACCGTGCATGAGCGCCGCACGCGGATCATCGGACCAGAAGGCATCGAACACACGCGTGCTCGCGATCGCCGCCGACAGCGGCAACGTGCCCCCGGTGAGCGCCTTGGAGATCGTGACGATGTCGGGCGTCACGCCCGAGTCTCGACACACGAAGAGCGAACCGGTGCGGCCAAAGCCGGTGAAGATCTCGTCGAAGATCAAGAGGACGTCGTGCCGGTCGGCGAGATCGCGCAACCGAACGAGCACCTCGGCATCGTGAAACAGCATGCCCCCGGCTCCTTGCACTCCGGGCTCCACCACGATCGCGGCGATGGCGGCTCGGTGGTTCGCGAGGAAGTCATCGAGCGCGGCCACGTCGGTGCGATCGCGGGGTAGCGCGAGCACGTGCTGCGCGGGCATCGCCCCCGCGAACAAAGCGTGCATGCCCTCCTCGGGGTCGCACAGCGTCATCGTCGCAAGGGTGTCGCCGTGATAGCCGCCGAGAAAGGAGACGAATTGCCGGCGGCCCGACTCACCCCGGTTGGTCCAGTATTGGATGGCCATCTTCATGGCGATCTCGACGGCCACCGACCCGGACTCAGCGAAGAAGACGTGATCCAATGTGCCGGGAAGCAGGCGGGCCAATCGCGTGGCGAGCCGATACGCAGGCTCATGCGCCAACCCGCCGAACATGACGTGAGGCAAGCGATCGAGCTGTGCCCGAACGGCTTCGCGAATGTGCGGATGGTTGTACCCGTGGCAAGCCGTCCACCACGAGGCGATCCCGTCGACCAGTTCGCGCCCGTCTTCCAGAACGATCCGCGCACCGTACGTTCTGACGACCCGAAGTGGATCCGGCGCGCCCTTCATCTGACAATACGGGCGCCAGACGTGCTTTGCGCCCTCGACAAGCCAGTCGCGCATGACCGATACCCTCTGGCACGATAGAGCATCAAATGACCGATTTGCCGACAACGAGCCCGGGGGGAGGGTTCCAGCCGATGCGCGACGATCGGCCCGACGACACGCCCTGGCCCGCCATGGTGTGGCCGCCGGCTTCGACGCGTCTGACCGGGCACGTCGTCGAACTATTGCCGTGCGACCCGGAGCGGGACGCGGGTCCCCTGTTTTGCGCACTCCGTCACGACGCAGTCTGGCGCCACATTCCCGGTCGGCCCCCGGACGCCGAGCGGTTCGCCGAGACCCTCGCAAAACGGCGGGCAGAAGGCCGCTTCGCCTGGATCGTACGTCTGTTGCGACCGTACGCGGGGCAGGCTGCCGGTGCCATCGTCGGGACCTCCTCCTACCTCGACGTCTGCGTGCCGGACGCACGCGTGGAGGTCGGGGCCACGGCCTTTGTGCCCGCCGTGTGGGGGACGAAAGTGAACCCGGATACCAAACAGCTGCTGCTGGCTCACGCCTTCGAGACGCTCGGCGTCGGCCGGGTGCAGCTCAAAACGGACGTGCGCAACGTTCGTTCCCAGCAGGCGATTGCACGCCTGGGTGCCCGATACGAAGGGACGCTGCGGCGGCATCAGCGGCGCGACGACGGAACGGTCCGCGACTCGGTGTTATTTTCCATTGTGGCCGAAGAGTGGCCTGCCGTTCGCGAGGCTCTTCTCGCGAGACTGAAGGAGGCGGACCGTGCGAGCTGACCGCTGCCGGCCGACGCTCGCCCTCGTGTCGCTCGTCGCTCTCGTCGGATGGTCCGGTTGCGAGCAGCGCTTTTCCGCCAATCCGCCCCTCGGCCCCGACAGCTTCCCGTCGGGATCGTCGTCGACTTCGCTGGAGGCGCTGTTTGCGCCGAGCCCCGACTCCGGCGCTTTGGCTCAGGACAACTTCCACGCGATGACCGTCACCCTGTGCTCGAGCGTTGCGGCGTGCGGCACATCGGAGGCAGACGCTTCGATCGATCTGCGTTACCGCGTCGTCTTCGGCTCGGGGCGTGGCGAAATCCGGTCGCGTGGGCAGGCGATGGCCGACCTCTACGAAGAGCTGCGCAACCGGCTGTCGGCCGGCGAACGACTCGATGCAGAACCACATCCTCCGGGCATTTCGGGTACTGCCGGCCCCGGCGACGCCGGCAAGAGCACAGCGCTCGGCGGAGGTTCCACCCCCGAGGCGAGTGCGGGCAGCGGCGATCCGATCGCGCGGTGCGCTTTCCACCTCATTAAGCTGGTCAACGACGCCGGCGAGGTGAACCTCGACGTCGTCCACGGAACCGGGTCGAACCGGTGCATGGTGTCGGTAGGTTATTCCGCCGCGAGCAGCGGAGCGTCGGAGTGCCTCCTGCAAGAGCCGGATCGTCCCCGCCCTCCGGGACGAAAGGGATTCTCATTTTGAGATCGGCACGACGATCGGGTAGTCGTCTGGCATCCGATCGCCTACGTCCGGCATCGGGGTGGGCTGGCCATCCCGAGCCAGCGGTCCGCGCGCCGATTGCACCGTGCTCGTAGAACGCGGATGATTTGAACTATGAGGGCGAGACTTGGCCGAGTCACAGATATCCCGAAGCAAGCCAGCCTCTGGCTGCTCAGTCTTTTTGCGCTCGTGTGCGGCGGATGTCAGGCCTCCGCCCATGGTTCGGGGGTCAAGAGCCGCGGCGTCGACAACGACAGCAGCCTTCCGGCGCCCGACGCAGACATCGCCGGCCCCTGGGTGTCCGATGCGGACAACGGAAGCGACTCGTCGAGCGGCTCGTCGGTGGCCGATGCGGACAAGGGAGGCGACGACGCCGGCGCCGGGTTTTCCGGCACGGACGCCTCGCGACCGCCTTCCGACGGGTCCCCTGAAGCCGAAGGCGAGGCGGTCGACGGAGCCGCCTCCGAGACCGGTGCACACTCCGACGCTTCAGGGAGTGACGCAGGGGGCAGGACGCCCTTCAAGGGCGTCGCCGGATCCGATTGCGCCGAGCTCGTCAGCCTGAACGTCTCATGGTGGTACGACTGGGAGCAGGGTCCCACGGGCTGCACGTCGACTCCATTCGTGCCCATGGTTTGGGGCCATGCGAACGAGCAGACTGCCGCGGGCATCGCCAGCGAAGTCAGCGCGGGCGTGACGGCCGGCTACGCGTACGTCCTGGGCTTCAACGAACCGGACAATGCGAGCCAATCGAACATCCCGGTCGCGACGGCGATTTCGCTCTGGCCGTCGTTCAACAACCCCTCGGTACTCATCGGTAGTCCAGCCACGCAGGGCAATGCGACCGGCCTCACGTGGATCCAAGATTTCATGACCCAGGTCAATGCCGATACCACCGGCAAACTGCGAGTCGATTTCATCGCAACGCATTGGTACGGCTGGGACACCGGGGCGTGCGACCCGGCAGCCAATACGTTGGAGTCCTGGATCGCCGGGATCGAAGCCATCCCGGGCAACCGTCCCATCTGGCTCACGGAATGGGGATGCGACAACGACAGCAACCCCAATGCCGCGACTGTGGAAGCGTTCTACGCAGGAGCCCTTGCTATGTTCGCGAAGCATCCCCGGGTCGTACGGTACGCGTGGTACCAGTGGGAGACCTACAATGAGCTCGTCAATGCCGATGGGGGCGCCTTGACAACTCTGGGAACGGCGTACACGGACGCGCCCGCCTTCCACTGAGATCCGCGCGTCGACCAAACGGATCGCGGGCCTCGTGGAGGTTCACGTTCAGCGCCGCCCCCGCCCGCGATCGAGCATGACCAGGCCGTCACCGAAGGCCCTTTCTGTAGTGCACGCAGCGATCCACGACATCGAAGCCGAGAGCCTCGTGCGCATGCTGCGACGGCTCGTTGTCGATCCAGGTGTCGGACGCCATCTCGGTGCAGCCGTTCGACCGGGCCCAATGCTCGGCGGCTCCGATGAGGGCTCGGCCGACCCCGCGACGCCGATGCTGCGGCTCGACGTGCCAGCCCTCGATGAAGGCGACCGGCCGTAGGGCGTTGCAACCGTCGGCGTGCGAGCGAAGCCCGACCTCGACGAAGCCGACGACCTTGTCGTCGATCTCGGCCACGAACACGACCACCGGCATCGTGCTGGGCGGCCTGCCTGCGAGGACTGCTCGTACCTCCGCCTCGTGCTCGCCGAGCGTACCCTCCGGCCAGAGCGTGTGGAACTCGCGAGCCACGATGTCGAGGTCGGCGGAACCGGCGCGACGAACGTGAACGGGGCGGCTCACGGGCCTTTTGCCTCGCCATCAGGACTGGCGATCACAACGACGTATCCATCGGGGTCGCGCAGCCACATCTCGCGATGCTGCGGTGCCGGATTGACGTGTGGCTCCTCGATGACCGTCGCCTTGAGAGAGAGCGCGCGCTTCACTGCGGCGTCGAAGTCGTCCACCTCGAACCACAGAAGAGCGCCGTGCCCCACTGGCGCGGCGTCGGCGTTGACGAGGTTCGGGTGCTCCTCTTCGTCCCATGCGTGTAGCTGGAGGATGAGCGAACCATCGCAGAGAAGGCGCTGGTAGAAGTGGGCGTGTTCGTTTACGCCAAGGTCCCGAACCCCGAGGAGCTGCGCGTACCACTGGGCGCTGGTCTCGACATCGCGAACTGCGATAAGCGGTTGCGCTCGAACGCCGATCGTTCGCGCGGGGACCTTCTTCGCCGCTAAAGACTGGGTCTTGGCCGGCCGATCGGCAGCGCGTCGGGTCTTTGGCATCTTCCTCCTGAGCGCCGCAAGCGTACCCGATCGGAGGGACTTCTCGTCGCCGGGGCTCCCTGCTACGTCGCACTTTGTGACCCGCTCTGAGCTTCTCGCCTTCCTCCGCGACCACCGCCTCTGCGTACAAGCGTCGGTCTCATCGGCCGGAACCCCGCAAGCTGCCGTCGTCGGCTTTGGTGTAAGCGACGACTTGGAAATCGTGTTCGACACGATCGGAGCGTCGCGCAAGATGGCGAATCTCCGAAGGGACGGCCACATCGCGCTGGTCATCGGGTGGGACGACGAGCAGACCGTCCAGATCCAGGGGGTGGCAGACGAGCCGGCGGGCGCCGAGCTGGATCGGATGAAGCAGGTCTACTTCTCGGCGTGGCCGGACGGCGTGGATCGCCAGTCCTGGAAGGACATCACCTACGTCCGGGTCCGCCCGACCTGGGCTCGCTACAGCGACTTCCGGCCGGGCGGGCGCATCGTCGATCTGACCGAACCGAAGCTGCGAAGGGAGGGGTCGTCTTGAGCGCCGGGGGAAAGATCGCTGGGGCCGGCGCCGTTCTCGGCATCCAGCCGCGCGTCCGCCTGACCCGCTCGTTGGACCCATCGAGCCAGAGGTACCAGGGCTTCGTCGTCCGCGTCGCCGGGAAGCTCAGGGACGAAGGGAGGGCGTTCGTCGTCACCCTCCGGACGGGAGCCCGGGCGCAGATTTCCTGCGGAAAAGGGAGTGGGCCATGATGGACTCGAACCATCAGCCAACGGATTAAGAGTCCGCTGCTCTACCAATTGAGCTAATGGCCCTGCGCGCGGAAGGCAGCGCAGATAGCCCGCCGCGCCCTAGGGTGTCAAGGACGTCGGGTCAGCGAGCGAAGCCACTTCGAGTTCGAGCCACGCCGTCCGCGTCGGAAGGAGAGCGGCTGCCGTCCACGCTCGGGGCCGGGAGCGAAACGCTTCGGACTCCGTTGCCCTTCGGCAACCACGCCTGTGCGCGCGCGTGCGGCTGCGACGGAAACGCGCAGAGGCCGCTCGAAGCGGGCTTCGGCGGGGTCGGCAGCGTGGTAGAGACCGAGCGTGCAGGCCGTGGTCCTCGCCGGTGGACTTGCGACACGGATGCACCCGCACACCTTGCGGGTGCCCAAATCGATGCTTGAGGTGGCGGGCCGCCCGTTCGTCGACTGGCAGATCGAAAGTCTCGCGCGATGGGGATTCGACGACATCGTCATGTGCATCGCCCATCTGGGCGAAGCGATTCGGCGTCACGTCGGAGACGGTTCTCGCTTCGGCGTGCGGGTGTCGTGGTCGGAAGAAGGGGTACGGCTGCTCGGTACAGCCGGTGCGTTGAGGAAGGCGCTTGGGCGGCTCGAACCGACATTTTTGGTCACCTACGGAGACAGTTTTCTGCCGTTCGACTACTCGGAGCCGCTTCGCCTCCTGAACGAGCACGACGACTGCGACGGTGTCATGGCCGTTTTCAAGAACGATGGGAAATGGGACGCCTCCAACGTGCAGTGCGCCGGCGATTGGGTCGCACGCTACGAAAAGGGCACGCACGACGCCGAGCTCGACCACATCGATTACGGCGCGACCGCGCTCCGGCGCGGCGTCGTGACGGCCTTGCCGGAAGGTCAACCTTACGGCCTCGACGCCGTGCAGCGTGACCTCGCCGCCCGGAAGCGCTTGCGAGCCTGCATGGCCCGTGAGAGGTTTTACGAAATCGGCTCGCCGGACGGGCTGTCCGAACTCGATCGGCTTCTCCGTTCTCAAGCACATTCATGATTGTCTCTCGTGCCCCGGTTCGTTTTTCGCTTGGCGGCGGCGGTACCGACCTGCCGAGCTACTCGCGCGAACACGGCGGCTTCGTCGTCGCGGCCGCCGTCGACAAATTTTTATTCGTGTGCGTCGCGCGCCGCTTTTACGCCAACATCCGGCTGGCGTATTCGGAGACTGAGATTGTCGAGACCGTCGACGCGATTCGACATCGCATCTTTCGCGAGGGCTTGCGCCTGACCGGCATTGCGGGCGGCGTCGAGCTCCACAGCCTTGCCGACGTTCCTTCGAACTCGGGCCTCGGATCGTCGAGCAGCTTCACGGTCGCTCTGCTCAACGGACTGCATGCCTTCAAGCGCGAGTTCGTGTCGGCCGAGCAGCTCGCGCGCGAAGCCTGTCAGATCGAGATCGATGTCCTCAAAGAGCCGATCGGCAAACAGGACCAGTACATCGCGGCCTACGGCGGCATCAGCGCGATGACGTTCAATCGCGACGGGTCGGTCGACGTCGAACGGCTCCCGCTCAAGGAAGAAGTCATCGACGAGCTCGAGTCCAACCTGGTCATCTATTACACGGGGGTCGAGCGTGCGGCGTCGTCCGTCCTGAAGGAGCAGGCGGCGACCCTCGTGGAAAACCGCGACGCGGCCGTTCAACGCATGCACCGAATCAAAGAACTCGGCCGCGAGACCAAACGCATTTTGCTGGCCGGAGAGCTCGACCAGTACGGCGAGATGTTGCACGAACACTGGACGAACAAACGCAAGCTCGCCGCCAACATGACCGACTCGGCACTCGACGAACATTACGAGGCCGGCCGCAAGGCGGGCGCCATCGGCGGCAAGCTCATGGGCGCCGGCGGCGGCGGATTTTTCATGTTCTACGTTCGGGCCCCCGAGCGACGCCGCGTGCACGACGTGCTCTGCGCGCGGGGGCTTCGTCCGCTGCGCTTCCGCTTCGACTTCGACGGCGCCCGCATCGTGGCCAACTTCCACAGGTCGTGACGCCATGTCCACGTTCAGCCAGACATACCTCGACGAAAGCATCGCGATCATCCGCACGATCGACATCGCTAGCATCGAGGCGGTCGCGGAGGGACTCGCCAAGATCCGTTCCCAGGGGCGCCTCTTCATCCTGGGCGTTGGCGGCAGTGCCGGGCATGCCGGGCATGCCGTCAACGACTTCCGGAAGATCTGCGGCTTCGAAGCCTACGCTCCGACCGACAATGTGAGCGAACTCACGGCGCGCGTGAACGACGAGGGATGGGACACGTGCTTCGTGGAGTGGCTGCGCGGTTCGCGGTTGCGTTCGGACGACGGGGTGCTCGTCTTCAGCGTGGGGGGAGGCAATCGCGAGAAAAACGTGAGTGTCAACTTGGTGCGAGCGCTCGAGCTGGCGCGATCGGTCGGAGCCAAGGTGTTCGGCATCGTAGGACGCGACGGGGGCTTCACGAAGCAAGCGGCCGAGGCGTGCGTCGTCGTTCCGACGGTCGCGCCGGAGCGCGTGACGCCTCACACGGAAGGATTCGCCGCCGTCGTCTGGCACTTGCTCGTGAGTCATCCCAAGCTTGCGCGCACCGCGACCAAGTGGGAGAGCGTGACGTGACGCGAGTCGCGATCGTGGATCGCGATGGGACGATCCTCGACGTGGTTCGTGACGAGGAGACGGGCACGATCTCAGTCGCATTTCATCCCGACCAGATCCGATTTCTCGCCGGCTCGATCGACGGGCTGCGCGCGCTTCAGGACCGGGGATACCTGCTCGCCATCGCGACCAACCAACCCGCGCCTGCGAAGGGCCAGTTCTCGGCGAACGCCGTGCACCGTACGAACCGCGCACTGGTCGACCGCCTGCGCGATCTGGGGATCGACATCGCGGCCGTCGAGGTGTGCATGCATCACCCCGTGGGCGCGGCGGGCGGCGAGGCCGCCCTAATCCGAACCTGCGAATGCCGAAAGCCGAAACCCGGAATGCTCAACGCGGTTCTCGGCCGACTCGGCGGCGACCGGGCGCACTCGTGGATGATCGGCGACTCGACTGCCGACATCGAGGCGGGACGGGCCGCGGGGCTTCGGACCGGACTCGTGTTCGCCCCGAACCGGTGCGAGCTTTGTCCCCTGCGGGCGGCCCCGAGCTCACTGGGGCCTGACGCCGCCGGTGCCACATTGACCGACCTTTCCGTGGCGATCCTCGGTCACTCGTGATCGGCGCGTGGTAAATTTGTGAGGACGAAGGCATTGGAGAGCGGAATGGCCCTTTTCATCGACAGCTCCGACCCGAAGGAAATCAAGGACCTCTTCGCATGGGGCGTGCTTTCGGGGGTAACGACCAACCCGCTCATCATCGCGCGCGAAGCGCCCGACGCGGATCTCGGCGAGCGCATTCGCGAAGTCCTCTCCGTAAGCACCGGCGACGTTTCGGTCGAACTGACGACGGAGACCGAGAACGAGATGTTCGAGGAGTCGCTCGTGTATCACGCCTGGGACACGCAGCGAATCACGATCAAGGTGCCCTTCAGCGAGACGGGCCTGCGCGTCTTGCACCGCCTGGTCAAGCGCGGCATCAAGACGAACGTCACCTGCCTCATGGCGATGAACCAGGCCTATTTGGCCGCTCTCGCCGGCGCGACGTACGTCAGCATTTTCAGCGGTCGCG
>JBEKOY010000134.1:0-14964 GCA_049521295.1 Polyangiaceae bacterium | reverse complement strand
ATGTCGGCGCCCGAAGGAATACAGATTGCCCCACCGATCGCTCGATGTGTGGTAACCGCGTTCGATGCGGTCGGGGCGGCACGTGTGGCCCACGCGATGGCGACGTCCATCGTCGCTGCGGTAGACATGTTCTCGACCAAGGAGGCAGCGCCGAGTGGCACAACGGTGATCGTCTCGAAAGGAGCCGCGGACCCGAGCGCAATTGACGTGAGGCCTCCCGCCGTCAGATACCGTGGAGGCTATGGTCAAAAGCGAATCGAGGAGGCGTTGGATAACGCGATTAGCGTTGCTCGAACGAGTACCGATGACGCCGTGTTTGAGGCGATACGACACTCCCAACGAGCTTCTGCGATTGCCGACGACGAAGTGAGATTCCTAGTCCTGTGGCTTGGAATTGAGCGCCTTCTGCAGGGCATGGATGGGTATGATTCGATGCTGTCGGGTGCCCGGCAGACCCTTCCAAAATGTATTGCCATCGCGAAGCTACGCCGCGATGTCGGAGGCATGTCGGCGACCCTCGGCCACGCTGTCGCCCAGTTTGGTGAGCAGAGCCTGCGAGCGATTGAAGCCATTCCGGGGCTTGTGCAAGACGGAAAGGTGTCGAGGGAGAAGCTCCTTTCACTGATCACGGGCGACGATGCCGCGTTCCGCGAATTGACGAGTTGCGTGTACGACGATGATCCCTGCCTCGTCATGTGGATGGACGAGTTGCGAAGGGCACTCGGCGCTCAGGGCAAAGCCGCGTTCGGCAAGAAGGTTGCCGACTACTTGGAGCGATCGAGGTTGAGAACCGACCGACAGGTGATGCGCCTCTATCGCGCCCGGAATCGCGTGGCGCACGCAGGCAAAGGACCGCAGTGGATTGCGGACCTGGTCCGTCATGCCGATTTCTACTTGAGCCAGCTCATTGGCATCGTGACGCATGGGGACAGGAGTGAGCGACCCGTCGACACGCTTGCCAGACGTGTCGGATGCTACGACGCGTTCATTGAGTATCTAAAGTCGCGAGACACTGTCGAGCCGGGTTACCTGCTGAGCCCGATGAGCCTCTTCCGCGACGCGGGGGGTGGCGTGGGCGACCCAGGGGCGTGAGCGAGACGTGGTCCAGCTCGTATCGCCGCCGCAACTTAGTCCAGAAGAAGAGGGGTTCGTACACCCTCCTCGGTCCTTCAAATTGCCAGGTCCCTCGGCCTTGGGGTCTCCCGACCCCCTCGAGCCCATTCGAGAATTCGATCTCCGCTGGGCCATGGTTCCACCCATCGGAGCAGCTCGAGCCCACGCGTGCGGTCGGGCACCGCGAGCAGCGTGCCGCGAAAGTGTCGAACCACATGACGGCCCTCTTCGGCGTCACGCCTTGGCCGGTGCCCTAGAGGAGATGTGAAGCGCTCGGCCGAACCCAGGGCGTCCTCGTCACGTCAGGCCCACGCAAGTCGCTCCTTCAGGCCGTTGTGCTCGCTGAACTTGATCAACTTGTCGTGCTGTAACCGTCCGACAACGATGCCCGGGGCGACGCCCTGTTGCGTAGCGAACCTCTTAATCGCCGCCTCGCAGAAATCCCCGGTCTCGGCGAACCGGCGGAACGCGCTCGGTTCGAGGAGCCAGTCCCGCGCGAAGCGATCAGCCTCGCTCTCGATCTCGTTGCGGTCGCCGCCTTGCTCGTCGATGAAGATCGTCTTCTTCCCGTGGAGGAGGATGTGACCGGCCTCATGGAAGAAGCTGAACCAGGCGTGGTCGCTGGTCTTGTGGCGGAGGCTCAGTTGGATGAGGGCCTTGTCCTTCGAAAGCCACCGGGCAACGCCACTGAGGTGCGTTTTGGGCAACTCGGGGACGAACACGACAACAACACCAGCGGCGGCGCAGAGCTCGACGACGCGCTTGTGGACGTCGGGGAAGGACTTCGACGCCAAGAGTCGGACCTCCCCGAGTGCACTCTTGAACTTCGCCCTGTCAAACGGAGCGCAGTTGGTCCCATCCGCTTCGATCTCACCGAGGCGCAACCAAGCCATTACCGACTCGGGCGCCTGCTTGAAGGCCGGTGATCGCCGGTAGGCGACGCGCAAACTTCCGAAGCTCGCGTCCCATCCTGCAACCGTGCCGACTCCGAAGAATTTGAGTAGCTTCCGCACCAAGTCCGTGGTCCCGTGCGCTTGCTCGATGTCTCCGCGAGAGACAAGTTCTCGAACGGGAAACCTGTTGGCCCAGGCGCCGTGGTTCGCGAGATCCTCGCGTTCGCCGACTTCGGCGAGATGCAGCCGGTAGTTCGCCTCCAAGTTCTGCCAGAGCGACGCCGGGCGACCGAGAACGCGCTCAAGCTGAAGCGCCGTCTCCGGCGTGATCGCAGCCTTGCCGTGGATGATCTCGCTGATCGTCTTCATCGGACGACCGCATCGAGCGGCGAGCTCGGCCTTGGTCATCCCTGCGGCAGCCAGGTACTCCTCTAGAACCTCGCCGGGCTTGGTCCCGTAGTCGGGCTCGTAGCGGATGCGTTTCGTAGGGGGCATCAGTCTTCGTGAACGATATCGAGGATGGTGATCGCGGTGACTTTCCGGAGATCGAGCCGCCCATCCACCTTTCTCGGGGCCGGAGTCGTCGGCTCGAAGACGATCCGTCGGTTAGAGCCAGCGTACACCGCGAACCGTGGCTCAGGGTTCGTCTTGAGCTGGTGGCGCCCATCGGGGCTCCTCACCGGAACATCTGCAAGCGTGGCTGCCGCGGCAAGAACCGCGAGCCGGAGTCGAAGCTGCCGCGCGGTCGTGGCGTCGAACGCTCTCGTGAGCCGCGCCTCCTCATTCAACATCTGAGCGAGCTTCGCGTTGCTGAAGAAGATTTCCACGGCGTCTGGGCGCAGGTGCAGGTGAGGACTTGGCCAAACGAGCATACGCCTCCTTCCCCGGAATCGTCGGTCATCGGTCCGCCGATCGCGCGCGTGCCGGCGTCACGCAACCGGTTCGTCTCCGCGCGTCGTCGCCGGCGCTCCCGCCGGTCGAATGCACGACGTGGCGGGGAGTGGGCATGCAGTTGGCGCTCAAGAAAAACATAACCCCAAGGGTTATTGATTTTTTGCAGGCGTCAAGTATCTTGTGAAGCAGAGCTCGAGACCAAGGGGACTGCATCGAAAGGAACACTGGGATGAGCAAGCAGCTCCGGTGCAACATCTGCAAGAGGACGGTCGATGTGGTCGTGGAGGAAAGCGCGGCCGCAATGGTTCCTGTAATCACGACCGCGATAGGCGGAGCGAGCGGTGCGGGGGTCGGGCATGGGAGTCGTGCTCGAGGAGGCGCGGCTACTGGCGGAGTGGTCGGCGCCATCGTCGGCACCCTCGTGGGCCTCGGGGTCCGAGCCCTCGAACCGCGTGCGGAGCGACTCGTTTGCGGTCACGGCTGCGGGTTGGTCGGCTAGGCGAAACCGGAACGAGATCAAAAATGGAATCTCAGGTTCAGAACGCGACGAAGGACGCCCACGTGACGCTTGGGATCGACGAGCAGCCGCCGGTTCCCGAGAGCGTCCCCGCTGGTGACACGAAGGTCAGCGCCCTCAGGCAGGAATTCGGCGTGGAGTCGAGCATGACGTCGAAAGTCGGCGCGTCGTCCGCGGGCACCGGGCTGTGCACGCAGAAGAACGGGTAAGACCGATGGCTGAGCAGGAACCGCAGTCGAATCCGCCGCAAGGCGGTGTTAAGAAGCTTCTCGCCGGCCTCGGCGTCGCGGCTGTCGCTGCAACGGCCGCGATCATCGCCGCCAATAGCGGCAACCAGACGCCATCCAGCCCCCCGGTTCTTGATGCCGCCGTGGATGCCGCGCCGACCAACACCGCCGAATCCTCTGCGGCGCCGAGCGGCGCACGGCGGGTCGACTTCTCGAGGGTCTGCCGGACCGGCTCCGGAGGGACTGTTCCGACGGGCAGCGCGGCGGAGGCCGATGACTACTACGCGGCGATGTCCCAGGAGATCGGACTGCAGCAATTTGCCAGTCTGGACGCAATCCTGTCGTACGTCGGCTATCCCCTGACGGCGAAGCGCTTGCAGGACGCCCCGCCCGCGGAGCTGATGGACCTCACGAAGTTGGGGCTGGCCATTCCGCCACCTCCCGGATCCATACTCGCCGCTCGATTTTTCGCCCCGAAGATCACCGACGTCAGCCAGGCGAATTCGCCTCCGAAGAACGTGGGCTGGCGGAAGCTCGTGCGCCTTATTCCGACGGCGGACTCCGCCGCTCGCAAGAACGGCGTAGATGCCGCGGTCGTGCTCTTCAACTTCTTCGCGCCTATCAAGTCGGCCAACCCGTTCGACGGCGCCGACTCGGTCAATACGCAAGTGATGCTCACCACGTCGAAGCCCGATCTGTCGCCTATCTACTGGCTCGACTACGGAAAAACCTCCGATGGATCTCCACTGTCGAAGGAACTCGACGCGTTCTTCGACGCTGCGCACACGCCCGACACCGCGGGGAAGCGAGCGTACTTCGTGCCATGTGGCTGCACCGCCTGCCACGGTGGGTTGCAGCTCAATCTTGGCGTCACGCCGCCCGCGCCGATGTGGGATCCCGAGAGGGCCATCCTCAACTACCTCGACACCGATCACTGGACCGATCGCATTCAGAAGGGAGAGGACTTCGCCGATCTCGCCGCGCCCGTGATCTTCGACCCGGGCGGCTTCGATGTGATTCGCAAGCTCAATGGTGAGATGCGCGACCAAAACCAGCGCGTGCAGCCCGGGAGCGTTCAGCACCGAGCGGCCTCGCACTGGCTGGACCTCCACGTGGCGAGCGCCGCGTACGTCGATAGCCTTGCACTGCGCGCGTTGCCCAGTACCTCGAATCCCGCAGTCATCTGGAACGGCGCAGACCCGGCGGAGATGAGTGCGCTGAAGCGCTTCAACCACTACTGCTTTCGATGCCACGGCTCCGTCGAATTCGATGTGTTCGACAAGTCGATGGTGCTCTCGCTACGCAGCCTTCTGCTCGCGCGGCTTCAACCGCGGGGCGCACTCGCCGATCCCCGTGCGACGATGCCGCCTGATCGCGACATGACGGACCCCGATCGTGCGGCGCTCCGCGCGTTCATCACTGCCCACTGAGGTTGAGGACATGGCGAGGATCTTCCGCATTCATCCAGCGATCGGGACGGCGCGTGTCGGCAACGCGAGCCGCGACCTGTTCTTCGTCGGCGCCGAGACGCCGGGCATCCCGGCGAACTTCGACGTGGCTCGCCGCGAGTTTCGATCGTTCAAGGACAACGGCCTGATCAAGCCGCAAGCAGCTCAGTTCCGCGTCTGGGAGTACGAGCGGCTTCCCGATGGGACTCTCCGGCCGAAACGCGAGGCCATCGCTGGCGAGGACGGCGTCACACGAGTCGAGTGGACCGTGCACGTCGCGAATCGCAAGGCAGCATTCTTCGAGTTTCACGGCCAGCAGGGGGCGACCGACGACTTCAAGGCGAACCCTCTCCGGAACGCTGGTGTTACCGGCTCGGACCGGGAGGTGCGTCTCGTGATCGACCCGGGGCAGCACGTCATCTCGGGCCGGAACGCGACGCCCGTCCCACTCAGCAACAGCAACCCCACGAACCGGGCCGGCATACCAGACCTCGGTGAGCTTCGCACCGACGACGCAGGACGGTTGCGAGTGATCGGCGGTCGCGGGAACACTGTACAGACGGCGGGGGACATCCACAACTACGTCAACAACGATGGTTGGTTCGACGACGTCAGCGACGGCCCCATCGCCGCGATGGTGACGGTCCAGGGGCCGAGCGGCGATGAGGTCATCCAAGCAGAGGGCGCTTGGGTCATTGTCGGCCCTCCCGATTTCGCGCCGGCCGTCAGCAACGTCGTGCGGCTCTACGACACGATTTGGGATGTCGCCGTCCGCCAATTGTCGTCCCTTCCTCCTCTGGCGGCGTTCGCAGATGGCGGCGTGTTGGAGAATCTTCGCCGGCAGCGCGAGGATTGGGCGAAGACCGGGGCGTCGTTCACGGACTATGAACCGTCTTTCGCCGATGAGATCGCGCCCCTGCTGGAGCGCGCCTTCATGGCGACGTTCGTGCATTCTCCGGCGCCCGCGACGGCATTCCACACGACGATCGATCCATCGATGTGGGTAAACCTTCGCGATGACGACAAGATGAGGCAAGTCGTCTTCGCGCGTCTACGCGATCCCGACGGCAATGACGCCCGCGCAGACCAGATGCCGAAGGGGCTCGGCGACGAGTACGTCGACGAAGACGCCGTGCCGGATGGTGATCCCTTGCGGTCGAATGTCCGCCGCTACTTCAGCCTCACTCGATACCAGTACGCGCTGATGCGGCAATGGATGCTCGGGAAGTTCCGGCGCGACGGCGATGGGCCTCGTCGCGCGAATGTAGAGGTCATCACACCTGAAGGGCTTGACCTGGCCGCACTCGAAAACTGCGTCGGCGGCCCGTTCTATCCGGGCATCGAGGTGAGCTGGCTCGTTCGGAAGAAAGAGATCTACCGTGAGCCGTTTCGCCTCGCGCTTGGCTCCGTCGTGGGGCCCGTAGAGGTGGGCCCGGGGTTCTTCACCCAGCAGATGGCTCTGCCGTGGCAGGCCGACTTTCGAGACTGCAAACGCGAAGAGCTGACGGATCCAACGACCGGAAAGACAACCTCCGCGATGTGGTGGGCCGCACAGCGCCCCGACGACGTGTACCCGGAGGCGGATCCCAGTGGTCAGGTCCCTTGGGCTCGACCGCCGCATTTAAACGCGGGGGACGACGACGACACGCGTTACGCCGAGATGAAGTCGAACTGGTTCAAGCAGGGGTTCGTTGCGAAGTTGGTGCGGAGCACGTGGGTGGAGATCGAACGTGCATGATGCCCTCCGTCGTGTCCGTGGCGATCATCGGGGGAGGTCCGGCTGGAGCGACCGCCGCACTTCTTCTTGCGCGTGGCGGGGTGGATGTTGCCCTGTTCGAGCGCTCGTCGGGCCCACGCTTTGAGCGGGGCGAGGTGCTTGCTCCGGAGGGCCGCTCGGCTCTGTCTCAAATCGGCTTGTGGGAGCGGCGACCGAGCGACGCGATGGCGCCCTGCAACTCGATGCGCATCGCGTGGCGCGCCAGCATGCCGGCTGAGCGATCTGCGATCACGAATCCGTACGGCTGCGGCTGGCACATCAAGCGTAAGCTCTTCGACGACTGGCTCGTCGCGGAAGCGGCCCGCGAAGGCGCGCGCATCGCCCGCCCGGCATCGGTCTCAAAGATCGTTCATAACGGCGCCGGCTGGCAGATCGACCTCGACGCAGGTGGAGAGCGGCGGGTGTTCGCCACCGTGGTCGTCGATGCTTGCGGACGATCAGGACGCTGGCGCTGGCCGGCAGCGACCCGGACTCGACACGACGCGCTTTGCACCGTCGTTGCCGTTGGTGACCGGATCGAAAGCGCTTCAGAACTCTTGATCGAGGCTGTACCCGACGGCTGGTGCTATTCGGTCGCTGCCGGGGATTGCGAAGCATTGGTCGGCTTCGTCACTGATGCGGACATCCTCGTGGGAGCGGGCGGCGGACGAGCCGCCTTCTCTCGCGCGCTCGAGGCAGCACCGCTCACGGCTCGACGCATTCGCGCCCTCGCGGGCGACGTCGTTACTACATCGGCGTGCACGACGTCGCTCCAGCCGGCCGCGGCCAACGGATGGATCGCTGTCGGCGACGCGGCGCTCGCCCACGAGCCATTGGCGGGCCAGGGGATCCTCTTCGCGCTCCGCTCAGCTACGCGCGCCGCGTTCGCCGTACGCTCGCATCTGGATGGCGACGCTCGGGCACTCGCGTCATACGCGAGCGAGATGCGCGGCCACGTCGCCGAATACGCGCGCAACAGGCGCGATGTCTACGGAGCCCAGGGGCGTTGGCGCGGAGAGTTGTTCTGGAAACGGCGCACGGTTTCATCCGGGCCCGGCCACATGGAAGGATCAATCAGCAATGGCAGCTTTTGACGACGCACGAAAGACGCTTCGAGAGTTTCTGGCCGACATGGAGTCCCTCAAACCGTTCGCCGATCCGGGGAATCCCGACAGTGCTCCGTTCGTGCGGGCGTTTGCCATAGCGCGGGAACGCGCCCTCGCCGCAGCGACGGCATATGAGGAAGCGACGAAGGAACCCTGACGGCTCCGCGCTCGAAGCAATGCCGGTCGTCGACGGCGGCGGGGAGGACGGCGCATCCGGGACCGGGCTCGGGATTGCTGCACGCCATTGGTGCAACGCTCCCTCTTCCAGCAACTTCGCTCACGTCTCGATCCACGGTACCAAGTTCGGGACCGGCAGTGCGCCGATGGCTTCCTGGTACCGCTTGAGGCTCTTGCGGATGTAGTTTCGATCGGTCACCCCCTTGGCACCGTGCCCCATCAGTCCGCAGATCTGCTCACGGGGAACGCCGCTCTCTTCCAGCAGTGAGGCAAAGGTTCGTCGCAGCGCATGGAACGTGTACCGGACTCGTTGCCCGTCACCCGGGTCGAAGCCGGCGCCGACACCCGCGGCGACAAGATCCTCGCGGAAGGTCTTGGCCGACGTCGCGAAGCCGTAGAACCCGAACTTCCCCGGGAAGACGGGGTCGTTGGGCGCCGTGTTCCGGCACTGCTTCTTCCACCACACGAGTACCCGTACCGCCAACGGGTGCAACGGGATCACCCGGCGGCTGCCGAGCTTCGGGGACTTGAACGCCGGCTTGAAACCGCCCCGATCGAGCTGCCTGAAGACGGTGAGCGTGTTGTCGTCCTTGATGTCGCCCCACGATACGGCGGCGACCTCGGCCAAGCGCATGCCGGTCACCATCGCCAGCAGGCTGAGGACCTTGCGGCAGTCGGGGATCAGGGCTTTGTCGTAGGCAATGAGCTTCAGCGCTTCGTCGAGGGGCAGGGCGACGATAACGTCCTTGCCGGCCTTCGGCGCGATGCCCTTCAGCTTCCCGCGGACGTACGGATCCGCGAACGGGTTCTCTTTGAGATCGACCCAGCCCATGCCACGAGCGTCGATGACCAGCGAGCGGTGAGCCTGGATGATGTTGCGAACGGTGTACGGGGCTCGGCCCGACCGCTGCAGGCCGTCGACCCACGCAGCCACCTTGGGCACCGTCATCTCGTCGAGCGGCACGTCGAGCAGCGGACCCGCGTAGCGGAGGATGCAGGAGCACGTCGGCTTAATCTTTCGTGCATCGGCCCCCGCGAGCGACAGCTTGTGCTTCTGCCATCTGGGCACCAGCAGTCGGATCGTGGTGCTCCGCTTCTTGGCGGCTTGTCCTGTCGCAACGCCCTCCGCGAGGCGCTCGTGGATCCAGCCCAGAAACCATGCCTCGGGATCGTCTTCGTCCTTCGGGACCCGCTTGTTCTCCCAACGTCCCGTGGCGGGATTCTTCCAGCGTCCGATGGTGCCGTCCGCCACGGTGTAGAGCCGCGTCTCTGGCAAGGGTACTGCGTCTGCTTCCATCGTCTGCTCGTTGAGATCCATGGACACACAGGTTCATCGGCGATGGACCGTTTGTTCAAACGGCTCGCTATTCCACGCTGAACTGCCGAAAGATCGTCGCGATGAACCGAGTGCTTGCAGCGCGGACCGCTCGTACTCGTGCTTTATCAGGCGCCCTTCGCCGAACGTTGCCGCGCCTTCGGCGTCGTTCGCCGAACCACGCGGCTTGCCCGTTTGGGCGTCTTCTTCTTTGGGCGTCGCGCCTTGGCTGGCGCGCGGAGCTCCTCGATGAACTCTACCTGCCGGCGAGTGAGCTTCCCCGCCGGGATCTCGATAGTGGCGGGTACCAGCGCCAATTGCTTCTTGGTCAACTTGAAGTGATCGAGCAGCACATGTGCAAACCAGAACTTGCCGTCCGCGTCCATGTTGACCTTCACGCCGGTCCCGTGACCCTCACAGATCCCCAATTTGCACGTGAGGAACGGCATCAGGTGGGGCTCAACCCGTTCGAATTCGGGCAGAAAATCGCCGAGGACGTCTCCGCGGGGCGTCCCCCGATTTGCCGCGATTCCTCCGTAGAGACCGCAATAGTCAGCCATCGCCGCTCCCCCTCAACTCAACGCCTTCGCCACCTGGCGCCCGTGATGCCATCTTACTTGGACTCGGTGACGTTTTCACTTGGCAGCCACGGAGGGGTCTCCGGCAACGGCAGTTTTCTCACCGCCTCGTTGAACCGGTCGATGTTCTTCGCGATGTAGTGGCGGTCGGTCACCGTCTTGCCCGCGTGGCCGGCAAGCGCACCGATCAGATCGCGCCCGACCCCCTCGCCCTCGAGCAGCGACATGAAGGTCCGGCGTAGAGCGTGGAACGTGATCGGGTGCTTCCCCTCAAACAGCGAAGGCAGCCCGGCGGCGACGAGGTCCTCGCGCAACAGGGCGGCCCACCTCGTGATGCTGTAGTCGCCCGCAACGTTCGGGAACGCCGGATCGGCCGGCTCCGGTGCTCGGCCGACGTGCGCGCTCCAACCCCGCGCCTTCCACCAGCGCAGCGCGGCGAGCGCACTGGGATGGAGCGGCAGGATGCGGTGGCTCTTTAGCTTGGGCTCCTTGAACACGGGCGTGCCCTCGCGCGTGATGCGCTGGAGCTGCCGAAACACTGTGACCGTCGGCACGGACGCATCGAGGTCCATGTCTTCCCACCGCAGCGCGGCGAGCTCACCGAGGCGGCACCCGGTCGCGATGGCGAGGACGTTGCGTATCTTTCGGAGGGCCGGGATGTCGGGCGCCTCGCACGCGAGCAGCGTCCGGACGTCCGCCTTCTTGAGGTGGATGATCGTGTTCTTGCCGGCGAGCGGCTCGGATCCGGCGAGCATCTTGCGGATGAACGGATCGAGGAGCGGGTTCTCTCGCAACCGGATCCAGCCCTTGCCGCGAGCGTCGACCAGGAAGCCACGCAGCCCCTGGACGACGTTGCGAACCGTGTTGGGCGCGCGGCCCGATCCTCTCACGCGTTCCACCCACGCGGTGCAGTGCCCGAGGTCGAGCTCCCGCTCGAGGTCGATGTCAGCGATGGCGTGCGGGAAGACCCAGAGGTCGAGCAGGCGCTTGCAGTCTTTGAAGGCGCGCGAGTCGGTTGTGAGTTGCTCCCGCTTCCAGGCGAGCCAGCGCTCGGCGAGGCTTCGCACCGTCTTCGGCACGCGGGCGATGACGTCTTTGTTGAGTGGTTCTACGCCCGTCTCCTCGAAACCGCGCAACCAGCTCGAGAACCACTGGGTGGCCTCCTCCTCGCTGTCGATGGACACGGGGACGAACTTGTTCTTCCACGCGCCTCCGCGCTTGTACTTGCCGAAGAAGGCCCGGTGCTTCTCGTCCCAGTAGATGCGCGGACCGGTGTCGATCGGGTCGGCTCTCGGAGCCGGTGGTTCCGATCGCTTTCGGCGAGCGTGGGTCCTCTTCATTGCTGGACCAGCTCGACATCCGTGATCAGCACGTATGCTGGCTGCGCGATCTCGGGGACCGAGACGAAGCAGCGCGACTTGCGAACGATGACGGCCGTGCCGGTCTTGCCGACGTACTTGGCCGGACCGCGGACGATGCGGACCTGCGAGCCGGCCCTCGGTCGTAGCGCCTCGCGCGCACTTTCTCGGCGACGAAGCTCGGTGCGCAGGGTCTTCAGCGTGGCGATGAGGTCGGCGTCGGTGAGCGCGGCGACATCGGCGACGGCGATCTTCGGCGCGTCGGCCGCGGGAGTGGAAGCAGCGGGCGACGTTTGGACGTCGGTTCCGGCCTTCGCCTCGGGCTTGTCAGCCTTCGTGCTTGAGGACGGCTTCTGGAAGGGCGGCTTGTTCATGTTGGGCTCCTTGGTGGTGGGTGCAATCCCCCAGGATCCGCTGGTACCACTGAGCACAGCGAGGTTTCACCGCCCGCAGGCCGTCACGTGTTTGCCGAATCGTGGCCGGCGGCTGTCCACGCCCCATTACCGACGCTCGGGGACGGTCCCACGCCGTCACGCCCTCCCGGGGTCTCCTCATGCACCAGGGGGACCGAATTCGAAACGAAAACTGCTCGTGATGTGCGAACGGCCACCAAGCCGCCACCCCTGGTCCCGGGGCCCCACAAAGGTTGCCAGCCCTGGCCGGCCCCCCGGCCCCGGGGCCCGCTCGGGACCGCAGGAGACGTCTTCGGTCCCCGGCCATGGTTCCACCCTCCGCTCAAACCCCAGAGCGAGGTGGGACAACCCGTGGGCCATGATCAGGCCAACGCTCGAAACAGAACCTTCCCCCATTGGCGTGCCTCGAATCATCGGAGACTTGGACCGGAAGCTTCGTGTCGGAGAGGATGGGCTCGGCGAGCTGCCAGACGTCCTCGCCCGACTCGAGCGCCTGCCGAAGGTCGTCGTGGAGGTGCAGGTCATCGACGATCTGGAGAAACCGCCGTAGCCGCATTGGGTCCTCGCACCACAACGTGTCGAGCCTCAAGACACCGGCCAGCACCTGCGCATCGACACGTCCGCAGACCCAAGCTCTCAGAAATCCCTCGTCGCTGGCAAAGACCTCCGAGCACCAGCCGGTTCCGTCGGCGGGGAAATCGAGCGCGCCTGAGGACCCGTAGCGCAGCTCCTCGTGGTGCATTCCGACGAGCTCTGTGTTCTGGACGACGTCGTCAGTGCGAATCCACGCTCCCTCGAAGGGCTCGGGGAGCACTGCAGCAAGCTCCGTGAACGCCGTGGTCAGCCCATTGTCTTGGTCGGTCTTGGTGCAGGGTGGCCCCACCAGCACCGGGTCCCCGCGGACGAGCCATTCGATGAAAAGGCCGGGCTCTGAAACGTGGAACGCCCGGATGTGATCGGCGGTGACCGTGCGGATCTCCCAGACTGTTGGAGACGGCGCGATCGACACCGACGAATGCTCTCGCCCCATTAGCCGTAACTATTCGGGTCCGCGCGTGACGTTCACCGTGGCGTCGGCACGACCACGTCCCATTCTCGGAATTCGTCGTGGACATGGGCGACAACTCGGCTGCCGTCGTCGACGAACGCCACATCCTCCGCGCCGGATGCCGACGGGTCAAGCACGGCGACTCGTGCGACGTCCCTCGTGTTCCACAGCTCGATCGCACGTTCCTCATGCAGCGTGAGGGTGGCAACAGCGCGGTCGGTCACGCTCGCCGCGATCGCGTGCGAGCCGTTGAACTCCGTGCGCGGGCCCCGGCCCTGCTCGGACCAATGGAGGACCGTTCCTGTTGCCGAGCAGGCGACCAGCCCACCACGGCCGTCGCGGACGGCGCTGACGAGCGGCACGTCGGCCCCGAGCCACTGCTGCACTTTGCCACCGAACAGCGACCACTCGATCACGGCACCATCGTCGCTGGTGCAGATCACCGTCTCGCGTTCCCCGTCGATGCGAGCGGTCAGCACTGTGTCGGCGTGTACCCCGAGTACGTACACCGCGCCGCGTGCGATCCGCACGACCCGTCCGTCCTCCAATCCACACACCAGGATCTTTGCCGGCCGATGCCAAGCTGCAGCAAAGAAGGGGAGACGGCCGATGACGCCACGTGCAAGGGAGAGCAGCGAACCCTGGATCGCCAGGTGAACCCCCGCGTCGGTGATGAGGGCGCGGCCACTTCTCGTAATCTGAGGTGGACCCCATGGTTCGGACCACGGATGGTGGCGGCTAAGGTGGAGCCTGCGTCTCGTTCTTCTGTATCATACTGATAATAAAATATCGGTAGTCTTTTCTTCGTTACCACTCGCAGTCGTCGAATGCAGCAACAGCGTCGCAGCACGCAACGAGGGGGAGCGCGAGGGGGAGACTGATAACTTGGGGACGACGCTGTGGACGCGGCCCGACGTCATGCGGCCTTCCTGGCGGTGCGGTAGAAAGCATCGGGCGTCTGGTATCCGAGGGCCTGATGCGGGCGCTCGTCGTTGTAGAAAGCGAGGTAGCGACCGATGCCGGCACGCGCTTCGGCCACGGTGTCGTAGGCGTGCAGATAGACCTCTTCGTACTTGAGCGAGCGCCAGAGCCGTTCGACGAACACGTTGTCGAGGCAGCGACCCTTGCCGTCCATGCTGATGGCGATGCGGCGGTCGCGAAGCAGCGTGGTGAACGCGTCCGCCGTGAATTGGGCCCCTTGGTCCGTGTTGAAGATCGCCGGCTGCCCGAAGCGTTTGAAGGCCTCTTGCAGCGCCTCGATGCAAAAGTTCGAGTCGAGTGTGTTCGACAGCCGCCACGACAGAACGCGCCGGGAGTACCAGTCCATGATCGCCACGAGGTACACGAAGCCGGACTTCATCGGGATGTACGTGATGTCCGTCGCCCACACCTGGTTCGCCTTGGAAATCGCAAGATTCCGAAGCAAGTACGGGAAGACCACGTGTTCCGGATGGGGCTCGCTCGTCTTGGGCTTCGGCACCATCGCTTCGAGCCCCATCAAGCGCATGAGCCGCTGTACGCGCTTGCGATTGGCGTCGCGGCCTTCGTGGCGCAGTTCCAGCGCGAGCTTGCGGCTGCCGTAAAACGGATACTTCAGGTGAACCTCGTCGATTCGTCGCATGAGCGCCAGTTCCTCGGGACTCGTCGCTACCGGCTCGTAGTACATGCCAGAGCGAGACAACCGGAGCAGCTCGCACTGCCGGCGAACCGACAGCTCGGGGCACTTCCAGTCGATCATTGCGCGGCGCTGGTTCAGCCCGCACGACCGAGTCCTCTGGCTAAAAAATCGCGCTCCACTGTCAGCTCGCCGATCTTCTTGAGCAGCTCTCCCTCTCGCTCGCTGCTGTGGCTTTCGGCCTTGCCCTCCCCGTTCGTGAATACGCGAGCCGCATTCTCCAGGAACTCACGCTTCCACTTGTAAATCTGATTCGGGTGCACGCCGTAGCGCTTGGCCATTTCCGACGCGGTCCCCTCTTCGCGCACCGCCGCCAACGCAACCTTGGCTTTGAATTCTGGCGTATGCTTGGCACGTGTATTCTTCATTGGTCCTGCTCCTCTCGGTCTTGGAGCGGGCTTCCCGTACCACCTTAACCCCTGGTCCGAAATCCGGGGTCCACTTCA
>JBEKOY010000133.1:0-13810 GCA_049521295.1 Polyangiaceae bacterium | reverse complement strand
AACGCGCGCCGCGCTCATCCTGCTCGCGATCGAAAGCGCGGTCGTCTCGCTATGGGCCTCGAGCCACTCGCACTTGTGTGGTAGCGCGCCATCCCGAATCCCTAAGTACCAACTTATGACCATATTTTAGCCGTTTTTACGGAAACCGCCGGGCGCTGCAAACGGCGGTCTCGCCGGGGCCCCCGGTTCAGCCCCTTCTGAAGCTCCGCGCACGCGCGTTATTCGCAAACGGTGGAGCGCGGCCCACACGCGGGGCGGCAGGTGTGGGGAGCGTCTTCGTGCGTGCCCCCTTCGTTTTCGACGATGCTTACCGCGACGCTCGCACGCAATGTGTCGCGGGCCCGACCCCTTGGCCCCATGGTCGGCCGATCGCCTGGGCGACGTCAACGGCGATGCCGCCTTATCGCCCGACAGCGGGCGGGCGTAGAATCGCGGCATGCAAGTGCGCCCGGATGAACCCCTCGACCTTTCGAAACGGTTCACGCTGTACGAGTCTTGCACCTGCGCCAAGCCCCCGGCCACCACGCCCACGTTTCCACCGATGGCGCAATGTCCTGCATGCGGCGGCAAGAAGTACATGTCTCCGCACACGTTCGCGACGGTTGCCGAGCTCAAGGCGCACGTCAAGGCGCTCCCCGACGCCTGACCCCCCCGCCCGATCTGTCCAAGTTCGTCCAAGTTCCGACGGGACGCGACGGGATTTGTCGGGCTTTCATGGGCCCATCCGCCGCGTGTTTTCGCTGTTTTCCCGTCGTTTCGGAAATCCCCGCGATTGAGCTGAGCTAGTGGCGCAGAGCTGGAGCTCGAGTTGGTCCGACGGCTCGGCGTCTTCCGCATCGTCGGTTGGGTCGCGCGCCCGGGCGACGGGCGGCGCCTCGGGCGGCAGGCCGAGATGGGCGAGGATCTGGCGCACGGGCTCGCGCTCAGTGATCACGATGTCGCCGCATTCCGAGTGACACTCTCGGCACGGCTCTTGTGCCGCGCGATCGACGATCGCCCCGTCGATCGCCACCAACCCCTCAAAGAACTCGATTCCCAACTCAAATGCGCCGAACATGGACACCTCCGTTTCTCGCAACTCGGAGGCAAGCCCCTCGGAACGCATTTGAACAAGTTTTCCGAGGGGCTTGTTTTGTCCGCCCCCCGAACAATTCGACAACAAACCCCCTCCCGACCCTCAGATCAAGTGACGCTGCTCACGGCCGATCGTCAGCCGGCGAGCGATCTCCGACTTGCTCGTGCCCGCGGCGAACAGCCGACGCACCTGCTTCGACTTGAGCGACGCGGATCGGGGACGCCCGAATCATCTGCCTTTGCGACGCGCCTGCTCGATTCCAGCGGTAACGCGCTCCCGGCGGATCTCACGCTCGAACTCCGCGAACACTGCCACCATCCCAGCCATGGCGCGCCCTGTCGACGTCGTGAGGTCGAATGCCTCGGTGAGGGACACGAAAGCGCCCAGCTCGGCGAGCTCCTTCAGCCTCAGCACCAGGTCGGAGAGCGAGCGTCCCCAGCGATCGAGCCGCCAGACGAGGACCACGTCGCGCGAGCGCCGCCGCGCCGCGTCCATCACGAGCTCGCGCTGCGGCCGATGCTTCGCGCCGGATTGAACGTCTTGCATCGTGAGGCCGTTCGCGACGCCCGGGTGTGCGAACCGCTTTGGGGTGCCGAGCTGTCCGAACCGCTGCCGGCCGTCGACTGGCTTTGCCCGGGACTGCTGCTCACCGCCGGCGCCCATACGCTCGTGGCGGGCAATGCGTATTCCGGTAAGTCGCTCGCCTGGGCGGACGTGGCGCTTGCGGTGGCCGCGGGGGGCGACGCCTGGGGCACATTCAAGTGCAAGCGCGGGCGGGTCCTGACTCTGGATTTCGACGGCCAGGGGCAACGCATCAGTCAAGAGCGGTTGCAGCGGCTGGCGCGCGTGCGCGGCGTGGAACTCCGGGATCTCGACAAGTCCATCGGGTATTTGCGCCGTCCGGGCTTCTACTTGGATGATGCGGACGCTTGCGAGCGCCTGCTGCGGCTGCTCGACGGGATCTCGCTTTGAGTCATCGATTCCTGGCGGGGGGCGACCCCGAACACTGACGAGTGGAAGCGGGGGCCTGTGCAGCTCGTCGCGGACCGGCTCGAGCAGGTCAGTACCCAGACTCGATGCGTCATCGTGACGATCGATCACAACGTCAAGCCACCGCGCGACGGCAGCTCGATGCGTTCGTCGATGCACGACGTGCACGGCACGACGGCCAAAACGGAGACCGCGCAGTCGCACTTCGTCTTCGCGGGCGAGGAAGACAAGTCGATGACGCATGTGGAACACAAGAAGGAGCGTGTTCACGGACACACGGTCGCTCCGTTCGCCCTTCGGTTCGACGATATTTCCGACGAGCGCGACCCACGCTGGGACTCCGCGTCGTCCACGTGGACCGGGCTGAGTCGGGCGCGAAGTCCGAGGCACGAGCCTCGGTCGAGTTCGCGGAGCTGGCCGAAAACGTGCGCCGCCACATCGAGGCCCACCCGGGCGCTCCCGGGGCCGACAACATCGCTGCCAAAATGGGCCGACGCGTTTCCCTCGTCCGAGTGGCCATCCATGACCTGATCGATGCCGGCACGGTCGTGTCTCGCAAAGCGAGGGGGCGCGGTCGGGGCGTGCGCCTTTTCTTATCCCAAATGGCTCCCCCGGAGGAATCGTGAGTGTCGCCTCACTCGTCCTCACTCGTCCGGGACGGCTATCGCGCGAATACTCGTCTACTCGTCCGAGCCTCTTAAGCGAGACGGGTAACGAGGACGAGTAATGTGCCGGTAGGGAGAACGATTCGCAGCCCATAATGGAGACGAGAAATCGGAGGCGATCGCGACGGGCAGGCCGGGGCTGCGCCGGACGTGCTGCCGCTGCGGCGCGGGGGTGCGCTCGCTCGTCCCCTCGGGTAGTGTCGCGGCTATGCCGTCGCTGCTCCACGAAGGGATCATCGCGCTGGTGCGCGAGAGGCCCGAGCTCGCGGCGGACCCGTTGCGTGAACTGCTGCATGTCTCGCTGCCGGCGTTCACGGAGGCTCGTCTTGCCGAAGCCTCGCTCAATAATCTTGTTCCCACCGAGTACCACGCCGATGCGGTGGTCTTGCTCGGGGAGGGCCAAACGGTCTTCGGCATCATCCTCGAAGCGCAACTCCACGTCGATCGGGACAAGCCCTTCACTTGGCCGATGTATGCCGTCAGCGCCCGAGCGCGACACCGGTGCCCCTTCGTGGTGCTCGTGGTCACCCCCGACGCAGATACGGCCCGCTGGGCGGCCAAGACCGTCGACCTCGGCGCGGGCTTGGCGTGGAGAGCATTCGTCATCGGGCCGGAGGGCATCCCGGTCATCACAGACGTCGACGTCGCTTTGCGCGAGCCGCATCTGGCCGTGCTGTCGGTCATGGCTCACGGTCGGGACGACGACGTGCCCACCGCGGTTCGGGTCGCGACGGCCGCGGCGGTGGGGGCCGCGGGTCTGCCGGAGCCGCTGAAGATGCTATGCTTCGCGCTGATCGAGTCCTCACTCGGCGAAGCCGCCAGAAAGAGCTTCGAGATGCTTCCTCAAGGCCAACAGTTCTTTAGCGAGACGCAACGCCGCTCATTCGCGCAGGGTAAGGCCGAAGGCCAGGCCGAGGGCAAGGCTGAAGGCCGCGCCGAGGGCGAAGCCCGATCGATCCTCCGCGTTCTCGAGCGCCGTGGACTTGCTGTTTCGGCCGAGCAACACGAGCGCATCCTTGGCTGTCCCGAACTCGCTACGCTCGAAGGCTGGCTCGACAAGGCCGTCACCGCGGTGACCATTGAGGAACTGTTCGCCGTCGAGCCGGGCAATCCTTCGGGCGTCGCGGATCGTCGCAATCGGAGGTAGCCCTAAGGGACACCGCGCCCGGGGCGCAAGCTGGGTCCCTCGCCGCGGGCCGTCGCGACGCCAACATCCGAGTTCGCTGAGGGAGCTTGCACGACGAGATTCGCCGATATCCTGCGCCGGTCCTTTCGACAGGTCAGAGCGCGATATGCATTGCACACGGGGCACCCTGATGTGTCAAAAGAACTTCTTGGAGAGCGACAGAAGGCCTCGTGTCGCTCGTCTGCAAGTCGGCTACCTTGGTTGGGACTCATGAGCGAGATCATCTTCGTCGTCGAAGAAGCCGCCGAGGGCGGCTATACCGCGCGCGCCCTGGGAATGTCGATCTTCACGGAGGCCGATACCGAGCCTCAGCTTCACGACGAAATTCGCGATGCCGTGCGCTGCCACTTCGAAGAGGGTCAGGCCCCGAAAGTGGTCCGCTTGCACTTCGTTCGCGAAGAACTCCTTGCGGTATGAGGATTCGCATCAACCGTATCCTGCGATTGGCGATGAAGGGCCACCGCCCGTCTCCACCCCGCGCAACAGCGCGCGGAGGATCCGTGCGGGCGTTGGCTGCGCCGAGGCCCGAGAAGGCAAGCCGCATGAGTCATTTGGGCGTTTGTTCCACAAGCGCCGTCGCCAGGTCCGCCACGTTCGCCGGCACGAGCGCTCGCCGCCGCTCCTCGAGTCGGGTCGCGAGTGTGCGCGCCACGTCCCCCAGTCCCATCGTGACGGCGTCGACGATCGCGCGCTCGAGGGACGCGACCACGCACGGGCGACGATGACCCAAAACGCGCGGTCGATCGGCCGGAGCCGCGGCCGAGGAGTTGCCCGACGAAGAATCGCGAACTGCTGGCGGAGCACGAGGTTCTCCGCAACGAGGCTCGCACGACGCCGCAGCGCGGAGCGCAGCGTGCCGGTAACGGCTTGCAGGATGGCGAACATCGCGGCGAGGTTCGCGCCGGCCGCGGTCCCTGTCACCCGCGAATCGCTGCGGCCGACGCGGCATGCTGGGCGTTGGCCCCGCATGCGCTGCGTCCCAAGGAATCCTGCGAAAATGCACTTTTCGTCACCACAACTTCGCCATCCCAAACATGCGCGAGGAGCGACTCGTTCAGCTCATGACAGCCTATGGCGAAGTCCTCGGCGAGCAACAATTCTTTCCCGAAATTCTCGGCATAATTTGAGGGGATGGGTCAGGGTGCCGGCATCTAGAGCCACCGAAGTCACGGTTGTTCATCGTCCGGCTCCTCGTCGCCCCTCGATTCGCGGTAACCATCGAGGGTACCAAGGGCGGAGCCCCGAAGGTCGCTTTTCCAAGAGCTGACTCTCGACGACCTATTCAAGGGGCACAGGCACGCCGATGGCGCGCAGGACGGCCCGTTCGACCTCGAGAATTTTCCTTTGCGGCAGGGCTCCTCCGAGGGGTTGGCGGCGAACTTCGTCTTTATGAAGTGTTGTGATCTGCTCGCATTTGAGAACCGACGCCTCAGAGAGGCCCCCATCCCCCCGCCGCAGCCGAACATGCGTCGGCGCTGCCGAGAGGCGCGTGGAGCACGGGATCGCGATCAGATCAGATGCCAAGTCGTTGCGAACGTCGGGCGATATAACCAGTACCGGGCGGAGCTTGTCGAGGTGCGCGAGGTAGAGAAAGCCACGGCGGTGCACGCTGGCCTTTGCGGGCGTGGTCAACGCCGTCCTCGTCCACGTCGGGGCACCGGCGGATCGTCATAGGAGACGCGGCGTGCTGCTCCGGAAAGGGCGCGTGACAGAGATGCATCCTCAGCGCGATCCTCGGCGCGGAGCGAGCCGTAGTAGGCAGCGGTCGCCTCGGCGATCGCTCGCTCCACGCTAGCGTTCGCAGCGCGGCGGAGCCACTGCTCGACGACGCCGCTCCGCGTGTCGTTTCGCCGCTCCGCGTCGCGGTCGACGAGGGCGACTACGTCGGCCGAGAGCGTGAGGCTGACCTTTAGCTTGGCTGCCGTCATTGAATCTATCCTACGATCCATCCTACCATGAGCAAGGGCGCGGAGACTTCGCGCCCGTTGGGCGCCGCGCTGCAGCTTTCCATCCCGGCGAGTGCCATGAACCGACCCATCGGAAAGTGGCACGGCCGATCATTCATCGTCCGCCGCCTCGTCGCTGGTGCTGTTCGCCGCTTGGCTTGTCATCCGCCTGTTTTGCGACCTTGCGCTCGCGACGAGCGCGCTCCCTTTCACGCGCGGCTTCGGTGTCGGCGGCGTGCTCAGTCAAGTACCGCGCCCGCGCGTCGTTAGATCCGGCTTCATCGATCGTGAAGTCGGCGCCGATTTCGTCCTGCAAGTAGAGCTCCCGCGCGTACGCCTTCGCAGGGTGGTATGCCCAGAAGCAATCATGCGCCACGGCGAGGGTGGGATCGAGTTTGCACTTAGTTCTACTGCGGGATCGCAGGATCTATGCCGCGATTGTAACGGTCCGGCCCCCCGCAGGCCGACGAGGCGCAGGCAGTCCGGTTCGATTCTGGCAATCGCAGTCGCGATGGCAGGTCGGACACCGAGGGAGCCAAAGTGCCAGGACTCGCGTAGTGCGGACTTCGGGGCCACGTCCTGGACGCCTCCGCCCCTGGAGCCGAAGCGGCCGAGGGCAACGCCGACAACGCATCCTCTCTGTACGGGGGCCGGCTACTTCACAAAGCCGGTGCCAGCCAGCGGAGGAAAAAAAAGGAGTGGCATCCGCCCTGAAGGGCGTCACAATCCGAAGCGGGCGCGGTTCATGGCTTTTCTCCCGCTCGATGCGCGCTCTCGCTCGCTGCCGATTGCGCCCAAAGCGGCGCCCGGTCGCCGAAAGCTGCCGCTCGCGGACGAAGTCAGCGCCGCGGACCGGCGATGGCGGCCGGTTTACGCGGTCTGGGAAGTGACGCTCCAGTGCGACTTGGCCTGCCGGCACTGTGGGTCGCGCGCAGGCCGCGCACGGCCCGACGAGCTGACGACCGCCGAGGCGCTCGATCTGGTGGGTCAGATGGCCGATCTCGGCGTTCGCGAAGTCACTCTGATCGGCGGAGAGGCGTATCTGCGCGACGACTGGCTCGAGATCGTGCGTGCGGTTCGGCGCCACGGCATGCAATGCACGATGACCACCGGGGGCCGCGGCGTCACCGACGATCTGGCGCGAGCCGCCAAGGCGGCCGGCCTCCAAGGCGCTGGGGTCTCTCTGGATGGCCTTCGCGCGACACACGACCACATCCGGGCGCTCGACGGCAGCTTTGACTCGGCGCTCCGCGCCCTGCGCGCGTTTCGTACGGCAGGAGTGGCGACGTCGTCGAACACGCACATCAACCGTTTGAACCTGCGCGAGGTGCCCGAGGTATTCGAACTGCTCGTGGGCGAAGGCATTCGCGCTTGGCTCATGCAATTCACCGTGGCGATGGGCCGCGCCGCAGACGAAGAGCGCCTTCTTCTCGAACCGTACCAAGTGCTCGAAGCGATTCCGATGCTTGCCCGGCTGAAACATCGAGCCGACGAGGCCCACGTGAAGTTCTGGGCAGGCAACAACATCGGCTACTTCGGCCCATTCGAGAACGTGCTGCGCGGGTCGTACCCGAGCGGTCACATGGGCTCATGCGGAGCGGGGCGCACGACGTTGGGGATCGAGGCGAACGGCGCCATCAAGGGCTGCCCGTCGCTGCCCACGAGCGATTACGTTGGCGGCAACGTGCGCGACCACTCGCTCAAAGACATCTGGGAGCGGTCGGCGCCCCTTCGGTTCACGCGCGAACGGACAGCCGAGGAGCTCTGGGGCCATTGCGCTCAGTGCTATTACCGAGACCATTGCCTGGGCGGCTGCACGTGGACGACCCACGTCCTCTTCGGGCGACCGGGAAACAACCCTTTCTGCCATCATCGCGCCCTCGAACTCTTGCGCCAGGGCAAGCGCGAACGAATCGTGCGCACCCATGCGGCGGGCGGGGAGCCTTTCGACTACGGTCGCTTCGAGATCGTCGAGGAGCTTTGGCCTCCGGGCGAGCTCGAACGAGCGCGCGAGCTTGCGCGCACCGGTGAAGGTTCGTTGGACGGATGAGACCCATCCGGCCAGTGGGTATCAGGGAGGGGAATACGTGAACCATGGCGACTCGATTGGTCCTTTGTGGCGCTTGCTCTCGGCATGTGAAATGGTCTGAGGCGCACTGCCCTTTCTGCGGTGAGACCGGCGCGCGACCGTCGACCGGCGACCCGTTTCGACGCATGGCGGCAGCCGCCGCAGTCGCCGCAGGCGTGACGGGGCTCGCCGCGTGCTCGGCGGGATCCGGTACCGCCTTTTATGGCTCGCCGGGCATCGAGTCGGACGGGGCCGCGGCTGGCGATGCGACTTCGGGCATCGCCGTCGTGGCCGATGCGAACGCCAGCGAGGCCCAAGGCGGTGAGGATGCGCCCTCGGCGATCGCCTTTGACGGCAGCGTCGGGATTGGGCCGCCTCTCGGCGCGTCCGACGCGCAGGACGACGGACCGCGTGGCGGCGAGGATGCGCCGTCGGCGGTCGCATTCTACGGGATCGCCAATCCTATTCCCGTCGACGATGCCGGTGACGCGACGACCGGCGCGTCCGACGCGCACGAGGACGGACCGCATGGCGGCGAAGATGCGCCGTCGGTGGTCGCGTTCTACGGAATCGCGAATCCCAAGCCGGGAGGTCACGCGTAGACCCAAGTGAACGGGAGGGGTGGGTGGGGGTCCCGAACGATGGGTCGCCCCGGCAGAGCGCCCGCGCAGCCGAATCGGTTCGCCGTTGCACGGACAACGAACGCCCTAACCTTAGCGGTACTGTTAGGTCGCGTTGACGCACTTCAATTGGGCGCCGGAATGAATACCGGGGAGAGCCCAGCGGCAGGGTGCCCAACCCCGTCGTCGACGCGGTGCTTCAATTGGGCCCCGGAATGAATACCGGGGAGAGCACGCGTCTGCGACGGGGGAGGGCCTGGTCGCGGTGCTGGCTTTGGCATGTACTTCGCGACCGTGCCCTTGTCGACGGCATGTCCGAGCTTCGCCAGCTCGCTGGCGATTCTCCGCCGGCTCCAAAGCGGATTCTCGCGCGACATCTGCTCGATGAGGCTCGTCAGCTCCGGTGCCAGAGGCGGCCGACCCACGGGGCGAGACCTCCACGCCCACCACCGAGCGAAGCCCCGCCGACGCCATGCGATCACGGTCGCCGGTTGGACGATCGCGAGGCACTCCGCCAACCGCGACCACCCACGGGCGACCATGACCCAAAACGCGTGGTCGATCGGCCGGAGCCGTGGCCGAAAATCGCAAACTGCTGGCGGAGCAGGAGATTCTCCGCAACGAGGCTTGCACGGGGCCGCAGCGCGGAGCGCAGCGTGCCGATAACGGCTTGCAGGATCGCGAGCATGGCGGCGAGGTTCGCGCCGGCCGCGGTCCCTATCACCCGAGAATCGCTCCGGCCGATGCGTTATGCTGGCCGTTGACCCCGCATGCGGTGCGTCCCAAGGAATCCTGCGAAAATGCATTCTTCGTCCCCACACCCACTGTGAGCCTACCCCGATCGCGTGGACGGATTGCTTACCCTACGCTCGCGGATGGCCTCGTGCCGGAGGAGATCATCGCCTCGGAGATCGGCCTCGACATGGCGCGCTTCCCCACCGTGGCGCATCTGGTGTTCTGGGTCGGACAGTGTCCTCGCTCGGATGAGAGCGCCGGAAAGCGGCATTCTCTCGCATCAGCCCCACAGCAGTGTCCGAATCTATGCCGACGGATTCCAGCCAACGCAGGCATTTCGGCCACTGCAGCCCCATCGCCGCCTACGATAAAAGGCGATAGAGCCCGAAGACGAAGAAAGGGGCATGCTCAGGTACACGCGCCTCGGTGATCCCTTTGAATTGCAAAGCCAGGTTCGCCCGATCAAAAAGGTGGAACCGATTCAGCTGCGGCGCCCACACAGGACGAAGCCGTTCCTTTTCCTCGTCCGAGTATCCGCAGTTGGAAAGACCACTCGTCATCACGTCGTCGGCGACGTCGTAACCGAGTAGCTCGACTTCATCGTCGACGTGCAGGGCCCTCGGCAACCAGATGCCCTGGCCATCCTTGGCCACACCCCGTAGCAAAACCGAAACGACAATCGTGTCGCCCTCGGACTGCGCCGCTGCGGCCCAAACACGCACATCGACTGACAATGGCTGCGGCACGTCGAGGCGAAGCAAGTACCGCTCGCGCCTCTCGGCGGTCCAGGCGTCAGGACGGCTCCCGATGGAAACCCGCCTCACGATCTCGACGCAGGGCTCTTCGCCTTGAGGAGAATCTATTCGCAAATGACTTCCTCGCTTCTCTTCAGGAAGCACTGGCACGTCTCCGGATTCTGGTTGTACTCGTACGAGTAAACGTGCGTATGGGCGCCTGGGCACGGAAAGTGCGGATGCCCCGTGTCGTACCGGGAGTATCCTGGCGGCGGCGCCGGACAGGGAGGGCACGAATTGGGTGGAGGCTGGCAGATGTTCGGTTCACCACCACCCCCGCCACCCGCACCGCCCCCTCCCGCAGGCTCCGGGAAGAGCGGCCCTATACAGAATTGGTAGCAGCTTGGGTTCGATCCACAAATAGCGCTGCAGAGCGCCGCGGCGGCCCCGAGACACGTTGGATTCCCTTGGCAGAGGTTCGCGCGACCGCTGGAGTCAAGGCCATCAATCGGATCGTTCACAACGTATCCGTATAGGTTCATCCCTCCCGCGAATTTCATCGGATCCTTGGCTGTCCACCTTCCGACGCTCGCGTCGTAATCCCGCGCCCCGAAGCGCACGAGCCCGGTGTCCTTATCGTACAACCCGCCCGCGAACCCAAACGGCGTCAGCCCCGGGCTCGTATCGTTCGTCACATTCCCGAACTCGTCGTAGTCGATCTCCTCGGCGATGTTGCCGCCCGAGGTATCGACGACGAGTCTCGGGCTTCCAAGATGGTCGCTCAGGATGCGGAAGGTACCTGCCGCGCCGGTGAAGTAGTCCGGCACGTTCGGCTTGGTGCCAAAGACGAACTGCGCCACCAGGTTGCCACTGCCGTCGAGCTGCGCGACGACGTTGAGCGCGTCCTGGCAGAGGAATCCTTCGGTGAGCGTCCCGCTCAGCTGTTTGCCGGCGCGGCGGTTCTCGCCATCGACCACGTAGGCAATGGCGGTGCTGCTCGGAAGATCGACGTTCAGCAAATTGCCAAGCGGGTCGTAAGTGTAGCTGGTCGTTCCCGTGTCGTCCGTCTTGCTCGTCAGCTCGCCATTGGCCGTGTACTGATACGTCGCGTTCCCGTAGGTCAGAAGCCTGTCCTGCGCGTCGTACGTGGGCGAGATCGTCGTGGCATTCGCCCCGAACGTTTGATACGTCGTCCGGTTGTCGTCGGCGTCGTAACCGTAGTGCGAGACGGCGCTGCCGTCTTCGCTGACATCCGTGAGCCGGCCGCTCGCGTCAAATGTGTATCCCCGGACGTGGGTGGTGCTTCCGAGGCTCTCGGTCTGCTGCGTAATGCGCCCTGTCGGGTCGCGTACGACACTTTCCGAGTACAGCGTGCTGCCCGAGTATTGCGCCGTATAACTCGCGAATAGGCCGTTCGCGTCATAGGCGTACGCGTCGGTCACGAGCCCGAGCGTGGTGCCCGTCACGCGCCCGTTCTGCGGGTCGCGCGTCAGCGTGAGCGCACCCGCGCCGGTGAGCACGTTGTCGTTGTCGTACCCGAATAAAAGCGAGCTATGGTTGACCGCTTGTGAGGTCATTCGGAAACTCGCATCGTAGCCGAAGGCCACGCTTCCCGAAACGAGGCCGCTCCAGGTCAGCCCCGTCAAGAGCGGTCCGTCGAACCCGTACGTCAGCGTCTCGCCGCCCGGCGGGCGATCGATTGCAGCTGCCCGGTCGCCGCAACGTAGCTGTGTGTCGTCACGCCCTGCGGAGTCGTCACGTGCCAGAGTCGGCCGGCCGTGTCGTAGTCCTTGGCGATGCTCGTTCCGTCCGGTCGCGTCTCGAGCTCGGGATCGCGGTCGAGAAAGTACTGGTACGCCGTGCTCCACGGGCCCGGGCCCGCGTCCGAACTCGGCACCGGCGGCGTGTACGTCATCAGATCGTCGACGGGGGTGTACGCGAAGTCGTGCTGCTCGATCGGGGAATTGGGGAGCGTCACCGACGTGACATTGTCGTCGCCGTCGTAGCTCATCTGCAGCACGTTCCTCGACGTCGGCGTGATGGCACCGAGTGCCACCGGCACGATCCGGTCGAGCCGCGTCACGTGTGGCCGGGCGACCGATTTGGTGTACTTGACCGGGCCGTAGCGGACTCCCGCGCTATGAGCCGTGAGCGTCGAGCAGCAGCTTCTTGGCCTGATCGTCAGGTGTGCCGTCGTCGCTCATCCCTGGGCCGTCCTCTTGACTCGGTGCGCTCTGCGGCAAGGAGGCGGGCTCCGGAGGATCCGTTCCGTCCTGCGCGTAATCGTCGTACTTCGTGACGTCGCCCGCGTCGTCGTCGTCGCCGAACGGGTCGTCGGACAGCTCGCTCCCATCGTCAGCCCCGCTGCTCGGCGGCGCATCCCAACCTACCGCGCCGGCTTGCCCGTCCGACTGGCCGGCCTGCAGCGCCTGGAGCGCGGCCCGCACCGTGTCGACGTCCAGGCCGTTGAGGTCCCATGGCCGGGGCCAGAAAGCCTAGGTTCTGAAGCCGTTGGGCCGCGCCGCTCAGGGTCTCGATCGGGTTCAGGTGTCCGACGTTGACGCTGAAGGTCGCGCCGTCGCTGGTAAAGACGATCGAGATCTTCTGCATCGAGATGGGAATGTCGGTCGAGGCATTCCGTGACGGTGAACGCCTGGGAGGCTCGAGCAGGGTCGGCGAACGCGACGACCAAACTGACGTTGGGCACGTCCGACACAAACAAGTTATTCTGCCCCGTCTGGAGCGAGTGAACGACCGGCTTCTTGTTCACCTGATCCGGGATGTACAGGACGTCCGTCGGGAGCAGCAGGTTCGGATCGGTCCGCAGCTTCCGCAAGTCGTCGTTGGCCGGATCGTTCCAGACGGAGTCCGCGTCGAAGGCGAAACGGTACGCCAGGATTGGGAGATGATCGCCCTGTTTGACGACGTACGGTTGCGTGGTGGTCGCTCTTTCCAGAGCGTCGGTCCGCGGACCGTAGCACGGAGGAATGCCGCGACCACACCCTCGAGCCGAAGCGGCGGCGGCGTTCTTTCGTGCGCCTCTCGGATAATCTTGATAGCGTTGCCCATTTACCTCTCACAACGGGCAGAAAACGAACCTTGGGCAAGGCCTGGACACCCCGTTACCCACGGCCGGCAGCGGCCCTTGGCAGAACTATACCTTCAAGTGCTACGATAAGATCCTTGACGTAAGCGCGACGTCGACGGACGGCACGACATACACCTTGACGCTCGGCAAGGTGGACATCGCCACGCTCACCGTCACCGATCCGGCCTCGCTCAAGCTCTTTCGCAGCTGGGACCCCGACGACGACGTCCCCAGCGAGGATCTTATCGTCAGCGGCGTGGGCTCGGCGAGGTTCAATTAGCCGGACCTGAGCGCCGTCCGGATGGCCACGCCGGGGAGCAGCGGCAACGTGACGCTGAACTTCGGAGCGGCGCAGTCTCTATCCTACGGCCCGCTCGACATTCCGCGGACCCAGACCATCAGTAACACCCGGCGCGCCGACAAGCTGGCCATCTGCAACGCAAAGACGCTCCCCGATCTCGCCAAGGCCGCGCCGGCCACGTCGGACTTCAACCTCTCGGCGAGCGCGCCGGCGGAGTTTCACCTCTGCGACGCGGCCACCGCCGACGATTTCGAGCAAGGTGTCGTCGACCTGAACGTGGCGATCATGTACCGAGCGATCGTCACGCGCGATGGCACGACACCGAGCGTCGGTTCTACGCGGGCCTGCGCGCAAAGATTGTCGCGGTGCAACAGGTAACTCCAGCGGGGGTGGGCACGGTAT
>JBEKOY010000132.1:0-13908 GCA_049521295.1 Polyangiaceae bacterium | reverse complement strand
ACCCCTGGGTGACCCGGAGCATTCAGGACGCCCAACGCAAGGTCGAAGAGCGCAACTTCGACATGCGCAAGCACCTGCTTGAATACGACGACGTGATGAACGAGCAGCGCAAGACCGTGTACAAACTGCGCCAACAGCTCCTGCTCGGATCCTACAGCCCAGAGAAGCTCGACGAAGACGGCAAGCCCACCGGCAAGATGCGGGACGTGAAGGTCGATCCCACGATCGTCGACGATGTCAGGCAGGCCATCGTGGACCTCGTCGTGCACCACGGCACACCGACTGCGCCGAAGGAAGGACGGCAGCCGCCGAAGACGGTCGATGAGGTCGACGAGATCTACTCGATGGCTTCGATCCAGCAGGACGTCTATCAGTTCTGGGGTTGCCGCTTCGACTTCCGCGAAGGGGACGGAAAGAAGCCCAAGGCGGTTTACGAGCGGCTGCTCGCGGAGATTCCGCAAAGCCTCACCGAGCAGCGCGAGCAGCTTCTCGATCTGATCGACGGAATTGTCGGAGCCATCGTCGAGGAATGCTGCCCGACCAACAAGCCTCCCGAGGACTGGGACTGGAAAGGAATCAAGAGCGGTTTCGTCGAGCACTTCGCGACGAAGTCGCCCGACGTCGAGCACCTGCATGATGTCGAGCAGATCGCCAAGGTGCTCTTCGAAGCTGCCGAGACGCAGCTTGCGGCGAAGCAGAAGGAAACCGGAACGGAGCTGTTGCTCCGTGTATTCCGGCACTTTTATCTCGAGGAGATCGATCGGCAGTGGGTCGACCATCTCACCAACATGGAGCACCTGCGCGACGGCATCGGCCTGCGCGGCTACGGCCAGCGGGATCCGAAACAGGAATACAAGAAGGAAGGCTACGACGTCTTCATGACGATGATGGCCGGCGCGACCAGCAACGTGGCGTCCAAGCTGTTCAAGGTTCAGGTGCGTCGCGACAACGAAATCGAGCGAATCGAACGGGAGGACGCCGCAAAGCATGCTGCCGAGCAGCGAGCCATGCAGATGCGCCACGGCTCCGAGACAGTCGGTGACGACGAAGCCGTAGCCGCGCCGGTCGGTCGAGCGACCAGGCCGCAGCCTCGGGTAACCGTTCAGCCGGTGCGTCGTGAAGGGCCCAAGGTGGGACGAAACGACCCTTGTCCATGTGGCAGCGGCCAGAAGTTCAAAAAATGCCACGGTGCGGCGCTGGAAGACGACAGCGACGGCGGAGCCGCCGACGACGTGGCGGTTTGAGTGCTGGCAACGGCCTCCCTTTGGTAGCATCCCCACCATGAACGGTCGGGCATGGTTGTGCGGGTTGGCGATGATCGCCGTCACGGCACTGATGGGCGCATCCGTCGCGGCGTGCGGTGCGCGCGAAGCGGCATTCCCCAACGTGAAAGTAGGCCAGATGCCTGCAGACCAAACGTGGCCGGGCGTCTACTACAACCCCGTCTACGGGTATCTTCATATGGTGGGTCAGGAAGGCAACATCGTCGGCCGATGGAAGCGCACTGACTCGAGCCATTGGGGTGAGCTCAACGGCACGATCGAGGGCAACATCCTGCGCTTCAAGTGGACCGAGCACACCTACGGCGCCGTCGGCCCGTCGGCCGATCTCCACGGAACCGGTGTTTTCGCGTACAAAATGGGCGCAAACGACGTCCCGGAGCTCGACGGCCAATACGCGCTTGAGGACTCGGACAAGACCGGCGACTGGCATTGCATCAAGCAAATCGGGCTCAAGCCCGACCTGAGCTCGATCAACGGCGACAGCCCGACGGGCGCTCCGACGCAAGATCAGTGGAAGTAGCGCGCTTGCCGTGCCCGTTGCGCAGGCGCACGAAAACGATCCCGTGATCGCGGGCCCCCTGGGGGGCCTTTGGCTCTCGGCGGTTCGCGTCCGGCCGCCGATCTCGATCGTTCGTGCACTCCGGTGGTGGCGCGAAATGTCGCGTCTGGGCGTGAACGTCCCACTTTTCGTAGCCCACGATTTGGGGCTTCTGTATGCGGTATCAGCCGAGCCAATCCAACTGCGCGACGATGCCATCGGGGAAGCGTTCGCCGGTACTCCAAACGCCGCCGCGCTCGTCACGCGGTACCGCGCCCTTGTCGCCGAGTTGGCGGCGGATGCCGGTGCTCGCATCGCCAAGATCGGCTTGACCGATGACCTGATCGCCGTCGTGCTCGTTCGACTGCTCGCCGGACCCTCTCGCATCGCGGAGATCTCGCCGCCCTGGCCGCAAACTTTGCCGCTCGACGTCGAACTCGTGCGCGAGCTTGAACCGCAACTCCCTCGACTGTTCTCGGCAGTGCCGCGACGCTACGAAATTTCGTTTCTAGAGGGCCTGACGCGCGATCGCCTCCGACTGCTCGCGACGATGGACGCGCTGGACGTCAACACGCTGCGACTGCTCGCCATGTTCCCCGACGACCCGAGCCATCACGGATCGTTCGCGCAGGTCGATCGGCTCGCCGCGTTGTCGAACGCCATGGCCAACGACGTCGTCGAGTTCTCGCTCGAGCTCTTGCCCCGTGTCCTCGAAACCAGGCGCGCGGACGGCCCCGGCACGCACTCGGCCGACGGCTACGGAGGTGTTGGCAGGTCCGGGAGCATCGATTCGATGGTCTTGACCGAGCTTGCGTGGAGCGACGAAGAGCTTGCCCGCCGCGCGCTCGAGGGCGAGATCCTCTTCTTTGCCCGTGAGCAGGCCCCCGGTCCGGCGGCTCGTCTGCACCACGTTCTGGTCGATGCGTCGGCCTCCATGCGCGGCGATCGCGAGGTGTTCGCAAGGGGTCTGGCGATCGCCCTCGCCAAGAAGCTGCAGCTCGGGGGCGAAGAGGTGCGAATGCGGTTTTTCGACTCGCGTCTGTACGACGTCCGGCACGGAGGATCGCGCTCGGCTCTTCCGCTCGCGTGGGTGCTCGGCTTCAAGGGAGAGCGCGGGCGTAACCCGGCCCGCGTATTGGCTCACCTTGCGACGGAGCTCGATTTGCTACGGACGCGGGATCCTCGGGATCTCGTCGTCCACCTGATTACCCACTCCGCCCTTCATGTACCCAGGGCGATCGCCGCCGAGGTAGGCCGTCTCGCCCATGTATTCTGTGTTTTCATTCTCCCGAGTGGCGGCGTTCTCGATCTGGATTGGCTGGATCTGGTCGAGAGCTATGCGGTCGTCGATCACGAAACCCTAAAGCAGCAGAGTGAGCGGGTGAACGCCGGAGCTCGCATCATCGACGACATCGCGGGCGCCAGCCGGCCCGACCCGCTCGGCGTCGAGCGGGCCCGCGGAGCAGGTCGCGCAAAAGTTCGTCACGTGTAGCCGAAAAGCTTCGGAAGCTTCGTGGCGAGCATTTGGTTGCCGGTCAACTTCAGCTTGCCCGAGAAAAAGAACGGCAGCGCGTTCGCTTCCGGGTTCTCGAGGAGCGTCTGGAAATCGTCGTCGCTGATCGTCACGGTACAATCCGCCGGCCCGCTGCCCGGCTTGCACGAGGGGCCGGAGCTCGTCACGTCCACGTTCCATTCGCCCCCCGTCGGGCCCGTGATGGTCATTTGATACTTGGCGCCGATCGCCTTGGCGTCGTCCGCGTTCTTTGCGAGCGTGGCGGGCAATTGAACGTTAAATAAATTTCGAATGTCGACAGCCATCTGCTTGCCTCCTCCGAGCGCGAGCGCGCGCGGAGTGAATCGCGATTCAGCGCCATCGTCAAGCGCACGCGCGCACGCGTCAGCTGCTCCCCGAGGTTCGGTTCCGTCCCGCGGCTTTGGCGCAGTACAAGCGCTCGTCCGCGGTGCGGATGAGGATTTCGATCGTCCTCGAGTCGTCGGGCAGCTCGTTGAGCGACACGTAGCCCCCGCTGACCGTCGTGCGCAGGACCGATCCTTCCGCGGCGATCTCGAGCTTTTCAATCGCGGTTCGGATGCGCTCGGCGAACCGGCCGACGTTGTGGTGTTCGATGCCCCGCACGAGCAGGACGAATTCTTCGCCTCCGAATCGAGCGAATACGTCTTCGGCCCGAATCATGCGCGCGACCAGGCTCGACACCTCCCGGAGCACTTCGTCGCCCGCCATGTGCCCGTATCGGTCGTTGATCTGCTTGAAACGATCGATATCGAACATGATGAGCGCAAGCTGCCCCGAGTGGCGCTGAGCGAACGCGAGTTCGCTCGCCATGCGCTCGACGAAATACCTACGATTGTAGGTCCGGGTCAGCGGGTCGCGCATGGCCGACTCGTACAGCTGATGGGTCAACATCTCCGCCTGCGAATCGAGGATGGCGAACGACACGCTGACGTTCGGTCCGATGTGGATCCGGTCACCGCTGTTCAGCTTGACTCGCGTGACCCGCTTCCCATCGATGAACGTTCCGTTGGTCGATTCCAAATCTTCGAGCAGGTAGTCGGTCTCGTCGAGGCTCGAGATGCGTGCATGCAGGCGACTCGCGCCCGCGTCGTCCACACGAACGTCCGCTTCCTTGCCTCGTCCGAGCAGCGTCTCACCATGCTTTACCGAAAAAGCTCGCCCCGCGCCCGGTCCTGAGATCACCGTCAGGAGCGCGCGCGTGCGCCCCTTCGAATGCTGCGCAGGCGGTGGCATCGCCAGGGTGTCGGCTAGGCCTGTGCTCGGCTCTTCCTCCGTCCAATCATGGAGAAGTCGAGGGATCGAGGGCTGCTCGTCCGCGAACTTGGGCACGTGCGGCAGGGTCGTGAGGTCGCGTTTCTTCTCGTCGGTCATGGCACGTCCCGGCTGAAGCCTCCACCTTACCATTCGACTCTGGACGATGCGTGTTTGCGCCGCTACAAGCCCTCGAAGAGCGCCGATGGGACTTCTCGACGGCAAGGTCGCGCTCGTAACCGGCGCCGGTGGAGGAATCGGACGCGCCCACGCGCTCCTTTTCGCGCGAGAGGGGGCGAGTGTGCTCGTCAACGACGTCGGCGTCGACCGAGACGGATCCGGCACGGTTGCGTCGTCGCGGGCCGAGCGCGTCGTGGCTGAGATCCGAGCGGCCGGTGGCGTGGCGGCTGCCAGTCACGATAGCGTCGCGACCCAGGAAGGGGCCTCTGCGATCGTGCGTTCGGCACTCGCGGAGTTCGGTCGGGTCGACGTGCTCGTGAACAACGCGGGAATCTTGCGCGACAAGAGCTTCTTGAAAATGGACGAGCCGATGTGGGATTCGGTCGTCGCGATTCATCTCAAAGGGACATTTCTGTGCTCGCAGTGCTTCGCCCGCCAGATCGTTGCGCAGGGGGGCCGCGGGCGCATCGTCAATACGACCAGCGTGAGCGGCTTGCTCGGAAATTTCGGCCAAGCCAATTATTCCGCGGCCAAGGCGGGCATCTACGGGCTGACCCGCACGATGTCGATCGAACTGCAAAAGCACCGGATCGCCGTCAATGCCATTGCGCCTATCGCCAAGACGCGCATGACCGAGGATTTGCCGATGTTTCAGGGCATCGACACGCTCACCCCCGAACATGTCGCTCCCGTGGCGCTCTTTCTCGCGAGCGACTTGTGCTCGGATCGAACGGGCCACGTACTGGCCGTTGCAGGCGCACGCGTATACGCATTCAAGATCGTCGAAACGCCGGGTCGGTTCAAAGAATCGGACCGTGGCGTCTGGACGGCTCAGGAAATCGCCGACAGCTGGGAGGCGATCGTCAAGGCATGAGCCCCCGAAACCGACTTGCGCCCCGTCCGGGCGGCGGGCGCGCGGCGCGGCGACCGGTTCGCGTGCTAGCGTGGGCGCCTCGATGCTCGATGCTCGCGCTCTACTGACCGCCACGGTCGATTACGTACGAAAAAATCCAGACGAGCTCGTACGCGCGGCCGTCAACGCTGCGGGGTTGCGTTTTGGTGTTCCCCTTGCGGCCCTTCGCTGGCTCAGCTCTCAAGCCAAACTCCCGCGCAAGGCTCCGAGAGACATCGACATCGGCAGCGCCCCGCCCGCCTTGCGAGTCACTCTATCCGTCGATGCGATGGGCACTCCGGTGCGCGCGAGCGCGGCCGTTCGCGTGGACGAGATCGACCTGTCGTCGGAGGCGATGCGCATTGGTGTGCGCTTGAGCGACGTGAGGCTCGCCCTGATTGGCGACAGCGAGACCCCCGTTGCGACGCTCATCAAATCCGGTGCGCTCGATCTATCGAGGCCTGGCAATCTGGTGAAATTTTTGCCTAAACGGCCGCCCGCGGTCGTCGAAGCGGATGGAGACCGAATCGTCATCGACCTCATGAGGCTCCCCACGTTCGCGAGCAACACGCGACTGAGGCAAGCACTCGCCATATTCACTCCGGTCGTGAACGTGCGTGCGGTGGAGACGGATCGCGACCACCTTTACATTGCGCTCCGCGCGAGCCCGAGGGGCCTAGGCAAAGCCATCGCGGCCCTGCGGGGCCGCTCTTAGTCGCGTACCAAGCACGCTCGCACGACGGGCGATGGGAGGTTTGCCCCCGATCGTCACCACGCCGATGAGCCGAGGCAAGCGAGGCGATCTTCGCACCGCGTGTGCTAAAAGTGCCGCTCGCGGGAACCAGCACGGGGAGTCGCACAGTCCGGTAGTGCACGAGCTTTGGGTGCTCGTCGTCGCGGGTTCAAATCCCGCCTCCCCGACAACAGTAAAAAGCTTAGCGCTATTCTATACTTTGCGGCTCAAACGGATCGCGGCGTGGGCGCCCACGCCATGCACCGCGTGAGGGGCGCTCGTGCGGTGGCAATCTCCGGCGTGCGCCCCCCCCGGCGGGGTGTCATCGGCGTCCGTGGCCTGCGTTCCAGTCGCTTTCGGACTGCGCACGAGAGCCTTTTCGACAGTGGGCCCGCTCAACGCACGGCCAGCCCGTGCGGGTGCAGGCGGGCACCCTCAAATACAAAGGAAAAATCGTCAATCTCGGACTCGCCGGGCGCGACTCGACACCGTTCAATCCGCTTGGGCTCTGGCAGAACGGCGCGCGCTACGGCATCCGTCGGATGACGTCGCTGCAGAACGAATACGCCCGGACCACCCGAGTCATCGCCGAATGCATCGAGCGCGTGCCCGGCGGCGCGTCGCGCATCGCGATCGACAAGAAGTTTTCACATTCCGATGCAGCGACGGCACACGCTTGCATCGGGCAATGGTCGGCGTTCGGAGGTGTCGTCTTGCTGCCCGGAACTCGCTCGTACGGGTCGAATACCGCGTTGCACAACCTGCACTTGGCCGTATGCCAGCCCACCACGAGGCCCGTGTCGAGCACCGATCCACGGCGGCGCGTGAATGGGCACGAACGACCGTGAATGACGACGAGCGACAGCCCCCGACCGTGGTCCGAGGGCCCACCGATTTTTTTACCAAAAGTTCTGCATCGCCTTGGCGATTCATTTGTGTATAGTCGTTTACCCCAATGGCTGACTCACTTCGTTCTCAACTCGCCGACCTCGCTGATTCATTCGCCACTGCGGTTCTCAGCGCCATTCGTTCGGCGTCACTCGATGAGCTTCTCGCCGAAAGTGGGGGTCCGCGCCGCGGGGCGTCCCGTGCCGCCGGCGCCGTGCGCGCGGCCCCGCGATCCTCCCGAGGCTCATCGTCCGGCCGCCTTCCGCGGCGGTCGGCCGACGACATCGCCCAGGTACTCGATTCGGTGACGTCGCTCGTGAAAAAGCACAAGGAGGGTCTGCGCGCCGAGCAGATTCGCGAGGAGCTCGGGCTTCAAGCGAAGGAACTGCCTCGCGTCCTCAAAGAGGGTCTGTCTTCGCGAAAGCTCAAGAGCAAGGGCCAGAAGCGCGCGACTACGTATTTCGCGGCCTGACCGAATCGCGGGCCCCCCCGTCGGCTCAGTGCTTCGATCGTTTGCGGTCGTGGCTGGTTGCCCCGCGTCATACGAGTGCGCCCCCTCGTGGTGCCTATGGAGGGCACACGGCGATCGTTTGTCGCGCGCATGGGCGAGTCGGTCGCAGCCATCATCTCCCGAGATATTCGTCGAGTGCGGCGAGCTCGATCTCGTAGATCGAAGAGCCGTTGATCGGCGATCGAAAGATCCGCCGCAGCATTCGTGGATGCGTCTCGGCAAACCGCATCATCTTGTGCGTCCGGTGCATCGCCACGAGGCGTACACCGCGATCCCAGAACCGGCGCAAGATGGCCGGAGTGTCCGGTGACGTGTCGGCGCGGTCGTGAATCTCCCAGATGTCGCGGAACAGTTCGGGATACGGATAGACGAAGTAGCGGCTGAGGCCCTGCACGCAAACGACTCGATCGTACTGCCAGCGAAGCATGCAATAGTCCGCTTCGGCCACGTTGAGAATGGGACGATCGGCGTTCGCCTCGAGGATTTCGCGTGCGCCTTGGTATTGCCGCGTCGGCAGGTGAGTGGCCAGGATCGATAGCGTGGCGCGCCCGTGCATAACGAGCGCGGGCACGAGCAAGGCCGACGCGAGAGACGTCAACAGGCACGAGGGAGCTCGGCGTGGCGCGAGCACCGCCATCAGGGCGAACGCGATTGGAACGGAGTACTCGCGCGTGCGCATGACCTGCGCCGTCAGCGCGATGCCCGTCAGCGCCATGCCGGACAGCACGATCGCGTCGGAGCCCAGCCGGGCCGGGGCGACGCGCGCACGCCACACGACGAGCGCCACGGACGTGATGACTGCGATCAGCAGAAGCAGCCACTCCGGGTGAGACAGGAGCACCGCAGCCGGGAAGCCGTGAAACTCCGCGATCTCCTGATCATCATAGAGGTGGGCCGTGTCGCGCCCCATCTCGCCGATGTGGAGAGCGGCAAAGCGCCACGTCGCCCCCCGTGCATCCATGTACGGGTTGACGGTGAGGCCGAGCGCCAGTCCTGTAGCCGTGACGGCAGGGTCGACGAAGAGCTTACGACCTTCCGAGAAACGCAGCATGCCCAGAGCGGCGACGCCGCCGATGTGGAAAGGGAGCAGAACGAGGCCGCCCTGGTAACTGATCATGGCGATGTAGCCGATCGCCAGAAGGGTCGAGCGGCGCCGAACGACGCGAGGCTCGAAGAATGCGACCTGCGTCATCGCGAAGAGCAGCGGCACGACGAGTTGACCCCCACGCAGCTGCAGGAATCGCCAGTCTTGCGTCGAGAACAGCATGGGCGCCACGGCCCAGATCCACCCGTAGGCCACACCTCTGGCCCTCACGAAGAGGTACATCGCGGCGCAGACGCCCGCGAAGAGGGTTGCCGTGGCGATCTTCATGCCGAGCTCGGCGTTGGGGACGAGGCCGAACGGTGCAAGCAGAATGTGATATCCCCAGTAGTGATCGACCGGCAGCTCCCGGAGGATCGTCAAGGGCAGGCTCCGCGCGACGTCCGGCACCCATGGGCCACGCGCGATCTCCCTAGCAACCGCAAAGTGATAATGGTTGTCGGCGGACGCAGGGTACCCGGGCCGGAGGGCTAGCAACGTGGCCGCGTACGTGGCGCTCAGCAACGCGACACCACAGGTGCCGATCGCCGTGCGTCGCCAACGCCGCGAAGCGGGCGCGGAAGTCACCCGAGCGCTCGCAACCCGCACTACCGACCGTGGGCGACGACTCGAGCCCCGCCGATGCGATAGAGGATGGGTCCTAGGGCGACCAGGACTGCGCCGATGGCAAGTGAGGGTATGGGTCCCACACGCTCATCCAGGCACGCCCACGAGGCGACAGCAAGAATCGCGGCCGGCGGAATCCCAAGAAGCGTGGCTGCGACCGTGCCGCCTGGAACTCGAAACGGCCGAGCGAGCCCGGGCTCGCGGACGCGCAATACGACGAGCGCGACGAACTCGAGAAGCAAGCTCGCTCCGTAAAGGACCACGTCGAGTGCGACCAGGTGGCTGAACCCGATGCCAAGGCACGCGGCGTATGCGACCGAGCAGGCGACGATCGAACCCCAGGGAGCGCGGCTTCCCCGGGCCCGGCGCGCCAACCACCGAGGCAGATGGCCGTCGTCTGCCAGGGCCGCCGGAACACGCGAGTACGAGAGGAGTAAAGCGTTGAACATGCCGAGACCGCAAAGCATGCCGCCGGCGGCGACCCCCACCGCCATGACGTTGCCTCCGATCTGACGAGCGGCGTCCACCCACGATCCGGTGGTCCAGCTGCCCGGGTCGACTCCTGCGAAGCGCATCGCGAAGACCGGCAGCACGTACGTGAACGTGACGAGCGTGACCGTGGCGATGACGGCGCGCGGGTACGTGCTCTCCGGCCGGTCGACCTCGGCGGCAATCGTCGAGGCGTTGTCCCACCCCATATAGTTCCACATGGCGACGAGCACGCCGTCGAGGATACCGGGCGTCGGCGCCGCGTGGGCGACGGCGCCACCGGCCGTGCCGGCGCCGCGCGCGAGTGCGAATGCCACGAGCGCGGCGAAAGGCGCAAGCAGCAGGCCGCCCAAGGCGATCGAGCCGCGCCCGACGCTCGCTGCCCCTCGGATGTTCCACACCGCGCTGGCCGCGATCACGAGCGCCGCCGCGGCGATGCCCGCGCCGCCCTGCGACCAGGAAGGCACCAGTCGTCCGAGGTACAGAGCGAAAAGCGTCGGGTAAATGGCCATGTCGAAGACGCTCGCGACCAACGAGAGCCAGGCCTCCTGAAATCCCCAAAACGGGCCGAGGGCCCGACGCACCCAAGCGTAGTAGCCGCCCTCGGCCGGGATCGCGCCGGCCAATTCGCCCACCATGAGGGCGGTCGGTACGCTCCATACCCAGGGCGTTACGACGAGCGCGAAGAGCGCGGTGCCGTAGCCGAGCCTGACGAGCTCTTCCAGGCCGTAGGGTCCGCCCGAGACCATGAAGTACGTCGAGGCCACGAGCGGCCAGAAGCCCAGCTTGGCTCTTGCACGCATTCCGATCGTCTGAGCCCGTGGAGTCGCCCGCTGGGTTTTCCTTGCAGGGCGCTTGGATTAGTCCTCGTCGATGACGACCATCTTTTGCAATTCGAGCAAGCCCGTCCGCGCACTTTTCAACCTCGAGAATGCGTCTTCTGCGGGTTTGGTAATCGTCGTCTTCTCGGCCCGCGGTGCCACTCGGGTTCGACGAAGGATCTCCGCGAGGGCCCTCTCGGCGACCTCGACTTCTTCGATGGCGCTCGCCAGCCTCTGCGCGAACATCCTCTTCATAGGCCCTTATCGTAGCGCGCCGTCGCCCGTCCGTGGCTATCTGTGGCTAAAGGTCCATTCCGCAAGTGGCGCAAATAAATAAGTGCAATGATTCTTGCGGGATGGGCGTGCCCCAAAGCCGTGGGAGCGCCTTTCGGGGTACACGGGCGGAGCCCCGGAAAGACGAAGTCCGTGGGTTTGCGCTCCGTAGCCGCGCGTCCGCACGCGGCTCCGCGGAGACGTTCGAAACGGCCACGACGCCCCACCCGGATGTGCGAGCGAATTCGATCTCCCCGACGGCGACGAGCTTGCGCCCAGTCGTATGAGCGCGTACCTTTCCGCTTCGCTCACGAACGTTACCTGGCTCACCACGCTCTCTCGACTCTGGGATCGCGACTGGCCGCCTCATGACGCAACGTGGAACCGTCGCGGGTGTTCCGCTGCGGCTGTCCCTCCGATCCCGGCAGCTCAATTGGATGGCAGGCTTTCGGCGCCCAGAAAGGGGCGCCTTCGACGAGCTGTCGAGAGACAAGTGACCATCATGGGAAATCGACTGTATGTGGGCAACCTTCCGTTCAGCGCGACCACCGAGACGCTTCGCGAAGCCTTTGCGCCGTCCGGCGACGTCGCCGACGTGCATATCGTGACCGATCGCGAGAGTGGCCAGTCGCGCGGCTTTGCGTTCGTGACGATGGGCAATGCTCACGAGGCAGCGAAGGCTATCGCGGCTATGAACGGCGCGATGCTGGAAGGGCGCGCGCTGCGCGTCAACGAGGCGGAAGACCGACCCCAGCGTAGCGGCGGCGGTGGCGGCGGCGGCTTCGGTGGGCGCGGCGGTGGCGGCGGTGGTGGTGGTGGCGGCCAAGGCGGAGGCAACTCCGGTCGGCGCAACAAGTGGTAATAAGGGCTTTGCCCTAGTGCGTCGCGTCCGCGGCGCGGCGCCCCACCGAGTCACAGCTTCGACCGGCTCGGTCGGCGGCTGGAGGACTGAGCGAAAGCCATTGACGGGCGGCCGGCCGCCCGTCTCCTTTCGGGCGTTTCAAGCGATCCCAGTCCCTGAAGGGCCTGGTGGTGGTAGGATGCCGCGCTCGGCGCGCGAAACGATCTGACATGATGGCCAAGGACAAGCCGCGACCGCTCGTGCGGATCACCAACCAGTTTCGAAAGCGGCAGGCGATGGTCTACGACCTCACCTGCGATGAGGTGCGCCTCACCATCGAAGTCACGGCGCGCGAGAACGAGGACGGCCTGGGCGAGTGGAGCGTGGGGGCTCACGCTCGGCAATCACCCGAAAAACCGACCATCGACGAGCCGGGCACGACGCGCAGCGATGCCCTCCGGGCGGTTGCCCGTGCGTGGGCAGCCAAGCAAGGTGGCTTTGGCTTTCCGGCTTTGGACTGGGACGCCGTCGCCGAAGCGTTGCTCGCGGTGCGCGCGATCTGAACCGGCCCGTTGGGCTGCGGGCAGACCTCCTCGCGCGATCCCGCGCGCATTATCTCTTCGACACGACGCTCCAGGTCAAGACCTGCGCATCGGCGCGCACGCCGTTGGTGCCAGGGCCTACCCGTCGATAGCGACCTTCTGCATCCATTTCGTAGACACGGCAGGTGTCCAAATCGAGTGGCGCCTGGCACTCGCAACGCAAGCGATCGCAGAGCGCTGGACTGGTGATGGGAAACAGGAGTTCGACGCGGCGATCGAGGTTTCGCTGCATCCAGTCGGCGGAGGCAAGAAAGAACTCCTCCTCGCCCGACGGCCCGAAAACGTACAGCCGTTCATGTTCGAGGAATCTGCCGACGAGCGAGCGGACTCGAATTCGGTCCGAAACGCCTGGCATTCGCGGCCGCAGGCAGCAGATCCCGCGAACGACCAGATCGACTTCGACCCCGGCTTGAGACGCCGCATACAGCGCGCGGATGATCTCCGGGTCCACGAGCGCGTTGAGCTTGGCGAAGATTCGCGCGGCAAGGCCCGATCGGGCGCGGTCGGTTTGTGCCCCAATTTTTTCGAGAAACGCGTGCCGCAGCCTCTTCGGCGCGACGGCCATCTTGCGATACGGGTAACTGCGCGAGAACCCCGACAGAGCGTTGAAGAGCTCCGATAGGTCATCGCCGATCTCGGTGTCGGCGGTGAGCAGGCCCACGTCGGTATAGAGCTTCGCCGTTGAGGCGTTGTAGTTGCCCGTCGACAAATGCACGTAGCGCCGAAGCTCATCGCCTTCGCGCCGCACCACGAGCAAAGCCTTGGCGTGCGTCTTCAGCCCGCGCGATCCGTAGAAGACGTGCACGCCGGCCCGCTCCATGGCTCGGGCCCATCCGATGTTGTTCTCCTCGTCGAAACGGGCCTTCAGCTCGATCGATACGGCGACTTGTTTGCCGTTCTCCGCAGCGCGCACCAGCGTGCGGACGACCTCGGCGTTCGATCCGGCGCGGTAGAGCGTCATCTTGATCGCCAGCACGTTCGGATCGTCGGCCGCGAACGACAAAACGTCGAGAACGGGCGCGAACGACTCGTACGGATGGTGCAGCAGGATGTCGTGTTCCCGAATCGACTCGAACGGACTGTCCTGCGCAGCCCATTCGGGAGGAACGCGCGGCGGCAGCGGCGGGTCGCGCAGATCCGGACGCGGCAGCGATGCGAGCGCGAACAGGGACGCGAAGCCGAGCAGCGATCCGCACTCGTACAGGTCGTCGGGGTCGAGTTCGAGCTTGTCGAGCAACAGCGTCCGAATCCGGACGGGAACACCCGGCGCGACCTCCAAGCGAACGCCGGCGCCGAAGCGGCGCCTCCTCACCTCGCGATCGATGAGCGCCAAGAGATCGTCGGCCTCCTGCTCGAGGATTTCG
>JBEKOY010000131.1:0-14082 GCA_049521295.1 Polyangiaceae bacterium | reverse complement strand
GATGGTGGGCCAATAGCTCGATCAGCGCGTCGTCCATCGTCTCGGGGTACAAATAGAAGAGGCGCACCCAACGAACGCCCCGCACGTCCGCGACGCGTCGAACGAGCTCTGCGAGCGGGATGCGCTCGGCCGCCGGCCGGTCGCGCCCCCAGGCCACCGTATCTTGCGACACCAGGTTCAATTCGATGGCGCCCCCCGCCGCCAAGCGCTCGGCCTCCGCAATGATGTCGTCCATCGTTCGCGATCGTTGCTTTCCACGAATCTGAGGAATCACGCAGAAGGCGCAGGTGCGATTGCAACCCTCGGCAATCTTCAGCCATGCGCTCGCCCTCGATTGCGTCAGGATCCGAGGGTCCGTCGCCTGGAGCAGCCAGTCGGCCGGGTTGCCGACCAGCATCCGCTCGGCGTCTCCGGCGAGAACGCGCTCGAGCTTGAGCATGTCGCTCGACCCCAACAAATGGTCGATCTCGGGGAGCTTGGCGGCGAGATCCGCCGCGTACCGTTGGGCCAGGCAGCCGGTGACCACCAGTTTTTTGCAGGCGCCGACGCGCTTGTACTCCGCCATCTCCAGGATCGTGTCGATCGACTCTTTCTTGGCCTCGCCGATAAACCCGCAGGTGTTGATGACGATGACTTCCGCCATGCCCGCATCGGAGACAATTCGCCAGCCTTCGCGGCCGGCGACCCCGAGCATGACTTCGGTGTCTACGCGGTTCTTCACGCATCCGAGGCTGACGAAATGAACCGTGCGCTCGGTCATCGGGCGTCCCGCTTGTCGGCGAACGACCGCATGGCCTCGATGAACCGGTCGAACATGTACAAGGCGTCGTGCGGGCCGGCAGCGGCCTCCGGATGGTACTGTACGCTAAACGCGTGCACCGATGGGGCGGCCAGTCCCTCGGAAGTGCCGTCGTTCAAATGGATGTGCGTCGATCGGGCAGGGGAGGGCAGTGTGGCAAGGTCGACGCAGAAGCCGTGATTTTGCGTCGTAATCTCGATCCGTCCAGTCGTCAGATCCTTGACTGGTTGGTTGGCACCTCGGTGACCGAACTTCAGCTTGTACGTCTTCGCGCCGAGAGCCCGCGCGAGGAGCTGATGACCGAGACAAATGCCGAATAGCGGACGAATTCCGAGCACGCCGCGAATGGTCTGGACCGCATAGTCCAGCGCGCCCGGGTCGCCTGGGCCGTTCGATAGAAACACTCCGTCGGGCCGGTGCGACAGCACTTCGCCCGCCGTCGCAGAGGCCGGCAGAACGGTCAGGCGGCATCCCGCGTCGATCAAGCATCGTAAAATGTTGCGTTTGATTCCGTAGTCGACGACGACGACATGGTGTTCCGGTGGGCGCGTTGCAGCGGTGGCCCATTCGCCGCGCCCCTCGGTCCACGGATAGGGGTGTTTGGGCGTCACGAACCGCACCAAGTCGAGCCCATTCATGTCCGGAGCCTGCCGTGCGCTGCGCAAGAGCTGTTCGGGCGAGGACGTTCCGATCGCGGCGTTTTGGGACCCGGTATCGCGCAAGTGACGTGTGAGCTTGCGCGTATCGACGTCCGCGATGCCGACGACGCCCGTCCTCGCGAGGTAGGCGTCGAGGCTTTCTTGCGATCGCCAGTTCGACGCGACGGGGCTGGCGTCGCGCACGACGAACCCCGCCACGCGTGGGGCTTCCTGAACGGCTTCCGTATCCTCGCTGTTGGTCCCGACGTTGCCGATCTCCGGCGCAGTCATCGTGACAATCTGGCCGTAATACGAAGGGTCGGTGAGCACCTCTTGGTATCCGGTAAAGGTCGTGGTGAACACCGCTTCGCCCGTCGTCGCTCCACGCGCGCCGAAGGGACGACCCAAGAACGTCGTACCGTCGGCGAGCACCAGCCAAGCGCGATCGTGTTGGGTCGGGTCGGTCACGTTCAAGCCTCCGCGCGCTCGTGCACGATACGCCCTTCGCAGACGGTCAGGACGACTCGCCCTTCGACCGCGTGCCCCGCAAATGGCGTGTTGCGGCTGCGCGTCCGCAGCCGAGCGGGGTCGATGACCCACCGCTCCGACGGGTCGACCAGGACGAGGTCGGCACAGGCGCCTTGCCGCAACGTGGGCGGATCGAGCCCCGCCACGCGGGCAGGAGCCACAGTGAGCGCGGTCACCAGCCGGCTCAAAGGCACGGTGCCGTCCCGCACGAGTCCCAGCAGCACCGGCAGACATAGCTCGAGTCCGATCATGCCCGGCGCTGCTTCCGCGAACTCGACGTTCTTGTCCGACACCCCGTGTGGCGCGTGGTCGGTGGCGACGCAGTCGATCGTCCCATCCGCAAGGGCCCATCGTAAGGCTTCGACGTCGCGGTGCTCGCGCAGCGGTGGGTTGACCTTGCACGCCGTGTCGTAGCCGAGAACGGCTTCGTGGGTCAGCATCAGGTGGTGTGGCGTCACCTCGGCCGTGACCCCGATGCCGCGCCCTTTCGCCTCACGGATGAGTCGTACGGCGCCTTCGGTCGACACATGGGCGACGTGGTATCGCGCCCCCACGTATTCGGCCAGCAGCAGGTCCCGGGCGACGATGACGTCTTCGGCGACGCGTGGCCAGCCACGCAGGCCGAGTCGGGTCGAGATCCCGCCCTCGTGCATCTGGGCCCCCTCGGTGAGCGCGTGATCCTCGGCGTGCTGGATGAGGGGCATGTCGAACGTCGACGCGTATTCGAGCGCGCGCCGCATCACCTGGCTGTTCGTGACGCATCGGCCGTCGTCGCTCACCGCCACGGCTCCGGCGTCCTTCAGGTCGGCCATTTCCGTAAGCTGCTCGCCGATCTGCCCCACGGTGACGGCTCCAATCGGATGAAGCCGTACGCCTCCGAGCGATCGCGCCTTGCCGACCAGCATCTCGGTGACCACGCGCGAATCGTTGACCGGACGCGTGTTGGGCATGCAACACACGTCCACGAATCCGCCCGCGGCCGCCGCGCTCAGACCGCTCGCGATGTTCTCCTTGCCCTCCGCGCCCGGCTCGCGCAAGTGGGCGTGCAAGTCGACGAGACCCGGCAATAGCCACGCGCCCGGGCGCTCGATGACGCGCAGGCCCTCGAGACCGTTGGGCCGCAAGAGATCGGCCGCGGCGTCCCGACCGATCCGCGTGATGTGGCCGCGCTCGACGACAACGTCGACGACACCGTCGAGCGATGCCGCCGGGTCGATAGCGCGCACACGGCGAAACACGAGACAGTCCGTCATGGGCGCCGGGGGGCGTATAGCGAGCTCCGAGGCGCACGTCGACCGCCGGCACGGCCCCGTCCCGAGGTCGCGCCATTCCGTGTCGCGCCGCGAGCGAGCGAGCGAGCGGGCGCGTCGCGCGATTACCGCCTAGAGCTCCGAACAGGTTGGCTCCCGTCGGCTTTCTCCGGCCTTGCCGCCCCTCGCCGCGTTGCTCCTCCTCACCATGCTGCAGCATCGCTCTCGTCGCGCGCGCCTTGCGAGAGGCCCAAAGCCTTGAAATTCTCGGTCCGCCAACCTACCCGGCGCTCTTGAGCGCCGCTTGACGTGATTTCCGCGAGCGAGTACCGGTGTCCACGCCTCGTGCGAACGTGGCGGAATTGGCAGACGCACCAGATTCAGGTTCTGGCGGGGTAACTCTCGTGAGGGTTCAAGTCCCTCCGTTCGCACAAGTTTTGGTTCGTGCCTCCCAAGAGCACCGAACAGGTTGGCTCCCCGTCGGCTTCTGCGGCTTTCCCGCCTCTCGCGGCTGCAGCATTGTCGCCCGCGCCTTGCGAGAGTCCAAAAGCCTGAAATCCTCGGTCCGTCAACCTACCCGGCGCTCTTGGCGCCCGCGCTTTCGTGATCGGGCCGTCCGCTCGTCGGGAAGGTCGAGAAGGCTTTGCTGCGCCGTGGTACGAAAGTCCATGAAGCGAGCCGAGGGCGAGACCGCGTTGGGGCCCGCCGACCATGCCCGGCAGGACTACTACCGTGACTATTGGCGCGCGCCCGAGCTTGCCGCCTCCCCGCATCTTCGATGGAAGACAGAGGCGACACGGGACATCGTGCGCGCTCGCGCCGGTCGATCCGTGCTCGACGTGGGGTGCGGGAGCGGAGAAGTGCTCGCATCGCTTCGCGCTCCGGGCGTGCGCCTCTGCGGCGTCGAAATGTCGGCAGGAGCGGTCGAGGCGCTTCGCGCCCGCGGCATCGAAGCGAGCGCGGTCGACCTCGAGTCGGGGGTGCTGCCTTTCGCGGACGGAGAGTTCGAGATCGTCCTTTGCTACGACGTGCTCGAACACCTTTTCGCTCCGGGGCGCTTGCTCCGCGAGATCCTGCGGGTTCTTCGCCCCGAGGGCATCGCTGCGATCTGCGTGCCGAATACGCTCAATCTCTTCAACCGGTTTCGCTTCCTCGCCGGCGAGTTCGTCGACATCATGGATACGTCGCACCACTCGGAGGAGATGTTCTCGAATCATATTCGCCTTTTCTCGAAGAGCCTCTTCGAGCGCTTCGTCACCGCGAACGGTTGCCGTGTCGTGGAACGTCGATACTATTTTCCGGAGCGGTTCAGCGATCCGCGATTCAGGCTGCCGTCGTGGTTGGCTCGATGGGTCACCGGGCCGAGGTTGCACGAACGGCTGCCCGAAGCGTTCGCGCTCGGATTTCTGTACACGTGCGTTCGCGCGCAAGATTGACACCTTCTCGTTCGGGCCGATCGCGTCTTTCGGCTCCAAGGTGTTGCGAAGGCCTCAGCCAGGCTTGCGAAAGACGGGTGGAGCGATTAAGAGTTGGCGGCTCAAGCGGCGTTTTCAACTCCCTCCGTTCGCACCCAATCGCTGGGCCTTCTTCGTGCTTCTTCGGTAGGTCGATCCTTCTCGGGACCCCCCCGGATGCTCCGCTACCGCAGCGATCTCCGTACCGTGGCCTTCATCGCCATGTATTTCGTGGCGCTCGCCTGCGCGTGGCATTTGTCGGTCGCGCGTTGCTTGCCCGTATGCGCCGCGTGCGCCGTCATGTGCTGGATGTCGTGGATCAACGCCGTCATCACTCACAACGTTGTTCACGTGCCGATCTGGCGCTCCGCGCGGCTCAACCGGGTCACCCGAGCGGTGCTCTCGTTGACGTACGGCTTTCCCGTCAACGAGTACGTCCCTGGGCACAACCTGAGCCACCACCGCTACGTCCAGCAGCGCCGAGACGTGATGCGCACGACGAAAGTTCGCTCATCGTGGAATCTCGTCGGTCTGCTCTCGTTCTTCCCGAGGGTGGCGTTCGATGTCGTGCGCGCAAACGCCAAATACGTCGGGTTCGCGAAGAACGCGCGACGCGACTGGTACGCCGAGCGCAACGCGCAGCTGATGCTGACCTGGGGCGTCAAGATCGCGCTTCTCTTCATCGATTGGCAGAAAGCGCTCTTCTTCGTAATCCTGCCCCATTTGAGCGCGGTTTGGGGCATCACCACGGTCAACTTTCTTTGGCATGACGGCTGCGACACCGATCATCGCTACAACCACTCACGGAACTTCGTTGGTGCGGTCTTCAACTGGTTTCATTTCAACAACGGCTTTCACGGGATGCACCACATGAACGCCGCGCTCCACTGGAGCCGGCTGCCGGAAGAGCACGCCGTTGTCATCGCGCCCTACATTCATCCGGCACTCCAACGTCGGTCGTTCGCCCTATATCTCCTGCAGGCGTTCTTCCTTCACGGACGGCGGGTACGCTACGACGGGTCGCCGCTGGTTCTCCCCGAAGAAGGCCAAGACGCGGAGTGGATGGGTTCGGCCGTGGACGGCGATCCGGCGCTTCCACCCGCAGAGTGATCGACGACAACGCCGATCGCCCGAGCCTCCTCCCCCGGGGGGGCGTGAACGTCCGGCGTCGCCCCGACCTCAACCCTGAACCATCCACCGCGACCGCGACCCTCGACCGCGACCCTCGACCGCGACCCCGACCCTCGACCGCGACCCTCGACCGGCGACCCTCGACCTCAAGGGAAACGCTCGCCGAGCGTCGCCGAGAGCCTTGGCACGCGGTTTGGCGTCTCTACTAGCCGCCGGCTGCGTCGGCTGCAGCGCCCGCCTCGCCGGCGTCGGCCGCATCGGAGGTGCCCGAATCGACGGGTGCGGAGGCGGGGCAGACGGTCTGCGGCACCTCGTTTTCCACCGGAGCCAAGCTGCGCAAAAACTCGACCACGTTGCCGACCGACGCGTCGGTGAGCTCCGCCGGTGAGACACTTCCGTCCGGATTCGTCTTGGGCAAACCGAACGTCGGCATCACGCAATAGTGCCCCCCATCGGCGGGATCAATGCCGTAAAGAATGGCATTGGCAATTTGCTCGTTGCTCCAGCAGCCGAGTCCGGTCGCCAAGTCGGGCGTCAGATTGGGCGGGTAGATCGGACCGCTGTCGCTGATGGAGGCGTCGTTGCCAGACAGCACGATCGCCGCATCCGCGCTCGTGTCCGTCTGGTGGCAATGGTAGCAGCGCCCCGTGTTCTCGATGAACGCGAGACCTGCGGCAACCGATGCTTCGTCGAGGGTGCCCGCATCGAACGCGGCGCATAACCCGCCGCCCTCGGCCGCATCGCTCGTCATGCCGATCGTGTCGGGGGGGGCGTCGAGGGCTGCCGCCTCGGTCACGGCGGACACATCGCCCACCGACCCATCAACCGCATCGGGGGACGACGCATCGACGGGCGGGACGCCCGTTTCAGGCGTGGTCGTGCTGTCCGCCGTCCCCGAATCGCTCGGACCTTCGTTGCTCTCATTGCTGCTGCAGGCTTGGAGGACGAGCCCGCTGCCCATCAGGCTGAACGTGCCCAAAACAACGAGATAATACGGTTTCATGCAGCCCTCCCTGAGAGTCGTCGACAAAGCATGGCGCAAGCGCACCACAACCCCTGGTGACCAATAATGTCAGCCTCCGTGCGATGTCAAGCCACATCGCGCGCCCCGCGCGCCGAGTCGTTCCGCTACAATGAGACGATGCGGGGGTCGTGTACCCCGATCGGTCGCTCCCACTCCTAACCGGTGTCCATGACGTCCAATCCGCCGTCTCGTTCTCCCGCCCCGCCGGCCGTCGCTTCGATCCGCCCTGCCCCCCTTGGTGTCCTCCGCGAAGCGCTGGAGGGCAACCGCGAAAGTCTGATTGCCCGTCTGATGACGACGCCTGGGCAGGACGGTTTGGCGATAGGCCGCGCCAACGCGCGCTTTCTCGAAACGTGCATCGTTGCTCGTTACGTGTCCGCCGCGAGCGGACCCGGCGTCGATGCGACCGGCCTCGCCCTGGCGGCCGTCGGCAGCTTCGGCCGGGGAGCGGTCGCGCTGTACAGCGACGCGGATCTCGTTCTGGTCGTTGCGCCGTCGGGCACCGAGCGGGCTGAAGCGTTCGCCAACGCATTTCTGTATCCGCTCTGGGACGCGGCGCTGCCCGTTGGCCACCAGATCCTCAGCGCCGCCGACGCCATCCCGCTCGCGCAACGAGATCTGGCGACTGCCACCTCGCTTCTTGATCTGCATTTCCTCGCCGGCGATGAGGGCCTGCTTCGCGAGCTGGCCGTTCATGCCTACGAGGGGCTCTTCGGCGAGCAGGATCTGGGCGTCTTCATCGATCGCCTCGAAGCGGAGGCCGCCGGTCGCCACGAGCGCTTCGGCGGTTCGGTCTATCTGCTGGAGCCGGACGTCAAGAGCGGGCCGGGCGGACTGCGGGATCTCGATGGGGTGCGGTGGGCGTCGCGCGCCCGCTACCACGTCGGGGAAACGGCGACGGAGGCGGGGTTCTGGGGCGAGTTGGTGCGACTGGGTATCGTCGTGTCCCGGGAGGCGCAAGAAATCGCCGCGTCCGAGGAGTTTCTCTGGCGCGTGCGCAATCGCTTGCACGCGCGCGCCCGCCGCAAGTCCGATCGGCTTGGGTTCGAGGACCAAGAGGTGCTCGGCGTCGAAATGGGGTACGGCGAGGATCGCGCTCGTGCCGCCGAGCGGCTCATGCAGGACTACTATCTGCATGCCCGATCCATCGGTCGTGCGCGCGCGAGCCTTTTCGAGCGGTTGCGCCCCCCCCGCCGTCGCGGCAAACCGCTGCCGCCGACCGACCTCGAGGATGGCGTCCAGCTGTTCGAAGGACACGTGACGATCGCGAGCAGCTCGCTCTTGCAGGACGACCCTGCTCTGGCGATGCGCGCTTACGCCGCTTGCGTTCGCTATCAGGCCCCGGTGCTGCCTTTCGCGCGCGATGCGATCACGCGATGCACGGCGGATGGGGAATGGTGCGCTCGCCTGCGCGCGAGCCCCGAGGCGGCTCGGTGGTTCGTCGAGCTCATTTGCACTGTGCCCGACACGCGAATGCAACGCGGCTCGATCGTCGGCGAGCTTCACGAGGTGGGCTTGCTCCTGGCGATGGTGCCCGAGTTTCTGCCCGTCACCGGCCGCGTTCACCACGACATTTACCACGTCTACACGGTCGACGTTCATTCGGTCGCCGCCGTGGATCGCTTGCGTCAGTTCGCGCGCGGCGAGCTGGCTCAAGAGTTTCCGCTCGCGTCGCGTCTGGCCGTCGAGATTGCACGGCCGGTTCCTCTCTTTTTGGCGACGCTCCTCCATGACGTCGGAAAAGGTTGGCCGGACGAGCAGGGGTCGATACGGCAGCATTCGAAAGTGGGCGCTGACTTGTGCGCGCGAATCCTGCCCCGCCTCGGTCTTACCCCGGAGGACTGCGACGAAGCGCGGCAGCTCGTACTCGATCACCTTCTGATGTACCGCATCGCAACCCGCCGGGATCTCGACGACGCCGTCACGATTGCAGAATTCTGCCGCACGGTTCGCGGGCGAGAGGGGCTGCGCAACCTTTACCTCCTGACCGTCGCGGATCTGAGCACGACGTCGCCGACGGCGATGACGTCGTGGAAGGCGCGCATGCTCGACGAGTTGTACTTCGCGGCCGAGGGGTACCTGGCCGGTCATCAGCCGCGCGAAGAAGTCGAACGTGTCGCGCGCGTGCGCGACGCAGTCCGGGCGGCCTGGTTGGGGCCCACCCGGCGCAATCTCGATCGTCTGCTCGCTTCGATGCCGGACCGCTACCTGTTGGCGAACGTGCCGGAGTCGATCGTGCAGCACGCGAGGGTCGTACTCGATCGCGGAGAGCGTCCCGTTCACGTGGCGCGAGTGCATTCGCGCCACCCCGAGGCCGCCGAACTCTGCGTCGTCGCCGACGACCGTCCCGGCCTGCTTGCCAGCATTGCCGCGGCGCTCACCGCCAACCGTCTGGAAGTGCTCGCCGCACAGGTCTATTCGCGTCCCGACGGGGACCGCGTCGAGGCGGTCGATTTGTTTTGGGTGCGTGACCGGGAGGGGGGAACCGACGGCGTGCAACAGGCCATGCCAAGACTGGCGCGCGACCTCGAGGACGTCTGCTCGGGCCGGATCGCCGCGGACAGCCTGATCCGCGAGCGAACCGGATCGATCTCGGCGTGGCGCGAGCGGCCGAGCCCGGCCGTCCCGACCGAGATCCTGCTCGACGATCGATCATCTCCGCGCCACACGATCGTCGAGGTGTTCGCCAAGGATCGCCCGGGCCTACTGTACCGTTTGGCTCAGGCCCTCCACCATCTCGGGCTGTCGATCGCCCTGTCGAAAATCAACACCGAGGGCGCGCGGGTCGCGGACGTATTTTACGTGAGCGAGCTCGATGGGCAGAAGATCGCTCGCGGGCCCCGGTACAAGGAAGTCCAGGACGCGCTGCTGCGGGCCGTCGACGGGTGACGCGCCCCGACCGGGCCTATGACAAGATGGGCGGCATGAAGCCAATCGGAGCGGCCTTGGGGGCAGGGGCGCTTGTCGCGTGGGCGCTCGCGGCGTGCGGTGGATCGACTCCCGCACCGCAGGCGGCCGCGCCGCCCCCGCTCGACAGCTCCGCCGCCCCAGAACCAAGCAACGCGGCCGAAGCCGTCCCGTCGTCCGATCTCTTATCGGGTATCAAGGCGTTCGACGCCGGACATTACGCCGACGCTCGCGCGTCGTTCGAGGCCGCGGTCAAGAAGAAGGCCAATGATTACGAGGCGCTCTACAACTTGGGTATGGCCTGCGAAAAGTTGCAGGACAAGGCGGCGGCCGAGTCGGCCTACAAATCCGCACTAGTCGCCAAACCCGATCTGGACTCGGCGGCCGCCGAACTGAGCGCCCTCTACATCGACGAAGGGCGGGCCGACGACGCACTCGAGGTTGCCCGCGCCGGCCTGGCGAAGCACCCCGGCAGCGCGGCCCTCCATGAGAATCTCGGTGTGGCCATGGCCACGCGCGGTGAACGAGATCCGGCGATCCGCGAACTCGGGCAAGCCGTCGAGATGGCCCCCGCCGATCCCATGCTCCACCTGACGCTCGCACATTGGCTCAATGTCTGGCACGTCCCTGGCGCGGTCCCGCACCTCGATGCGGCCCGTGCACGGGTCAAAGACGACTACGGCATGCTGGCCTCGGTGGGCCACGAGTACCGTTTCGCGGGCGAATTCGAGTCGTGCGTCAGTACCTTCGACGCAGCCGTCGCGCTCAAAGACGGCGGCGAAGTGCGGACCGAAAGAGCGCTTTGCCGGCTCGGGCTGAAGGACGAGCGAGGCACGCTCGACGATCTTCAAGCCGCCGTCGCGCGGGAACCGACGTATGCCCCGGCGCACTATTACCTCGGGGGCCGGTTGGCGATGGCCAAGCGGTTCAAGGACGCGGCCGCCGAATACGCCAAGGTTCTCGACCTCGAGCCGAACGGGTCGCTCGCGAAACCAGCCCGCGATCGTCTCAAGGCGGCGCGTGACGCCGCGGCCGCGAAAAAGAGGTGACCGACCGCTCGTGCGCCGCCCGCTACGGTGCGTGGTGCGACCTCGACGGCAGTGCAGTCGACGAGTCCCTTGGGCTCCGCCCAACCCTCGAATTCGCTTCCGCGAAACCGCTCGTGCACCGCCGTCTACGACGCGTGGAGCAACCTGCCACGGCGGCGGTTTAAGCGCCCACAAAACCTCGAATGACGCTGCCCCGGCCGTCGTCGGCGACGGTCCCGACCGCGACCAGCGCGCCTGCCTCGTCGATCCAGGCACAAGGCCCGCGTTTTGGGGCCACGATGTCCGAAGGCTGAACCAGCCGCCCGCATCGCGCGTCGCGCGCGCCCGCCGGCGTCAGTCGTGCCACGGCGAGCGTGCGCGCCGCAGCGTGCGTCAGCGCTTGAATGTGGGCACGAATCACGGAAAGCGGCGCATCCATGGAGATGGCTTCGTCCACGGTGAACGGTCCCGAGCGCGTCCGGTGCAGCCGGATCACATGCCCGCTGGTCCCGAGACTCTCCGCCAGATCTCTCGCCATCGCCCGGACGTAGTAACCGCTGCCGACTTCGATCTCGACGTCGATACGCGCAGGGTCGTCGCTGGATCCCGCAAGATCGAGGCGACGGACGCAGACTTCCCGCGCGGCAAGATCGGTCACTTGCCCGCGCCGCGCCCTCGCGAACGCGCGCTCGCCTCGGGTCTTGATCGCCGAGAACTGCGGCGGGACTTGGCTCGTCCGAGACCGCTCGTGCGCGAGCGCCGCGTGCAGTCCAACCGCGATCGTCGGATCGTCGGACCGCGCCAATTGCGCGAGCAATTCGCGGGCGAGAGGCTCTCGGCGAAGCTCTCGTCCGTCCGCGTCGAGGGTATCGGTCGCGACGCCGAGCGCGATGGTCGCTTCGTAGACTTTGTCGTGCGACGTCAGCCACGGCACGAGCTTGGTCGCCTCTCCGACCGCGAGCACAAGCACTCCGGTCGCCATCGGGTCGAGCGTCCCGGCGTGCCCGATGGCGCGGACGCCGAGGACGCGGCGCATGTGCGACACGACGGCATGGCTCGTCAATCCCCTGGATTTGTCGAGGATCAGAACGCCAGAAGGTTCTGCGGACAACAAACCGGAGGTCACGATGGCCCCATGTTAAGATTGCGATCGTCGATGACCATTCCCTCCTCCCCAGCGCCTCCGCGCCTGGGGCCGTACGAGCTCCTGAAGCGGATCGCAACCGGCGGGATGGCGGAAGTCTACTTGGCGCGCCGCGCGGGCCCTCACGGTTTCCAGAAGTTCGTGGCCGTCAAAAGGATCCTTCCTCAATACGCTCGCGATCCGGACTTCGTTGCGATGTTCATCGACGAGGCGCGCGTGTGCGCGCGGCTCGGCCACCCGAATATCGTTCAAGTCTTCGACTTCGGCGAGCAGGACGGCGAGCTGTACATGGCCATGGAGTACGTCGACGGCACGACGGGCGCGCGTCTCATCCGGGGCGCGGCTTCAGTTGCCGAGGACATCCCCCTCGACGTCTGTCTGCATACGGCTCTTTCCGTTCTGCGAGCTCTCGACTACGCGCATGGAGCACGCGATGACGCGGGCAGGCCTCTTCATCTGGTGCACAGAGACGTTTCGCCTGGAAATGTGCTCATCGACCGTTCGGGCGCCGTCAAACTGACCGACTTCGGCATTGCGCGCGCCGCCGAGATCGAGCGCCGAACGGATGCGGGCCAGCTTAAGGGAAAGCTCGGTTACATGTCTCCGGAGCAGGTCATCGGGCGCGATCTCGATGGGCGAAGCGATCTCTTCACGGTCGGGATCGTCCTGGCGGAGATGCTCATCCTGAAACCCCTTTTCAGTGGCGGCAAAGAGCTCGACGTTCTCTTGCGAATTCGCGATGCGGACGTTTCGGTGATCGATCGGGCCGGATCGCGCGTCCCGGACGATCTTCGCGCCGTTCTGTTTCGCGCGCTCGCGCGGGATCCCGCCTTGCGGTGGCCCGACGCGGCCGCATTCGCCGAAGCGATCGAAGAGGTGGTGCGGCGCCGCCGGCTGCAGGTCGGTCCTTCGCGCCTCGCGGGGCTCATCGAAAAGTTGGGGCTCGTTTCCCCTCCCGACTTCGGCGACAACGAAGTCGATACCGACGGGTCACCGGAGGCTGCGTTGGCGGCCGCTCGCGAGGTTCACGACTCGGAGCTTCCGACGCACCAGTCGGGCCCTTCGCCGAATCCGCCGCAATCGGCGTCTCCGAGCACCTATCGCGTGCAGCGAAGCGACGGTGGCGTCCTGGGGCCGATGGCTTTCCATCGGCTCGTCGAGCTCTTCGCGACGGGCGAGCTCAGCGCACGCTGCGAGATTGCGCGCGAGCAGGGGCGGTTCCGGCCTCCGAGCGAGTACCCGGAGCTCGCGCGCTTCTTGGCGAGCCCCGCGCTCCGTTGGGACGTCGATTTCCCGAGTGACGCCGTCGACTCCGGCGGTCTGGACCCCGCCCGCCTTCCGACCCGCGTGTTTCATCTGGCGGTGCGCCGTGAAACCGGCGCGCTCGTGCTGCGAAATGGTACGCGGAGAAAGCGCATCTTCTTTGTCGAGGGTTCCCCCGAATGGGTGAGTTCCACGGACAAGGGGGAGCTTCTCGGCGAATTTCTCATCCGCCGGGGTCAGGTTCTGCGCATGGAGCTGGAGATGGCGCTCGCCATGCTCCCGCGCTTCGGGGGCCGTCTCGGCGACACGTTGGTCGGAATCGGCGTTTTGCGACCGATCGAGTTATTTCGCGCTATCCACGACCAGACCCAGGGTCGTCTTGTCGACGTGTTCCGGTGGAAAGAGGGGGAAATTGCATTTGCACGCGGAGTTCGATCGCAGGAGGAGACGTTTCCGCTCGGGGTCGACATCTACGAGATCATCAATCGTGGAATTCGAGGCGGTTATGGCTACGAGGAGCTCCAATCCATGCTCGGCCCGATCTCCGAGGAAGTCATCGAGCCGGTCGCCGTGCCGCCCGTGCGCCTCGAAATGTTCCGCCTGCCGGAGCGCGAAGCGGCAGTCATCGAGTCGATCACGGGCAAGACCACCCTGGCCAAGGTGATGGCCGAGCGAACGGGTGCGCACGTGACGGATCCCGACGAGGTCCTTCGCGCGGTCTTTCTCGGGCTCGCGTGCGAACTGCTAAAAAGCCCGAAATGGGTGGTGCCCGCGAGCTTCATCAAAGCGAAATGATCGGGCCCGGCGCGCCGCCCGGGGGCGGGTCGTGAGGACGAGGCTGCGAACGCGGCTCTTCGTCATGTGGATCGCGATCCTCTCGGTGTGCGCTATGGCGGCGGACGCGGGCCTCACGACG
>JBEKOY010000130.1:0-14462 GCA_049521295.1 Polyangiaceae bacterium | reverse complement strand
GGCCCGCTTCCTCGTGCACGTAGGGTTCGACGGCACCATGGGCGCGAAGACGGCGCATCCGCGTGGCGATATCGCCCCGCGAAGTGACGACGGCGCCTCCATCGCCCCACGCGCCCAAACCCTTCGTCGGAAAAAAACTAAAGCATCCCGCGTCGCCGACGCCGCCAGCCGGGATCCCCGATTCATCGCTGGCGCCGATGGCTTGCGCCGCGTCTTCGACCAGCGCGATACCGCGTTGCGCCGCCAGTGCCTTGAGAGACGCGGTCGGTGCACAGCGACCGAATAGATGCACCGGAACGATGGCGCGGACACGCAGTCCGGCGCGCGTCGCGCGTTCAATGGACTCGTCGACCGTAGCCACGCTCGCGTTCATGGTCGTCGGATCGACGTCGCAGAAGACCGGACGCGCACCCGCGGCGCCAATCGCCTCCGCCGCCGCGATGAACGAGAGGGCGGGCGTCACGACGGCATCTCCTGACGACACGCCCATGGCTCGTAAGGTGAGCTCGATCGCATCCGTGCCCGAAGCGACCCCCACCGCGTACGTCGTGGCGCACGCTCGAGCCAGCCACCGCTCGAAGGCCTCGACATCCTCGCCCAAGACGAAATGGCCCTTGCGCGCGACCCGTGCAATCTCGGTGAGAACTTCGTGCGCGATAGGCGCTTCTTGCGCAGCCAGGTCGACGAATGGGACGCGCATCACCACTTTCGGTGCAAAAGAGAGGGAAGCGCAGTCCGGACGCGGTCCTGATACGCAAAGTCGAGAAGGGTCGCGGCGAAGCCCTCGCCCTCCGAGCACTGGGCAACGACCTCGCCCCACGGGTCGACAACGAGCGATTTGCCGTAGGTTTGACGCCCACGCGCATGCTTGCCATGCTGCGCTGGGGCAAGCACGTAGACCTGGTTCTCTATGGCACGCGCTCGCAGCAGGGCGTGCCAGTGGTCCTTGCCCGTCGGAATCGTGAACGCGGAGGGGACGACAACCACGCGCGCTCCTCGCTCGACCAGTCGTCGATAGAGCTCCGGAAACCGGACATCGTAGCAGATGCTCAACCCGAGACCCACGCCGTGGACCTCGGTCGTCACCGCCTCGGTCCCGGCGCTCGTGGAAACGCTCTCGCGGTACGAGCTTCCGTCGGGCAACGTCACATCGAACAGGTGAACCTTCCGATAGGTGGCCGCGACCGCCCCGCGCGGATCGACCAGAACCGCGGTGTTGTACGGGCGCGCAACGTCCTCGCTTTTCTCAGGCATGCCGCCACCGAGAACCCAGATGCCATGCTTCGCGGCGCAGTCGGCGAGGGTGCCGAGTATTTCGCCCGGGAAAGCACCGTCGAGCCGCTCGGCAAGCCCGCGCTTCGTCGCCTCCTCGCCCATGAAGGCAAAATTCTCGGGCAGCGCGACGAGCTCCGCGCCCGCCGCCGCGGCGTGCGCCACCCAATGGCGCACGCGTTGAAGGTTTGCGCCGACGTCGTCTTGGGCATTGAGCTGGACGACCGCCACCTGCATGCGCTTCTTTCGTCACGGTAGTTGCCGCTGCCGAGACAATCAATGGGTTCGCGTGGGGTTTCCGTTGCCGTCCCTTGTCGGCGGACATTCGCCGTAGTGCCTACGCGAGCTATGTTTCTTGGGCCGTCGCCGGATCCTCGATCATGGACGCCAAGAACCTCGTCGAGACGCCCCCGTTGCCGCTCGCCAAAACTTTGAACGAGCTCGGCAGTCCTTGCCGCGTTTGGGCTCTGCGCCGATGGAGTTGGATGGATGTCGCGTCGGACCTTGTTCGGAAGGACGCGTGAGCCCGGCGTACTCCATTCGCGTCCTCGAGAGTGTCCGCGAGGTGCCCCCGGAGCGGTGGGATGCTCTGATCGGCGACGACAGCTCCCCGTTCGTCGAGCATGCATGGTTGGAGGCGCTCGAAACCACCGGGTGCGTGGGAGGCCGGACGGGATGGCTCCCCCGTCACCTATCGCTCTGGCGCGGTGCCGATCTGGTGGCCGCGGCACCCTCGTACGCGAAGCAGCACAGCGAAGGCGAATTCGTCTTCGACTGGGGATGGGCTGAGTTCGCGGAGCGCATCGGAATTCATTACTACCCCAAACTCGTCATCGCGGTGCCATTCACTCCCGCAACGGGCGACCGCGTCCTCGTCTCCCGTGGCGAAGATCGGGACGCCGTCGTTGCCGTGTTCGCTGACGCTGCGCGTCAGCTGTGTGAACGTCTCGGTACTTCCGGTGCTCATGTGCTCTTTCCACGCGAAAGTGAGGCCGCCGCTTGGCAAGCCAGCGGGTACCTGCTTCGTGACGGCTTCCAGTTCCATTGGCACCGCCAGGGGGCGGCGACATTCGACCACTATCTCGGCCGCTTCTCTTCGAAGCAACGGAATCAGGTCCGCCGCGAACTCCGCCATGTCAGCGACGCGGGAATCGTCGTTGAGGCGCTTCCCCCGGAAGGTCACACGCCCGCCGTGGCGCACACGATGCACGGGTTCTACGCGTCGACCATTGGCAAGCACGGCGTCTGGGGCCGCCTCTATTTGAACGAGGCGTTCTTTCAACGTGTGGTCGAACGGTTTCGCGACCGGCTGGCGTGGGTGGTGGCGCGCGACACGGCAACCGGCGAACTCGTGGGCGGCGCGTTCAATGTGGTGAAGCGCAATCGTCTGTACGGCCGCTATTGGGGCACGAACTCCAACGTCCCATTTTTGCACTTCGTCGTGTGCTACTACGCGGGGATACGGATTTGCCTGGAGCGCGGTCTCGACGTCTTCGAGCCAGGCGCTGGGGGTGAGCACAAGCGGGTGCGTGGCTTCGCTCCCACCTTGACACGATCCGCGCACTGGCTGGCCGACGGACGGTTGCGCTCCGCGCTTTCACCTTGGCTCGAGCGCGAGCGCGATCGGGTACGGTCCATCATCGCGGGCGCCGAGCTGACCGAACCGTGACAGGGCCGGCGACCGCATGACCGAAAGATGGCGGGCGACTGAGTGCCCCGAGCCGTACCTTCTGGTGGTGGTCATTGCTCTGTTCTTCATCGTCCACGGGCAGCTCTCCGTCTTCTTCCAAAGCTTCTTTCTTCATCGCTACGGCGCGCATCGCCAGTTCACGATGAGCAAGCGCACCGAGCGCTGCTTGCATTTTCTCACTTGGTTCGTGCAGGGATCGAGCTACTTGAACCCACGCGCATACGCGATCATGCATCGCATGCATCATGCATACAGCGACGGTCCGAACGACCCGCATTCGCCGATCCAGCAGCCGAATTTCTTCAAAATGATGTGGCGGACGAAGAAAATCTACCAGGATCTCAAGGACCGACGCGTCGACGTCGAGCCGCGTTTCGACGGCGGCTACCCGCACTGGCCGCTGCTCGATGACACGCTATCGTCGATGCCCATCGCCGTGATGTGGGGGGCCCTCTACGCCACCGTCTACGTCTCGTTCGCGACGCACTGGTGGTTGTTTTTGTTGTTGCCCTTGCATTGGGCCTTCGGCCCAGTGCACGGCGCCATCGTCAATTGGGCGGGTCATAAGATCGGGTATCGCAATTACGCAAGCGATGACAGCTCTCGAAATACCCTCGTCTTCGACGTTCTGACGATGGGAGAGCTATTTCAGAACAACCATCACAAATGGGGTCAGTCTCCGAATTTCGCCGTTCGAGCGTTCGAGATAGACCCGGCTTACCAAATCATGCGTGTTCTCGCATGCTTGCGCGTCATCGACATGAGCCAGTCCCAACGCGCGCGCTGGGTTCCCACTCGCCTCAAGGCAGCGCCTGTCGCCCTTCCCCTCCCTTCCCCGTCACCGGTAGACGGACCCTGATCAGCTGCTGAAGGAGTCTTTTGCCGCGCGGACGGCAGTAAACGCTCCGAGGTCGTCCATCCCGGGCAGGATGCCGAGCGTGGCGCGGATCTCGGGGGACGCTACACGAAGGAAGGGATTCGTCCGTCGTTCGAGGTCGAGTGTCGTGCCGATCGTCGGCTCTCCGCGCAAGCGCTGTTGTCGAGATCGCTTCTGCGCCGCCGTCACATCGAGGTTCGACGGCTCCACGAAGGCCGCGAAACGCAGATTGGTCTCCGTGTACTCGTGCCCGGGATGAACGCGCGTATCGCCGGGAAGCGCGGCGAGTCGAGCCAGCGAAGCCTTCATTTGGGCCGCCGTTCCTTCGAAGAGACGGCCGCATCCAGCACAGAAAAGCGTGTCGCCGGTGAAGACGCATCGCTCGCCACCGGCGTCGACGAAATAAGCGACGGCACCGAGTGTGTGACCCGGCACGTGCATTACGGTCGTCTCGACGTCGCCGATCCGCAGTACGTCGCCCGTGTCCACGCTGCGCGTGAGCCCCGGAACGCGCTTGCGGTCGGAGACGTGACCCACGACCTCGAGATCGAACTCGCGCGCGAGTTCGACATTCCCGCCCACGTGATCCCAGTGATGGTGTGTGCTCCAAATGGCGCGCGCCTCGAGCCCCTCTCGACGCAGAGCTTCGCGTACCGGGCCAGACTCTGACGCGTCGACCACCGCCGTCTCGCCACCCTTCGAAACCACGAGGTACGCGTAGTTGTCTCGAAGACACGGCACCACGATGACGCGCATCACTTCGCTGCTTTCGCACGGTAGCTGCCTTTCAAGCAGTCCGCGTTGCATGCGTACGGGCTCACCTCTCGAATTCCCCGGCTTATCGCGTCGTATCGCTGCTTCATGGCCTTGTATTGTGGGCCCTTCATCACAGGCGATTGCTCCATCGGATCCGAGCTCAGGTCGTACGCCCTGCAGTAGCCGTCGCCGTCGAAGCAGATGATTTTTTCGTTGCCGTGGACGACCGCGCGCCGACGAGCGTTGTCACTCGTCGCGGGCAGGTCCACTACGACGTCGCGCTCTTCGCTTGCACCGCCGTAGACCTCTGCCAGGATGGAATTGCCCTCCAACGGCGCTGCCGGCTGCACGCCATAGATGTCGAGTATCGTGGGTGCGAGGTCGATGGCGCTCGTCGGAACGCCGACACGGCGAGGCTCGGCCCCCGGAGCACCAATCATGAGCGGCACGTGCACGAGCGTGTTCCAAACCTCGAAGCCGTGCCGCGTCATCCCATGTTCTCCGAACTCTTCGCCATGGTCGGCCGTGACGATGACCACGGTCCGCGGCGCCCAGGATTTGCTGGCGATGAAATCGAGCAATTTGCCGACATAGCGGTCCGTGAACGTCACTTCGCCGTCGTATCGATCGCGCGCGCGCTTTCCCCAGTCGATCCCGGCATGGTGAATGTACTCGTCGTGCGGGTCGAGCCAATGCGCCCAGAAGAAGAACCGTCGGGCTTCGTTGGCAGGATCGCCGAGCAGCTCTTCCGCCAGATGCTCGGACTGTGGCGACGTGACGTCACGGTCCGTATTCGGATCAAACGTGATGCCGGGCACCAATCGCCATTCGTCGAACCCCTGATCGAAGCCAGCGCTCTTGAAGTACAGATGGGCCATCACGCCCATCGTATGCACGCCGGCTCTTTGAAGGAGCTTCGGGAAGAAGACATCGCCCCGGTAGGTGCCGAAAAAATAGCCGCTCCGCCGCAACTCGGACGGAAGCCTCCCCGCGAGCAATCCGCCGAGGCTCATCGAAGTGTACGACGACACCGAATACGACTGGGTAAAGGTCACCGCCTGCGCCTCGAACGCGGTCAAACGTGGCGCAATGGGCCGGTCGTACCCGCTCCACGGCATGTCGGCGCGGAGACTGTCGATCGAAAGCAGGATGACGTTGGCGTCTTTGGGGGCGCGGCGTCGGGCCCGCTCCGACGCGGATCCCGGGGTTTCGTGTGCGTCGGTTGCCACTCCACCGGCGCCCGGCCCCCCACCCTCCATGCCGGTACCACTCGGGGAATTCGGAGGCGGCGAGGCCGCCACGAGCCGTGACGCGTCCTTTGAGCACGCCGGGTACGACGCTATCCAAGCGCAAGCCGAGACGCCCCGCACGACCTGCAGACGATAACGCCAACGGGCCCGCACGGACAGCCCCGACCTCAAGAATCGATGGCAATCCGAAGCTTTTCTCGAAGCTCGAGATACGGCTTGCTGATGCTGTAGAGCACGCACGCCTTGACCCGCTCGTCGGCTGCAACGCTCGAAGCGTCTTCGGTCGCCCGAATTACGTCCGCGGCAGTGGCCAGGTCGTGAGCAACGAGAAAGCCGGCGCGATCGGCCGTCAAATCGATGGCTGCAACCCATTTCTTCAGGTCGATCGCACCACCCGATTGAAGAAGCTTGGATATCGTGCTGGCCAGGATCTCGCGTGGCGTTCCCTGAAAATCCTGTGCGATGTACGTCAGAGCTTCGTTGACCTGCCCCTGAACATCCTGCGCAATCGGAAACTGCGGGACGCAATGCTTGACGGCAGCGAAAAGCCAGCCCTTGAGCCCCGTGCCCGTCGGTACGAGATGCCGCACGTAATACCCGGGCCGGAAGTACGTCATGTGACGCCCGGCAACGAAGGCCAGCGATTGATTGGGGACGTTTTGGTCGAAGGCCGCGTTTCCCAAAACGATCGCCGGCGTGCGGGCGTGCAAGAAGCCGAACCCCGATGGGTCATTCGGGTTTTGAAATACGGGCGGAGCTTCGAATCCAAATACGCCTTGCACGTAGTACAGTGTTTCGCACGCGGGATACGGCTGAGAAGCGAGATCGATTCGATACGACATATCGAATCCAAGCGCCGCAAGGGGCTGCGTCCGGGCACGCACGATCGTCGGCTGGATGAGCGCGAAGATGCTCGTCAGCAAGGGGTCGGCCTCGGGGTGAGCGATACGCGTGACCCAGTCTGGCTCCTCGAGCATCGCCTGTGCCGGTGCGGCATTGTCCGCCCTGTGACGGAGATAGAATCGCTCTTCGTCCGGCTCTGCAAGACCGAGCACGACGAGCGCCTGACAGAGGCACCACGACGGATCCGGCCTGCGCGCCTCGGTGTAAAGGCGCCGAAGGAGCTTGTAGCTCTCGACCCGGAACGGGTTGCCCCGGAGAATCTCGGCATGCGCCGTGACCGCCTTGTCGAGGTACGTGCTTACGTCACTCGCGTACAGCTCAGCGAGAATCTCCGTGCGTTCATGTCGTCCATCCGGGTCGAAGGCCTGGGCCGCCTCGTAAGCGTCGATCGCGAGCTCCGGTTCGTCGAGCCATGAGCGATACAGATCTCCGAGGCTATCCAGTACGTGGACGATGCGCGCGTGATCCTGAACCTGTTTGGCTTGGTCGAGTTGGGCATTGAGAAGTCGTTCTACGCCGTCGTAGTCCTCTTTCTGGCGACGGAGCTCAATCGCCTCGTCCATCGCTTTGACGAGTGTCGGATCGGACTCGAGCGCCCGATCGTAGTATTCGATGGCGTGCTCGAAGTCGCCCAACTGCCGCGCCGTAACCTTGGCTGCAGTGTGCATGTACTTGGCCCGTTGCTTCGGATCCGCGACGAAGTCGGCCAGGCGTAGTACGACCGTGACCAGGCTGGCCCAGTCCTTCTCCTCCGAGAAGACCTCCATCAACTTGGTCAGGAGCTTGCGGTCGTCGGGCCGCTCGTCGAGCGCGGCGAGGTACGTCCGACTGGCACGTGCGCGGTCGTTGAGCTTCTTGAATTCGGCGTCGCCGATCTCCACGAGTAACTCGAAGCGCTCGGCCCCATTGGCGATCTCGAGGCGCTGCCTTTTCGTGCGGGTGAACTCTTCCCAATCGCCCGTCTGCTCGTATACGCGTGCCAGGGCGTTCAACGGCCCCGGATTCCTCGGATCCGTCTCCGCAGCCTCGCGAAGGAAGTCCACGGCCTTGTCGAGCTGTCCGAGCCGGCGCAAGGACTCACCCAGGCGCCACTGTGCATCCGCCATTTCGGCGCTCGGCAGATCGCCGGCATGTTCGGCCAAAAGCCGCTCGTAGGTCCGCCGCGCGGCGTTCAGATCGTTGCATTCGAATAGCACCCGGGCGACCCGGGCGAGTGCCTGCGGGTCATCCGGTCGGAGCCGTTCGAATGCCTCGACGGCAACGGCCAGACGCGGCTGCGAACCGACGATCGAGGATGGCGACGGTCCATCGTGCAGCGATGGGGAAGACGGCGCAGGTGGCAGGCTACGCCCGTACGCCTCGATGAAGCGCACGAGCACCCGCACGGCATCGTCCGAGGGGAGCGAAGCCGCGCGACCGACCAGTGGTTCGAGATGCTTCGTGGCTTCGACGTAGCGCTCCTTCTCGTAAGCGACATCTCCGAGCAGAAGCTGCGCATCGGCGTTCGTAGGGTCGAGCTCAAGGGCAGCTCTGGCGCTCGCCTCGGCGAGATCGTTGTCGTGCAGCTGATCGCGCAGCACGCGGGCAAGCTCCGCCTGCAGACGTCCGCGTGCAATCTTGCCCTCGGTCAACTCGAGCTCGCGCTCGATTAAAGCGACCACGCTCGCGGCATCACCGCGAGCGGCATACGCGTGCCGTAGGGCCGTCGCCGCCGACGCGTCCGTCGGTACCGCTTCGATGGCCAGCTTGTAGCGTTCAATGGCGCCGTCGCGGTCCCCGTGCGCCTCGAGCAGACGTGCGGCTCGCATCCATTGCTCCGCCCGCGCCTCCGGTGTCTGTGCCTTGGCTGCGATCGCCTCGATGGCTTTGACGGCCGCCTGCGCGTCGCCGCTCTGCTCGCGCAGGCGCGCTATCGCTTCGAGTGCGCGTGCGTGGCCCGGTTGGAGCTCGAGCACCTGCTCGTACACACGCATCGCCCGTTCGGGCGACCCGAGGTTGTCGGCCAAAACCCCCGCTCTCAGCGCAACCAGCTCGACGCGGCGCTCGCCATCGGCCACCCGATCGGCGTTCTTCTCGTATAGCTCCTCGAGCCGCTCCCACTGACCCAGCGCCCGATAATGCCGCGCCAGCTTCGTCATAGCGCCTTCGTTCGATGGGTCGAGCGTCAGTACCTCCTCGAGACATTCGACCGCACGTTCGTGGTCGAGGAACTCTTCTTCATAGAGCGATGCCATACGCTCGTAGACATTCATCCTTTGTCGAGGCGTTGGGGCCGAGTCCGCCTGCCGCTGCAGGGTGTCGAGAAGCTCCCGGTACATCCCCGTGCGGCTGTAGACGCGAGCAAGCCCCTTGAGGGCAGGCGGATCGTTCGGATCGACCGCCAGGGCCGCCTCGTACCGGCGGCGTGCTTCTTGGAGGTTCTCGAGCTGGTGCTCGTACAGTTCCCCGACCTTGACCCAAGCCTCGACCTTCTCGCGACCGCTTCGCGTTTCGGCGCGCCGCTCGAGAATGGTCGCGAGCGTCCGGTAGTCGCCCGTGCGCTCGGCGATCCGGGCCATGCCGCCGGCCGCCTTCTCATGAGCGGGGTCCTCGGCAAGAACAGCGTCAAACAGCTCTGCTGCTTTCGCCGTGTCATCCAAATGCACCTCGAGCACCTCCGCCGCTTCGGCCCGAAGATCGCGCGCTCGCGGAAACTCCCGAACCGAATCCGCTCGGACGACGAGCGCAGCGACGAGCTCTGGCCACTGCTTGGCGCGGCGGTAGAGTCCGACCAATTCCTCGTGAGCCTCCTCGTTGTTCGGGTCGGCTTCGAGGATGTTGAGGTACGCAAATCGGGCCAAATCGCTACGACCCAGTTTTTGCTCGTACCAGCGGCCCGCATAGGCCAAAAGTCGATTCCTTTCCGCAACCGGCAAGGCGCCGCTCTGCACGCCCGAGGTGATCGTGGCGAGCACCTCGTTCCAAAGAGGCTGCTTGGCTTGGGCCAGCCGCTCGATCTCGTCCGCCAAATCGCGCTTCGTCGGGGTCTCGCACAAGGCGCGCGCATAGGCCAGGAGTCCTTGGTCGGGATCCTCGAGGGTCGTCGCGCACAGACGCCCGATCTCGGCGAAGATGCGCGCTCGCGGCTCCCCCGGCGCAGCCGCATCGCTCCGTCCGATGAGCGATTCGACGACATCGGCGTACTTTCCAAGCGCCCTTTTCGTGGCTTCCAGCGCAACGTGCGCCTCGGTATCGTGCGGATCGAGCTCGACGACGGCCGCATAGGCGCTCTCCGCGCGTTCTCGATCTCCAACGGCTAGGTCGAACGTACGCGCGGCTCGCAGCAGGAGCGCCTTCTTCACGGCGTCCGCGTTCGCGTCCACGCTACTGACTCCAGCGGCAGCCGCCTGGAACGCCTCGGCCACGGTGACCGGATTGGCGCCGAGGTCAAGCGCTTGCTCGAGCGCCTCCGCGGACCGAGCATCGTCGGGAGCGGCAATGAGCTCGTCGACGAGCTCCGCCAGCTCCTGTTCCGAGAATGCCTCACCGCCAACGGAGCGAACCGAGACCGGTCCACGTCCGAGCGCGTCGATGGCCTCCAAGAGCGCCGAAGCATCGCGGGGACGCTTGTCCGGATGCTTCTCCAAAAGAGACAGGACGAACTGATCGACGTCCCGAGTGACCCACCCCCTCGGAGCTTTGCCGCTCGGCGGCTCGGGTGCCCTCGAGAGGTGTGCGAAGGCCGCTTCCGCCGCGCTTTCGAACGGGAAGACAGGTTCGCCCGCCAGAAGCTCGTACATCATCGCGCCGACCGCGTAGACGTCCGTCGCGCAGTCGGCGCGCTCGCCGCGCACCTGTTCCGGAGCAATGGTCTTGGGCGAACCGAAGACAGCGAGCAGGCCACTGTGCCCGTTCGCCACGATGGCGCGTGGGCGGAGGCGGTCCGTGGCGAAATCGATGAGGGTCACCGCCGGAGCAACGTGCGAATTGCTGCGATCGATGAGGACGTTTTCCAGCTTCATCGCGCCGTGAGCGATTCGCGCGCCGTGGAGTGCGGCAAGCGGCTCGAGAATGCCGCGCAGAATGGGCTTGAGCTCCGCTACTTGCATGGGCCCCGAACGTTGGAAATGAAGCCTCAATGTCTGCACGTCCCCAGCGCCGTAGCTGACCCACGCGGAGCCATCCGTTTCGCCCACCTCAAGCCAAGACAGAAGGCCGGGATGGTCGATCGCGGCGACCATTCGGTTTGCGGTCAGAAACCGCTGGACGGCGCGGCGATCCCGACTCGCTTCGCGCCGAATGACCTTAAGCGTGCAGTCCACGTCGTCCCGAAGCGCCTCGTACACGATGGCGAGTGGACTCTCGCCGATTTTGCGTACGATCCGGAAAGCGGCAAAAACACCTCCGGGCTGGATCTCGTCGGTCGACAAGAGTCCAGCCACGTCCTTGAGGCGCGCGTCCGCGCCGTGATGCGCCGCGAGAATGACGTCGACCAATGCATCAATCCGGTCACGAGCCACGCATCGTTCCGCGAGCGCGCGCGCGAAGCTTGCTTTGGCGGTGGCGCCGCCGACATCCTCCGGATCGAGACCGAGCAGACGCTTGCTCATGGAGGTCATCTCCTCGAGCGAGAACGATCGCTCGAGCTCCGCGAGGAGAATGTCGATTGAGGAATCCATGGGGTCCACCGGAAGGCTACGCGCCGAGAGGGCGCAGATGTTAGCAGGGGGCGGTCGGCGAATCTTCACGCCCGCAGCGAGACCGGTCGGCAGGACCCCTTCCTTGGAAGTCCTTGGCGTCTAGTGCCCGATCCGGGCGTCGAGGCCATGGGCCGGGCCAGGTCGGCCCCGCCCGCGAGACTCAACCTGTCGCAGGTTGTCGCCACTGTAGTACCCCACCCTAGCGCTCTCCGGGTTGGCTTTTATGCCCGGCTTCATCATCCCGTGCCGCCGACGGGCGTCGCTAATGAGGTTCGCCCTCGCGGGTAACACCGGGATATGTCCCGTCGCCCGGCTCATGCCGCGGGTTTCTGGTCTCGAACGTGCCGTCCTGGCCGTCGAACGACAGGAGAAGGTCTCGATCGTAAATGAACTGATCGCGCGAGTCGTAGGGGACCGCATGCATGCCCGTGTCCATGCGAATCGCGTCGCATGGACAAGCCTCCACACAATAGCCGCAAAAGATGCAGCGCAACTCGTCCACGACGAACCTAACCGGGTACCGCTCATAGCCGCGCCGCGCGTCGCCCGGCGGATATTCGCCAGCCTCGATGAAGATGCATTGAGCGGGGCAGGCCGTGGAACAGCACAGGCACGCGACGCATCGCATGCTCCCGTCGTCGCGCGTCGTGAGCCGGTGCACGCCGCGAAAGCGCTCTGGGTAGGGTCGCTTCTGCTCCGGATACGAGATCGTCGTGATGCCGTCGTCGAACCGATCGAGCACCGGATCCGGTCGCTCCGCACGAACCATCTCGCGCGTGTTCTCGAAGAAATGCTTCATCGAGACGCCGACGCCCTTGAAGATCTCCGGCAGATAGCTTTTGAATTCGAGATTGCGCGGGGCATGGACAACGGGAGTGGCGTTCGTCGGTGAAGGCGGTCTCTTCGGGAATGTTCTGGGCTGCATTCGTATCTCCCTGGTCAGGCGAATCGTCGTGCGTCCAATGCTCTCCGGGATGGCCCTAAGCCTGCATCGGCTCCGTCTTCGTGCCGCCACTCTTTGCCGCAGCATCGGCCGAAGAACCCAAGAGTGTTCGCTCATGCCGAACGGGCGTGAGCAAGCCGATGACTGCGCGAGCGACGAAGTACGTCATGGCCAGCGCCACGAACGCCTGAGTCACGTCCGCCAGGATGCTCAGCGCGTCGCTCACTGCGGGCCCGGCGTTGTCGAGCGCCAGCCAGACGACGCCCGTCACGAGAATGTTCGCGAGCGAGGCCGGCAGGAGCACTCGCCAGCCGAGTTTCATCAACTGATCGTAACGAAAGCGCGGCAGCGACCAGCGAACGAAGCACTGAATCCAGCACACGACGACCACCTTCGCGAAGAATGCGAGCACGCCGAGCACGATCATCCAAACATGCGGAACGAGCGCGCGAACGACCTGCAGGCGACCGAATGCGATTGTGATCCCGTCACGGTGAAAAAACGGGAGCGCCCATCCGCCAAGAAATATCGTAACCAGCAGCATCGACCCGGTCACGATCTCGGCATACTCCGCAAAGTAGAACATGCCGAACTTCATTCCGGCATACTCCGTGAAGTAGCCCGAAACAAGTTCGCTTTCCGCTTCCGGCAGGTCGAATGGAATACGCTTGTTTTCAGCAACCGATGCTGCAAAGAACAGAAAGAAGGCAAGCGGTTGAACGAAAATGCCCCACGCGTTCTCGCTCTGCCACCGCACCATGTCGTCGAGTCGAACCGTGCCGTAAATCATCATGGCGCCGATGAGGGATAGGCCGAGGGTGACCTCGTACGAGACCATTTGGCTCGCCGCGCGAAGGGCGCCCATCAAACTGAACTTGTTGTCGCTCGACCAACCGGCGATCGCCGCGCCGATGATGCCCTGCCCGGCCATTGCGAAGACGTAGAGAACGCCCACGCTGAGCGGCGCAACCGTGAGATCGATGGGATAGTACCCGCTCTTCAGGTCGATCGCGCACAGGCCGTTTCGCTGCACCGCAGGCCCCACGAAAACGTTCGGGAAATGAAGCGCGAACTGATGAGGGCAAATCGTATCGCCGAACGGAACGACCGCGAGCAGGGTGAACACCGCCCCCATCGATAGAATGGGCGCCAGCGCGAAGAGCAGCCGGTCGGCCCGCACGGGCATGAAATCCTCCTTGGTGAAGAACTTGATTCCGTCCGCCGCGGTGTGGAGAAGTCCGAGAATGCGAAACTCCCGGCCGAAGAGGGTCACCGACGCGCGGTTGGGCCCGATCCGGTGCTGAATCATGGCGCTCTGCCGACGGTCGGCCCACGTCAGCACCCCGGCTAGGTTCAAGAGAAAGCCGACCATGATGAGGATTTTGACGAGCGTCCAGACGAGTTGCATGAGCGTCATCGGTCACTCCGCGTGCAGGGAAGATGAAGGCCGCACGGCCGGCGCCTCGACCGCGAGCTGAGCGCGAATCTGGCTCAGCTTGGTCCATGGAGCCTCGTAGCCGAGCGCCATGGCGAGGTCGGCCACCTGCTTCCAGGCCGGCTTGCTGGCCCCCTGCGGCTCGATCGCTTTCTCGCTCGCCTGACGCAGACCTCTGGCGTTTACGTACGTCGCCGCGTGCTCCGCCCACGACGTCGCGGGCAAGAGAACCGTCGCGACCGCCGTCAAAGGACCGTCGTGAGCGGCAATCGCGATGATCGTCGCGCGACGCAGCGGCTCGATGTCGCCCGACACGACGCCTCCGAGCGCGATGATGTGGGTCACGCGCCCCGCCGTGACCTCGTCGGCGAGGGCGCCGATCGCTAGGGCGCCGGAAGCCAGGAGCTGGACCCCCTTGGTATTCGGGTTTTTATCGCGGTGAATGAGGATGTCGTCTTCGTAACCGTCCGGTTTGCCACTCATGAAAATGCGTTGGGTACCCATGAGAGCGCCAAGCTGAAGCAGCGCCCAATTGTCCTCCAGCGAGTGCAGCGCGGACAGCACCAGGGCCACCGATTCCTTCGACGCCTCGGCGAAGAGAGCCTTCGCCCGCTCGAGCGCGCCCGCGGTCGAAGTCGATACCCCCTGAATCTTGGA
>JBEKOY010000129.1:0-14511 GCA_049521295.1 Polyangiaceae bacterium | reverse complement strand
GCGAGAGCAGAGCCGAGCGAGCGAAGCGAGTCGAGGCGGAGCGAAGCGCTCAGGGTGATCGGGGTTCCCAACACAAGGAGCGAAACGCTCAGGGTGATCGGGGTTCCCAACCCAACGATCGGGGGTTCCCCCTACGACGACGCAGCGATCGGCTTCTCGGTGAGGATCACCGGCTTGGCCTTGGATTTACTTGCCCGGAGGAAATAGATGCCGCCGAAGACGCCCCAGATCGCGCAGATGCCGAGCGCGATGTACGGCTCCTTCAGGCTCATCCCGCTGACTACGAACGGGCCGACGAGATAAAAAAGCATGCAGGCGAGGTTCGCGATGAGCCCGAAGATCGGGACCACCATGTGTTTGAAGCCATGGAACATGTCGTGCTCTTGGAACGCAACGATGGTGATGATGCACGTCATCATGTAGAGGAGAAACGTTCCGAAGTTGCTGATGAGCGTGATGATGACCAGCGTATTCGGCAGCTTTGCGATGACGTCCGGGTTGAAGAGACCGAACGAATACCAAATGTTGTGGTACTTCGCGTCGAGCGCCGCAGGCGTCGTTCCGCCGAGGTAGACGGTGACGGTGACCATGCCGAGCACCGCGGACAAGATCGCAAGGGTCCAGATCGCGCGATGCGGCGTCAAAGTCCTTCCGTGAAGCATGCCGAAGTGCGAGGGGACTTCTTCGTCGCGCCCCATGGCGTACGTCACGCGAGCGCCGGTGGACAGGCAGGAGAGCGTCGTGCCGATGAGCGCCAGAAAGACGGTGAACGCCTGGATGAGCATGAACGCGCGACCGGCCGAGTACGACCCGAAGAGCCAGGTGCCCGCGATCACCATTAGATCGCCGATCGGCGCACCGGATGCGCCAGCATTGGTCAGCGTGTACCCCGAGTTCAACATGTAGTTGGCGGCGAAGTATTCGAATAGGTAACAGACGAGCCCTTGAATGAGCAGCGACAAAATGACCGCTTTCGGGATGTCGCGCTTGGCGTTTTTCGCCTCTTCGCCCATCGATGTGACCGACTCGAAGCCGACCAGAATCAGGATGGCGACGCACGCCTGGATGAACATGAACGAGAACCCGTGGGGCGCGACCACCGACGCGGCACCCGTGTGGAACTGGAAGTGCGGTGTAAGGTCCTTCGGATGGTCCGAGTCGACCGGATCCATCGTGGTCGCTTGGTCCGGCGCGTAGCTCAGGATGAACGGGACGGGCTTACCGCCCTTCATTTCGGGCACGGGGTCGCCCGTCTTTTCGTCCATCTTGTCCTGCAAGACCGGATGTCCGGAGTCGTCGAGCTTCGGCTTGCCGTCGACGACGACCGGCTCCTGCGCCACGACGTAGTCGATGGGGGTGCCGTTCTTCAGCTGAAAGCCTTGCGAACCTTCGGGGTGCTGAACTCGGTAGGCGATCGCGATGATCGCAAATACGATGAGGGCCGAAATTTGAATGGCGTTGATTGCCATGTTAACGGTCGTCGTCCCCGAGACGCCGCGGAATGCGATATAGGCGACGCCGATCGCGAACACCCAACAGAACAAGTACATGAAAAGCGGACTGTTGAAGCTGCCGCTAAACGTGTCCGGGAAAAACTGGTTCAGCAGGTATCCGGTGAGCAGAGCGGTCACCCCCACCATGCACCCCGGGTAAACCCAATAGTACAGGTGGCTCGCCCAGCCGGTCATGAACTTGGCCAGCCGCGCGAACTTGTACGCGTGGGTTTTCGATAAGAAGGCCTGCTCGGCGAAGAAATACGACGAGCCGGCGCCCGGATAGAGCTTCGATAGCTCGGCGTAACTGATTGCCGTGGCGAGGCAGAGAAGGAGCGCGAACACGATTCCGAACCACATGGCGCTTCCGGCCATGGGCGCCCCGTACAGTGCCTGGATCTGGAAAGTGAGCCACAAGAACGCGCCAGGCGCGATCAGGGCCATTGCGTTGATGGTGAGCCCGGTCAGACCGAGCGTGGCGCGGCTCGTGGACGGTCCAGAGTCCGCTGGTTTCGTTATGTCCGACATGTTGCTGTCCCCTGGTTGGTGACGACGACGCGCGAGCCTACCTCGCATATGTTTCCGGACAATTGCGCGGGCGATTCAGTTTATTCGCAACGCGGATCCTCTCTGTCTGTTTCGGATGTGTTTCCAATGGACGATCCCATCGGGCGACCTTGCTCGCGCTACGTTCTCTTTACATGACTCTCGCCGTGAGGCCGAATGTGGAATAGTCATTTCGAGATGGCGATGGCCACAGTGACCCAAGACGACCGCGCCGAGGGCGCGGTCCGTTTCGCGACGTGCTCGGACACGGGCACCGAGCGCCCTCACAACGAAGACGCGTGCGGCGTGCACATCGAAAGCGAAAGGCACGTTCTCGTCGCCGTGGCCGACGGAGTGAGCGGCCTCGAAGGCGGCGAGATCGCCAGCCAAACCGCGATCGACGTGACCCTCCGCGCGTACCGGCAAAGCCCCGCGTCGTGGGGTCCAGCCAAGCGCCTTTCCCGCGCCGTGCAGCAGGCGAACATCGAGATCCACGACCGCGCGCTAGTCGTCACCGAACTGCGTGGCATGTCGACGACTCTCACGGCGGTCGTCGTCGACGGCAGCTTCGCGCACGCCGCGCATGTCGGCGATTCCCGCCTATATTTGATTCGCGCCGGTCGCATCGTTCAGAAAACGAAGGACCACACGGTCGCGGCGGACAAGCGGCGCATGGGCCTCGTGCGCGCCGACCGCATGAAGGATCACCCCGACCGTTCCACGCTCTCGCGCAGTCTCGGTCGGGAGCTCATCGCCGCCGTTGACCGCATTTCGTTCCAGGTCACGAGTGGCGACCGGCTGCTGCTCTGCAGCGACGGGCTCTACAACGTTCTTTCCGACCACGAGATGCTCGAGACCGCGAGCGGCGCGGATTCGGACGGAGCGTGCGCCGCGCTCATCGAGAAAGCCAACTCGCGGCGCACGCCGGACAACCTCACCGCCGCCGTCGTATCCATCGCGTCGGCCGAGCCGCTCCGCGTCGCGACCGGCTGGCGCGCCCTGGTTGCGAAGCTCTTGGGCTAGACCGCTCAGCGCGCCGGGCGCCGACCGCAAGTCCGGTCATCCGACCGCCCGGCCCGGGACGGCTCCGGTCCGTCCGGGACGGGACCGCATCGCCAGCGGACCGCGGATTTTGGCCGCATCGGCGCGGCACGAGGCTCGCAAAAGGAATGTGCCGTAATGCGCGCTCAGGCGCATTCCAAATGGATCCGAATGGAGATCGCTATGGAAGACAATTCGAAGAACATGAAATCCGTCTACACCATCATTGACCGAGGCCAAGGCAAATCCTACTGGGTTCGCGTCGGCGTCGGCTTCACCAACCGCGATGGTTCGCTCAACATCCGGCTGGACGCCGTTCCGGTCAACGGAACGCTTCAGGTCCGCGAATGGGAGCCGTACGAACGCCGGCCCGAAATCGCAGACCCCCCGATCCGCTCGCGATCGGCGACACGCGATTCGGCATCCGGCACGCTGCTTGAAGGCTAGCGCCGGTTCTCGTCCCCCAATACCGACAGCGAGAGGATCACAGGAGGACGGTCACGGAAAACAGGGCTCGAGTGCACAGCTCAGTCCGTGTTTGCCGCCTTTGCGTCTTCCTGTGGCCTCCTGCCCTTGTCGCTCGACGCGATCGCCTGGGACAGCACGGCGGCCGCCAACGCGTCGATCAGCAATCGCACTCGATCGTGCTGAAGCTTGAAAGCGGCCCGATTGGCGATGAGAACGCTCGAGATGACCGCAACGTCCTCGCGTTCTTCGAGTCCGTTCTGCGCGAGAGTCGCCCCCGTCTCGACGAGGTCGACGATGAGATCGGAAAGCCCCGTGATCGGGGCCAATTCGACCGATCCCTGGACATAGATGACTTCGGCCTGAACGCCGCGGCGGGCAAAATGCTGCGCCGCGCACCGCGGATACTTGGTCGCGACGCGCGGAACGCCGATGGGCTCTGCGCGTCCAGCGATGCCCGCAACCACCATTCGGCACCGACCGACCCCCAAATCGAGCGGTTGATAGACCTCGCAGGCCCGTTCCAGCAGCACGTCGCGCCCGCAAACACCCAAGTCCGCCGCGCCGTACTCGACGTACGTGGGCACGTCGTCGGGCTTGAGCAAAAGGAAGCGCAGACCGGCCGAGGGCGACTCCCGAACGAGGGTCCGATCGTCGGCGAGCAGCACCGCGGAGTCGGCTCCAGCGCGAGCGAACAGGGGTGCCACGGCGCGAAGCACACGACCTTTGGGCAACGCAATCGTCAGTACGCTCATGACTCCGCGCCTCTTACGCGCTCGATGCGAGCTCCCAACCCCCGCAGCTTTTGCTCGATTCGCTCGTAACCGCGGTCAATGTGATACACGCGCCTCACCTCGGTCTCGGCGTCGGCGACGAGGCCCGCAATCACCAAAGAAGCGCTCGCCCGCAAGTCCGTGGCCATGACGCTCGCTCCATATAACTTGCCTACGCCCTGGACGACCGCGGTGTTGCCACGCAATGCGATACTCGCTCCCATCCGCTGCAGCTCGGGCACGTGCATGAACCGGTTCTCGAAAATGGTCTCGCTGATGACACTTTCGCCGCGGGCGCAGCACATCAAAACGAGGAACTGCGCCTGCATGTCGGTCGGGAAGCCGGGATGGGGCGCCGTCGTCACGTTGACGGCGCGGAGCGGTCCCACGCGCCGAACGCGAACGTTTAGTCCTTCGCTGGCGACCTCGACGCCGGCCGCGCGCAACTTGACCACCAGAGCCTCCAGGTCACCGAGCTCTGCCCGCTCGACGATGACGTCACTCCCTTCGGCGATGGCCGCTGCAATCATGTAGGTGCCTGCCTCGATCCGGTCCGAGATGATCGCATGGTCGAACGGGGCCAGCTCGCCCCGCTCCGAACCGCGAACGTGGATGACGTCTGTCCCGGCGCCGTCCACCTCGGCCCCCATCTTGTTGAGCACGCGGCCGAGCTCTTCGACCTCCGGCTCTCGAGCGCAATTGACCAGCGTCGTTCGCCCCTTGGCCAGCGCGGCCGCCATCATCAGGTTTTCGGTGCCGGTCACCGTCGGAATATCGAAGCAGATCTCGCTGCCACGCAGACGCCCGCGACCGCCGGGGCCTTCCGCCACGACGTACCCCTGCTCGAGGCGAATGGCGCATCCCATGGCTTCCAGCCCCTTCAGGTGCTGATCGATCGGTCGCGCGCCAATCGCGCAGCCTCCGGGCAACGAGACCTTCGCATGACCAAATCGAGCCACCAGCGGGCCGAGCACCAGAACGCTGGCGCGCATCTGCTTGACGAGCTCGTACGGCGCCTCAGGGCGAACGCTGGATCCGGCGGCCACGTCAACCTCCGGCGCCGCTACGACCACCTGACGTCCCAGGAATCGCAGCAGGGCGGCCGTCGTCTCGATGTCGCGCAGCGCGGGAACGTTTCGCAGCCGGCTCGCGCCGTCCGAAAGCAGGGTCGCGCACAGAATCGGCAACGCGGCGTTCTTGGCTCCGCTGATTCGAACGGAGCCGCAGAGCGGTCCGCCCCCACGGATGACGATGGCGTCCATTCGTTGTTATGGGTCCGAAGTTAGGCTCTTGGGATAGCACCCGTTGGCGAGATCGGCCGGCTACTTGGCCCGCCCCTTGCCCTCTTTCTCAGCCTTGAAGCGCGCGCGGATTCGCGAAGCGTACCCTTCCTTGTTGACCTGCTTCGTACGGCCGATCGACAGCGCATCGGGCGGGACGTCTCGGGTTACCGTCGTACCGGTCGCAACGTAAGCCCCCGCGCCGACCGTCACCGGAGCCACGAGCTGCGAATCGCTCCCGATGAAGGCGCCCGGGCCAATCGTCGTCGTGTGCTTCTGCACTCCGTCGTAATTGCAGAATATCGTCCCGGCGCCAATATTTGCGCCGTCGCCGATCACGCCGTCTCCCAGGTAGGCAAGGTGGTTGGCCTTTGCGCCGCGACCCATCTTCGTCTTCTTGGTCTCGACGAAACTGCCGACGTGGGCCTCCTCCCCGATGTCGCTGTCCGGCCGAATATGAGCAAAGGGACCCACGTGCGCGCGAGCGCCGATGCGGGCGTCCGTGCCGACGGTGTACGGCCTCACCACGGCTTCGGCCTCCACCAGGACGTTGTGGAGCACACATCCGACGTCGACCAGCGCGCCGCGCTCCACCTTCGTCGTGCCACGCAGCACGGCGCCGGCCTCGATCGTCGCGTCGGGCTCAATGACGACGCCGGCGTCGAGGCGGACGCCATCGCGGATCGTCGCACCGGCCAGCCGAAAGCTACGCAGCATGCGCGCGTGCATGGCCCGCTCGACCTGCACGAGCTGTTCGCGATCGTTGACCCCCGAGAGTACGTCGGCGCCGAGCGTAACCGTGGCGACGGTCTCTCCGGCGCGAGATGCAAACGCAACGATATCGGTGAGATAAAGCTCTGCTTGAGCATTGTCGGGCACGAGCGACTCGAGCGCGGCTCGAAACAGGGCGACCGAGCCCGCGTAAATGCCCGCGTTGATCTCGCGCACGCTCCGCTCATCGTCATTGCGCAAATCCGGGTGCTCCCGAATGGCCACGACCTTGCCGTCTCGGCGCAGGATCCGCCCGTAACCGGTCGAATCGTCGACTTTGCAAGTGGCCAGCGACAGACCGGCGGAGGCTTGGCCCTCGTCGAGCGGGTGAGCGACCGCGCGCAAGTCTTCACCGCGGACGAGCGGAACATCGCCGTTCACGACCAGAACGCGCTCCGCGCGATCGCTCGTGGCGGCGAGCCCAACACCCGCGGCGTCCCCGGTCCCCCGCTGCCGCGCCTGCACCGCCGTACGCACGCGGCCGCCGAAGGTCTGGGCGAGGTACTCCTCCACCTGCTCGCGCCGGTGCCCGACCACGACAATCACTTCGCCGCAACCCGCGTCGAGCGCCGCCTGCACCACGAAGTGGACGATCGGAAGTCCACAAACGCGATGCATCACCTTGGGCATCGCACTCTTCATCCGGGTGCCGTGCCCCGCAGCAAGCACGATGGCCGTCGTCGTCAACATATCCGCCGTGCACCCGTGCTTTAGCACGGCGAGGTCGAGGTCGAGCTCGCTGTCAACCGTACCGATCCACCGGGGTCGGGGTGTCGGGGTCGCGGTAGGGGTCGGGGTCGGGGTGTCGGGGTCGCGGTCGGGGTAGTCGGGGTCGAGGTCGAGGTCGCGGTGGAGGTCGGGATCGCCCTCTTACGGCATCAAGTCCGGGACCGGCGGCGCCGGCAGCGGCCCATTCGGAGCCGGCTCTGCTGCCCAAGCCGCCACGCCTCCCGTCTTGCCGTCTTGCCGATCGGCGATGCGCGTGGGGACATACACCACGACGGCCTCGCCGCCCCTCAGCTGCTCTGCCCGCCCGCGCCGATTGATCCGCTCCATCGTGCGCGCCGACGCGTCGAAACGTCGTCCGATCGACTCAATCGTATCGCCGGGCTTGGCTACGACGGTCACCCGCTTGAAGCCTTTGTCCCGCTCGAGTGCTGCAAAGAACTCGTCCGTTCCCACCGTGAGCACATGAACGTCGGCCTCGGACGCGACGATGACGTTCGAGAGATCCGTGCTCTCTCGCACGTAAGCTTGCAGCGTCATGCCCTCTTGCAGCCGGGCGCTTGGATCCAGTCCGTTCCAACGCCGCAGGTCGTCCTGCGAAACGTGCATCGCGCTCGCAATCGCCCGGAGCGTGTCGCCGACGATGACTCGGTAGAAGACGCGCTTGCGATCCGGATACGAGGATCCCTCCGCCGGCACGACGACGGTCGGCCTTTGACCGGAAGGCGATGACGCGCTCGTGGACGGACCTAGAGGAGCAGCGTCTGCTGCGGAACCGACATTGTCCAATGGAGGCACAAGCAGGACGTTGCCACCCCGAACGGCCTCGCCGGGGGAAATGGCGTTCAGTTCGACAAGCTTTTGTGTCGTCGTCCTGCGGGCCGCCGCGATCTGATCAAGCGTTTCGCCGAAACGCACGACGTAGCGCTCGAGGATCGGCGGGTCCTTGTGGATGCGTGCAAGGCCCTGCGCGACACCGGCCCCCTTGCCCGGCGGCACCTTCACGACGTAGGCGGCGTCGCCGTTGGCGGCAGGTGGGGTGCGACCCGCGCGCAACTCGGGATTCAGCGACTCGACGTCCTTAACAGAGCATCCGGCGATCTGCGCGATGGTCGAAAGCGCGGTTCCGGGTCCAACCGAGACACTGTCCGACTCCACGGCAGGGTCGAGAGCGATCTCGCCGAACCCGAACGCGGCCAGGTTGTGCGCGACGACGGCCGCCGCGAGGACCTTCGGCACGTAAAGCGTGGTCTCCCATGGAAGGGTGCCCTCGGTTCGGGCCAAAGCCCAGAAGTCATTGGTGTTGTAACGCCGCACGACCGAGGAAAGGCCCGCGTACCCCATGTTGAACGCAGCCAAAGCGAGCTCCCAGCTTCCAAAGCGACGATGCAGGTCGCTCAAGAAGTCCGCGGCCGCCTGCGTCGCAGCCGACGCGTTGAGGCGCTGATCGACCCAGCGATCGAGAACGAGACCGTAGATCTTGGCTGTCTCGGGCATGAACTGCCAGAGTCCCGCGGCGCCGGCCCAAGAGTGGGCCGTCGCGTCGAATCCGCTTTCGATCATCGAGACCCACACGAGGTCCTCGGGAAGCGATTTCTGTCGGAGCGCGCTGCGCATCAGATCGCGCCACCGCCCCGAGTGCCGGTACAAGTTCACGAACGTCGCATGGCCGCGCGGGTCGTCGCGGAAGAACTGCAAGTAGCGCACGAGGCGTTCGTCCCACCGAACCGGGAGATCCGGCAACTCGAGGTGGTCGAGCCAGCCGAGAGCGGTGTCGTCCGACGAGGGCGGCGGCGGCGGCACGTTCGCCGGCAGCCCGGTCGCATTGACCCTCGGCAAGCCCTCCTGCTGCACCGCCCGAATCTCGGTCGGCCAGGCGCTTCCGACAGCAGGCGAAGCCCCCGGAAAAAGCTCTCGCTCCGCTTCGCGAAGAGCGCGGATCTCGGCGCTCTCGGCGCCCATGGCCACGTCGTCGCTCGTTGGTCCCCCCGCAATGGCCCGCCGCGCGTTCGAATCGACGCCGCGCCCGGGCTTGGAGCCGTTCCCCGAGCTTCGAGTCTTGGGCGGCGTGTCCTTCGTCGCGGCCCGAGGGGCCTCCCCGCCTCGCGCCGTCGTGGCGACGAAAATGGCCCATACCCCCGCGGCGCGGATGATTCGGCGCGCGGACGGTCTCAGCATTGGGCAAAACGCTCGCACGCGGCGCCGGAGCGGTCAAATTCGCAGGCAACGGCGAGCTAGCCGACCGCGACCCTCGACCCCGACTACCCCGACCCCGACCCTCGACCCCGACTACCCCGACCCCGGCCCTCGGCGCCGACTACGCCGACCTCGACCGGCAACCCGGATCAGCCCTTCAGCGCGCGATCGCTTCCCTGTCGCTCGAGCATCCAACCGGGATACTCCGGAGGCAGGGCGCTGATCATGTCCAGCTCTGCGATCTCGCTGACACTGAGTCGCAGATCGGTGACGGCGAGGTTGTCACGCAGCTGCTGCTCGTCTTTGGCACCAACGATAATCGTCGTTACGTGAGGCTTCGCGAGCAACCAGCCGAGGGCGACGCGCGCGACGCTCACACGGTGGTCGTCGCCTACCTTCTTCATCGCATCGATGCAATTGAAAGCGCGCGTCCGATCGACCGGCGGAAAGTCGAACGTTGCGCGTCGGGCGCCCGCCGGACCGTTGGAGTCGCGCGTGAACTTGCCGCTCAGGAGTCCGCCGGCGAGCGGGCTCCACACCATGAGACCCATGTGCTGGTCGTTCAGGAGCGGCACGATCTCCCGTTCGAGGTCGCGACCGGCGATGGTGTAGTACGCTTGCAGCGACTCGAACCGCTCCCACTCGTGGAGGGCCGCGAGTCCATTGGACTTGGCGATCTGCCAGGCGGCCAGATTCGAGCAGCCGACGTAGCGGACCTTCCCGGCCCGGACCACGTCATCGAGCGCCCTCAGCGTTTCGTCGAGCGGCGTCACTGGGTCGAAGCCGTGGATCTGATACAGGTCGACCCAGTCGGTCCCCAACCGCTTCAGACTTGCGTCGATTGAGGACAGGATGTGCCCTCGTGTCAGCCCCACGTCGTTTGGACCGGGCCCCGTGCGCCCGCGAACCTTGGTGGCCACGATGACGTCGCGGCGCCGCGCCCCGAGTGCTTTGCCCAGAATCGTTTCCGATTCGCCCTCGGAGTAGACGTCGGCGGTATCGAAAAAGTTGATGCCGCCGTCGAGGGCGATTCCGACCAGCCGATCGGCCTCTTCTTGCGCCGTTCGGCCGATGGCCTGCCAGAACCCCTTGCCCCCGAAGGTCATCGCCCCAAAGCAAAGCTGGGAGACGTACAAGCCCGTGCGCCCGAACAATCGGTAATGCATGCATGCCCCTACGCTGTTGACGACGACTCGCGCGAGTCTCCCATGTGGCAGCCTCCGGCACAATTCGTGGGTGGGACGACGCACAGTCTCTTGCACAAATGCGGCCGATGCGATGGGCTCGTGGCGAACCGCGTTCGACGGCACCGCGATGAAGGCCTGCCCGCACTGCCAGATCCGCTACCCGCCCGACACCGTCTACTGCTTCGTTGACGGCGCGGAACTAGTCGACATTCGCGATCCATTCATCGGAACGACGATTGCGGGCCAGTACGTCGTCGAGGATCTCCTCGGCGAGGGTGGGATGGCCACGGTTTATCGCGCCCGGCACAAGCTCGTCGATCGCCCTTGCGCCATCAAAGTCATGAGACCGGCGCTCGCTTCGGATCCCAACGTGCGCGAGCGGTTCCGGCGCGAGGCCAAGAGCGCCCAGTCGCTCACGCATCCGAACGTCATCGAAATTTTCGACCAGGGCGAAACCGCCGATGGCACGCCGTACATCATCATGGAGCTGCTCGAGGGCCAAACGCTGTCCGCGCTCATCGACGAGGAGCCCGTGGCGTCGGTCCGCGCGATTCCCATCATGATCCAGATCGCGCGCGGCATCGCCAGGGCGCACGACCTCGGAGTCGTCCATCGCGATCTGAAGCCGGACAACATCTTCATTTGTGGCCGCGAAGACGGGACGGACCTCGTCAAGATTCTCGACTTCGGAATCGCGCGCTCTCGATCGGACACGCGTCTAACCCATGCGGGAGAGCTGTTCGGAACCCCCCAGTACATGGCGCCCGAACGCGTAATGGGTGGCGAAACCGGCCCGAGCGTCGACCTCTACGCGGTCGGGGTCATCTTCTTCGAGATGGCCACCGCGCGGCTTCCGTTCGAGGCCAGTGACCCGGCCAGCTTTCTCATCAAGCACATGAAAGAGCCCGCGCCATCGCCGCGATCGATCAACGGCCGCGTGCCAGAGCCGGTGGACACGCTCATCCTGCAGCTGCTCGAAAAGGACCCTCGTTTGCGACCGGTCGACGCCCACCGCATCGAGCGCGACCTGGTGAGCTTGGCACACTCCCTCGGCGCCCGGGTACCGCCCGAACCGGAGGCCGATCCCCAAAGCTCAACGCCCGGGCCAGCGCGGACCCGTCCGGCGATTGCCCTCGAGCAGTGGCGGCGCCGGGTCGGCGTCTTCGATCAAATGATCGCGAGAGCTTACGGTGGCCGGCCCCCGAGCGACCCGGAGCGTACGCTGTCGGAGCTGCGGCGCCTCGTCGACGAAGTCGACGAGACGAGAACCGCGTGCGCGAAGGAACAGCGGATTCTCGAGGAGATCGACGCCAGGGGACGCGAAGGCCGGCAGCGCCTCGGTTTCGCCGTCGATGCGCTCGGGCTCGACGCGTCGAGAGCGAAGGACGACGTTCGCTCGACCCGAGCGGATGTCGAGCGACTGGCCGCGGAATCAGCGCGTGCTCAGGAAGCGTTCGCCGACGTGCACCGCGAGCTCTTGACGTGGGAAGGAAGGTCGGCGCAAAAGGAGCCCTATCGCCAACTCGCACAGGCCCATCGCGCCTGCGCGGAGGCCGTCGATCGGTGGTTCGATGCGCGCGCAGCGGAACGCGTGGGCCTGGGGGCCGCCGAGAGCAGAGAACGGACCGTCAAGGATTTGGAGTATCAGCTCGCCGAGCTGCGCACGGCTCTCGCGAACCACGAACAGGGCATCGACCGTGGTCGGGCTGCCGCCCAGGCACGGCTCGTCGATCTGAATGCCCGATCGGAGCGCCTCGAGCGCCGATTGCTGCAACTGGCCACCCGCTTTTGCGAGCCGCTTCGCGCCCGCCCGGATCTCGGCCCGCTCTTCCATGCCCTCGAGGCAAGCGCGTCGTAGGACCGATCGAACCAAGAAGGCGAAACGCGATCGCGCATCGGCGATCGCGCGCTAGGATGCGGCGCCGATGTCCGGACCCGCGGAACGTCACTCGATCGGTTTCGACCAGAGTCAGGTGCTGGTCATGGTTCTCGCGGGAGGCGAAGGCAAGCGTCTCGCACCGCTCACCGCGGACCGCGCCAAACCGGCGGTCCCGTTCGCAGGACGTTATCGAATCATCGACATCGTCCTGTCGAACTTCGTCAACTCGGGGCTCGGCAAAATCAAGGTGCTCACGCAATACAAGAGCGCCTCGCTCGAAGAGCACATCGCACGAAACTGGCGGCTTGCCCCGATCCTCGATCAGTTCATCGAGGCGATCCCGGCCCAGCAGCGGACGGGCAAGACCTGGTATCGCGGCTCGGCCGATGCCGTGTGGCAGTGCCAGCACGTCATCAACGACGAACGTCCGGAGCTCGTGTGCATCTTCGGCGGCGACCACGTCTACAAGATGGACGTCCGCCAGATGGTTGCGTTTCACCAGGACACCCGCGCCGACGCGACGGTCGCGGCGATTCCCGTGCCTCGCCACGAAGCCGGCGACCTCGGCATCCTCGAAGTCGACGCCGGGGGGCGCATCGTGGCCTTCCATGAGAAAGTTGCCGAACCGCCACCCATGCCGGGCGATCCGAGCCGGTGCCTCGCGTCGATGGGCAACTACATCTTCGGCCCCGACGTGCTCCTGCGCGAGCTTCAGGAAGACGAGAACCTTGAAGAGAGTCGGCACGACTTCGGTCACGACATTCTGCCGCGTCTCGTCGCGAAAGGTGCTGCCGTTTACGCGTACGACTTCGCGACGAACGTCGTGCCCGGCGAAGAGGGACCCAACCTCGGATACTGGCGCGATATTGGAACCATCGACGCTTACTGGGAGGCGCAGATGGACCTCATCGAGATCCACCCGCAGTTCAACCTCTACAACTTCAGGTGGCCGCTGCGAACCGGCGCGACGCACGACCCGCCGGCGAAATTCGTCTTCCGCGACGAGGCGCAGGCCCGCGTCGGCATCGCAACCGACTCGATGGTAAGCCACGGGTGCATCATCTCGGGCGGACGCATTCATCGGAGCGTGCTGGGGGTCGGTTGCCGCGTCAACTCGTTCAGCGAGGTCGAGGAGAGTGTGCTGTTCGAGCGCGTCCGGGTGGGCCGCCACGCTAAGATTCGTCGCGCCATCATCGACAAGGACGTCGAAATCCCGCCCGGGACCGTCATCGGTTTCGACCGCGAGGCCGACAGACAGCGCTTTTTCGTCACGGAGCGGGGGACAGTCGTCATCCCGAAGCGCGCGAAGCTCGATGGCCTCGTTTGAATCGGGTTCCACCGTTCGGACGATCGTCGTCGGCGATGTTCATGGTTGCCGCGCCGAGCTCGAGAGTCTGTTGACGGCGGTGCGGTTCGCCCAAGGATCCGACCGGCTGATCTTCGTGGGCGACGTCATCGCGCGCGGCCCGGACTCCCACGGTGTACTGGCCGCGATCGAACGGTTCGGGGCAACCGTCGTGCGCGGCAACCACGAAGACAAGATCCTCTCCGCACGCAACGGCATCGTGGATTTGAAGGGCGAGCACCAGAGGCTCGCAGCGACGCTGTCGGAAGCGGAATGGCGCATTCTCGAAGCCATGCCGCTCTGGCTCGACGTCCCCGAGCACGGTGCGCGCATCGTCCACGCGGGCGTCGTGCCCGGTCGCAAGATCTCGAGCACGCCGAGAGATGCGCTTTTACGCATCCGCTCCGCCGAGGCGAACGGGCGCTGGACGGACGACAAGAACGCGTCGCCCCTTTGGGGTGAACTCTACGTCGGGCCCCCTCATGTCGTCTTCGGGCACAACGCACTCACCGACCCTCAGCTCCACGACTGGGCCACGGGAATCGACACGGGCTGCGTCTACGGAGGCCGTTTGACCGCGATCGTCCTCGACGCGGGCGAGCCTATGCCGCGCGGGAGAAAGGCTCGTACCAAGCTCACGAGCGTAAAAGCTCGCGAGCGATACTTTCCTGGCTAACCCCCTGAGCCCCCCCCGATGATCCAGCCGGCCGACCTGCCCCGCTACCCGTACGTCGTGGTCGAGCTCGCCGAATCCGAGGCCGATGAGGCCGGCGCTCTGCTCTTCGATCTGGGCGCGGTCGGCGTGGAGC
>JBEKOY010000128.1:0-15210 GCA_049521295.1 Polyangiaceae bacterium | reverse complement strand
GGCCTTTGGCCAAGCGGTGTCCACTGATCCGCTCGATCCCGAGGCAGTGTGCGAAGCGGCCGATCCGTCGACATCGGTCGCCTCCCCGGATGCATCGGGTCCCTTGTGCGATGCGGCTCGCGCCTTTTCTGGACCGCCGTTCGAATCGGAAGGCGACTAGCGGGCGAAATTCCAGGAGATTGACCGGCCCCGATGGCCGCGCGTACGATGATTAACGAGGGGCGCCCAGCATCGCCCGCTGCCCAAAACACAACCGAGACCCAACCCGTGGCTCTGGGCCGCTCATCGCTCCTCGCGGGCGACCGGCGCCCTCACCGATGAGCGCCGCCACCTATGTCACCGCCCAGATCCTGCGCGTCCTTCCACGCGCCCGCATCGGTCAAGCGCTCGGCCATCTTGCGGACCATCTGTGGTCGCCGGCCATCGGGCGCGCAGTTGTTGGTCTGTACTCACGCGCCTACGATGTGGCACTCGACGAGGCGGCGGGGTCCGGCACGTGGCCGAGCTTTGATGCGTTCTTCACCCGAAAGTTGCGCGAAGGCGTGCGGCCGGTCGCTCCAGACCCGCGGACGGTGGTCAGCCCCGCCGATGGGCGAATCGAGTCCATGGTCCGAATCGACTCGCGATCCGAGTTCGTCGTCAAGGGCCGAGCCTATTCGGTCGAGGAACTCGTCGGCGACGCTGAGCAAGCGAAGCGCTTCTCGGCGGGGGCCGGCTTCGTCGTGTACTTGTCGCCCGGCGATTATCACCGTGTGCACGCGCCCGTTGGGGGCGAGATCCGCCGGATCCGTTCCATTCCGGGGGATTATTTCCCGGTGAACGCGGTCGGCATGCGCCACGTCGCCAACTTACTCTGCCGCAACCGCCGGGTGCTCATCGAGATCGACGCCGACGCCGGCCTCGGCCGTGTCGGGGTCGTCATGGTCGTCGCCATGATCGTCGGCCGCATCACTGCAATCGGCGTGGACGCTCGAGACGTGCCCTTCGGAGATCACGTTCTAGACCCGCCGATCCGGATCGCTCGCGGCGAAGAGATTGGAGCCTTTCACCTCGGGTCCACGGCCATCGTTCTCGTCGAGGAGGGGACGGCCGGAGCATGGCTCGTGGAGGAAGGGCCGATTCGCTACGGACAAGCGCTTCTTCGAGCTTCCGGCTCCGGCCTGCAAGCCGCAGGTCTTCGTGCATCACCGAACGGGCAGGGGGCCTGACGATGGGCGAGGACCGCCAAGCGGTGCCGATGGCCCAGCCGGTTGAGGGGGCGACGACCGTTCAGAGCTTGAGCCCGGCGGCTCCGGACAGGTCCGCCGATGTGGAGGCCGGCTCCGGAGCATCGGTGGTTAGCGCGTCCAGCCCGCCGTCGCGCGAGTCGTCCGAATCGGGATCGGGCCGAAGGCGGCACGCCCTGCGCATCCCGGACGACGAAATCTCGCGACCAAACCTTGCCCCGGAGGGGGGCGCCCGCCCGCAGGCTTCGTCGGAGCCAGCATTTCCGGCCGTCGATCCGTCGCGTCCGCAGGTTACGCCAACGCGAATCATCACGATTTCGGAACCACCCCCGCCCGATCCGGGGGACCCGCAGAATCGATCGGAATCGGAAGCGGAGAGCGACCTGCGGTTTCCGGCCGACATGGTGCCGGATGCGGAACCGACGACGCCCCGAATGATGGCACCGCTCGACCTGGAGTCGGACGATGAGGTCGAGGTCCAGTTCGAAGATGATTTCGCCCTTCCCCTGACGCCGCGCGTCGTCTTGTCGCCCCCCTCGACCCCGCCACCGCCCGCAACCGCGATACCGATTCCGACACCGACCCCCACCCCCATCCCGACGCTGGAGAGCCCCGCGGCTCGGTCCCAAGCGGACTCCGCGGCCGACGAGGCCTACGCCGCCGACGACGCAGGTCGTCGCTCGGATCCCGGTGAGGTTCCCGAAGTCGCCGCCGAAGACGTGGTTGCGCTCGATACGCTGCCCGCGGGGCCCGCATCACCGGTTGCACCGATGCGGGTTCGCGCCGTGTCGCCGCCGGCCTTTGTTCCCGTCTCGAAGGTTCCGCTGTCGCGCGGCCTTCGTCCTTCGCTCGTCATCGTGCCGCCGCGCGTGGGAAGCATGCCCTCGCAGCCGACCGATGCTTCGGGGGCGCGGCGTAAACCCCGGCTATGGTGGGAGGAGCTCTTCAACGACGACTATCTGCGGGCCGCCGAAAAAGTCACGGACGCCCAGATCGGTCGCGAGGTGACATTCGTCGAGGAGAGTCTCGGAGTGGAACGCAACGGCACATTGCTGGATCTTGCTTGCGGCACAGGCCGTCACGCGACCGAACTCGCTCGTCGAGGCTACGAGGTGGTCGGATTTGACCTTTCGCTCGCGATGCTCGCCCGAGCGGGCGAAGATGCGCAAGAGCGAGGCGCCAAACTCAACTTCGTGCAGGGCGACATGCGCGAGATGGCCTTTGAGGAGCAGTTCGACGGCGTCTACTGCTGGAGCACGAGTTTCGGGTACTTCGAGGAAGACAAGAATTGCAACGTGGTCGAGCGGATCGGTCGAGCCCTCAAAGCCGGAGGCCGGTTTCTTCTCGACGTGGTCAACCGCGATTTTCTGATCCGACACGCTCCATCGCTTGCATGGTTCGAAGGTGACGGCTGCGTGTGCATGGACGAAATGAACGTCGACTTCATCACGAGCCGCCTGAAGGTGAAGCGAACCGTGATGCTCGATGACGGCCGTTCGCGCGAGATCGAATACTCGATTCGAGTCTATAGCTTGCACGAGCTCGGAAAAATTCTACACGAACAAGGCTTCAAAGTTCGCGAAGTGAGCGGTCGCGTAGAGACCCCGGGGGTGTTCTTCGGCGATGAGTCCCCTCGCACCATCATTCTCGCCGAGAAGAGCTAGCAAGGACGTGACTCAGTAACGCACGGCAACGATCCTGAGTTCGACTTGCCCACTTGGACGGACGAGCAGGACGGTATCGCCGATCCGGCGTCGGAGCACGGCTCGGCCGAGCGGGGACCGGTACGACACGCATCCGTGATCCAGGTCGATCTCGTCCTCGCCCACGATCCGATAGGTCGTCCCCGCACCGCTTTCGTCCTCGACCTCGACGTAGGCCCCGAAGAACACGACTCCAGCAACCACCTCCCGTGGCTCGACGACGGTGATGGTCTCCAGCCGTTTGGTGAGCCAGTGGATGCGACGGTCGATCTCACGGAGCTTCTTCTTGCCGTAAATGTACTCGGCGTTTTCGCTTCGATCCCCCTGGGCCGCCGCATCCGCGACTTCCGTCACAATCTTGGCGCGATCGTGAGCGAGCAGCCGCGCGAGCTCGTCCTGGAGGCGTTTGGCACCTTCGCGCGTGATGTAAGCGCCGGACGTCTCGCTCATCCGAGGACGGTCCGTGAAGCTTCGTCCATCAGCACATCGAGCGCGTACGCGCGAGGACACGGCGTCAGTTCGGCGACGGCGAGGGCAATGGCTCGCTTCGAAGCTTTCGGCGGGACCGCGAGCAAGGCCCATCGCCGGTTGCACTGTCCCCAAATCGGGCCGGACTCGACTCGCATGCGCGCGGCTCCCTCGCAGACGGCGATAGTCAATCGCCCGGGATTCACCAGGTCCAGCGCGCGCAGAGCGAACGCGGTGCGATCGAAGGCTTCATCGCTCGTCTCATCGACGGCGCGGTCGGCAATGTCGAACGCGTCTTGCAACCCCAGCCGAGTCAGCATGCGCTCAACGATTCGGCGTCATTCGAAAAATGGCAACCTGCGCGTCGGCCCCTTCAAGCGGTCGCACTCGGGGTCTGCTCGTGGTCGGTGATGCCGCCGATCGGTGCCGATGCGTTGGGCGGCGGCTCGCCGACCGGGCGCTTGTATCCGCACTCCTTGTTCGCGCATACGATGGCGGGCCGTGCCCGCGTGCCGCCCAACAGCAGAAACGTGGCTCCGCAATCCGGGCACGGCTCGGTCACGGGCTTTTGCCAGAGCTTGAAGTCGCACTTGATGGATTCGTCGCCGTAGTTCGAGCAGCCGTAAAAGGTCTTTCCCCCGCGCTTTTTCGGGCGAATTTCGATGAGGTCGCCGCCGCATTTGGGGCACTTGATCCCAAGTGGAACGGGCTTCGCGTTCTTGCACTCCGGATAGCCGGTGCACGACAAAAACTCGCCGAAACGGCCGCTCTTGATGACCATCGGTTTGCCGCATTTGTCGCAGTCGATGCCGGTCGCGCGGGGTTGTGCGGGCAGCCCGTCGGCGCCGAGATCGCGGGTGCTCTTGCATTCGGGGTAATTCTCGCACCCCAGAAACCAACCGTTGCGCGACCAGCGCTTCAGCATGACTCCGCCATCCAGGTCGCACCGCTGATCGGTGGGCTCCGGTTCCGGGTTCCAGCGCTTGCCTTTTTTGCTCAGATCGAGCTGGGCGCGAAAGCGCTTGTAGAAGCGCTTCAACAAGTCGACTCGCTCTTCGTGGCCCGCAGCGACCTCGTCGAGCTCTTCTTCCATGTTCGACGTGAACGCCGGGTCCATGAAATCGAGCTCGCTCTTCACGAGGCCGTCGACGACGAACTTCCCGAGCGTCGTCGGTTGAAACCGCCCGCCGTCGATTTTTTCCACGTAGTCGCGCGCCTGCACCTTGCTGATGATCTCGGCGTAAGTGCTCGGCCGGCCGATACCGCGCTCCTCGAGTTCACGGACGAGCGACGCCTCGGAGTATCGCGGCGGGGGTTGCGTAAACTTCTGCTCCGCGATCACCCCCGGCGGCGTGACCAAGCGAAGCAGTTGACCTTCGGCCAACTCGGGCAAGGTCGCCTCGGCATCGTCGGTCAGAAGATCCTTTGCGTCACGGGCCTCGCCGTTGGTGCGTTGCGCCTTTTCTTCCTCGCCCTCACCTTCACCCGCGAGCGATCCCGCCTTGGTGGTCGATTCGCCTTTGCCATACGCTTCGAGCCAACCGCTGAACTTGAGCACCCGGCCGCTCGCGCGCAGACCGTAGGCGATCCCGCCCGAGATGCCTTCGGGGGCCGCAGCATCGATCTCGGCGCTCGTTTGGTCGTAGACGGCCGGCGTCATTTGAGATGCCACAAAACGGTCCCAGATGAGCTTGTACAACTTGAACTGCTCGTCTTTGAGGTGCCTGCGGACGGCGTCGGGCGGCAGTTCGAGCGACGTCGGACGGATGGCCTCGTGCGCGTCCTGGGCGTTCTTCTTGGACTTGAACACGTTCGGCTGCGCCGGAACCCATGCTGCGCCGTATCGCGCCGCCACGAAGCTTCGGGCCTCGTTCACCGCGTCCGGCGAGAGCCGCGTCGAGTCGGTGCGCATGTACGTGATGAGGCCGACGGGACCGCCGTCCTTGCCGAGGTCGACACCCTCGTAAAGCCCTTGCGCCACTTGCATCGTTCGCTTCGCCCCGAAACCGAGCCGATTGACTGCATCCTGCTGCAGCTTGCTCGTGGTGTACGGCGCCGGCGGGTGGCGCTTGCGTTCGCTCCGCGTCACCTTCGAGACGGCATAGGTCGCCACCTCGAGATCGGCCCGTACTCGCGCGGCTTCATCGCTGTGGCTGACGACGATCTTGTCTCCGCCACGGGATGCGAGGCGTGCGACGAAAGGCTGCACGTTCGAGCCGCCGTTGACGCCGGCCAGCGCCGCGCCACAGTTCCAGTACTCGACCGGTACGAATCCCTCGATTTCGCGTTCTCGATCGACGATGAGCCGCAACGCGACGCTTTGCACACGCCCCGCGCTCAGCCCGAACGCGAGCTTGCTCCACACGAGCGCGGACACGTCGTAGCCCACGATTCGGTCGAGGACGCGACGCGCACGCTGCGCATCATACAGGTTCTTGTCGAGCTCTCTCGGATGAGCGACGCCGTACTCGACGCCCTTTTTCGTGATCTCGTGGAATTCGACTCGTTTGGTCGACCTCTTGCTCGACTTGAGCTCCTCGGCGATGTGCCAGGCAATCGCCTCACCCTCGCGGTCGGGGTCGGTCGCAAGCAAGACTTCGTCGACGCCACGGGCGGCTACCTTGAGCTCCTGGAGGACCTTCTCCTTGCCGGGGACGACTTCGTAAGTCTCCTGGAAGCCCTTCTCGATGTCGACGCCCAGCTTCTTCGGAAGATCCTTAACGTGACCCTTGGAGGCGACGACCTCGAAGTTGGGCCCCAGATACTTCTTGATGGTCTTGGCCTTCGCGGGCGACTCCACGACCACGAGTATCTTTGCCATCAGGAGCTTCTCTTTCACTTAGGCCACCGAACCGGACCCGTTCCCGGGAATCTCGTCGGCGGAAGAAGCCGGGCGGGGTCTCTACTACTACGTTCTCCAAGACCAGCGTCAAGAGCGCAGCCGCGACCGCTTGGGCCGACTCGCGACTCTGAGCCGTGATGGCGTCGAGGTGAAGCGAAACATTCGACATAACGTCTAACACATTGCGTTCACTAGATGAAAACGTGTACGCGGGTGGGGGCCGATCGCGGCTGTCTCCCGTTTCTTCGGCCCGATGCGCGAGCCCATCAACGGCGTGCAGATTCAACGACGCGAGCAGTTCGGTCGACGAAGTGAGGGGCTTAGCCCCCTCGCCGAGGAGGCGCATCGATCCGGCGAACCCCTTCGACCAGGGGGCGGCCGGCACGACCCACAACGGCTTTTGCAACCGTTTCGCCCAGGATGCCGCATGAAGCGCGCCGGAAGGAAGGCCCGCCTGAACGACGACCACCGCGTCGGCGAGGGCGACGAGGACGCGATTGCGGGTGAGAAACGAGCTGCGTGGAGGGGGACCGGGCCCGAACAGCCAGACCATCGCGCCGGGGCCGGCGCCAATCACATCGAAAAGTTCAGCGTGATCCGATGGATAGCACCTATCCGGTCCTGTCCCCGCGATCACCCATGTCCTTCCACCGGCATGGATCGCAGCTCGATGCGCGGCGGCGTCGACGCCCAACGCCCCTCCGGACACCACGACTACGCCGGCCCGAACCAGGGCAGCGCAAAGCCTTTCGGCGAAGCGAATCGCGCCGCGGGTCGCGTTGCGGGCGCCCACCACGGCGACCGAGTGCTCGGCCTCCAGGCATCCGCCCCGAAAAAGGATGCAGGGCGGCGCTCCGGAATCCTGACGCAAGCGCGAGGGATAGGCTGGATCGAGCCGCGTGATTTCGCGCAGAGCCGTCACTCCGCCCTGTCGGCCTCGGTGCCGGCAACGTTGCCGGCAGCGCGAGGCTGCCCCGAGCCCCCGCAGGCGGCGTTTCGGCCCGCGTGAGTCGCCTTGCCCCGAGCGCCGCCGGAAGCCGGGGATCTTACTTCGCCTTGGAGTAGAGCTGCACAGCGACTTGGCCGGATCCGAGTCGGGCAAAGACATCGAGCTTGTACTGCAGCGGGAACGCGATGACCGGGCACATGGGGTTTGGCGCCGCGCCGATCGATGGCGCGCTATTGTGCGTCATGTCCTGACCCGCGAGGGTCAAGAAAAACGGCGGGGCGAGCAGGTTCAGGTCAAGGTCCTTCACCCCGCCCTGCGGAGAGTATCCAAGAATCGAGTAACACTTGCCCGCTTGCAGCGTGACCATCATCACCGCGTGCTGGCCTTCGGTCAGGTTCTGCTTGAGCTGCTCACCTTCAGGCTGCATACCCGGCGCCAAGCGAAGCGCTTGCGCCTTCAGCCCTGCCTCGGTTAGGTCGGTCGGCAGCGATCCAGGCAGTACGAGCGTTCCTTGCAGCGCGCCTTGGATGCCCGCCAAGATCGCCTGCAACGTGTTCGGGTCCGCCGGGGCGAGAGGCCCCGAAGAGGCGACTGGAGATGCACTTGCTGCGGGCGTCGCCGTCGGCTGGGGCTGCGCAGCAGGGTAGCCCGGTAGCGGGGCGGTCGTTGTCGGCGGCGCCGAACCAGGCTGAGGCGCGTACCCCGATGCGGCGGACGGGAGCGCCCCGGCCGAGGGCGTCGTTGGGTACGCTGCCGGGTAGCCGGGCGGCGGCGCCGGATAAGCCGCGGCGGGACCCGCCGCCATCGCCGGGGCGTTGGCCGCAACGGTGTTGCTTGATCGACATGCCCCTGCGAGAGCGACGAGGGCAGGCACCCAGAGACTCATGAGCACCCGAACACGAGTCTTGTCCATTTCGGGTCTTCTTGTAGCGAGGAACTCGTTCGCGCGGAACCCGAATCCCCTGACGTCCCGCCGTCTTCCGCTCACTGGCCCAGAAATCACTGGCGGACGAACTTGAACGGGATGCTGATCCGCTGCGAGCAGCCAACGCTCCCGAAGCGCCAGTTGCTTCGGATGTCGTTCTCGATGCACTTGGCCACCGCTGTGTCATCGCCGGACGCGGACACGCTTTGCGTCGTGCCGTCCGGGGCGACGGTCATCGAAACGGCAATACCGACCGAGGGCCTGGCGGTCGGATTGCGGTCCCAACACAGCCGGCGGACGGCCACCTGATGCTGACCGATGACCTGAAGAATCTGACCTTGGGAGAGGCACTGGCCCGCTGCGGCCGCTCCGGCGCCGATCCCCGGATCGTCGCCGAGTGCCACGGTCGCGCTCTGCGTCAGTCCGTGCAGATCGAGAGAACGCCCGGCCGACGCCGTGGAGCTCGATGAGGCGTGCGCGCCGGTGGATGCAACCTGCGCTCGGGTCGGAGGCGCAGCGATGGGCGCCGGATCGGATGATTCCGTGGGGGCGGCGGGTGCAGTCGGTGGCGCGGCCGGCGCAATGGGGGTCTGAGCGGCGGCGATCGGTTGCGGAGAAGGCGTTGCGGGCCGCAGGAAAATCGAGATGGCTGCCGTGATACCGAAGGCACATGCGGCGGCGACCATCGCGATGGGCATCCACGGCACCGCCCGTCGGCTGCGCTCCGCGGTGGCAGGAACTGATGCCGAACGATCCCCGGAGAGCGCGACCGGTGCGTTCGGCGGAGCTGCCGGAAAGGCGAAAGGATCTGTGGCGATTGCGGCGACCGCGTGTCTTTCGGCTGCGAGAGGGGACGTGGCTCCCGGTCCAGGGCTGGCGGGGCCGGGAACTGGCGTGGCGAGCCTTTCGGCGGTCGCCAAGCGCGATGTGATCGGAACCACGTTGCTTCGAGGCGGGGGTCCGATCGGCGCGGCACGCGGCAGCATGACCGCCCTTGCCGTGGCGCTCGGTGCCGGCGGCCGCGCGGAGACAGGACGCCCGGGAGGCGGATGACTCCCGCGTGTCTCGGGCGGGGGAGGCGGCAGCGAGGGGCGCGCTCCCGACACGGCCTGCCGAACGATGGCAGCAAGCTCCGGAAACGAGCGCAGCGGGCGCCACTCGTCCAATCCTTCTTGCCAGACAAGCGAGTCCTCGTTCACGGCGCCGAGCGATGCCTTGCGCCGGATCTCGGCAACGCGCACGGGGCCTACGGGAACGCCGTTGACGGCGACGTACCAGTCGTCGTTCGGCGAGACCTCCGACATGTCGAACGGCGCTGACACCTCTTCCTCGCGTTGCACCGTCGTCTTGAACGCGCCCGCCAGTGCGCCAGGAAGCCGGTCAGGCTTCGGCGCGGGAGACCGTGCCGAGGTGAAACTTGCCGTCAGTGACGTCGATCGAGGGGGGGCCGGCTTTGGCGGTCGCGAGGCAGGTCGTCCGCTGGCTGACGGCGGGCCGGCCGGAGGAACACTCGCGACGCTGGACTCTGTCACGGCGGCACGCACCTCGATCAGGTGGCCACACTTGCGGCACTTCATTCGTACCGTCTTGCCGACGACCTTCTCGTCGGCGATTTGGTACTTGGCCTTGCATTGATCGCAGAGGAACTTCAAGCCGACGATCCTCGACCGCGTTACGTTAGCAGGGAACGGCAGGCATTCGCGAGTGCTCAGATCAGCTGGTGCAAGCGCTCGCGAATGGATTTCTTCGTGCCCTCATCGGGTGCTGCCGCTACGCATCGCTCCCACATTTCCACGGCCTTGTTCTTGAATCCCGCCTTCTCGTACAGGACGGCAAGGTTCTTCAGTGCCGCGAAATGCCGTGGATTGAGATCCACGGCGCGCTCGAGTTCCTGAATCCCTTCGTACACCTGGCCCTTCTTTCCGTAGAGAAGAGCCAAATGAAAGCGGAGTCGGTAGGCGAGCGGATCAATGGATACTCCGTGCTTCAAATGTTCGATGGCCTGGTCGATCTGGCCGGCCTGGTAAGCGGCCACTCCGTCGCGCAGCGCCTTTTCCGCCTCGGCGGAGAGGTATTCCGGGTCCCGCCCATCCACGGCGCCTTGCACGCGCGTGAGCAAGCGTTGAACTAGCTCGAGTACGTCCGAAATGCGGAACGGCTTCTCCAGATACTCTTCGATTCCGTAATTTTGCTTCAAGTCCTCTGCGATACGCCAGCCTCTGTACACGGCGCTCATCATGATGATCGGGATGCTGCCGTACTTGGCGCTCCCCTTGATGCGTCGGGCGATGTCGAAGCCGTGCAGCTCCGGCAGCATCGCGTCGAGGAGGATGAGGTCCGGCACGTGATCCTTGACGAGCCGCAGCGCGAGTAGCCCTCGATCGGCCTCGATGACGCGGTGCCCTTTTTGGGTGAGCAGTCGCTTGAGAAGTTTGCGAATCTCCTCTTCGTCGTCGACCACGAGAATGAGCTTGCCCGCTCCCGCTCCCGACGCCGTCGCCGTAGCGGCTCGCGAAGAGCCTGCCCGCATGTCCTCGGGTAGATTGCTCACGCTCGAAACTTCGCCGTCGACAATGCCGAATTCCGCCGTGGACAGCTCGGACCTTTCCGCGGCGGATGCGACCGCCTCGTCGACGACCAAGGGAGGCTTGGGCGGTTCCGCTGCCGGCACCGGCAACGGAGGCGGTGGGCGAAGCGGAGGCGGCTTCGCCGCCTGCTTGGCCGAAGGCGCAGGCGCGGGCGGGCCCGGCCGCGGCGGCGAGGCGGGTTTGGCTGCGGCGGTACCGGGGCTCGGCAGAGGCGGCGGCATGGCCGGCGCATCCCGTTGCGGGCTCGCGGGAAGAAGCCCCAGCTGCCGGAGGGTCTCGTCCGGAACGCGCGGCCCGAGGTAGTGGCGCTCCCCACGTTCCCTGGCATCGTAGGCTAGGCCGATGGTCTTCATCAGTGTGGCGTGCATGGCGATGTAGGCGTAGACCTTCTTGCCGGTCACGAACTCGAGCTCATCGATGACGCGCTTGGCGTGGGGGTCTGCCATCGCGAGAAAGATTCGGTCGCCTCGGACGAGCACCGGCAAAATGCGGTGCGTCTCGGCGAGCTCTCGCGGCACGACGTGCAACTGATCGAGGACGAGGGCGACCTGCGAGAGATCGATGCCGGGCACGCCATGTTGCTCGGACAGCGCGCGGAGTGCCTCGACTTCCTCGATCTTGCCTTCTTCAACGAGCTGAGACGCGAGCGGCGCAGGCTTGTCCGACTGGCGTTGGGTTCGCAGGGACGCGTCGAGCTCACTCTGCGAAACGAGTTTGCGCTGCAGAAGTATCTTCCCGATCGGCCGCTTCTCGTCGCTGGACATGAATCCCGAGCTCTTCAGCCAGGGTACGCGGGCGGACGTTTGCCGTCACCCGGATCCGTCGCCCGCCAGGTCGGTCAGAACACGGTGGGACCACGCGACATACTGCCCGCTCTCGATGGCCGATCGCGCCTCGCGTGTTAGTTCGCCGTACCAATGAAGGTTGTGGAGCGACAGAAGCCGCAAAACGAGAATCTCGCGCGCGAGGTACAGATGCCGGAGGTAGCCGCGGGAAAACCCTCCTGCGCAGCAGGCGCAAGCGCAGCGCTCGTCAATCGGGCGCGGATCGTTCCGCCATCGCGCATTTTTCACGACGATCCGCCCGTTGCGCGTGAGCGCCTGGCCGTTCCGGGCATTGCGAGTCGGCAAGACGCAATCGAACAGATCGATGCCCGCGCCGATCGCAAGCACGAGGTCGCGAGGCGAGCCGACCCCCATGAGATATCGAGGCCGCTCTGCGTCGAGCCGGGGCGCGACGGCGCGGACCGCCTCGTGCATCTGGTCGATCGATTCGCCGACGGAGAACCCGCCGAGCGCAAGTCCGTCGAAGGGCAAGGCCGCGAGCTCGTCGGCGTGCGCTCGGCGCAAATCCGCGAAGCAGGCGCCCTGGACGATCCCGAAGAGCGCTTGTCCCCGAGGGCGTGTCACGGCAAGGGCGCGCTTGGCCCAACGCGTCGTTCGGGCGACCGCTTGCTCGACGATCGCGCGGGATGCGTTGCCGGGTGGGCAAACGTCGAGCGGCATTTGGATGTCCGCGCCGAGCTGTGCTTGCACGCCAACCGCGCTCTCGGGGGTGAGCGCATGAGCCGAACCGTCGACATGCGACTTGAACGCGAACCCGTCCTCGGTGGCGCTGACCAGCGGAGCCGCTCCGCGTGCTGCCGGAGCCGAGGTCGAGAGGGAGTACGCCTGAAACCCCCCGGAATCGGTCAGCATGGTGTGCGGCCAACGAGTGAACGAGTGAAGTCCACCGAGCGTCGCAATCGTGCCTGCACCGGGGCGGAGCATGAGGTGGTAGGTGTTGCCAAGCACGATGCGCGCGCCTGTTGAAGCGACCTCGTCGGGCGAGAGCGTCTTGACGCTTCCCTGCGTGCCGACCGGCATGAACGCGGGTGTGTCGACGACGCCATGAGCGGTTCGCAACACCGCGCGTCGGGCCGGACCGTCGAGAGCGAGCACCCGAAATGCGAACCCCGCAGTGGTCGGGGTCACCGGCTCCTCCGCAGGAGCATCGCGTCGCCGTACGAGAAAAACCGGTAGCGCTCACGGACGGCAAGACGGTAGGCGTCGAGCACGGGACCGGTCCCGGCGAACGCGCAGACGAGGGCGAGCAGCGTCGAACGGGGCAGGTGAAAATTGGTGAGCAGGCCATCGACGACCCGCCACCCGTAGCCTGGTTGAATGAGCAAGCGCGTCTCTTCCATCGCGACGCGCACCCCGCCTAGCCGACTCAAATCCGCGGCGCTCTCGAGCGCGCGCGCCGTGGTCGTGCCCACGGCGAAGACCGGAGCGCCGCGGGCCCGGGCCCGGGCGACGGCTTCTGCGGTCGACCGGGGCACGACGTACCGCTCCGCGTGCATCGCGTGCTGGTCGAGGTCGTCGACCCGCACCGGCTGGAACGTCCCCAGACCGACGTGCAAGGTGATGCACGCGACCTCACAGCCTCGCGCGGTGAGCCGCTCCAGGGCAGCGTTCGTCACGTGAAGGCCGGCTGTAGGCGCCGCGACGGCACCGTCGTAGCGCGCGTAGACCGTCTGATACCGGCTCCCGTCGTGCGGCCCGTCCTCTCTGCGAACGTAAGGGGGCAGCGGCACGCGCCCGCAACTCCGGAGCGCAGCGTCAAATGGTTCGCCGTCGGGGGCCCAAAGGGCGACCTCGAGCAACCCGTCGTCGGCCTGTCCGAGCAATCGGGCGATGAGCGCCGGCCGCGTCGCATCGTCGCGCCGCAAGACTTCGACGTCGGTGCCCGGCTTGAGCGGCTTGGTCGACTTTCCGCGCGTTTCCCAGACCTGCGCGACTCGCGCTTCGCCCGGACCCACCGGAATTTCGCGCTCCTCGATGAACCGCGCGAGCAAGATCTCGACGCGGCCGCCGGTGTCCTTCTTCCGTCCGATGAGGCGCGCCGGGATCACTCGGGTGTCGTTGAGGACCACGAGCGCCGTCGGCGGCACGAGATCCGGCCAATCGGCAATGAGACGGTGCTGCGGCGCCGCCCCTGGGGGTACCACCATGAGTCGGGCCTGCTCGCGATCCTCCGCTGGGTGCTGCGCGATCAACTCGAGCGGCAGTTCGTACTGGAACGCGTCGACGCGCATGGGGTTCGCGCGTTAGCAAGGCGGCATAGGCGCGACCCGTCAAGTGAACCGGTCGTGCGGCGAACTCTACGTTAGGCTGCCGCGCCCGGCGCTGCGAAAGGGCGGTTGGGATCCCCATTCGGTAACTTGCTCTTCAGGAAGCGCGCGAGCTCGCTCAGATCGAATGGCTTGGGCACGAACCCGACCGCGCCGCAATCGGCACGAATGAGCTGCCTTTCGCTCAGATGGTACGCGCTCGTGAGCACGACGCGCGTCACCGGATGAAGCTCGCGAACCATCCGAGCCAATTGAATCCCGTTGGTGCCCGGAAGCATCAGGTCGATCACCGCCACATCGAAATGTTCCGTCGACAACAGGCGCATGGCCGCTTCGGCGTTGGCGGTCACCTCGACGTCAAACCCTTCGATGCGCAGGCCGATGGCCACGACGCGGGCATGACGGGCATCGTCTTCGACCACGAGTAGGCGAGTCAAGAGTTCACCCATGTTCGGATTCTTCGGCGCGGAGCCGGGGTCTACCGTTTGGCACCCGCTCCGTGCCTGGTACCGCCGTAAGCAACATGCGTGCCACATGGCTCATCCGTGAATTTCACGGAGTTGTCGTCGCGGCACGCGGCTCAATGTAACCACCACGTTTCATCTTTGCACCCGACACTTCATGGGTGAACGAAAGAAGGTCGAGGGGCGCGGTTGGAGCACATCGGCAAACGGCTCGGGGTCCGTCGCGTGAGTGAACGCTAGAAGGTGATGCCCAGCCGGGTCATCTTTCGCCATAAAGTGGTTGGCGAGATGTTCAAGAGATCCGCCGCTCGCTCCCGGCTTCCGTCGCTTTCGCGAAGAGCCCCCTCGATGGCGGCACGCTCCGCAGAATCGACGACGACGGCCAGCGCTCGGCCCCCCATGTTCGATGGGGCGAGCGGGGTGCTCGGCGCGGGCGGCAGAAGATCATCCGCCGTGATGACGCCGTTTTGCACCAGGGCTACGGCTTGTTCAATCATGTGCTCGAGTTCGCGGACGTTGCCGGGAAATTCATAGGGCGTCAGCGCGTCCACGACGTTGTCGTGGAGTCGGGGTCTGACGCCCATCTTGCGCGCGTACTTCTCGAGGAAAAAATTCACGAGATCGGGAATGTCTTCGCGACGTTCGCGAAGCGGCGGCAATTGAAAGCGGGCGACGTTGAGCCGATAGTAGAGATCCTGCCGGAAGCGCTTCTCGGCCACGGCGGTCAAAAGGTCCTGGTTGGTGGCGGCGATGACCCGGACGTTCACCTGGATGGGCTTGTTCTCGCCGACCCGGCGCACCTCGTTTTCCTGGATCGCCCGCAACAGCTTCGCCTGGAACGTGATCGGCGTTTCTGCAATCTCGTCGAAGAAGAACGTGCCTCCATCCGCTTCCTCGAAGAGCCCTTTTCGGGCGCTGACGGCGCCGGTGAAC
>JBEKOY010000127.1:0-15665 GCA_049521295.1 Polyangiaceae bacterium | reverse complement strand
CGTCGTCGACGACCCCCATGACTTTCTCGCGGCGGTCAAAGAGGCGTCGCACCTGTTCGTCGGCGTGACGTACTTGACGATGACGCACGGCGAGGGGTGGCACTTCGGCCGTCTGGGTCGGCTGCTCGAGCGCGCCGATCAGACAAGCCGAATCGTGGATGCGAAGCAGCAGCTGCTCCTCGCGCGTCCGGCCGACATCGGAGCGAGTCTCGACGAAATTCATCTTTCGGCGCTTCTCCGTTCGGTGAGCGCGCTCGAAATGTACCGAAAACGATACGGCCGTTTCGAGCACGTCGACGTCGTCGAGTTCCTCGTGCTCGACAAGCTTTTTCCGAGGTCGATTCGACACTGCCTCACCAAGGCGCAGCACTCGCTGCAAGCGATCACCGGAACGCCGGCCGATGCCAGCGGAACGAAGCCCGAGCGGTTGCTGGGTCGGCTCAGCGCCGACTACGAGTTTGCGATTGTTTCCGAGATCCTCGAGCAAGGCTTGCACGAGCACCTGGATGGTTTGCAATCGAAGCTGAACGAGGTGGGGTACGCGATCTACGAAACGTTCTTCGCTTCCCGATCGGACCCGCTCGTCGAACTGGCGCGAGCCGAAGCGGCGCAAATCCAGTAAGTGGCGGGGCGCGCGATCGATCCGTTTCAGAGGCTCATTCCATCCGCTCGACTCGAACCTCGACGTCGAGCGTTTCGCCCCCTCCGCCCACGTAGATCGTGCCGGAAGTGGGCGTCGCGTCGAGATAATTGCGCCCGACGGCCAGCCGCACGTGATGGGTGCTCGTCACGGTGCCGTTCGTGGGATCGAGACCGCGCCAGCCGACCTCCGGCAGGTAGACCTGCACCCACGCATGGGACGCCTCGGCTTGCCGCTGATTGGCGTCCTTCGGCTTGGTGAGAATGTACCCGCAGACGTAACGGGCCGGGACCCCCATGAGGCGCGCAAGACAAATGAACAGGTTCGTGAAGTCTTGGCAGACCCCACGGCGCCTCGTGTAAACGTCGAACGCCGTCGTCCCGAGGGTGGTTGCGCCCTGGACATACGTGTACTCGCGGTGGATGGCGTCGTTCAGATCGAGCAAGGTATCGAGAAGGTCGCCTTGGTTACGATGAACGAAGCGCATCGCGTAGTCCAATAGCTCCATGAGCTCGCTCTCCGGAAGCTCGGGCGGCTGCAAGAAGGGCTGCAGCATGTGTCTTTGCCACGGCATCCAGACGAGGGGAATCGCCGATCGCACGTGCCGAAGGTCGAAGGCGAGCGGATCGCTGTCCAGGGTCTCCACCGACGAGCGCGCGATGATCGTGAGTTCCCGGTACGGGGTTTCGATCACCACACGGCGCGCTCGATTTCCGAAGACGTCGTCGAAGTCGTGGGCACGGCCCTCGACGGATACGGACACATCGCACTCCATCAATCGCTGCAGGCGATCCTGCATCGGAAAGAGCCGAAGCAGGTGGGTGCTCCGTTCGACCGGAAGCGCATAACGGTACCGTGTCTGATGCGTGGTCGACAGCCGCGTTCGGGGCTTGCGGGCCCCCTCGCGACGCTCCGGCCGGGTTGGCGGCAGACTGACGGCGGGCGCGGGGGCCGTGCCGGGGGTCTCGTCGGCAAGCAGGTCGCCGACCACCGCCCCCTGTCGCAACGAGACGAGCTCGCCGGGAGCGAGGCGCCGCCAGGACAAGGGTGCGCCGGAGCCTTCGTTGTTCAAGGGAGACGACGAGATCACACACCCTTTTCGAGGCTTGCTCCCCCGCCGGGTGAGGTCGATGCGCACGTCGGCGTCTCCGAACGCGACGCCCACGTACGGCGGGCGAAGCTCCGCGAGAAGCAGCCGTCGCGGGCTGTAGCGATCCGCGTACGCGATGAGATCACTGCCGTCGCACAGGACCAGGTCGAGGCCGCCGCGCGTGTTCAGATCGAGCAGCCATCGATGCAAGATGCGCGGATCGGCTTCGGCGAGCGAGCGCCAGCCGCGCGCCGCGATGCGGGCGAGCAGGCCGCAAAACACGATTTCCGTGTCGGTTGCGCCGACCGGCTCGAAAGCCGGCTCGAACTTCTCGTCGAGGCTCGACGTCAAGCTGCCGGCGTGACCGATCATCCACTCGCGGCCCGCCCAACAGCGGACGAACGGCTGCGTGTTCGCGTCCGTGTTGGGGCCCCACATGGCCGTTCGCACGTGAAGGACGAAGAGTGACGACTCGAGGTGCTCCCAGGCCTTCACGAGTTCGCCCCGGATGCTGCCGCGTGGCGGCGCCGGCTCCTTGAGCACGGACGCCGAGGGTTCACCCGCGGGGTAGTAACCGAGGCCCCAACCGTCAGGCAACGACTGTCCCGGCTGAAGACAACGTAGGTCGAACGATGGGGCGAGTTCCCCCTCGAACGACATCGCAAGCAGGTTCGGCATTGGTCGTAACGTGGCCGGGTCGATCGCTCGCGTCAACGCCCATCCGGCTTGGCCGTGTTCGCGCGCTCATGATACGTGCTATCTGTCCGATGGCGCGGAGGCTTGCGATGAACCCGCACGAACTGAGCAAAGAGCTCCAGACATACGCCCGAATCGATGGCGACACAGACCCAACGCGTCGAGCGTTCTTGGGCGGCGCCGCGGCCGTGAGCGCAGCGGCGGTTCTGCTCGGGTCTTCGACTGCGACGGCGCGAACACCCGCGGGGCTTCCGGCTCAGCCGCCTGCGGGCTTCGTTCCCTTGTCCGCTCCTGGGCAAGTGGTGCGAGTCAGAAAATCCGGCTGCCTCGAAGCGAACCACATCTTCCCGAAGGTCGACGACGCGAGAGAGATGCTGCAGCGGGCACTCGCGGAGCTGACAGGGCGGGCTGAACTTTCGGACGCAGTGAAGGCGTTCGTGCACCCGCAAGACAAGGTGTGCGTCAAGGTCAACGGAATCGCGCTTCAGAATATGGCGACGAACAAGGAGCTCGTGCTGCCCTTCGTCGAGGCCATGGTCGCGTCCGGTGTCCCCGCGAACAACATCACCGTACTCGAGCAATACCCGGGCTTCATGGCCGGGACGCGTATCACGGCCAGGAACGTTCCAGCCGGCGTCAATGTCGCGTGGCACGCGAACAACGACGCGACGATGGACTGGCGCGACATTCCGGGAACGCAGCGGCACACGAAGTTCGTGCGCGCCCTGACGGAGGCGACCGCACTCATCAACTTCGCGCTCGTCAAAGATCACTCGATATGCGGGTACACCGGGGCGCTCAAGAACATGACGCACGGCTGCAGCGTCAACCCGCAGGATTTCCACGATCATCACGCCAGCCCCCAGATCGCGATCTTGGCGGCGCAGGACGTGCTGCGAACGCGTCTGCGTCTGTGTGTGATCGACGGCTTCAAGCTGATGGCGCATGGCGGTCCGCTCTACAAGCACCCCGAATACGTAACGGCTCACGAGTCGGTCTACGCCTCTACGGATCCCGTTAGTTTGGACTCGATCGGATGGGCTGAAGTTGAGGACGCTCGGGCCAAATTCGGGCTGAAGTCGCTCACGGACGAAGGCCGGCCGCCGGCGTACATCCAGGCAGCCGCCGATCTCGGCGTCGGAATCGCCGATCGGGCGAAGATCACGCTCCGGGAAGTGACGCTCTGACGGGCGGAATAGTCTATAGTTTCGCGCTCCGGAGCGAGCTCCTGTAGGATCGTGCGGTGGCGTCCGACTCCGAGCGAACTCGCGTCACCCGACTGAAGGAGGTCGCCGGTTCGAAGAGTGCGGCTTCCGGCGCTGCCTGCGTCGTTGTCATTTACGGTCCGGAGCTCGGCAAGCGCGTGCAGCTCGGGACGGCGCCGTTCGGCATCGGGCGCTCGGCGCGAAACGATTTGGCGATCGATCAAGAGAGCGTCAGCCGCCATCACGCGCGCATCACGTTCGATGGGGCGGACTACTGGCTGCACGATCTGAATTCGACGAACGGCACGTACGTGAACGACGGCTTGGTAAGTGAGCAGCGCCTCACCGAGGGAGACCAAATTCACATCGGACGGTCGATTCTCAAGTTCATGACCGGGGAGAACGTCGAAGCTCAGTACCACGAAGAGATTTACCGTCTCATGACCGTGGATGGCCTCACGCAGGCATTCAACCGGCGCTATTTCAACGAAGTCTTCGAACGCGAGTTCAACCGATCGGGGCGCTATCAGCGCGCGCTCTCGCTGATTCTCTTCGATATCGATTTTTTCAAGCGGGTCAACGACACGTTCGGCCATCTGGCCGGCGACAGCGTGCTTCGTCAGATCGCGGCGGCGGTGAAGCCCCGCCTGCGCCGCGAAGACGTATTCGCGCGCGCCGGCGGCGAGGAGTTCGCCATTTTGCTGCCGGAGATTGGGCTCGATGGCGCGCGCATCACGGCCGACAAGGTGAGGCGCATCGTCGAGGCGTCGCGTTTCAAGCACGAGCAACAGCTGATTGCCTGCACGATCAGTTTGGGCGTGGCGTCCTTTCAGACTGCCATGATCGACGCGACGACTCTCTACAAGGCCGCGGACGATTGGCTCTACCAGGCCAAACAACGCGGCCGCAACCGAGTCGAGGGCTAAGGCCGTCGCTTGCAGATTAAGGGCACGCGATCGGTACGGGGGCGCCTGCCGCGATCCACGAGCTGACGATTTCGAGCTCGGGCACCGTGAGCGCCTGGGGGTTCGGCGCGGTGGATGCCGGGTCGGAAGGGTAGGGCATCTCCCGCCCCGCAATGAGGTCGGTGAGACGCATGCGCTCCGCATTGGACAAGGCGATCGGGCAAAGATCGCCGTCGGCATCGCACGCGACCGAGTACACGCGGGCCTGATTCGGCGGTGCCGCGTCGGCATCCACGGAGGCGCCGGCGTCACACGGCGATGACGCACTCGTCGGGCACGGTGGCGGTGGCGCCGCCATCAGCAGCTTGTACATGAGCCAGCTGTGCGCCGGATCGCCCGAAGTCGGCTCGGCGACTGCGCCGCCGAGTTCGGGCGCCGCGTCGTCGGCCCCGGAATCCACGAACATGAGTTCGGGTTCGGGGCCGGGATCGATGATCGGCACGTCTTGCGTGAAAGCGAGCGTCGGCGCCTCCGCGACGCCAGCCAAAGGGCCCGTGTTGGACTCTTCCGCTACGCGTCCGATCGCCGTAGCCATAACCCCTTGTGGATCGGTCAATTCCAAACCCATGGCGGGCAGCGTCGGCGGTGCGCCGTGGCACCCGGTGCCGCCGCACTTGCTCGCGAAGATGGGCAGGACCAGGCCGCAGAAGTCGGGAGCCGGCGTCGGCGGCCCCTCGGCGGTTCCCCCGTCGGTCTCGATGAGAAATGTGAGCGACGAAGGTGAGGACGGCGAAAGCGTCGCTCCGTCGATAGTGCGCAAACCGAAGGTGTCCGTCGGTCCGCTGGCCGACACGATTGTCAGCTGGTAGGCCTGCCCCGGAACGAAGGCTTCGTCGGGCAGCGGCGTGATCGTCACGACCCGCGCCACCGGGTCGTACGTGATGGTCGGCACCAGCGCTGCCGCGCTGTTGCCCACGAGCTCTGCCAAAGCAAACGTCTGACGGGTGATGCTGAGAGGCAGGAGCAATCGATCGAACGACAGTTCGATCGAGTCGCTCGGGGCGAGAAATCCGCCGCGCACGTTCGAGTCCACGAGGTGTACGGCAGGCCCCACCGGGACCGATTCGTTGCTCGCCTTGCCTTGATCGCAAGCGGTCGGAAATAGGGCTAGACCGATCAGCTCTCCGAGTAGAGCTGCAGCTGCTCGCGCACGACTTCGTCGCTGACGCCGGTTCTGAGATGGTCCTTCAGGACGTCGGCGAGAGTGAGCAAGAGCTCGTCCACCCCCTTGTCTTCGATGAGCTTCTGCAGCAGCTGCCGCGCCTCGCGACTCTCGTCGTTGCGCAAGAACTGACGGACGGTCTCGAGAGAGATCTCGCCCTGAAAATCCAGGTACATATTCTCTAAGAGGTAGCGAACGAGTTCTTTCACCATCGTCCTCCTCGGCCGCGGGCATGGGGGGGGGGATGCAAGGGATAGACTCATATCCCTCGCGGTACGGCGGGTGCAAGGCCGTTTTCGTCTTGTCGCAGTCTTTCCGCAGTCCGTCGTCACCGAAAACGGGGTCCGTCACCGTCTCTTCGCAGCCCGCAATCGACCAATGGCTCATCGGCATTGTGAGAGGACCGCGTCTCCGGGCTCGTGACAAACGAAGCACGGACGCGGGTTTCGGTTGAACTGGGTAGCGCAGCGGCCTACGAACCCCGACGTGTGTGGATCGAATCCGCCGCCAACGCCGAGGGCTCCGTGGCACGCGACGCAGTCGCGCTCGGTGTGACAGCTCACGCAGGCGTTCAGGTTGCGTTCGGCTTCGAAGCCGTGACTTCCGGGTTTGCGCGGCGGATCGCTCCAGATGCTTTTCGGAGGATGGAAGCGCCCGCTGTCCTTGGCGTTCGGGGGACTCGATTCCGCGACTCCAACGCGCAAATGGCAGTCGAGGCAGAAGCTTTGCTGCTGGTGGCAGCTCGTGCACCGCTCGGTGTTCATGCGGGCCTCGATCGCGTGCATGTTCAGATAATCGTTCGGGTGAATGTCGCGCGGCCGGGTGCGCCCGTCGTGGCAGTCGGTGCAAAAGTCCTCTTTGTGGCAGTTTGCGCAGAACCCCGAGTCGTCCGCAGCGACCGACTTGTGCCGTTCGATGAAGTCCGGGGTGTGCTCGGCGTTGTGCAGCCAGCGAGGCGGGCGCAGCGTTCCGCTTGGGAACATTGTTTGGATCCGGGCAGTTCCGCTCGGTCCCGCCAAGTGGCATGTTTCGCAAGCGCTTTTCGCGCCGCCCAAGGATGCCGGGTCCGGAGCCTGGTGGCAGCGCAGGCAGCCGCTCATTCGCGGAAGCTGGTCGCGCGTCGCCAGTTCGATCTCAGCGACGGCGCCGTGGCACTGCGCGCATCCGATGTTTCGATCGGCGTGGGATTTGTGATCGAAAACGAGATTCGCTCTCGGAAGTTCGAGAGGCGCGACGCGGTTCCCGTCCTCCGGGCGGTACCCTTGATGGCACGTGGCGCACTGGCCCATGGCAGCGTCGCCGGACTTGACGAGCGCTAGATTGGAGTGATCCGTGGAGTGACAACGGTCGCAGACTTCGCCGCCCGGCGTGAGCCGATCGGAGGCGCGTCGGCTGGTGGTCGCGCCGGGATGGCACGTCTTGCATGTGGCGCCAATCTCGCGTCCGAGGTGCTTCGCGTGATCGAAGCGGATCGCGACGTGTTGGGTCGGGTAGATGACCGAGCTCGGCCCCGTGTCCGGGTTGGGCGCCCCCGGAGGAAGCAAGCCGTGGGGCACGGGGCGGTCGTCGGGCAACGGGGCGACGCCGTGGACGGTGGGCGCTTCGCTCTGCGCGAGGGCCATCGGCACGATCACGAGCAGGGCGAATAGAGGCATGAGCGCCCGAACAAGGCCGAGCGCGACAAAAGGCCGCAGCGGCCCGAAGACCTGGCTCGTCATTGCTGCGCGGTCTCTCGGGTGCGCTGCGGCAGTTTGCCCATGTCGAGCGAGAGCAGGAACATGAACCGAAAGCGCTGCCCGACCAGGCCGTTGAAGTCGTGCTCCCACTCGAACGAGCCTCGGCACCGTGGGTCGAAGCGGTATCCCACGTTCGCGACGTACTGGAATCCCGTGGCAGCCCGATCCGGACGCAGGTCGTCCTTCCACTGCCAAAGCCCCGCGCGGCCGCCGACCATGTAACGAGTCTCGATCACTTGTTCGGCCGACACGTCGCCGCCCACGCGATCTCCTTCCGAGCCGAAGTCGCCGCTCGCGTGGGCGGCGATGCGCGTCTCGCCGCTATGCCAGCGTGCCGACACGTTGCCTCCCTCGTCGAACGGATGACCGTTGGTGGGGTAGTAGCCGCCGGCGCTGTTGGGCGAGGGCGATGAGACGAAGCCCCCACCGGGGTCGAACGGTGCCGTTTGCACCGTGGAGACCCGAGCATGCGCATTGCCGGCGACCGAGAGGCGTCGATCGATGTCGACGTTCGCACGGAGGCCCAGATCACTCCTCGGCTCGCCAGCGAAGAAGTTCCAGATGCTATCCCCGTCGAACGTAGGGAGGTAGTAATCGTAGTCGGTGCTGACTGTGAGACGTTTTCCGAGGTACCCGTCGAGCGACGCGTAGGCCGACGTGATCTCGGCCCGGTAGAAGTCGTAGACGATCCCGGCCTTGACGGCCCCGATCGCGGCAAGATTCGCATCGACCGCATAGCCCAACCGTTCGGACGAAATGCGCGTTCGGTCGTAGACCCCCGGGTTGCTGCCGTCCGGGAACTCGGACACGGTCGACGGTCCGGTGTCGTACACCCGCCGGTACGTCAGTCGCCCGTGAATCCAGGTCAGTCCGACCGACTCCAGCGCGACTCCCAGCGCCGGGGCCACTTCGGCAGGCTGGAACTCCGGGTAAAGAAGCGGCTCGAAGCCGGTGCGGTCTCCGCGCCAGACCCCGTCGGCCTCAAACCGCGAAGTGCTGAGCGGCATCCCGCCGCGCTGCTCGAGCCCGCCATAGGCTTCCGCTTTGAGGTAGTACGGCGTCGTCACACTGACTTCGCCGCCGTCGAAGGACCACCAGCCGAGCACGTCGGTCACGTACTGTCGACCCAGCTTGAAGCCGAGCCAGCCTCCCCCGAACCGGCGCCCTTCGAGGTAGAAATACATCAGGTCGACCGCTTGCGGAGCAAACCCCGGCACGATGCTGCCAAAGATCGTCGGGTCGGACGTTGCGCTCGGCGCACCGTAATCGGCGTCGTAGCGTACGCGCATCCGGATGCTGAGATCGGCCGCGTGCGGGTCGCCCTCGGCCGTGCCCAAGAGGTCGTACGCACCCAGGCCGAGGGTCGCGGTGAGCCGCCGCCGTTCGAGCAGAACTTGGCCAGTCGGTGAGGTGACGTCGTAGAACTGCGCCACACTGTCGGCGGTGACGTCCCCGTCAAGCGCTCGAGCGTCCATGCCAACCAGCATCGCGCCGAACGCCGCCCTACCGGCTGCGCGCTGCACGAAGCGGGTCGTCATTTTCCTAGGCCTTAGTGGCGCCGAACTCTTTCTCGAACCGATCGTCGAATGTGTCCGCCACCGCGGCGAGATGCCGGACCGTTTGCTCGACTTCCTCGGCCCCGAGGCCCGCGGCAGTCCGTTCGCTCACGGCCACGACGCGATCTCCGACGAGGCCGAACGCGGCGTTCGCCAGGCCGCCCGCGTTGAGCTCGAGCACTCTGCGGATGAGCGCCGCCTGGTTTCCCGCATGGGTAGGCAACGTGACGACGGGCGACACCACTCGCAGGTAGGTGACGTCTTCGCTCTCCTGAAAAGTCACCGTCAGCAAAACGGAAGCACTGCCCCGCTTGAGCGTCCAAACCGCTTGGCTGTCGCTCGGAGACCGCCCGCGAGTCGTCGTCGGATCCAGTCCCAGTTTGCGGATCGTCGCCTCGACGAGCTCCTTCGCCGCTTCGAACTCTGTGTCCACCATGCCTCCCGCGACGGCTTTCCCGTCCGTTTCGTCCGAGTGTTAGTGTTTTCGCGCTTCGGCGAGCTGCCGACAATCGTTCCGCCGACTATGGGTGTCAACGAACATCGCGGCACCAGGGTACCGGCAACGGCGCCGGCGGGCCACCCACGGGTGTCCATCCCGCCATCTCGGGGTGCCGAAATGGCCGGCAGAATGAGCTGCACGACGGCCCCGTGTCCTCGCTGCGGGGATAGGCCATTGCGGGCTAGCTTGACCCCTCGCACGTGCGGGTGGCACTTTAACCGTCGAGGCGGAGGCCCTCCGAGAGTATGTCCGACAGCCAGCAGCGCTATCGCGTCATCGAACGGCTCGAATCGGGCGGCATGGCGGAAGTCTTTCGGGCTGAAAGCGAGGGGCTTCAGGGCTTTCGCAAGCAAGTCGCGATCAAGCGCGTGCTGCCTCACTTGTCTTCGAAGAAGAAATTCATCTCGATGTTTCTCGACGAGGCTCGCCTTTCGGCGCAGCTGTCGCACTCGAACTGCGTCCAGGTGTTCGACATCGGCGTCGGCGACGCGGCGTTCTTTATCGTCATGGAGTTCGTCGACGGCGCGAACCTGAAGGCGATCATCGAGCACCTGAGGAAGACGGGACGAGACTTCCCCGTCGAGGCCGCCGTCTTCATCAGCCTCGAGCTTTGCAAGGGCCTCGCCTACGCGCACGAGCTCACGGACTCGAACGGCGTTCCGCTGTTCATCGTCCACAGGGACATGTCGCCGCCCAACGTGCTCGTCACGAAGTACGGCGAGGTAAAAATCGTCGATTTCGGTCTCGCCAAGGCCAACAGCCAACTCGAGAAAAGCGAGCCGGGCATCATCAAAGGCAAGTTTTCGTACCTGTCCCCCGAGGCTGCGATGGGGCAGGACGTCGACGCGCGCACGGACATCTTCGCTGTCGGCATCATTCTCTGGGAGCTCCTGGCGGCTCAGCGCCTGTTTCTCGGCGATACCGACTTTCAGACCGTCAAGAAAGTCCAGGCCTCGAGCGTTCCCAGCATCTCGCAAATCAACAAGAAGGTGCCCCCGGACCTCGAACGCATCATCGTTCGCGCGCTCGCGCGCGATCCGGCGCAGCGCTACACGACCGCGCGGGCGCTCGGGCAGGACCTGTCGAAGTTCATGTTCCGGTACGGTGTGCCGGTCAGTACATTCGACATTCAACAGCTGGTCCAAGGCGCGATGAAGGAGCGCCAGCGGTATCGTCCACAACAGACGAGCATCATCGACAAGCTGATCGAGGAGGCGCTGCTCGAGTTCACATCGCTGACCGACGATCCGGCAGGCGCCTCGGTCCCGGTGGCCGCTTCCCGGCCGAAGTCGAGCGACGTGGCACTGCTCCAGACCGGCTCGAAGGTCGCTACGGCGGGCGGTGGCTACCTCGACATGGGTTCGTGGATCGAAGAGATTTCGGTGAGCCAGAAGCGGCAGCCCATCGAAACCGCTCCCTCAACGATCCCGCCGGCCGTCACCGCGGGCAATCTGGCCGCCCTCGAGGAGGACTTCGCGGGCATGCTGTTGCGGTCGCAACCCCCGCCCGCTCGCCCGGTCGGCACGCCGAGCCCATCGGGCGTGGCCCTGGCCGTGCCCGCGGCGCGCCTTGCGGCCACGCAACCCGATCCAACGCCGGCCCCGGTGAACTTGCCGGCGCTCGCCCGCCGCTCGCATGCGGGAACGAAGGTCGGCGTCGCCGTGGCACTGGTCGTGGTCATGGCGGCGGGCGCGGCCGCATGGCTCACCCACGTGATGCATCCCTAGTCCCCCCCGGAACAGAAGTACCTTGCGGAACTTCTGTGCTTCGCCGACGCCTTCGGCGTCCTCCGGGGGACTAGACCTTTTCCTTGGGCTCCGCTCAACCCCGAAGTCGTTCCCGCGACTTCGCTAGTCCCCTGGGCTCGCTCTTCTCAAAGGAATCACCTTTCCAGGGGACTAGGTGCGGGCCGTGTGAGCGCACACGCGGGGTGCGCCGCCGTTCCTAGCCTTTCGAAACGTGGTCCCCTTGGGGTCGCGCGATAGCCATTTTCCCGCTGCTCGGCGGACGGTGATCGCGCTCGCGGCCGGTCTTGTCGAGCCCCCCGTAGGATTCGCGAACGCGGTCGAGCTTTCGATACAGCGTGCGGCGATCGAAACCGAGCACTTGTGCGGCGAGCGTCTTGTTGCCGCCGACGGCTTCGAGCACCTTGACGATGTAGCGCCGCTCGACCTCGTCCATGGTCAGCAGTTCGGCAGGATCGTTCGACTCGATGGCGATGGTCGCCGTCTTGTAGTCACGGATTTTCTCGGGCAGGTCGTCGACGCCGATTTGCTCGAACTGCGCGAGTGCCACGGCGCGTTCGATGCAGTTCTGCAGCTCGCGGACATTGCCTGGCCAGGGGTAGGAAATGAGCTTGTCGGCTGTCGCGCTCATCATTCCAAGAACGGGCCGGCGACTCTGCGCCGCGTACCGCTCGAGGAAGTGCTGGGCGAGGAGAAGGATGTCACTGCCACGCGATCGCAGAGGCGGGACGTGAACGCGTACGACGTTGATGCGATAGAAGAGGTCCTCGCGGAAGCGCTTTTCTTCGACTTCGGTCTCAAGGTCGCGGTTGGTTGCTGCGATGATGCGTGCGTCGAACGGCTGCTCTTGCTCGCCGCCGACGGGCCGGACGGTGCGCTCTTGCAGGGCGCGCAGCAATTTGGCCTGCATGCCGGGAGGCATTTCACCGATTTCGTCCAGAAACAACGTGCCCTTGCTGCCCTTGATGAAAAGGCCAGGACGCGCGTTGCGGGCATCGGTGAACGCGCCTTTGACGTGTCCAAAGAGTTCGCTCTCCAGCAGATTTTCGGGCATTGCCGCGCAATTGATCGCAACGAAGGGCCCGTCTTTGCGCCCGCTTTTCGCGTGGAGGGCCTTCGCGACGAGCTCTTTGCCCGTCCCGCTTTCCCCGGTGATGAGTACGGTCGTCTCCGTGTCCGCCACGCGCGCGACGAGTTCGCACATTTTCGTGACCGCCGCGCTCGTGCCTAGAATCCCATTAAAGCGCCGGGTGCCGTCGACCGCTTGCCGCAGCCGCTTCACTTCCTCGCGAAGCGCGCGATGCCGAAGCGCCCGATCGATCGTCAAGGCGAGCTCGTCCATGTCGCACGGCTTGGTCACGAAGTCGTACGCACCCGCCCGGATCGCGGCGACGGCCGTCTCCATGTTCGCGCAGCCGGTGATGACGATGACCGGAATGTCTTCGCGCCGCGCAACGAGCTGCTTGCAGAGCTCGACTCCACTCATGCCGACCAGATTCACATCCGTGATGATCAGGCCGAAGTCATCCCGCTCGAAGCTCGAAAGCGCTTCGACGGGCGTGGGGACCGACGTGACCTGGAACCCGCGCTGACCGAGCTCGCTTTCGAGCACCGTGCACATGCTGCGATCGTCGTCGATAAGGAGAATGGCTCGGGTCATTGCCTTGGCCCTTGGTCGCCACTGTATGGCGGGCGGGGCGATTGCGCTACCGCTCGGCCCGGGCTCTCGGACGATTGGTGTGGACGGCCGCGCCCCCGGGGCGCCCCAAGGCATCGTTGCGCCCCCGGTCGCGCGTCCAAACGAGCCGGCCGCGGCCGTCGTTTCAGGCCAGTCTTGACGCACCCGCCCTCGATGCGGATAAGTGGACACGTTGGCCCCTGGCGACCGGCGCGTCCGCAGGCTCGCTGCGGGTGATGACCCGGAACACGATGGATATTTGGCCGGACCCTCGCGCATGCCCAGCCCCTTCGTCCTAGCTCTCCGGGACGCGCGATCTCGGATCGGGTCGGCCGCGGATGCGTGCGCGACCGCCGCGGAACGCGTCGCGGCTCGTAGGCTTGCTCACGAGATCGATCAGATCCTGGCGCGTCTCGAGGGAACCGACGGCGATCGCGACCTCATCTCCGTCGTCTGCCACGACCTGAAGGATCCGCTGGCGTCCATTGTCATGGGCGCGGGGTTTCTCAAGCGGACGATCGCACCGGATCAGGGACCCGTCCGTCGGGTCGTCGATGCGATCGCCCGTTCGGCCGACCGCATGAACCAAGTCGTCGGCGATTTCCACGACCTCGCGAAGCTCGACTCAGGGATGATCGAGGCGGATCGGCGGCCCTGCGACGTGGGATCCGCATTGCGCGCGGCTGCAGCGCCCCTCGAGGATCTGGCGCGTGCGCACGACGTGCGGTTCGAACTCGATGTCCCGGTGGCGCCGCTCGTGGCGATCTGCGATCGCGGGCGGCTATTGCAGATCGTATCCAAGCTCGTGGGCAACGCCGTGCGCTTCACGCCCCCGGGGGGCCGGGTCGCTTTGTCGGCCTCGTACGCCAGCGAAGAAGTCGCGCGCACATCGGGCGACGGCGAAGCGGAGATCGGCCGGACTCCGCTCGAAGCGCGCGACCCGCAGCGAGCCGTCGTTCGGTTTTCCGTCGCCGACACCGGCCGTGGCATCGCGGCCGACCGACTGGCCACCATCTTCGATCATGCCGCGAACGCGCGGCGAACGCCCCGTGACGGTCCCGGGCTCGGGTTGGCCATCGTGCGGGGCCTCGTCGAGCTGCAGGGCGGCGCCGTCCGCGTCGAGAGTCGGATCGACCAGGGAAGTCGGTTCTCGTTCACGCTCCCGGCGGCTCCCGTGTCTTGAGAACGAGAGCCGCCTGCCGCGCGGTTCGGGCGTGTGCCGGGTCGATGTCGCTCCCGGTGGGCGGAAGTCGGTCATCCGCCTGGAACTCCAGCGCAAAACGCTCTATGAGCGCGAGCCATGAGCGACGTTCGGATCGAGTCGGACAGCATGGGCCGCGTCGAAGTGCCCGCGGACAAGTATTGGGGCGCCCAGACGCAGCGTAGCGTTCAAAACTTCAAGATTGGCGGCCATCGATTCGGCCGGCCCGTGATCCGATCGTTCGGCATCGTCAAGAAGGCCGCGGCGATGGCGAACCGGGAGATCGGCAAGCTCGACGGCGCGAAGTGCGACCTCATTGCGCGCGCCGCGGACGAGGTCATCGACGGCACGCTCGACAGCCACTTCCCCCTCGTCGTCTGGCAAACCGGCAGCGGCACGCAGTCGAACATGAACGCGAACGAGGTCATCGCCAACCGCGCCATCGAGATCGCCGGAGGCGTCATGGGTTCGAAAAGTCCCATTCACCCGAACGACGACGTGAACCGGTCGCAGTCGTCGAACGACGTGTTCCCGACCGTGATGCATGTGGCGGCGGCGCTCGAGATCCGCGAGCGGTTGCTGCCCGCCGTGATGGCGCTGCGGGGCACGATCGAGCGCAAGAGCGAAGCGTTCAAAGACATCGTCAAAGTCGGTCGCACCCATTTGATGGATGCGACGCCGCTGACGCTCGGCCAGGAGATGGGCGGCTGGGCCGCGCAGCTGGCGTTCGCGGCATCGGGCGTCGAGCGATCGCTCGACGGTCTGTACGAACTCGCTCTCGGCGGAACGGCGGTGGGCACGGGCTTGAACACTCACCCCAAGTGGTCCGAGACGGTCGCGCGCCACATCGCAGGGCTCACGGATGTGCCCTTCCGGACGGCCGCCAACAAGTTCGCGGCTCTCGCGGGCCACGAGGCGCTCGTCGCGGCAAGCGGCGCGATGCGGACGCTTGCGGTGGCGTGCTTCAAAATCGCCAACGACGTTCGATGGCTCGGCAGCGGCCCGCGCTGTGGCATCGGCGAGCTGCATCTGCCCGAAAACGAGCCCGGCAGCAGCATCATGCCCGGCAAAGTGAACCCCACCCAGGCGGAGGCTCTGACGATGGTCTGCGTCCAGGTCTTCGGCAACGACACGACTGTCGGGTTCGCGGGAGCGAGCGGCAACTTCGAGCTCAACGTGTACAAGCCTGTCATCGTGCACAACGTTCTCGAAAGCTGCGCGCTTTTGGCCGACGCCTGCCAGAGCTTCAACGACCATTGCCTCATCGGGATCGAGCCGAATCGCGAGGTGATCGCGCGTCACGTGGAGAACACGCTGATGCTCGTGACGGCTCTGAACGAAGTGATCGGCTACGACAACGCGGCAAAAGTCGCGAAGCTCGCACACTCCAAGAACATCACGCTGAGACAGGCCGCGGCCGATTTGGGGCTCGTCAGACCGGAGGACTTCGACACGTTCGTCCGTCCGGAGAACATGGTCTCTCCGGGGTGAT
>JBEKOY010000126.1:0-16336 GCA_049521295.1 Polyangiaceae bacterium | reverse complement strand
AACCAAGATGGACGGATCGTTCTTTTGAATCTTCAGGCCGAAAAGCAGCTCGGATACCGCCGCGACGAGCTCGTCGGCCAGCCCGTCACCACCATCATTCCCGAAGGCTTCGCCGAACGACTGGTCGCGGATGCCACCCGAACCGCCGCCGAGGCCCTGGCCCAGCAGATCGGCACCGGGATCGAGCTGTCCGCGAGACACAAGGACGGAAGCCATTTCCCGATCGAGATCATGCTGAGCCTTCTGGAAAGCGACGACGGCATTCTCGTCACGGCGGCGATCCGCGACATCCGCGTTCGCAAGGCGGCGGAAGAGCATCTCGCGCAGATGGAGGGCCGGTACCGCGGCCTCTTGGAGGCCGCGCCCGACGCGATGGTGCTCGTGAAGCTTGGGAACTCGGGGGGGGAGATCGCCCTGGTGAACGTGCAGGCCGAGCGACAGTTTGGCTACCGGCGCGACGAGCTCATCGGGCAGCCCGCCATAACACTCCTTTCTCTCTTTTCTCAGGACTCGGTGCAGCGCTTGCACGCCTCCATTCGCCGATCCGCGGACGGCGGGTTTGCGGAACAGTGCAGCACGGGGATCGAGGTCGAGGCTCGCCGCAGCGACGGACGTTCTTTTCCGGTCGAAGTCACTCTGAGTGCCTTGATCCGCGACATCACCGCGCGCAAGGTGGCCGAAGCGCAGCTTCTGCAGACCGTGGCCGAGCTCAATCGCTCGAACGAAGAATTGGGGCAATTCGCCTACATTGCTTCTCACGATCTGCAGGAGCCCCTGCGGATGGTGGCCAGTTACACGCAGCTTCTGTCTCGAAGGGCAAGCTCGATGCCGATGCCGATGAGTTCATCTCGTTCGCCGTCGACGGCGCGAATCGTATGCAGCAGTTGATCCAGGACCTTTTGGCCTATTCGCGAGTTGCGACGCAGGGAAAGGTTCTCGTGGAGACGTCGAGCGAGGAAGCCTTCCAGCAGGCGCTGAGCAATCTACGCGGCGCCATCGAAGACAGCGGAGCCCTCGTGACGCACGATCCACTGCCCACCGTCCTGGCGGACGGAGGGCAATTGATTCAACTCTTTCAGAACCTCGTGAGCAACGCCATCAAGTACCAAAATCCGGGAGTGCCGTGCATCCACGTCTCGGCCACTCGAAATAGGGACAACGCGGGTGGCGCACGATGGCTATTTGCCGTAAAGGACAACGGGCTTGGAATCGAATCGCAGTATTTCGATCGAATATTTGGCATGTTTCAGCGGCTGCACAAACGGGAAGAATTCGACGGAACCGGTATTGGGTTGGCCATTTGCAAAAAGATCGTCGAACGACACGGGGGCAGCATCTCCGTCCAATCCCAAATCGGGCACGGTTCCACGTTCCACTTTGGGTTGGAAGAAAGCAACGGGAATGCATGAACGCGATTGGAGCCGGAGGCAAGGCCATCGAGGTTCTCGTCCTCGAAGACAGTCCGGGGCACGTCCGGCTCACCCAGGAAGCGTTCCGGCATGCCAATCGGCTCATCCAGTTCACGTGGCGTTCGACGGCGTCGAGGCCATGGCGTTCGCATTGACTACTCTGTCGACCCGCTCGCAGACGCTCGCACGGCGCCGTTTTCACTCCCCCATGGCGACCGGTATGCTTCGCTTGAACGGGGGCGCCGATGAAAATTTTCGTGCTTTCCTACTTGGCCCCGTGGGTGACGTTCGGGTTTTCGGCGGGGTGCGGCGGCGCGACGCTGGCGGGTTCGGACGGTGGTGGGGGACCTCTCAACCGGTGCGGCGGAGACTGTTCTCCCGCCCAGGTTGCGGCTTCGTGCTCGGCGATTTGCGGCAAAATTGCGCAAACAGGCTGCTCCGCTGGCGCCGAGTGTCCGATGAATTGCGCGGCCGTGGCCGCGATGACGCCATCGTGCGCAACGCTCGCCGACGGCTTTCTTCGCTGCCTCGAGTCGGCGTCGCCGGCGTGCGACTCGGGCACGGTCGAATTTCCGGACTGCGACTCCGAGGTGCAAGCGTTGGGCGACTGCCTGATCGACAGCGGCTCAATCGGGGCAACCGCAGCCCCCGGCAGCGGACCGACGGGTGGACTCTGCGGTGACGTGCCCGCCACCGTGTGTCCCAACATTCCGAGATCCGGCGCAGGGGTGACTTCGTGCTCGGGGAGCGGCGGCGGCGGGCCGAACGGGGTGGTCGCGTTCACGGCGTCGTGTCAGGACGGTGTCGGAGACGTCTGGGCAGCGGACTGCTCGGGCTCGACCTGCACGTGCACGTACAACGGAGCCGAGTCGTGCGCCTGTGCGATGACCGGACCGACGGGCTTGTGCGCCTGCTGTCCCGGGACGAACTGACTCTTCGGCCGCCCCGAGCCAAGGCGCGGCCACAGTGTCGATTTCGACGTCCCCGGCACGACCCGAGGAGTGTCGACGGTCGACCGTAGGCGAAGTGACCGCACCCGATGGATCCTCGTACAAGGACGCACGAAGCGGCGCACACAGACCCGCCCCGCAGTGCCGCTCGGAGAGCGGCTCATCCACTCGGCGTTTCCGCTTTGGGAGGGGCACAGAAGCGCATGCGTGGGGCGCTTGGTTCCGATCGCTTCGAAGCCCTACGATCCCAGTTCTCCGCGGTGATCGAACTTGCCGACAAGCTCGAGCCTGTATCGCCTTCGGGCTATTCGCCGCCGCGCATATCTGATTAACCCTAGCCAGTCACTCGACTGGCGCAAAATCAGAGCCGCACGCGAAAGACCGGTCCGACGTTTGGGGCGATCCCACGGCCCCGAAGCCATCCGAGAGCTGCGCCATCTCCGGTTGAGCCCATAAAGCGACGACCCATTGAGAGATGCTCGTTTGGAGACTGGCGTAAAAAGAAGTTTCTGAAGAATGTTTCACAATGTTCTTTGGCCGACTCCGGTGTCTCCTCACTTGGCTCATCAAGAATCATCCACCCAACGCCTTGGCGTGGATCCGAATTTCCCGACACTCCGCAATGGTCTGCGATCCATAGCGGGTACGAAAAACGAGCGCTCGCTTGGCATATGACCCGCTGAGCGAAATCGATCCGGAGCGCCCGTTGATGTCGTTGAGCGACACGTGCGTAGCCCGCGACCCCGACCCCGACCCGCGACCCCGACCCCGACCCCGACTACCCCGACCTCCGCAAAACCCGCGAAAGAAATGAACGGAAGCGCGCCGACGGGAGAAGGAACTCGGTGCGAGCGGTCGAGCGCACGAGGCCCTGCTGGGGGTTCTCACAAACCGGGCGGAAATTTTCATGAACCTACTGCGGCGCATTCGACTGGCTTCTTCCATGCACACCGTTGTGTTTGGAGCGACTCTCTGGGCCGCTCTCGACGGCTGCTACACCGGTTCGGCGCTCGACCCGGTCGCAAGCCATGGGACCTCGGAAGTATCGAGCGACGACGCGGGGGCTCCAGCGACCACGGGCACACCTTCTGCCGAGGACGCCGGCACTGAATCGCGCGCGTCTTCGAGCGGTGCCGGCTCGCAGGCGGGAGCGGGCCTTTCGGGAGGATCCGGCCTTGGCGCCGGCACCGGTGCTTCCTCGTCTTCGTCTTCTGCGTCGTCTTCGTCTCTTTCGGCGTCGTCTTCGTCTTCGTCCGCCTCGTCATCATCCGCCTCGTCGGCGGCGTCGGATGCGAGCGCGAACGTGGCCGCCGTGTGCTCGAGCGGGAAAACCTATTCGTCCGGCACGGGACCCACCATGGAGCCAGGAGTCCCCTGCGCTTCGTGCCACGGCTCGAAGTTTGCGATCGCTGGAACGGTCTATCCGACCGAGCACGAGCCGGACCGGTGCGATGGGGCCGACGTGACCGGCGTCACCGTCGTCATCACGGACGCCAACAACACCACCACGACGCTCACGCCCAACACAGTCGGCAATTTCAACTCGTCGAAGGCGCTCGTCACCCCGTTTACCGCGACGGTCACGTACAATGGAAAATCGATTTCGATGACGACGCCGCAGACGACCGGCGACTGCAACTCCTGTCACACGCAAGACGGTGCCAACGGGGCGCCCGGGAGAATCGTGCTCCCTTAGGTCGCGCGATCGCGGTGAATCGTGACTCTTGCGCGCGGGCCGCCGCTGAGTCGATCGGATCAGGCCGCGCGTTCGGGCCTTGGTCGGGCGCCCGTGCGTGCGACATGGGCCACGAAACGCAGCGCATCCAGGTCACGGAGTATGCCGACGACCGCCAGTCCGTCGCTGATCACGGTGAGCTCCCTCAGGCGGCATTGGCCCATCTTGGCGAATGCGTCGCCCAAGCTCTCGACCTCGTGGATGGTTGCGGCGGACATCGCGTGATCGGCCACAAAGGAGGTTTGCGGGGCCGCCGCATTCCAACCCGCCAGCGCGATGGAAGCCGCTGGCAAAAGCCCGACGAGCGCGCCCGCGCCATTCACCACGGGAACGCCAGAAAGGCTTTCCGAGAGCACGGGCGAGCGCGCCACGCCGGCCCAAGGCAACTCGTCCTGCACGCATACGACCGGCCCTACAAGGGCAAGGCCCACCGGCAGAGCGGCCGCGACCGCTGGAGGAAAGCTCGAGCCGATCGGATTCCGAGCGATGGGCAGGACGGAACCGGCGCAGTCGACTCCACCGGCACAGACGGGGCAAGCGCCGTCCTGAGACTCGGAAGCGGCAAAGGGGCAGGCTTCGCACCGCAGCACCGGCACGGACCGCAACACGTGCTCGCAGAAGACCATCTCGCACGCTTCCGTGGTCCCGTCGCGGAGTACCGTGAGTCGCTTCCGGACTGTGGCCGAATGAACTGGAGCCATATCCGTACTTGCCCAAGACCCGGGCGCGTGTTCACTTGAACGTCGGAGCGCCCGGCGGGGAACAAGAGGCGAAGGGCCGAAACCCATCGAAGGCAACCGCCACCAGCGCGCGGAAGGATTTTGCCGCCGGGAGCGCAATGAGCCCCGAATAAGTTCCGCGAGCGTTGCATCTCGTCTCAAAACCGCGCCTGATTATCGCGGCCAGGATGCACTCCACAGTCCGGAGGTCTCGACAATGAGATCGCACTTTTTCTCGGCGGTCGGCGTAGCAGCCGCTTTGGGCCTCTCCGCGTCGGCCGGATGCGGGCCTTTGTCGAGCTCATCGGGCTTTGAGCGCCCGTCGGCCTCGACCGGCACTGCCGCCGGTTCGAAGAGCTCGGCATCGAAGGCACCGGTGGCGGCCGTACAGCCGCTGCTCACGGCGGGCGGGCCGTCGAGCGCCAGTGGAACGGGTGCCCAAGGGGGCTCCGGCTCCTCCGCAGCGGATATCGTGTGCCCCGCCGGGTTGCAGTGCAACGTGACGTGCTCCGGCGGGGCCACGACCTCCATCTCCGGAACCGTCTACGATCCGGCTGCCAAGAACCCTCTGTACAACATCTCGGTCTACGTGCCGCAGACGCCGCTGCAGGCCTTGCCGAGCGGCGTACCGACGGGCAGCGACGCGTGCTCGTGCTCCGCATTGTTCCCGAGCGGCGCCGTCGTGAGCACTTCGACCGCCGTCGACGGGACGTTCACGCTGACCAACGTTCCGGTCGGAAGCGCCGTTCCGCTGGTGATCCAAGTCGGCAAATGGCGACGTGAGTATTCCCTCAACATCACCGCCTGCGACGACAACGCGGTGCCCGACAAGTCGCTGACGCTGCCGGGCAGCGTGACCCTACCCAACGACAACATGCCCGACATCGCCGTGTCGACGGGAGCGTCGGATACGCTCGAGTGTCTGATGCTGCGGATGGGCCTGCCGGCCACGGAATACGTGGCGGGCGCCGCCGGCACCGGCCACGTCCATATCTTTTCGGGCGGCGAGGCGGCGGCCGGGGGGCGTGGCGGCCGCGGTGGAGGGATCGGTGGACCGGAAAACCCGGCCATGCCCGGCGCGCCGGCGAGCTCGACGGCCCTGTGGGCTTCCCAGGCCCAGCTCATGCCGTACGACATCGTGCTTCTCTCGTGCGAGGGGGGCGAGACGTACGATGCGAACCCGCCGGCGCTCGAGGCCTACTTGAATGCTGGTGGCCGCGCCTTTGCGTCGCACTACCACTACTCCTGGTTCAGCGGTCCGCTCAACACCGTGCAAGCGTACGTGGCTCCGGCGGATTGGGGGACCAACCTCGCGACCTGGACGGCGAACGGCGGGCAAGGCAACGGGCCGATCGCCGGCGTCATCGACACGACGCTCAACGGCAGCACGCTGCCCTTCGCGAAGGGAGTCGCTCTTCAACAGTGGCTCGGACTGGTCGGTGCCCTGGGGACCAACGGCGTGGCCGCAACCGATCTGGCCATCTACCAGCCGCGCGACAATGCGCAGATCGCGGCCACGAACACCCCTTCGCAGCCATGGATCACCGCGACCCCATGGACGCTGTATTTCTCGTTCGACACGCCCGTCAATGCGGCGGCCGCCGCCGAGGGCGGTGAGCCGGCGTATTGCGGCCGCGCCGTGTTCAGCGATCTTCACGTGGCGGGCAATCCGACCACGATGGACACCTCGCCGCCGGCGGGCGGCTGCGACGCCACCGACCTGTCCCCTCAGGAGAAAGCGCTCGAATTCATGCTGTTCGACCTCTCCTCGTGCGTCATTCCGGACACGATGGCCCCAAGCCCCATTCCGATGCCTCGGTAAAGCCCTATCCGCGTCCTTCGCGCAGGTGCAGATCGTCGTCGAACACGAACACGAGCACGCGCTCCGGCGAGCGGAGCACGGCGAGGTCGAAGTAGCGGCTCGGACCGCGTCCACAGTGCAATGCTTTGAGCCCGTAGTCCGCGCTGCAGTCGATGCCGAAGGCATGATCCTGGGGCCCAGATCGGTGGCCCACGGCAACCACCAAGCTCAACCTTCTCGACCGCGAAGCGAAAAAGGTTGGCCTCCCCGGCGTGTGTACATGTGAACGGCGGCAGGCCGAGCGGAGAAAGGGAGGGTAACGGCCATGACGATCCGAACGCTCTCCAAGGCCGGTACCGAGGGATTCGGTCGGTTCGGGCCTGATCCGATCGCGATGGCCGCGGCGATGGGCATCGAGCTCAACCGGTGGCCGGAGATCTCGCTCTGCAATTTCCGTCCGACGGCTTTGGGCCTACACCTTCGAAGGAGCGCGATGGCACGAAGGCGTGCGGACTTTGCACGGGTGATCGCTGCGACCTTCGCGATCGGTCTCGACGCGGCACCGAGCGCGCATGCAGACGAGCCGTGCGCCCGCGTCGTGACCCCGGCGGATTTGACCGCCGCGTGGTCGAGCGCCGTCGCCGATCTCCGAAATCAGATCGCGCAGCTGCCAGCGTCCGACTGTCAGCCCATGACGTTGTCGCTCGAGCCGGCGGAAGAAGGGATGCGAATCGTGGCCGTGACGCCCGACGGGCGGCGCGCCGAACGAACCGCACGCCATTCCGAAAGCTTGATGGCCGTGGTTCTCGGTTTGATCATGACGATTCCGCGGGAACTCCCCGGGCCCCCGGTTGCGCCGGTGTCCTCCATGGTTCCCGCCCTCGTCGACCCGAACGCACCCCCACCCGCCACACCGCCCCCGGCGACTGCAGCGACGACCGCACCCCCACGCCCGAGCGGCATCGGCCTGTGGGCCGGCCTGTCGGGCGGAGTTCGCCTGACGGCGCCCTTGGCTCTCAGCGTGCTCGATGTCGAAGCACGCGCCGACATTGTCTTCGACAGCTGGCTCATGTTGGTGACGCTGCGATCCGCTTTGGTATCCTGCCTTGGCCAGCAAGGCATCGACTGCGACGTCTACAACGACGTGAGCATCGGCGCCGGAGTGGGGCGCCGCTTCAAGATCGGTGGCCCCGAGATCGACGTCGGGATCGAGCCGAACTTGGCGGTCATGCGCATGGAATACGATACGGTCGCCGGCGCCGAAAGTCAGGCCATCGAAGGCACCGAGGCCGTGCTCCGTTTCGACCTCTCGGCACGTCTCGCGGTGCCTGTCGACCGACACTGGGTCCTCACCGTCATCCTCGACGGGGGGGTGGTGCCCTCTCTGCTCGCCCGCCCCACCGGCCTCGCGTTGCCCGCGGGGGCCCCCGCGGGCGAGCCGCCGCCGCCGCCTTTTCCCACCTGGTCCGGTGGTCTGCGCCTGGGTGCATCTGGAGCCCTGCTGTGAGCGCGCCCACGCCGATGACGCGGGTCGATCGGGTCGAGGACCCCGATCTGTTGCTCGGGATTGCGGGCGGCGACCTGGGCGCGCTCGGTGAGCTGTACGACCGCTACGCGCGCGAGGTCTGGCGAGCGGTGTGCCGCTGCCTGCCGGACGGCTCGGACGCCGAGGACGTCGTTCATGCCACGTTCTTGAAACTGCCGCAGATTGCCGCCTCGTACGACGGGCGAGCGAGCTGCCGGAACTGGCTGTGCGGCATCGCCGTGCGTCTCGCTTTGCGACACCGTCGGGGCGTGGGCCGCTTCCGGCACATGCTGAGCGCCTTCGCACACGAGGTCGTGGGTCGCTCGACCGCCGATCCGGAGCGGAAGGCCAGCGGCAACCAAGAGCTGAGAGTCCTGGAGCGGGCCCTCGCGGGGCTGAGCGAAAAGAAGCGCGCCGTCTTCGTCCTCGTGGAGCTCGAGGGATTATCCATCGAGGAGTCCTCGAGGGCGCTCGAGATCCCCGCCGCAACCGCGCGAACCCGCCTCTTTCACGCGCGCCACGAGCTTCAAGCGGCGTTGCGAGGAGCAGGGGTAGGCTGATGCGCCGCGCGTGCGACCGGTTCTGGGAAATCGACCCGTACCGCGAGGGCCGGTTGGGGCCCAACGCCGCGAAGTCGTTCGAGCGACACTTGAGAGGTTGTGCCGAGTGTCGAAACCAGGCCGACAGAGACGAGCGGCTGCGAGAGATCGCTCGGCGACTTCCGGACCCCGCCCCGAGCGACCTGGCTCTGCGTCGGCTGCAAACGCGCGTGCTGCGAGACGTCGCTCTGGGTGCTCCTACCCGAGCGATCCGCCGACTGCGTTTGGCCTTTGCCGTGATGGCTGCCGCTCTCGGATGTTTCGCCGTCTGGCACCATACGGAGTCCCGCCTGGCCTCTCATGCCGTGGCGACGGTGGCCGGAGCCGCCGCCGGGGCTTCGCCCCCGAAAGCCGAGATCGGACCCGGCTCGGCGCCATCCCCGGATGCGCCGGCCCCCGCCTCGGAGCTTGCCGGATCGGTCGTGGCTTCGCCGAACGCGCGCTGGTCGCAAACGCGCGAGTCGGGCATCGAGCGAGTCCAGATCGAAGACGGTGCCGTTCGGGTGCACGTGCGCCGGCAAGTCGAGGGGGAACGCTTCCTCGTCGCGCTTCCCGACGGCGAAATCGAAGTTCGGGGCACGACGTTCGACGTGATCGTCGAGCACGGTGCCACGACCCGCGTGCACGTCGACGAGGGCCTGGTCGAGCTGCGCATCCGCGGTCGCGGCACGACGCGCCTGACTGCCGGCGAGGCCTGGAATGTCCCGGCGCCGCCGAATGGGTCAGCTTCGGCGTTCCGGGTCGCCGCCGGTCCAGCCCGAGCGCCGGTCGTTGCGCCGCGGACCGAGACGTCGGTGGGGGACACGCCGGGAGCCGACGACGTAGCCGCCTACACGGCGGCCATCCAATGGATGCAGCAAGGTCAATTCGACCGGGCCGCTGCCGCGTTCCACGCCCTCGTCCTGGCGGAGCCGCGGACGCTACAAGCACAGGACGCGTCCTTCCTCGAGGCCGTTGCCCTCGCCCGCGCCGGTCGGACCGATGCCGCGGCATTGGCTGCCGAGCAGCACCTGGCTGCGTTTCCCGATTCGTTCCATCGTAAGGAGGCTGCGATCCTGATTGCACGCGCGGCGAGCCAGCGCGGTGATTGCCCCAAGGCGCGCGCGATCGTGAGCGCCTGGAACGACGGTTCGCCCGACGCCGAGGTACGCAGCGCCATGGGCCGATGCCGCGACGGCACGCCGCGATAAGGCCCACGCGACCCCGCCAAAATCGTACACGTCGATCCCGAATGGTCCGAGACCTTCTGCGCGCCGTCGTCGGCGCCCTTGCGCTCATCTTCACGGTTTTGCTCACCAAGAATGCCGCTGGGTACGCCTGGATGGTTCGGCACGAGTACGCGGGCTGCTCTGCTTGCCATGTCGACCCCGACGGCGCGGGATTGCTCACGGAGTACGGGCGTGCGCAGGGCGAGACGCTGCTTCGCACGCACTACGGCTCGGGCGAGGTGGAGGAGCCGGGCAAGGTCAAGGACTTCCTCTGGGGATTGTTCGCCACGCCGGATTGGCTGCTCCTGGGTGGCAGCCTCCGCCCCGCGGTGCTGACGGTCCACGCGGACGGCGCGCCGGCCTCGACGAGCCTCATCCTCATGGAGGGGGATCTGCGCGCAGGCATCCGGGCGGGAGGGTTCCGTGCGTCGGTCAGCGCCGGAGCGATCAGCACACAGGGGTCGCTCGCCTCGATTGCCGGCCCCTTCGTCTCGCGCGAGCACTGGGCGGGCTACGCGTGGGATGACGATGCCTTCATGGTCCGCGCAGGACGCATGAACCTGCCGTTCGGCATTCGATCCATCGAGCACCCGTTCTGGGTGCGGGCCACGACGCGAACCGATATCAATGACGAGCAGCAACACGGCGTGTCGTTCGACTACACCGGCTCGCTGTGGCGCGGCACGCTCATGGCGATTCTCGGAAACTATCAGATCACACCCGATGCCTTCCGCGAGCGCGGTTACGCGGGGCTTTTCGAAATGGCGCCGACCCCGCGCCTTGCCGTGGGCATCTCGAGTCTCGTGACGCACGCAGAAAAGGACATCGACCTCGGCGTCCCCAATACCCGCCAAGCACATGGTCTTTACGTCCGCGCCTCTCCCTTCAAAGCACTCGTCGTCTTGGGCGAAGGAGACGTCGTTGCGAACACCACTTCGCCAACCGACGCCGCCAGCTCGCTCGGTTTCGTGAGCATGCTGCAGGCCGACGTAGAGCCGATCCAGGGACTGCACCTGATCGCGACCGGTGAGTCGCTGTCGCCCGGTGGCGTCGCGCCCAAGTCGAGCGCGGGGGCGTGGGCCGCAGTCCACTGGTTTTTTCTGCCCCACGCCGACGTGCGCTTCGATTTCATGTACCGCAGCATGGCCGAAGGCGTCGTGGCGATTCCCGTGACGTCGGTTCTCACGCAGTTGCACGTCTATTTGTAAGGGAGTCGTGGCATGCGGTCGCGAGCGCTCGGAATTGTGCCGTACGGGGTGGTCGCTCTTCTCGCAAGCGCGCCGAGTGCGCACGCATCGCGCAGTCTTCCGCGAAATATCCAATCGGACGTGGGCCTGAATTACCAACCGCCCTGCAGCATCTGCCACCAGTACGGCAAGACGGGCGACGGAACCGCCATTGAGCCCTTTGCCTGGTCGATGCGCGCACGAGGACTGACGGGCAGCCGCAAGACATTGACGCCGGCGCTCGACGCCGACGAGAGCGATCGCGTGGACAGCGACGGAGACGGCATTCCGGACATCGAGGAGCTCCGAAACGGGACCGATCCCAATTCGCCCGCAAACGACTGCATCATCCCGGACGGTACGGCCATTGACGACGGCCAGTGCTCGCCCGGCGGCCGTGCCAGCCCCCAACTTGGTTGCTCCGTTCAAGGCCTTCCGGGTTCTGCGGGGTGGGGCCTTTCGGCGGAAATGGCCATCGCAGCGCTCGTTGCCCTGAGCCTGGTTCGGCGCGCACGCGGACATCGCTCGCTTCGCTCGGTGCGCGGGCGGCGAGCGCCGTGAGACTGGACCTTGCGGCGGGCCGCCTTCGTGTGCGGCCTCAAGGCCTGGGCGGACACCCGACGACAGTTCAAGGACCGGACGGGAGACGGATCGCTCTCTACCGGCCTCTGGCGGATCTCACTCTCTATGTACCGTTCACTGGGTTGTCGGCCGTCTTTGCCCTGAGACTAGGGACGGAAGATCGAGACGCCGCCGGGAGCGGAGGTAGCGACCACGAGGTTTCCGGCCGCATCGATGGGGGTATTGAAATAGTGCATCGCACTGGGAAGAGGCGCGCTCGATCCGTCGAAGACCTTTGTGCCGGTGTCGCCGTCGTACCCGTAGAGGCTTTGGTTCGCGTCCCAGACGATGATGTCCCCGTTGCCGTTGTTGGTCACCATCGGGGAGCCGAGACCGGTCTCGCGAGTACACCACACGACGGTTGCCTTCGGAGGTTGGGTGGCACTGACTTGGGCCACGCCGACGTTGCCACCCGTCTGTCCGCTCGGGCAACCCGCGATCACGAGGCCGGGGGCGTGGCTGTTGGCGTGAAATGCGATGTACGTGCCCTTGGCGGTAGTGTAGGCCGCACCCGCCCCGTTGAGCGCCCCGGCGGAAGCCGGGCCCGTATCGGAGGCCACGCTCGTCGTCGAGAGGGCATTGCCCTCACCCCCCAGATCGTCTCGATTGAGCAAATAGAGAATGCCGTCTTTGCCGAGGGCTACGGCCAAATGGGGAATCGGAGCCGTTGGCATGTCGAAGAGGATCGGATTGGCACCCCCAAGATCGACGTCGTTCGCGTCGTAGTTCATCCACGCCGTGGGGTAGAAGGCGTGGGCGCTGTCGGCCGTCAAGGAGGGCGTCGGGGGTGTGAGTCGAAGGACCGCTTCACCGCCGCTCCAGGTCGTTCCCGCGTTCGTGGTGTTGCCGGTCGAGACGAAGAGCGACGTCCCGTCGGACGCGACGCCGCCTACCCCCCAAATCCCACCCCGGCTGGCCCCGGCTTGCATGGAACCCACCGACCACCCGCTGAGGGTGCTCGGTGCCGCGACCGGCACGGCGACCACCCAGCCGTAGTACGTGTTGCAATCCCCGTCGTGGCCGCCGTATGGGACGTACACTACGCCGTTGAGCAGCTGAAGCGCCCCCCGCTGGTTCTGGGTCTTCGACGTGAAGCCGGTGACGCCGTCGACAGCGACCGGCCATCCGGGCAGATCCAGTCCGGTGTCGATCGACACAGCGTGAATCAGGTGCGCCGGAGCGCCATTGGCGAGAGTCATCGCGTCGAAGTAAATCGCATGCGAAGTCGGGTCCACGACGGGCGTTCCGGTGATTCCGAGCGGATCGATGTTGCCGCAGCCGAGGGCGGTCGAGACGCCGGAGACGGGTGTTCCGTACGTCTGGTCCCAGAACGGGGCCGCGGACGTCGTGGGATCGAGTGCGACGACGTGATTGCTCTCCGTGGCGATGATGAGGGTCGGCTTGCCCTTGGTTCCCGACGCGACGTACAGCGGTTGGGCGTAAACGTTGCCGGTGATCGCGGGTGCGTACGTGGGGTCGAGCTTGAGCGCGCTCGCCACCGCCTTGCTCATGGACGCGTCGGGGGTGACGCCATCGCGTGAGGCGTGGGTGTGGTGTTGAAGCACATCGCTCCCACCGCCCACCGTGCCCGCGGCCGAAGATTGGGAGCCTGGGCTGCAGCCCGCGAGGAAGATGACAGCCCACGCGTTCGCAGCGACCTTCGACCGCACGCTCATTGGGCGCAGCACCCGATCGAGGCCCCTTCCGCTACGAGCAAGGCAGGCGCGTCCCCGGGAAAGGCCACGGATGCGGCGACCTGACCTGGAGGGCCGGATCCGCTCGAACGCATGGGGACCCTCCAAGGCAGACATGACGTGGCGACCCCCCTATCTCAAGTATTTAGCCAGCGGCAGATTCTGAGCCTTGATGGATCCCGCCACGAGGCTGGCGAGCTTCGCGGCGCCGACCAAGTTCGTATGCGTCGCGTCCGAATCATTCGCGTGGAACTTCAATGCCGCCGCCTGAGAGCCGAGCGTATTGTACCAGGCCGTGGACAGGTCGGTGAGCGGGACGTAGCCGACGTTTTCCACCATGGCCGCCCCGGCTGCCGACGCCTCGTGAAGGCTCGTTTGCGGACCGTCGGTGGTGCCGTTGCCGAACTGAACGCGGGCGGGAGGCGATACCAGAATCGGCGTGACCATCGCCGCCTTGGCCTGCTCGACGTATTTCTCCAGGTTCGTTTCGACCTGCGCGTCGGTGATCGTCTTGTCGTTGTGGCCGAATTGGATGAGAACAAAGTCCCCCGCCTTCCAATGCGAGGTGATGCCTCCCCAAAGGTCGGGGTTTCCGATGAAGTCCGCGGAGCTCGCTCCGCTGTTTGCGTAGTTGGCGACGGCGACCGGAGGCGCGAAGAACTCCGGAAGCATTTGCCCCCAGCCGCCGAACGCGCCCCCGGTCTGGTCGCATGCGGTCGAGTCGCTCGCAATGTAGACGACGATCGGCGGCGTCGCCGTGAGCAGACTGTACCCGATGGCGGAAACCTGCGGAGGCGTCGCCGCGGGGCCGGAGAAGAACAAGTCCAGCCCGGGGTAACCACCCGGTCCGCCGGCGTGGTTGGGCTGCCCCTCCATGCTTCGAACGTTGACCGCGAAGGAGTAGGTCAAGGACTGCCCGGCCGTTGTGGTCACCGGCGCCAAAAGACCGCGCTCGGACTCGGTGCTGACGTAGGTCGAGCCGGCGGCGGCACCTCCGATGGTCACCGTCACCGCGTAGTTGCCGGCCTCGCTGACGGCGGTCGCCGTACCCGGAGGATCGACCGTGTTGTCGTACGTGCTCCCTCCGAAGAGGCATTCGATGCAGGTGTCGCCCGCGTCCTGGCCGGTGCATGCTGTCGAGCTCATCGTGACCGTCTGGCACTTGGCGAAGTTCGCCGCCGTCGGCGCCGGATAGCCTGTCGGAATCGCACCCGTGTCGGTCGGGGCCGTGAAGGGCGCCCCGTCAAAGTCCACCCCCGTCCCGCCGCCGCCCACGCCCCCGTCCGTGATGGGAGGAACGGTTCCGACGCTCGCGTCGCCCTGTTCCGGGGCGGTCGCGGCGCAGAATCCATTTACGCAAAACTGCAGGGTCGCGCTCTGTTGGCAGTCGTCGTCGGTCAGGCAGAGCTGCTGTTGGTCCGCCGCACAGGCGCCTGGGCCAAGACCTCCGTCGTCCGTCGGAGCACCGCACACGGGGGTGCTGGTACCCGTTTGGCAACACGCATTGAGGGCGCATAGCGAGCCACCGCACGGAACCCCGGCCTGAGTGCCGGCGGGCACGCCACTGCTGCTGCTGCTGCCACCGCTCGCCGACGAGTTCGGGGGCGCAACAACCGTCGACCCGGACCCGCTGCCCGTGCCCGTGCCGCTGCCGCTGCCGCTGCCGCTGCCGCTGCCGGTCGAAGTTGGAATGGACGCTGCCGTCGAGTTGCCACCGGTCCCGGCCGGAGCCGTATTGTTGCCCTGCTGCCCGCTCGAGCAGGCCATCGGGGCCGCGAGCGTTAACCATGGAAGAATTGATATGAGCCGCCGCGTGTTCACCATGCGCATTGAGTACCTATAGCCCGGCAAAAGAGCTCAAGCCCGCATTGCTCGGGTCATTCCGGGAGAGCCGCCATCTTTTCCAAGAGCCGGGCGCGGATGGATTGCGCCGAACTGGATCAAGACGTTGGAGCTGGAACGATCGACCCATCCCATCGCCGCTGGAACCGCGTGCGGTGGACGCACCCCACGGGGGGCGCGGGACCGAAAGCCGGGGGCGGCCGCCGCGGACCCCGCTTTGTCGCGCCTTAGCCGCTCCGCGGCGTTGGATCTCGCCACGGACGCTGCAGCCGGAAGTCGTTGCGTCGGACGCTGGAGCCCTCAGGAAAGGTCTGCGCGCTTGCGTTCGCAGATGGCTGCGAACGTGCTCGTGAGGCGCTCGGCTTCGCCCCCGCTGCCGCGCGGGCCGAGATGCACGTGACGCACGAGATCGCTCCACGACAGAACGCCGACCGGTCGACCGCCCGCATCGATCACCGGCAGGCGCCGGACGCGAGCATGCCGCATTGCGTCCAAGGCCGTTTGAAGCGTATCGCCTTCGCGAGCCGCCACGAGGGAGCGCGACGCGGCACTCGAGACGGGGATCTCTCCGAGGGGCTTGCCTTGGGTGTAAGCCGCCATGCAAATGTCGCGGTCGGTGATCATGGCGACGACGCGTCCGTCCGCGTCCACCACGGGCACGCACCCGCAATCGGTGTCCCACATAATCCGCGCCGCGTCATGAGCCGTGTCGGCCGGTCCGCAGGCCCGCGGATTGCCGGTCATCAGCTGCCGCACGTACGTGACGGGCTCGGGCCCCGATCGTTGCGCTGGCACGTTCGCGCGGCGACCGCGCGCACGCTCCCGCAGTCGTGCCGCGAGCCCCTGCAATCGATCGGTGAGGTTTTTCATATCCGGCTGCCTTCTTGCGCCCACTCTACCGACCCGGGCCGCCCGTGTCCGGGTCTTGTCCGCCCATAGCCCCAGAACCCGCGACCGCGACCCCGACCCCGACCCCGACCCCGACCCCGACCCGCGACCCCGACCCG
>JBEKOY010000125.1:0-15832 GCA_049521295.1 Polyangiaceae bacterium | reverse complement strand
TTCGAGCTTGGACGTTGGATGCCTTCACTTTTTTCCACTATGCCGTCACGTCGCAAACGGGCTGCAATTCACGAGGCGGCGTGACCTGTTTCGCCGCCCGAATGCGAAAGTAGGGCTAGGCGGTGCTCGTCGAACTCGAACAGCCCAGCCTCGCCTGAAGCTTCGAGCGCCGCATTGGCCTGTTCTACGGGTTTGGCCGCGAGTCCGAAGGCCACCGTGTCTGACAGGAACACGGGAGCTATGAAGTCGATGACGTTGCCCGCGCCCTTCGTTGCCAGCCGCGCATCATCCTGGCTCGCGTCAAGGAGTGCCTGCATCGACCGGATCACTGCTTCCTCGGGGTGGCGCCGCCAGATGCCCTTGAACCCGAGCACGTCGATCAAGGCGATGGCACCCCGACGCATTGTGAAGGTGGTGCTCATGCCGGGCCCTTCGCTACCACACCAGGCTCGGTCCCAACTCCCGGAGCCGCGAGCGCCGGTCCTCGTAGTCGGGCATCCACTCGCCGACGGCCCGCCAGAAGGCACGGTCGTGCCCGCGGTGCTGGAGATGCGCCAGCTCGTGCACGAGGACGTACTCGATGAGCGGGATGTGCGCCTGGATGATCCGCCAGTTGATCCGCAGCACACCGTGACGGTCGCAACTTCCCCACCTCTTCGCCTGCTCGCGCACCACGATGCTCGGCTTCTCGACGCGCAGGAGGCGGCAGACCTCCGCGAGCCGGTCGGGCAGGTATAGGTCCGCGTGTTGCTTGAGCGAGCCAACGAGGCGGCGCCGAACTTCGAGGCGGCGAGCCTCGCCGTCGAGCCCTGGAGGGATCGACACCTCGTACCACCCGGCCCGGAGACGCGTCCATCGCTCTTCCCGCGACTCGTGGACCCGCAGCCGGTACTGGCCTCCGAGGTACCGAACGGCCTCCCCGGTGACGAACTCTCGCTCGGACGGGGGCGGGGGGAGGTCGCTTACGCGCCGGATGCGGCCCGTAACCCACGTGGCCTTGCGCCGCACGATGCCGTTCAGCGTGTCGATCGACACACCCTCGGGGGCCGTGACGACGAGCTTGCCGCGTGGAGCGATCGTGAGGGCGACTGTCTTCTCTCTCTCGGTGCGACGGATCGTGTACGGGATCGTCGTCAGCCCCCACTGGATCTCGGAACGCTCGATCACGATCGGCGCCTCCTCTTCATGAGGTCCACGACGCTTTCCGCCGTGGCATCGATCTTGTCGGCCGCGAAGTTGGCAGCTCGGAGCTGCCGCTTGATCAGCCGGCGCATCTCCCGCTGCACGTCGTCCTTCTGGGACCAGTCCACGATCGACACCTGGGGTTCGAGCTGCTCCTCCAGCAGGGATGCGAGCGCCGTCTTCGCCTCGTCCACCTTCGATCCGTAGGGCGCCCCCTTGGGCTCGGCGAGTGACAGCGGCTCACCGCCTCGGAGGAGACCATAGATGGCAAAGCCGGTCTCGGTGAGCCCGAGCTTCTCGGCGGCGTCCGCGTGGCCGCGCATCTCCTTCGTGAGCACCTCGAAGAGCTTGAGCTGTTGGGCGGCGTCGATGCGCTTTGCCTTCCGGTCCTCGATGAGCTGCTCCAGGCGCTCGCGGAGGGACGTGAAGAACGCGGGGTTCTCTTCGAGCTTGACGTGGATCTCGTGCCGAATGGCGTGCTCCATCTCGCTCGCGCGCGCCTCGTCGCTCTTGAGGGCTTTGAGCTTGTCCTCGAACTCGGGCGTGAACAGCGAAACCTGCTTCACGAGCACCTGGATGCCCTCGGCGATGACGGCCTCCTCGATGAGCTTGCGGACCTTGGCGCCGCAGTCGGAGATGTCGAGCTTGTCGTCCCGGTACTTGGCCGCCGCTGTCGCGCGGATCTTCCCGAGCCATCGAGCGTCGGCAACATAGGGGAGCGCCCTTGGGTCCGGCAGCATCATGTCGAGCGACTGCGAGAACTTCTTGAACCCCTCGTCGAACTGGGCGCGCACGTCCTCGGGCTCCAGGACGGCGACGCAGGCGTCCAGGTCGTCCTTGTCCTTTACGCGCACGAAGAACCGCAGTACCGCCGCATGCCTCGCTTGGAGGCGCGGTAGCTCGTCCCCCTTCGGTGTCATGGCCCCCTTCACGTCGGATGGTGCGAAGATGGCCAGGGCCTCCTGGAGCGCCTCGGAAACCCCCCAGTAGTCCACGATGAGCCCGTAGGTCTTGTTGTCGGCCGTCCGGTTCACGCGCGCGATTGCCTGGAGCAGCGTGTGCTCTTTCAACGGCGCGTCGAGGTACATGACCTGTTCGACGGGTGCATCGAACCCCGTGAGCAGCATGTCGCACACCACCAAGATCGACAGGGAGTCGTTCTTCTTGAGGAAGTGCTCGTTGATGAGGGACTTCCGCTGCTCCTCGCTCGTGTGGTGCCGCACGAGACGCTCGTCGTCCTTGTTCGAGCCCGAGATGATGATGGCCGATTGCGGCGCGTTCAGCCGGTCGAGCGTCTCCTTGTAAAGCGCGGCGACCTCGCGGCTGCACGTCACGATCTGGGCCTTGAACTTGTTCGGGCGGATGAACCGCGTGAAGTGGTCGATGAGGTCGAGGCAGATCGCCTCGACCCTCTTGGGCGCCCCGGCGACGGAAGCCTCGGTCGCGTACTTCTTCTTGATGGCCTCGCGCTCCTCCTCGGAGCGGTTGGCGAACACGCGGTCGAAGATGGCATCGAGCGTGTTGCCGATGATCCTCAGCTCTGGCAGGCGCCCCTCGTAGAAGATGGGGACCGTGGCCCCGTCGGCGACAGCCTGCTCGATGGTGTACGTGTCGATGTAGCTCCCGAAGGTCTGGAGCGTGCTCCGGTCCTTCTTGTCGATGGGGGTCCCGGTGAACCCAAAGAGGCACGCGTTCGGGAGGGCCTGGCGCAGGTTCGCTGCAAGCCCGCCGTATTGGCTGCGGTGCGCCTCATCGACGAGCACGAAGATGTTCGACGCCATCGAGAGCACCGGGTGCTCCTCCCGGGCCGAGCGCTTCTTGGGGTCCCCGGTGCCCGCAAGTTCCTGGAACTTCTGGACGGTCGTCATTACGGTCTTGCCGGTCGCCCCCGAGAGCAGCTCGCGCATCGCGCGCACGCTCTCGGCGCGCTCGGGGTTCGGGACGCCGCAGGCAACGAACGTCTTGGTGATCTGCTCGTCGAGGTCCACGCGGTCGGTGACGATCACGATGGTCGGGTTGTCGTGCTGGGGATCGCGCCGCAGTTTGAGCGCGAGCCAGAGCATCGTGAGGCTCTTGCCCGAGCCCTGCGTGTGCCAGACGATGCCGCCACGGTCCGTCGGGCTCTTCGCGGCGCGCGCCCGGTGGACCGCCTTGTTGACGGCGGCGAACTGCTGGTAGCGGCAGAGCTTGCGGATGACGCGGCCGGTGTCTGCATCGCGCTCGAAGACGACGAAGTTCCGCACGAGGTCGAGGAGGGCCTCGGGCCTGAGCATGCCCTCGAAGAGGACGTCCTGGGCGAGAGGCGCCCGCCCCAACGCCCCTTCGAGCTGCGCCAGTGTCTTCGGGAAGGGCTGCTTCCACTCCGCGTAGAAACGATGTGGGGTCGTCACCGTGCCGTAGACGGCGGCGTGGCCGCAGGTGGCGACGAGCACTTGCATCGTCTCAAAGAGCCGCGGAGCGCCCAGCTCGCGGTAGCGGTCCTCAAGCTCTTGGTATCGGCTGAACTGATCGATCGCCTCGGCCTTCCATCCCTCGCCGAGGGTCGGGCTCTTACACTCGACGATGGCGAGGGGGATGCCGTTCACCAGCAGCACCACGTCCGGGATGATGTGTTTCTTCGCGCCCTTGACCCGATACTGGCGGGTGACGAGCAGCTCGTTGTTCGCGGGGTTCTCGAAGTCGATGTACCGAATGTCGTAGCTCCTCTTGCCCTCACCCCGGTCCTGCTCGAAGGACTTGCCGAGCGTGAGCGTCGTGTAGACCTCCTGGCTCGCCTCGATGAGGCTCGTCGCCTGGACGCCTGTGACCGCGCGGACCGCCTTGTGGATGTTGTCGTCCGAGAGCCAAGGGTTCAGCTTCTTGAGCGCCCTCGCGAGCCGCTCGGTGAGCACGACCTCTTTGAGCGACTCGCGCTCAGCTTCGAGGGTCTCGGTGGCGACGAACGTGTAGCCGAGCGCAACGAGCTGGCGGATGGCCGGGTGCTCGGAGAGGTTCGCCTCGTTCCAGGCCCGGCCGGGAGGACTCACGCGGCCTCCTCGTCGGGCCTCACGCGGACCTCGCCCGTGAGGAGGACCGACATGAGGGCAGCCTTCATGGCAGACAGGGCGCCGAGGGAGGCCGCCTCGGCCTCGATCCGTTCGCCGAGAAGGTGCGCGGTCCCCACGATCTGTGCCTGCTCTTCGAGAGGAGGAACGGGGACGACGGTGTTCGCTATGCCCTGCGTGTTCAGGTTGTAGTTGCCCGCGGACGTGCGGATAGCACCCTGCATCGTCTTACGAACGCTCTCCGAGCGCATCGCCTCGTGCAGGAAGGCCGGCGTTATGAGTTCGTGCTTGGGCCGGAGCCGGATCAGATACGAGGCGTACGCCCAGTCTCCGGCCAGCGCCGGGAAGACGGCGCTCCTTCCAACATACGCCGGGTTCCCGTTCGTGCGGATGACGAGCAGATCCCCTTGCCGAAGCGCGTAACTTGCAAGGTCGGAGGGGGACATCCTCGCGTACTTGAGATCGGCTGTCGTGATCCGCTCTGTAACAACGTTCGGGATACGAAGGACGGGAACGCCGACGGCATTGGGCTCGCATTTCGTCGATGTGCCGTACGCGCTTTCTTCGAGCAAATCGCCGATCCGAGATGTTCGCCACTCCTCCGGCACCTCCCCGATCTCGGTCTGCTTGAACCGAGTGTGCCGCCCCGGCACCCCGCGTGTGAACAGCTCGGCCATCATCGCCTTCTTCACGACGCCAAGCTGGTCGATGACCTCGCGCGTCGCCTCGATGGCGTCGTCCACGGAGAAGAGGATCGCGGCGATCTTCCGCTGCTCAGGAAGCGGCGGGATATCAACGTCGCGTGCCAACCACTCGTCGATCTTGAAGATCATCTTCTCGACATCGACGCCGTGACTGGAGTGGAAGCACGTCCGCTGAAAGTACGGCGCGTGCGCGTAGTGACGCAGGAAGTCCATCGAGAGCGTCGGTCGCGTCCGCAGCGTCGAGTATTCGTTCGAGACAACCGCGCCATCCAGCTCTTCTGGGACGACCCCGCATGCGCCGTGGATGATTTGGCGGCGCGAGATCAGGAAGTCCCCGGCCTTCGCCTCGAACTGCGTCTTCGTGAGGATCTCGCGACCCAGCAACTCGCCTCGAAGGGCGATCCCACCACGGCTCCTCTTGGCCGTGAGCAGGCGGTAGGTCACGTCCGGCCTCAACTTCGTCGGGCGCTCGACGACATCGAGAATGTCTCCGAAGGTGGCGCGGGTCCAACCCTCGGGCGTAGGCGTCAGCTCCGGGAAACCAGGATCGACGCTCGGCGGGTAGAGCCTAGTTCGAGCCATACCCCAGCTCCTTGAGGTAGCCGTTCATCTTCGCTTCGGCTTCCGCACGCTTCCTCTCCAGCGCGCGGAGCTTCGCGATGGCAGTCGCCACATCGATCTTTGCCGCTTCGTCCGCTGTAGCCACGTACCTTGAGATGTTCAGGGTAAAGTCGTTCTTCTCGATCTCATCGAGCCCGACGACGCGGGCGTACTTCACGACGTCCTGGAAGGCGCGCACTGTGGCCGCGATCTTCTTCACATCCTCTTCGCGAAGGTAGTTCTGCGTGGTGCCCTGTTTGAAACCTCCCGAAGCTTCGACGAAGAGCACCTTGCGGTTGCGGTCAGCCTTCTTCCGCTTGTTAAGGATGAGTAGGGCCGCTGGGATGCCCGTCCCGTAGAAGAGGTTCGTGGGGAGCCCAACGACGGCCTCAACGAGGTCTTCCTGGAGCATGCCCTTCCGAATGTCGCCTTCGGCCGCGCCACGAAAGAGGACTCCGTGCGGCATGACGACGCCGACCATGCCCGTCACGTTCGTCGTGGCAACCATGTGCTGGACGAAGGCGAGGTCTCCCTTCGTCTTCGGTGGGACCCCGAAGCGGAAACGGCCGAAGGGGTCGTGCTCAGCGACCTCGCGGCCCCACTCGTCGAGTGAGAATGGGGGGTTTGCGATTACGCGGTCGAAGAGCATCAACTCGCCGTCCTCGACGAGCTTCGGGTCGCGAATCGTGTCGCCCTTGCGGATGTCGGCGTCCGGTAGGCCGTGCAGGAGCGTGTTCATGCGGGCGATAGCCCAGGTGCCCAGGTTCTTCTCCTGGCCGTAGAGGGAGAGGTTCCGCGGGTTCTGCGCGTTCCGCTCCAGGTAATGCGCGCACTCGATCAGCATGCCACCGGAGCCGCAGGTCGGGTCGCAGATGCGCATGCCCGGCGCTGGTTGGAGGATCTCGACGATGAGCCGAACGACCATGCGCGGCGTGTAAAATTCGCCGCCTTTTTTCCCGGCGTCGTCGGCGAACTTCTCGATGAGGTATTCGTACGCGCGCCCGAGCATGTCGGGCTCCGAGAGATTTGCGTTCCGCAGGTCGAGCTTCGAGAAGTGCTGCACGAGGCGGGAGAGCACGCTGTCCCGGTTCTTGGCGTCCCCCAACTTGCGCTCGTCGTTGAAGTCGATGCCGGCGAGCACGCCTTCGAGCTTGTCGTTCTTCTGTTCCAGCTCCGCGCACGCCTTGTTGAGCGTCTCGCCGACCCCAGTGGCGACCCGCTGGATCTCAGTCCAGCGCGACCGCTTGGGGACGAAGAAGTCGTGCTCGTCGGGATCGTCCGGGTCGGCGTTCGGCTGTGAGCGGAGAGCGTCACACTCCTCGTCGAAGCGGTCCGACAGCCTCTTCAAGAAGAGCATGCCGAAGATGAAGCCCTTGTAGTCCGACGAGTCGATCGAGCCGCGCAGGATGTCCGCCGCGGACCACAGGTAGCCTTCGAGCTTCTCGGTCGTGAGCTTCTCGCCCGGCGCGACCTCGACGGTGGTGGCGGCATGGGCCGCGCCGTTCGTCCTCGTCGGTGCGGAGTTGGCGCTGCCCCCGGAGCTGGTGAGCCGGTCAACAAGCACGCTCTTCTCCCGGCCGCTATCGTCGAGCCCGAGGGTGCGGCACAGGTCCTTTAGCCGGTCGCGCGGCAGCTCCGGCAGCACCTCGGCGAGCGTGGCCTTCTTCGACGACGCCACCGTCTCGACGAGACCGTCCTTTGCTCGCCGATCCGGCGACGCCAGCTCGAAGCGATCGACCACGGCGAGCAGCTCGTCGCGGGAGAGGAGGGAGAGCACGTCGCGCTTCGAGGTCATCGCGAAGCAGCCTACGCCGACGTTGCCACGATGATCAACGTTGGGTAACTTTTTGGGCGATGGCTCGACGACGACAAATCGAACCCGAAGAGCTGCTCACGATCGCAGAGGCCGCGAAGCTCCTGGGGGTCAGCATGCCGACGCTCCGCCGCTGGGACGACTCGGGTAAGTTCCCCGCGAGGCGGCACCCGCTCAACTCGTACAGGCAGTACGCCCTCGACGACGTGATGAAGTTGCGGAAGAGGATCGTCCTTGGGGCGCGCGCTTAGCGATGGTTCGGGGGGCGCAGTAACGAATGAGCCCGAGTCTCCTTCTCTCGGCGGTCGAGATCCGCTTCACGACCCCGGAGTTCAACGGGGCTCTGCGGCCCTACGAGAGCGACGAGGCGTTTCATGCACTGCGCGCGCGAACCGATTTGTTCGCCTATCGGCATCGCGATAGGCCGGGCGATTCACAGGTGCTCCTCGTGCCGAGGACGGACCCGCCCGCGGAAGGTACGACGACTTTCGGCCCGTTACCTGTGAAGGAGCACATCCGCGCACTCGCCCGCTTCATTGAAGATCGTCTCGGGGATCTCTTGCCGAAGTTCGAGCTTCGACGCACACGCTGGGGCGTCGAGCGCATCCGGAGGAAGGACGACCTGCTCGACGCCGCATTTGCGCACCTTCGACGCGCGCGGCCGGACCGCCTCGTCGGCATCCACAGGTTTCATCGGACCGTCTTGCGCGTTCGCCACGAGCATCTCGCCGGTCGAGGAAGCTCCCTCGTCATGAGCGTCGAGTTTCGTCGGCACCAAGAGATCGCGCCGACGATCGCCGAGTTGACGGATCGCGGCTTCGACTTGCGTGGCCTCGAAGTCTTCTCCAAGACCGATGGGGCGCCGAAGGTGTGGCTCGGTGCGATCCTCCGAGCTGAGGGCGGGAAGATTACCGTGCACGACGGTACCTGCGAGCACACGCTCGACGCGCGGCTGCACCACGTCGCGCCGTCGTCCGAGACGTTCACCACGCTTTTCGTGCAGGCACTTGGCCGTGACGGCTACGACGATCTGCAACGCGCGGAATGGACCCTCCGCGCGAAGGAGGTCTGTGGCCGGGGTTACGTCGAGAGATTGGAGCAGGTCGCCGACCGCCTCCGAAAGGCCGGGACCCTTACGATCGCGCCGAGCCTCTCTATCGACTTCGGCGACATCGTGTCGTTGACGACGACGGGCCGCACTCCTTCGGCCACCCAGCTACCAGACGTCGAGTACTGCTTCTCCTGGGACCGGACCAACATCCACAAGTATCCGGCGCGCGGACTCGACCAATTTGGCCCCTTCGACGGCACGACGTTCGACACGAAGGAGCCCAGCGTTCTCGTCGTGTGCCCTACCGACGCGCGCAACGACGTCGATCACTTCGTTCGCAGCTTGCGCGATGGCGTAGGAGGAGATGGCCAGCAGCGGTTCGGGCGCGGGCTCGTTGGCATCTACCGGCTTACACGCCTCAAGACACGGTTCGCGACGGTCACGCTGCCCACGAGCGGTCCGGTCGGGCAGCGCTACATCGACGTGTTGCGCGAGCAGCTCGGCAGCGAGCGAGCGCCGGACATCGTGCTCGTCGTTGTGCGCGACGAAGATGCTTTCGTCGATGCTGACAACCCGTATCTCCGGGCGAAGGCGTTTCTGCTTGCCCAAGGAATCCCCTCGCAAGAGGTTCGCGTCGCCGTCGTGAAGACCGGCGCCTCGCAGTTGCCCTACATCCTGGAGAACATCGCGGTCGCGATCTACGCGAAGCTCGGTGGGTCGCCGTGGACGATCAGGCCGACGCTCCCGCTCACGAAGGAAGTCGTGATCGGGATGGCGCACGCTCAGTTCGGAGGCCGCTACTCGCCTCTTCGTCGGATCATGGGAATCACGACAGTGTTCAGCAGCGACGGCACGTACCTGCTCGCCGCGGGCTCACAGCGTTGCGAATACGAACACTACCCGGAGACACTCGCCAACTCGGTTCGCGAGACGCTCGGGCGACTCGCAAAAGAGCAAGGATGGACGGCTGGGGACGTCGTGCGTCTCGTGTTCCATGCCCCCAAGCCGCTGACGGGCACCGAGATCGACACCTTGGCGAAGGTCGCCGTGAGAACGCTCGGCGACGGGATCCAGTTTGAGAGCGCGTTCCTGACAATCGAGATGGATCACCCATTCAAGGTCGTCGCTCCGAAGGAGAAGGGCCGTGAGGCCTTCGTCGAGCGCCTCGACGGTCGCCCCGGAAGGGCGAACGTGGGTGAATGCGCGCCGCGCCGAGGGCTCACCGTTGATCTCGGCCGGTCGAAGCGGCTCCTCTGCGTGAACGGACCGCTCCTCATGAAGCGAGAAGGCGAGTCGATCCCACAGCCGCTCCAGATCACCCTCCACAAGGACTCGACGTACCGCGACATGACGGCGCTCACTCGGCAAGTGTTCCACTTCACCGGGCTGTCGTGGCGTTCGATGCTTCCGGTGACCGAGCCAGTCACAATCTTCTACCCGTACTTGATAGCGAAGCTCCTCACTCGGCTCTCAGCGTTGCCCGACTGGAGCGACGACCTTCTCGACACGCGCCTTCGACGGAGCAGGTGGTTCCTATGAGGGTGCCCCCGTTTGCGCTCGACCTGGTGAAGACGGTCCGCGCGCTCGTAGTTCCCGAGGTTCGTGAGGTGGGCGATGTCCGGCGCAACGCAGCGCTCCTCCTGGCCAGAAAGGCTGGGGATCGACGGTCGTCATTCGAGCGAAATCTTCGACCCTCGCTCGATGCAGCGCGGTTCATCGAGGTGCCGTACCTTGCGTCGGTTGGGTATTTGCTAGCTGCGAGGGTGCTGGCGCATCCGCCGATCGAGCAGCTCAAGGCATCGCTAGAGAAGACCGTTCGTCGAGCGGCGCACACCGCCGAGCGCACCGGATACGCCGACGACGCCCTCTGCGCCTGCGGTCTTCTTCTTCTTGCGACCGCCGTCAACGATGAGGCCGTCGCCAAGACCATTGGAGAGGCCCTTGGCGACGCGATCCTGGCTGATTCGGCGATGGCCACCCTCGTCACGGCCTGCATGGGCTCCTCGGTGCCCGCCTCGTTTGATCTGGATCCCAACTCGGCGGAGCAACTGGCGACAGCCGCTCTCATGCGGCGAATCGACGAAGTGCTCGCGCGAAAACTCTTCCCGGGCTTCCCGGGCGACGTTGACGGACACCTTCTGGGCCTGCTTGCGAAGCAGACCTACTCGCCCGCAGCGGACTTCGCGTCGATGCTGGTCCTTGTGGCGCTAGAGGCCAGCGTGACCGTCCCCGATGACCATCTACCCGCGCCAGACGGTCGTTGCGATGTCGGGCTCGTCGTCGCCCTCAAGGAAGAGTTTCGCATTCTCTTCGAGCGTTTCGAGGGCCGCCACACGCACGTCGGGGATGGCGGTCGGTCGTACTACATTTTCGAGGTCGGAACGCTCGCCGGAGAGCGGCCGTACCGATGCGTGGCAACGCTGGTAGGCGACATGGGCACGAGCCGCACGGGCGTCGTCGCGGAGAAGATGCTCAGCCGATGGGACCCGGCAGTGTTGGTCGTCGTCGGAATCGCCGGCGGCATTCACAAGGACGTGCGCCTGGGCGACGTGATCATCGCTTCCGAGGTATCGAACTACGTCGAAGGTGCCAAGGCCGTGGACGGTACAAACGGCGTCGTCTTCGAGCGCTCCGGCGATTCGTTCAAGACCAAGCACGCTCTGCTCGACCGAGTGCGCAATTTCGAGTTCGCGAACCGAGCGAGCTTCCAGAAATGGGAGGCCGCGTGTGCAGCGAGATGCCATCCGCTCGGTGCCCAGGTCGAACCGCTACGCAAGGACGACCTTTTGCGCTCGAAGCCAGCGCAACGAGAAGGGCATCTCGCCAGCGGTCCGGTGGTCGTAACGTCGAGCGGCTTCGTCGCTTGGATTCGCGAGGGAGATCGAGCGTGTCTCTGCGTCGAGATGGAAGCGGGCGGCGCAATGATCACCGCGCACATGGACCCGCTGGAGCGCGATGTGCTGGTGATCAGCGCGATCTCAGATTTCGCCGATGACCGCAAGGCAGCGCTCGACGGGATCGGTGGCGGGATCCTCCGGCGGTACGCAATGGAGAACGCGATCGACTTCCTGTGGTGCCTCATGGAGGCGGGCGTGCTTCCGCAGGGGCCAGAGGTGATCCCGCGGCCACAGAGGAAGGCGACGCAGGAGTCCACCGAGGACGCGCTCCTTCGCGTCATGCACGAACATGCCGACGAGAACGGTGAGGTCACGGCCAGGTGGACGGAGATCCGCGAGTGGCTTGGCGGAACGTCGGCGGACCTCCACCAGGCTGCGATCCACTTGAAGAACGACGGCCACTTCCGTACGCAGATGTTCGAGGGAGGACCGGATGGTGTTTGCAACGTGGTGTTGCGCCGGTGAATCTCCTCCGCGGAGAGGGCCTGCCGCCGGATTCGGGGGGTGGGTGAGTGCCAAAGAAACTCGCTCGTCGTAGGCTCCTGTCGATTCAAACGGAGCGTCCCGATGAACGAGAACGCCAGGTCGTCGCCCGCGCCGAGACCATGCTCGCCCTGGCCCCGTTCGTGGGCGTGAACCTCGACGTTCTCGCCTTCGTCGCCCATCGGTTCGAGCTGCGCCTCGGAGTGCTCGACGCCGCCGAGCCGGCACCGCGCATGGACCTGGAACGTCGCGCGGCCGAGGACTTCGAGGAGCTGGTCGCCGCGCTCAAGCTCCTCGCGGCGGCGCTTGAGAGGGGCGGAGACGCCTGAACCAGCGCTCATGACGGGCACACCCGCGGCGCCACCGAGCCCCATTTACCCCTCCTCGACCTCCGGCCGCCGACCCCAAAAAAATCTGGGAAACGAGAAGAGAAGCCACCCATCGCGATCAGGGCCGCCACCATGTCGCCGCAACGCTCTACCGTCTCACTGGAATGCCGCGCCATTTGTACATGCGAGTTTGAGTGCCCGCGTCGGCGCCGCCCCAAGTCGGCGCTCCGGTAATCGATCGGTCCTCTGGCGTGCGAAAGCCACTCGCTCGGATCGGGATCGCGGACCCAACGAACGGCGGTGTAGAAAGCCGCCATGCCCCTGGACGAGCGTGAGTCCGAACAGTGGGTCGAGTCCGTCTGCGAGCGGATCCGGTCCGGCGCCTCGGCACCAGCAGTGGTGCTCGACCGACGGATCGCCCTGGCGTTCCACGAGGCTGGCCACGCGGTTGTCGATCACGAGAACGGTCTTGCGGTCGCGCGCCTGAGCATCTTTGCCCCCGCCGGTCGTCCCGAGGGTCGTGCACATGCTTCGGTTCCCGGCGCGGTCGTCGAGGCGATGCTCGACGGGGAGAACCCTGACGCCGCCCGACTGATCGTGGAGGGCGCCGTCGCAGGCATCATTGCGGAGGCGCGGGTAACGGCGGCGCCACAGTGGGGAGACGCGTACGCGGATCTAGCGCTCGCGAAGCAGCTCGCCGAAGGCGCCTGCCCGACGGACGCGGAGGCCAGCGCATTCATGGGGCTCTGCATCGAGGGCGCGAACCGAACCCTCACCGAGAGATGGTCGTCGGTGGCAGCCATCGCCAGTTTCCTCGCTACGCAAGGTGAGATCACGAGGGACGACCTAGCGGACTTGCTCAAGCAAGGCTCCCTTCGATGAGCTTCGGTGCTTGCAGAGCGGCGTGAGGACGCGGCGCTACGCATCGAAGCGGTCTCACGCTTGGGCACCGTTGAGGTCTAGGTTGGCGTTGATGATAAGGGCGTGTTGAAGCGCGACGTGCCTGTCTTCCTGGCGTGCCTCGTACAGTGCTCGGATGTCGTCGAGCGTGCGGGTCTTCATCTGCATCCAGACGCGCCTGACATTCTCGTTCAGCGCCTCGTGACACCTCGTCGCATCGAGGAGTTCGACGAGCACATGGGCCAGCGGAATGCCGCTTCGCGAGACCGTCGATCGAGCATTGATTGCAAACGCCCCACCGGCGAAGAGCAGGTGCAGGTCTTCACTACGCCACGGGACGTTGCGCTGCTCGGGCTCGCGCAACTCGCCCATCTCATGAACGAGCACCACGCCTCCCGGCTTCAACGAACGAAGAAGCCGTTCAAGCTGTCCCGGGATGTCGGCAAAAGGAATGTGGTGGAGCGTGTTGACCACCATGATGACGTCGGCGGGGAGCGGGTTCTGGAGGAAGTCGGAGCGCGACACGGAGCGCGAGGATGCTCCGGTGCTTCCCGCAAGCGCCATGACCTCCGGCGGCACCGGCTCATCGACGGCAACGTATTCGGCCGTCTGAAACCGCGATGCTTCGGCCAGTCCCGCAAGGACGCGTCCGAGACCGGCGCCGTAGTCCACGAGAACGGCGTTCGGTCGGGCAAGAAGCGCCTGAACGGTGGACACGACCATCTCGACTTGCTGGTCCCCTTGGCGGCATCCTGCAACATCTTCCTCGCCGCGCAGCAAGACCTGTCGGAGCACCTCCGCGTCCGAGATACCCGTCGGCAACCAACGACCAGCAACGAGCCGATATTTGACGTGCTCGGTGGAGACAACGGCGTTCACCCGTGTCTCGAACTCCTCGGCTGTCATCGGAAGACCTGCCGTGGAGCAAAGGTGTTCCCAGGTTGCCGAGAGGAACACGGCAACCGTCGCGTGCTCAGGCGCGGTGTCTACCGCGCTCCGACAGATGTCCTCCAGCGAGGCGTAGCCGATGTCCTCCAGGTCGATCCCGTCGCGTTCGCGGAGGACTTGGCATGCGCGCCTGAACAACGGAACGTGGAAGCGCTGTCGTCCCTCGTGAGCATCGCACCGCCGCAAGAGTTCGAGAATGCGGACCATGCCGGTCTCACCCATCACGAACTTCACGGCCTCCTTGCTAGGCTTCTCCCTCGACGGCGGGCGCGGAAGCGGCCGTGCAGCGCGCGGCACGGGCAGAACCGACGCCATCGCGTCGGGGTCGAGCATGATCTCCGCGCCGCGCTCTTCGAGTAAGTAGTTGCGCGTTCCGTGCGGCTTGACGAGTCCATGATCGGCAAGAACGCGGACGCCAAGGCGCCGCTGCTCGACAGTTAGTCCGGTGGCGTCAAAGTCGTTCTCCTCCCCTGAGAAGCCGAAGTTGCGACGTCCGCCGTTCTTCTCGTAGAACCCGCGAACAACGTCGAGGATGCGACGCGCTGCATCGTTGGGGTGGACCTCGACCATGAACAATCCGTACCGTGAGCGGACGGCACGCTCAACACCGCGGCGACCCTTTCGAGCTTGCCTACCGCCTCACGAACGGCACATGCAGTAGCTCGGCCGCTCGCCGCTTCGCCCGGTCCCCACGCCTGTCGTACCTCGAAGTCGTGGTCGGGCTGGAGTGCCCGCAGAGCGCCTGCACCGTGGCGATGTCGGCGCCCGAGTCGAGCATGTCCCCGATGAACGTCCTGCGCATGTCGTGCGGGGAGAACGTCGCGATCTTCGCCCTCCGTGCAAGCCGGCGAACGAGGGCGGCGACGGCGCCGTCGGTCATCCTGTGGCGCACGATCGTGCCGCTCTTGGTGACCGGGAAGAACAGCGGTCCGGCCTCGTCCCCACGGAATACGAGCCACGCGTCCAGGGCGTCGCGGGACCCGTTCGTCACCCAGGCGACGCGCTCCTTGTTGCCCTTCCCCCGGACGACGAGCTTCCCGGTGGTGGCGTCGAAGTCCGTAAGATCCAGCGCCACGACCTCGGCCCGGCGGAGCCCTCCGCCGTATAATAGTCCGATGAGCGCAGCGTTTCGGGCGCCACCAGTCGAAGCGTCGCAGGCCTCGAAGAGCGCCGTCAGCTCGCCCTTCGAGAGGGCTCTGCCCTTCATGACCCTCGACCCACGGACGGGCTCGACCGAGCACGCCCTCGTCATGCGGTCCGAGTCGGTGAGCCCGAGCTTGAAGCTTGCCCTGAGCACGCCGCGAAGTGCGGCCAGCATTCGGTTGGCCGTCGCCGGGGCGAATCGCTCAGCGAGCTTCGAGCGGATGGCGCTCGTGTGGGCGTAGTCGAGCCTCCACCACGGCAGAGTCACCTCGGTGGCATCGGGGGAGACGAGCATCGCGACGACGCGGAGCGCGGCCCTCTGGGTCCGTCGGGAGCCGGGCGACCGACCCGCGAGGAAAACCGCAACTGGATGACAGTCGAGGGGAACACTGGGCTCATAGAAGACGGCGAGAGCGTCCTGGGAGCCGGCCGGGTTGGTACCTGAAACGCAAGTTCTCGCTATCGAAGTCATGGTGTCCGTACAGCGCATGGCCACGGCGATCAAACCTGCGTACATAGGGGGCACCCCGCTCGCATGCCGCGGTGCTCAGCATTCGACGTGCTACGCCGAATGACGTGAAGGTCCGCGAGCTTCTCGAATGCGCCTTGCCGTTGCTCGCCGAAGGGGACCACGAGCGGTACCCGTACTGGTTTGGTGGAACATGCTTCGCTGTGCGGTTCAACGGGAGGCTCTATGTGGTCACCGCGGAGCACTGTGTCCGAGACAAGGACAGGAAC
>JBEKOY010000124.1:0-15843 GCA_049521295.1 Polyangiaceae bacterium | reverse complement strand
AGCCTTTGCAGCCCTTAACCTCGTGCTCATCGTCGCGTGGGTCTCTGTCGTCTTCGCGATCCGTCGCGAAAGCCTCCGCCGCGCCGGCGCCCCCACGCAAACGGTCCCCGCTGGGCCGGCCCTCGCCTAATGCCACGGCCGCCCCATCGAGCGCTGGACTCCAGCAGAGCTCCCGCGTATGTGCCGTGGCGGAGCCACTCGCTGCGACAACGGCGAACCCAACCCCCAGACACCGCGATGGCATCCTCCCGCAACGTTCAAGAGTCGCGCGCGAGTTCGTAGGTCCTGAGATCGCGCGCGATCTCGCGAGGCCTCTTTCCTCGGCCATGTTACGTCTGGGCGATGCCGCGGGCGACCCGTTTTGACGATGATTTCACGCGCCTTTGGCGCGCCTTCTACGGCGCGCGAGGCCGACGAGGACCTACGTTGCCCCGTGTGCAAGCGACCCGTCCGGACCTCGCTCCCAGCATGATCCTCCGTCGCCTACTTGCCGACGACGGCGCGCGAGCCGCTCATTGTTCTCCAAGGAGTAGAGTTGAGGCAGGTCGCCGCGGCGGGGCGGGCACGGCTTCTCTGGGTCGTGCCTTTGCCGTTATGAACGCGGTCCGGTGCCTGGGCGCCGTGGCCCTCTTGGCCTCGACGCTGCCTCGGGACGCGCGGGCTGACACGCAGTCCCCCGATCCCTTGACGTCTTCTGCGCCCGCGGCCCCGCTGCCCTCGACCGCGTCGCAGGCCCCGGCGCCCTCGCAGGCTCCGGCACCCGCGGCTGCGCCGGCACCGCTTCCACCGTCCGCCGCGTCTCCGGCCTCGGCTCCGCCCGTGCCCCCCGAGCCGCGGCTCCTTGCCGTGCCACCGGCGCCTTCACCCCGGCGGACCATGCCCGACTACGACGGGCGCGGCCCGGCGCCCACAACGGGGGGCGAGATCGCGCTCTGGGTGCCGAGGGTCCTTTTGGCGCCGCTGTATTTGCCCACCGAGTATCTCATCCGCCGCCCGCTTGGGGCAGCCATCACGGCGGCGGAGCGCGCCGACCTGTTCCATACCCTCTACAACGTCTTCGCATTCGGGCCGGACCACAAGTCGGGCCTCGTGCCCATCTTTTTCGTCGACTTCGGCTTCAAGCCGAGCGTCGGCGTTTACGGGTTTTGGGACAACGCGTTCTTCAAGGGCGATGACCTTCGTGCCCACTTCTCCTTTTGGGACGATGACTGGATCGCAGGGTCCTTGGTCCAGCGCATCCGCTTTCACGGCAAGGACAACGTCCAGCTGAAGTTCTTGGGCATCCGGCGACCGGACCACGTCTTTTACGGCATCGGTCCGAGCACCCTCGAATCGGCTCAGAGCCGTTATCGGGAGGACCGGATCGACTTCCAGGCGCTTTTGGACTTTCCGGTGTGGCGCGCCAGCAAGATCGACGCCGGTGTGGGGGTCCGCTCCGCGTCGTTCGCAGACGGGCGCTACGGACACGATGCGGGCATCCTGCAAAATGTCGCGGAGGGCGTCTTTGCCCTGCCCGACGGCTTCGCGCGGGGATACACCGCCGAAACCAACGACGTGCTCGTCGCCCTCGATTCGCGGCGTCCGTACCCCGAGCAAGGTTCGGGGGTGCGCCTCGAGGCGCAGGCCGAGCAAGGCAACGATATCCGCCAGTCGCCGAGCTCCGGCTGGATCCACACGTCGGCGGGCGCCGGCGGCTTCTGGGACGTGAACGGCTACCGACGCGTCCTGAGCCTGTCGGCGCTCGTGATGTTCTCCGACCCGCTCGGCCCCCGTCCTGTCCCGTTCACGGAGCTCGTGACGATCGGCGGCGACATCCCCTCTCCCGGGGCCTTTCCCGCGCCGATGCCCGGGTTTTTTCCAGGACGCCTGGTGGACCGGAGCGGCACCGTCGCGACACTCCGGTACAAGTGGCCGATCGGGCCCTGGGTGGCGGGCTCCCTGCAGGCGGCCGTGGGCAACGTGTTCGGCGAGCACCTCGAGGGGTTCGACACCAAGCTATTGCGCTTTTCGGGTGCCTTCGGCATCGAGGGCGACAGCTCGCCCGACAGCAGCTTCGAGTTCGTCTTCGGCTTCGGGACGGAGACGTTCGAGCACGGTGCGCAGATCGATTCACTGCGCCTTGCGGTCGGGGTCACTCGCTTTTAGGCAAGACAGGAAGGCCACCATGACTCGCTTTGTGCCCGCTGGGTTCGTTCTCGCCATGAGCGGCTGCGCCGCAGCCGAACGCACGTTTCCGTTACGCGACCCGATGACCGTCGACACCGATCTGCGCCCGGTGACGGTCGCCTGCCGCGAGTCGCCCACTGCGAAGGATCCCCGTCACGTGTCGTGCGCCCCCGACGTCTACGTGTCACCGCTCAACTGGGACGGCCTGGACAACATTCTCTTCCGGCCGCTGTCGGAGGGACTGGGCGTCCTGCATACCGGCGAGGCGCTCAACGTCAATAGCCTCGACGAGGTCCCGGACTCGTCCTGGTTCACCAACCGCGTCGGGGCGGCAGTCGTGACCGCCGAGACGCTCGCGCGAGGGGCGTGCAACCCCGCACTCCTGCTCGACCCCGACCCGTCGGCAGACGGCACATGGGTCATCGATCGCGGAAAGACCGATGGCTCGTCTCCCGGCTTTCGCGTGACCATCCCCGGCAAGGGCAAGTACATGTTCAAGGGCGAGCTGCCCGATCAACCGGAGCGCCCGAGCGCGGCGAGCGTGATCGGAGCGGCCGTCTACGACGCCGTCGGCTTCAACACGACGTGCGAGCAGATCGTCTACTTCCGGCCATCGTTACTCAAGCTCACGCCGGGGCTTACGCACAAGGGCAACTTCGGCGGGACGGAGCCCTTCGACCAGAAGTTGGTCGACAAGATCCTCGCGGATTGCCCGCACCGCGATGGGCTCGTGCGGATGCAGGCCTCGGCATGGCTGCCGGGCTACTTGCTCGGTCCTTTTCGTTACCTCGGCACGCGGTCGGACGATCCCAACGACATCATCGAGCACGACGAGCGACGCGAGCTACGCGGCGGCAGGCTCGTGGCCGCGTGGCTCGATCACTTCGACGCCCGCGAGCAAAACTCCATGGACAGCTGGATGACGGCGTCGGCGGACGGCAAGGTCACGCCCGACGCTTCTCCGGGTCACGTCGTCCACTACTACCTCGACACGAGCGACTGCCTGGGGTCCTGGTGGGCGTGGGAGCAAATCACCCGCCGCCTCGGCTACTCGTACGTCGGCGATTGGCGAGACATGGCAAGCGACCTGGTCACGCTGGGCATTCCCGTGCGGACCTGGGATCGGGTGCGACGCACGCCGGGGATGGAGATCTTCGGTTACTTCAACGTGGATGACTTCGAGCCCGACGAGTGGAAAAACGAATACCCGAACGCCGCGTTCAGCCGAATGACCGAGCGGGACGGCGCGTGGATGGCGCGCATTCTGGCCCGCTTCACGCCCGAGATGGTCGAAGTCCTCGGCCGAATGGGCAAGTTCTCGGACCCGCGCAAGGCCGCCTATCTGACGAGTGTGCTCGAGGGCCGGCTCGACAAGATCCTCCGCCGGTATCTGACGCGTCTATCGCCTCTATCCGACGTCCACGTCGCCGACGCCGACCGGCTGTGCGCGTCGGACCTCGCGGAAATGCGCCAGCTCCGACCCGCGGAGGATTTCCGTTACGAGGCGCGACTGTCCAAGGGCGCCGCCGACGAGCGGCTCCCCGTCATGCGCCAGCCCGACGGCGCGATCTGCGTGACGCTGCCGCGCATCGTGGCGGCAAGCGGCGCTCGTGACGATGCGCTCGAGCGCTATGCGCGGGTCACGATCGCGGACGGTGTGGCCCCGGGGCTGCTCGTGGCGCATCTCTACGATCTAGGGACCGAGCGGGGCTATCGGCTCGCGGGGATCGAAAGGCCCGAGCCATGAAGGTCGGTGGATTTGAACCTGCCGTGTTGTTGCATGGCGCGTGCGACCCGGCGCAGCTCTTGGGTCCGGACCGAGCGGTCGAGGCTGCGTTTCCGTCTTTTTGCCTCGCCGGCATCGCGAATCGTGGCCGAGGGTCGCGCGGTCGACGGACCGGCCCGACGATCCTCGCGACCGAGGTGACGCCGCAACGAGCCCGGAGATGAAGCGGCCGATCCTCGCCGCGCGGTTCATCGACCTTCGCCCGGGAGAATCTCGGATCGTGATTCTGTCGTTCCTCGTCCTGTTGCTGACCAGCGCGGGCTACACGGCGCTCGAGACCGCACGCGATACGCTCCTCGTGACCGACTTGCCGCAACGTCAATTCGGCATCGTGTACATCGCTGTCGCCGCGTGCGCCCTGCCGGCGGCAACACTGCTGGCACGCGTCGCGCACCGCTGGGACCCGAGGAGAGTCCTATTGGCCCTTCTGGTGCTCGCGGCGGTCGCCATCCTCGCTTATGCCGCGCTGCCCATCGGCCGCGTCGTGGTGGTCGCCTTTTACGTGACTGTGGCGCTTGTATCGACCGCCGTCTTTCCACAGTTCTGGACCCTTGTGGGCACGGCGCTGACCGTGGGCCAAGGCCGGCGGTTGATAGGACCCATCGCATCCGCCAGCATCTTCGGCAGCGTCGTCGGTGCGTCCATCGCCGCGGTGACGGTGGCCTGGCTGCACGTTCGCGGCTTGATTCCGGTTGCCGCAGCGATGTTGGCCGCCGCAGCGGGCGTGACGTTCTTCGTGCCGAATCTCCCGAGCCGTCCGGCCCGGGCCGCGTCGCAGAGAACCGACGCCGCGCTCGCCACGTCCATGAGCGCCTTCCAAGAGGAGCCCTTTCTCCTCCGCGTGGCCGTTCTGGTCGCGCTCACGACCGCGACTGCGCTGGTCATCGACTATTTTTTCAAATCAACGGTCGCGAGGACCGTTCCCCTCGCCACGCGCGGTGTCTTCGTCGCGCGGTACTATGCCGCTGTAAACGTCATCGCCCTGGTCGTTCAGGTCTTCCTCGGCGGCGCCATCGTGCGCGCCGTCGGCGTAACGACGGCGATGCTCGTGACGCCGGTTGTGTCGGCGCTCGGGGGCGCAGCAGCCCTCGTCGCCGGTGCCCTCGCGCTGCCGGTGCTCGCCCTGAAAGCTGCCGACACGAGCCTGCGCAGCTCGATCAACCGTCTGACGACGGAACTCGTCTATCTGAGGGTCTCGCCGTCGGGACGAGAGCGGGCCAAGCCATTTATCGACGGTGCCCTCATGCGAATCGTGCAGGCCCTCACCGCCGGCGCGCTTCTAGGACTGACCGCCGCGCGCCTGCTCTCGGCGCGTGCGTTCGGCGCGATTGTGGTGGTGCTGTCGGTGTCCTGGGCCGTCGCCGCAATGACGATGCGTCGGCCTTATCTCGCCCAGCTGCGGCAGGCGGTCGCGCCGGCGGCGGCGGACGACACAAGCCTTCTCGATCTGGATCTGCCGAGCGCAGAGCTCTTGATCGAGCACCTCGGCAGCGACGACGCGACGGTCGTCGTCGCCGCGATGAACACGCTCGCGCGCCGGGGCCGGCAGCGGCTCATCCCTGCCCTCGTCCTTCTTCATCCCGGCGAGCGGGTCTTGCGTCGTGCACTGGAGATCTTCGCGGCAGGGCCGCCGATGCGAAACGATTGGCACACGCTCGCCGTGCGATTGCTCGAGCATGCGGACGACCGGGTGCGCATCGCGGCCGCCAGCGCGCTGGCCGCTCACGATAAGCTCGACTTCGAGCACCTCGCGTCCGACTCGGCACCGGCGGTTCGCGGTTATGCGGCTCTGCATGCGGCGCTCGTCGGCTCTGACGAGAATCTCGTCGACCACCCTCGCATCGCCGCGGCACTGCATGACGACGGCGCCGCGCTCACCGGGCTCCTCGTGGCGGTCGCAGACGCCGCGCCCTCGCCCGCGGTCGCGCGCGTGCTGCTCGCGCTCGCGGACCGACTAGACAGCCCTTCGACGCGCGAGTGGACGGAGCTTCTCGCGCGCGCGTCGGTTCGACACGGCGAAGTCGCAATGATCCCACGGCTGCTCGAGCGCCTCTCGCCGTGGGAGGCCCGCGAATCGATCCGTCGCGCCCTGGTTGCCCTCGGCGAGCCCGCTTTCGTTCAAGTCGCCGCGGCCCTCCGGGATACGACCCGCCCTCGCCGCCTTCGCGTTCACCTCCCGGAAGTGCTGGGGCACTTCAGAACGACGGCCGCCGCCGAAGTGCTGCTCGATCGCGTCGAGCATGAGCCCGACGGCCTCGTCCGCTACAAGGCCCTCCGAGCTCTCGGTCGGCTGGTCGTCGATGACGGAGTCGGCGTCGATCGCACGCGCGTCGAACAATCCATGCGAGGCAACGTGGTCAGCTATTTCGGCCTGCTCGGGTTGCGGGTCGCGCTGGGCGCGGCGCCATCCGTCGCAGGGGTTCAATCGAACACGTTCCGTCTGCTCACCGGCCTTCTCGATGACAAGATCCGCCAAGCGCTCGAGCGAACCTTCCGTCTGCTCAAGATCGCGAATCCGAAAGAAGACATCCACCGCATTTACCTCGCCTGCATCGGGACCGATAAACGGGCGCGCGCGAACGCTTCCGAGTGGCTCGATATGCTGCTCCGGCGGAGTGGTGAACGGTCGCTGCGCGAGCTTTTGCGGATCGTCTCCGACGACTTGTCGTCCGCTGCCCAGGTCCAACGGGCCGCGGCGCCGCTCGGCCTCGAACCACCCCGTTCCCGCGACGAGGCCGTCGAGGCGGCGCTGGCGGATCCCGACCTCAAAGTCGCTGCGCTCGCCGCGCTCTACGCAACCGCGACGGGCGGCGAGCGGCTCGTCGCCTCGGTCCAAAAGGCCCGTGAGGTCCGACCCTCTCTCGTCCCGGACGCGCGAGCCGCCTTTCAAAACCCCGCCCCCTTGCGGTAAGGCCCCCATGCCCGATCTGCGCCTGAAACGAACGTCGCGCGAGCTGTTCTTGTCGGTGCTCACCGGCGGAGCGGGCGATCTCGAGACATGGGTCATCGATCGCATGACGTCGCTGGCCGAGGAGGAGGACGTGGAGGCGGGCAAGCGCCTGTTCGCCCAGGGTGAGCTCCCCGAATATATATTTTTCATCGGCGAGGGTGCCGTCGGACTTGAGCGCGACGGCAGTCGCGCATGGCTCTTCGAAGGGCGCAGCGTGATTGGCGCTTTCGACGCCATGATCGACCGCCCGCATGCGCGGACAGCCGTGGCCATGACCAACCTGCACCTTCTCCGGATACGCGTGGACGAGTGGCTTGATCTCTTGGAGGACAGCTTTGGCCTGGCGCGAGCCGCCGTGCGCAACTCGGTGACGACGGTCGCCGCGGCCGAAGCGCGTTTCTGGGCCGCACATACCCCGTCGCGCGCGTCGGCCATCGTGCCGACGCACGCGGCCGGCGAGCCGCTCGACTTCATCGAACGCCTCGCCATCCTGGCCGATCTTCCGCTCGTTCGCGGCGGGGGAATTCAGGTCCTGGTCGAGCTCGCCGACTCCGTCGAAGAGCTCACGTTCGAGCCGGGGGACCCCATCTTCGAGCGCGGCAAATGGCGCGGCCAGGCATTCCTCTTGCTCCACGGCGAGGCCGACAGTGAGAGGGTCGCTCCCGATGCCAAAGTTCGGTTCGGTCCCGGCAGCCTCGTCGGAGGGGTGGCAAGCCTCGGCGAGCCGATCCTCGCGTGGCAAGCCCGGGCTGTGACCCGGGTGCGCGCGCTGTCGATACGCATCGAAGACTGGTTCGATCGCATGGAGGAGCACTTCGACCTCGTCCGGTCCGTTCTCGCCGCGCTGGCGCTGATGCGTGAGGCGGTCCTCGACGATCTCGCCGCGACGCAGCAAGGAGACCTGCGCGTCGGATGAGTCGCCCGCTATCCTGTTACGGCCGATGCTCCTCGTAGATTCTGGCGCCGATCTCGCCGACGCTCGGTGGCTGGATTTGTGCGAGCCGACCGATGACGAGCTCGCGCGCGTTCGCGTCGCGACGGGTCTGCGCATTCCTGACCTGCACCAGATAAGCGAAATCGAGTCGTCGAGCAGGCTCGCTTTCGAGGGTGGCGCGTACTACCTCTCGACTCCCCTCGTCGCTCCGCGCGACGACGGTCAGCTGGTCCCAACGCCGGTCGGTTTCGTACTGTCCGCGCACCGGCTACTGACCGTCCGGTTCGGGCCGCTCCCGTCGTTTGACGCGGCCCATGAGGCACTCAAGGCGCACCCTGCGCGCACGGCCGAGGAGGCGTTTCTGCGGATTTTCGAGATCATGGTGGACCGCTTCGCCGACAAGCTCGAGCGAGCCGGGGCCGTGTGCGACGAGCTGTCGCGCAGCGCATTCCGCAATCATGGCCGAACCCGCATTTCGGGTGATCTGCGCGCAACGCTCACCCGCGTCGGCGCCGTAGCCGACCACCTGTCGCGCATCCGCGATGCGCTGCTCGGTCTCGGTCGAATCGCCGCATTCGTCACGGACAGCGGGATCGACGGCGCACCTCCGGTGAACGCCGCCCGGATCAAGGCGATCCGGGCGGACGTTGCCTCCTTGACGGACTACGAATCCCGCCTGTCGGCGACGGTCCAGTTTCTGCTCGACGCGACGCTCGGGTTCATCAACATCGAGCAGAACGAGATCGTAAAGACGCTGACGATTGCCTCTGTCGTGGGGATCCCCCCGGTCCTCGTAGCGGGGGTCTATGGCATGAATTTCCGCGTCATGCCGGAGCTCGCCTGGCCGTTCGGCTACCCGTTGGCGGTCGGGCTGATCATCGTGAGCGCTCTCGTTCCGCTTCTCTGGTTCAAGCAGCGAGGCTGGATGTGAGATGGGCGCGATGCGGCTCCCATCCTCGGCACAACGTTCGACGCAGGGGTCCACAACCTCGGCGTCCTGCGCAAGACGAGACGTCGTCGGCGAGCGGCGCTTCGGAAGAGGTGCGCCGATTCGTCTCCGGGCGCTGAATCGCGGCGGTGCCGAGCTCGATCAACGTCGGTCAGGCCTTTGCCGGATGGGGCCATGGGGTCCAATTTTCGATACTCGGCGTCGACGTCGTCAACGAGAAACTCGATGATCGCGGTGTGATTGTCTGCGGCACGGGCAACGTCTCCGCCGAACCGCTGCAGCGTTCGCGAGCTGCCGAGCGCCCGGGGCTGGAGCGCGCGCACGCCCGCGTCGATACCCTCGTCCTCATCCCGACCAAGCCCGCCGGGGCCCCCTCGTGTGCACGAGCACGACAACGCGCTGACGGCGGCGCATGCTGCCGGCACGGTCAGAGGATTTCCTCGATCACGTGAACCGGCCCTTCGCTGCGAATCTCACCCTTGCCCACGGCGAGCAGCCGGTTCAGGAAGGCATACTTCGCGTCGGCCGTCTCGAATCGCGGCAGGGTGCGAAAGTACGGACCCCCTGGCGCTCCGTCGTCGCGGATGCCCTCGAACGTCATGTAGATGAGGGCGGCATCGTCGGTCTCGAGCGCAATACGCAGGTCGAGCTCGATGACGCCGTCCATCCGCTTGACGGTCCAATCGTCGCCGCACGGCAGCACCTTCCCCCGAAGCCTGTCGCCCTCGAACGAGCCTCCGGTGATCGGGAACGTGACGCGCGTCCCATGCGGCACGGCGCCGATGTCTTGCGTGGGTGCAGTGTCCAGACGAAGGATGAAGAGGGGGCGAAATCGCATGGGGGTTCTCCGGTCGGCTTGCGATGAAGGGGGGGCCGCGATGGACGGCGCGCAGCCGGCGAGCGCCACGACCGCGGTGAGCTCGAGAACGTCTCTTCGTCGAACGTCCACTTCGGCCTCAGAGGATCTCGTCGATCGTGTAGATGGGACCGGCCGCGCGTCGATCGCCGCTGGAGACGGCGAGGAGGCGGTTCAAGAACGCGTACTTCGGGTGCCCCGTCTCGAAGCGGGGCGTCGTCCGGAAGTAATAGGTCGACGCGTCGACGAGCTCGCCGCGTGCCAGCGCCGCGATCACCTCTGGCGGCCCGTGACGAAGTCCGAACGACGTCAAGTGAATGAGGGCGCCATCGTCGGTCTCGAGCGTCAGACGCAAGTCGAGCTCGAGGACCCCGTCTCCCCGGAGGAGTGTCCAATCACCGCCGCCGGGGAGCACCTTTCCGCGCAGCCGCGGACCCTCGAAGTGGCCCCCCGGTACGGGTGCCGTGACGCGCGTGCCGTGCGGCACCGCGCCGATCTTCTGCGCGCCGACTACCGCGACCTGCAACGTCATCAGGAAACGGGAATCCATGGCCCCGAGCCTTTCGTTGTTCGGTTCAATCGTGCCGTCCTGAATAACATCACGGCGACGAGAGGCGAGGCGTCGGACGGGAAATCGACCTGACAAGCGCGGGACGCGCACGACGGGCGGTGCCTTCGACCATCATGGAACGGTTCCCCGAAGTCGATCCTCGCCGTGAAAGTGCCGACGTGCGAAGGCAACGATCTGCCGATCGGCGGGGTGGTCCATTCGTGTACCGGAGGTGCTTCATCGGCACGACCCGAGCGCGGGCGGTCCAAGTCGTTTGGATCACAAATCGATGACGACATCGCCCAGCGGTCGTGAGCAGCAAACGAGAAGGTTGCCGGTGGCGGGCTTGTCGAGTGGCTCGGGTCCGTAGACCACCGCTCCCGAAAGCAAGCCGCTCTCGCAGTTGTGACAGACACCAGCCCGGCAGGACCAGCGGACCGGGACGTCGCACGCCTCGGCCAGCTCCAGGAGGCTCGGGTAGGTCGATCCATTCCAGTGCGCGGCGACGCCACTGCGCCCGAACGACACCAGCGGCCCGGAGTCGGGGTCGTCTTTGGGCGGATGCGGAGCTCGCGTCGAGGCACCGACGACGCCCGGGGTCAACGACTCCCCACCGCCGAAGATCTCGACGCGAATCCGCGTCGCCGCGATGCCAAAGCTCGCGAGCGCCTCTTTCATCTCGGTCATGAAGCGAGTGGGGCCACAGAGGTAGACATCCGCCTCCCGAGGTAGGCCCACCTTCTCGAAGACCGACTGCGACAGGTGACCGGCAGCGTCGAAAGCGGCGCCCAACGCGTCGTGCGGGCCCGGTTGGCTGTAGCAAACGTAGCTGCGGCCGTGCTCGAGCGCGCCCATCAAGCGGCGGACCTCGGAGGCGAACGGATGATGCTCCCCGTCGCGTGCCCCGTGGAGCCACAGGACCTGCCGTGTCGATTGAGCCGCGGCGAGCGCGTGCAGCATCGCCAGCACCGGTGTCGCACCGATTCCCGCGCTGAGGAGCATCACCGGTCGCTCACCGGCTTGCAGAAGGAAGCTTCCTCGCGGCGCGCTGACGTTGAGCGCGTCGCCCACCCTTACACGCTCGCGCAAATGGGCTCCCGCGGCCGAATGGCGCCGGCCTTGTTTTCACTCTCCAGCAAGGCCACGAACGAGGCGCGCCAACCGGGCGACAGCGCATCGATTCGCAACGCGCGCTCCAGTCGATCGCGCGCATGAAGGGGTGAATAGAGGAGAGCGTTGATCTCCGCGACGGTCATTCTCTCCTTGGCCTCGCCGACCTTCACGATTTCGTCGCCGGCGCCCACCTCGCCTTCGCGAAGCACGCGCAAGTAGAACCCGGGCCGTCCGCTCGACGTCAGCAGGGCCGGCATCCGCGGCTCGTTCATCCGGATGCCCACGCGATAGCAGGTGACGCGAGGCTGGCTGATCTCAAAGACGGCGCTGCCGATCTGGTATCGATCGCCGATACACGCGGCATCGTCGGGCAGCCCTTCGATCGTGAAGTTCTCGCCGAACTGCCCGTGTACGAAATCCGTTCTCTTCAGCTGTTCTTGCCAATAACGATACGACTCGAGCTGGTAAACAAAGACGGCGCGCTGCTCACCTCCGTGCCCCGCGAGATCGCCCTGGCCGTCCCCGTCGACATTCAACCGACGAACCATACGGCGGCCCGACACCGGTTGTTTCCAGATGCCGGTATGCACGGTCCGGCCCTTCCACGGGATGTCGCGCGGAAGTCCGACGCTCACCGCCACGAGCCGCGCCACATCGCTCATGGCTGGCTTGGCAACGTACGACGCCGCACCGGGATGTCAACGGACGGTCAAAGCGGTCATCGCCGTGCCAACTCTTCGATGAGCTGCTCCCCGCGATTGAAGTCGAGCTCGGTGGTCTCCAGCGCCGGCGCGGCCCGCTCAACATCGTCGAGCAGCGTACGCACAACGGCCAGTTGCCTCCGAAGGAGCGGTATGGCGTGAGCCAGCTTCACGGCTCGACGTCCAGCACGCACGCTGCTCCAGGGAGAGGAAAGTCCCCCTCCGGACCTCAGACACTGGCGACAAGGTCGCCCAGCACGGTGGGAATGAGCTCCGAGACCGTCGGGTGGATCGGCATGCTGCGACGGAGGGTCGTCGCGGGGGCGCCCGCAGTCATCACGTCCAGGATCCCGTGGATCGCCTCGTCGCCGCCCGTTCCGAGGATGGCGGCGCCCACGATCAGGTTGGACTCCGCGTCGACGAGGATCTTCATGAAGCCCTGCGTCTCGCCCTTCTCCACCGCGCGCCCGACGTGTGTCATCGGCCGCCGGCCCACCAGGAAGGGCCGACCCGTAGCGCGCGCCTCGCGCTCGGTGAGCCCCACGCGCCCGAGCGGGGGATCCATGTAGAGCGCATAGGCTCCGAGGCGAGCGCTCACCCGCCGGTGGTCACCGTCGAGCAGATTCGCGGCGACGATCTCGAAATCGTTGTACGCCGTGTGGGTGAACGCACCTCGGCCGTTGCAGTCGCCGAGCGCCCACACCGTGTCGACGTTCGTCCGCAGCTGGTCGTCGACGACAACGTACCCACGCGCGTCGACCGCGATGCCCGCCCGGTCGAGCCCGAGATCGTCGGTGTTCGGCTGCCGGCCGACCGCGAGCAGGACGTGCGAGCCGGTCACGCTGTCCGCACCGACCGAGCAATCGAGGCGCACCGTGATCGCCGGGTCGGCCTTGCCGAGCGCGACGCACTTGGCCGCACAGCGGACCGTGATGCCCTCGCCCTCGAGGATCCCTTTCACCGCCTCGGACGTGTCGTCGTCTTCCCGGCCGACGAGACGCGAAGCCATTTCGACCACGGTGACTTCGCTGCCGAACCGGCGGAACATCTGCGCGAACTCGAGGCCGATATAGCTGCCGCCCACGACGACCAAGTGCTGTGGCAGCGTATCGAGGGCGAGCATGGAGGTGCTCGTCAGGAACTGGACCTCCCCAACCCCGGGCATCGTCGGGATCCGCGCGCGGGCGCCCACGTCGAGGAAGATCCGCGACGCGCCGAGGACCTCATCGCCGACGCGCACCGTGCGCGCCGACTCCAGGCGCGCGTGACCCTCGATCAGGGTGCAGCGGCTCATCCCGGTGAGCCACGCTTTCAGGCCGTCGCGCGACTCCGCCACGACGGCATCCGCGCGCGCCTTGATCCGCCGCATGTCGACACTCACCGGCCCGCCCAGGACGACGCCGTAGGCGGCAGCCTGCCGCGCGACGTGCGCGGCCCGAGCGCTGGCGACCATCGTCTTGGTGGGCGTACAGCCGACGTTGACGCACGTGCCGCCGACGAGCTTTCGCTCGATCACAGCGACGGTCATGCCCGCGGCCGTGAGTCGCCCCGCCAGGAAGGGCCCGGCCTGGCCGGTGCCGACGATGATCGCGTCGAAGGTCTTCATGGGGTCACCTCAATCGATGAGCTGCTGCCCGCCGTCGACGTCGTAGGTTGCGCCGGTGAGCGCGGTGTTGATCATGAGGTGCACGGCGAGGGCGGCGACGTCGGCGGGCCCGACGACACGCCGGATGGGGAGAGTCGCGCGAAGCTGCTTGCGGCGGTCCTCGAGCCCGTCGCCGAGGAGCGAGGCCGACAGCGGCGTGTCCACGAAGCCGGCGGCGATGAGGTTGACCCGGACGGGCGCGAGCTCGAGCGCCAGGTTGGCGGCGAGGGCAGGGAGCATGGCCGTGACCGTCGACATGATCCCGGTGCCGACGCGGGGCCGCCGGCCGCCGGTGCCGCCCATGAACACCAGCGTGCCTCCCGGCCTCACCTTGCCGACGGCCAGACGGGCGAGCTGGATGACCAGCAAGGCGTGCTGGTCCAGGCCGAGGCGCGCTTGGGCGGCGTCCATGTCGAGGATGCGCCCGTAGTGCGCCCCACCCGCCGTCAGCATCACGTGGTCGACGGGGTGCGGCAGCTCTCCGAAGAACTTGTCGAGGGCGGCGGGCTCGAAGGCGTCGAAGGCCGCGAAGCTCCGTGCGCCCAGATCCTTCGCGGCCTGCTGCAGCCGCTCGGGGTTGCGGCCCGTGAGGATCACCTCGGCGCCCTCCGCGCGGGCTCGTCGGGCCGTCTCGAGGCCGATGCCGGAGGTTCCTCCCACGACGACGACGGTCTGCCCGAGTAGCTCCGGCGCGCGTTGCGCGGTGGTCGGCCACACGCGTCCAGGCAGTCGAGTCTTGACCTCTTGCAGCAGCCAGCCGTTGCCGTCCGGATCTCGGAACGAAGCCCAGCTGCGGTACGAGCGACGCTCCGGGTCCGGGCCCGGAACGCGTCCCTTCGTACCGGAGCGATGAAAGACCCCGCCCTCGTCGTGGAACACCGCGCTGACGTCCGCCCCACGGCCCAGGAGCTCAGCGCGCGCCGCGTCGATGTCGTCGACGACGAGCATCAGCTCCTGGACGGAGCCGGGCGCCGCTGCCGTGACGCCCGTGCCGAAGATGACGGAGCACGGCGAGCCGGGGGGGGTCAGCTGCACGACGCGAAAATCTGGCCCACTGGCAAAATCGGCATCCAGCCGCCACCCCAAACCGGCGTAGTAGCGCTTCGCGCGATCGACGTCGGACACCGGGAGGACGATGACCTCGAGCTTCGTCTCGACCCCTCGGGCGGCGGGACTCTCACTCGCCGGTTCATGGCGGATCGGCGTATTGCTCATGGTGGACCTCCCTGTCAGGTAGTGGTGGCGTCCACGCGGACTGCGCGGAGAGCCACTGTCTGGACGGCGGGCTTGATGATGCCCGCGTCCCGCAGTCCAGAACGCAAGAGCCAGGCCGCAAGCGACTGCGGTCCGGCGAACTGTCCGCCCCGACCCCGTGGCCGCGGAGCCACGGTTCGCAGCGATACCCAAGCATAATAGACGGACGCCCACAAGTTGTGGCCACGCTCGAAGCGTCGCGAGTCACGACGACCACAACCCCGATCCGCACGTCACGACGGATCTTCCACGTCCTGCGCACGGCGCGTGGGTGGATCACGCCGGCCGGCGCGGCAGCGCGCTGCACGCAGCACTGTGGCTCGGGCGCAGCATGCCCATGCTCGAAGTGCTGCTCGACGGCGGTGCGTCGATCGCCGCGCGCGACGGCGAGGGGCACACGCCGCTCGCGATCGCGGTGCGCGTCGCCGGCGACGATGCCGCGGCGCTGTTCCGGAGGCGCGGCGCACACGATACCGAGGCGAGCGACGCGGATCGCCGGATCGGCGCATGCCTACGGGGGAGCGCCCGACCGGCACGGCGCGCTGGCGGCGCGGCGACCACCAGCACGCGTGCTGGGCGGAAAGGACCCACCACGTCGCTGCGATCCCGGCGCTGCTCGCGAGCGGGCTCAACGGAGAGACCGCGCTGCGCCTCGCCGTGTCGGCCGGATCCATCGAGGCGGTCGATGCGCTGCTCAATGCCGCGCTCACGCGCCGCCCAACGCGCCGGCCGTGGCTAAGCTTCTCCTTAGGAAAAGCTAGGAGAAGCTAAGGAGAAGCTAAGGAGAAGCTAGCCGCTGAAAGGCCGATTCGTGGTGGCGTCGACGTCGGAACCGGCATGGAGATCGATGGCGAGCTATTCGGCCCCGCGCTGGTCAAGGCTTACGTCCTCGAGAGCAAGCGTGCGAAGTACCCTCGTCTCGCAGTCGGGCAGGATCTC
>JBEKOY010000123.1:0-15852 GCA_049521295.1 Polyangiaceae bacterium | reverse complement strand
GCTTTGAATTCTGGCGTATGCTTGGCACGTGTATTCTTCATTGGTCCTGCTCCTCTCGGTCTTGGAGCGGGCTTCCCGTACCACCTTAACCCCTGGTCCGAAATCCGGGGTCCACTTCAGACCTCGACGAGGTCCGCATCGCGCTGCGAGTGATGAAGTCAAACTCGGCTTCGCAGGAAGGCGCGAGTGGCGACAACGGCGATGACAGCGGCGGCGCCGCGTCCGCCTCCGGGGGGGAGGCGAAATCGCTCGACTCGATGTACGCCGACGCTGCAGCCGACTCAGGGGACGACCCGCCCGACGATGGCGGGATGGACGACGATGGCTTGCTGGACGACGCGACGCAGAAGATGCTTCTGGGCGCTCACGGCTGCTGAGGGACGGTTGTCACCACACGCCGAGTAGATGCCATGTTGCTGGGCGTCGGTGACGATCGTTGCGATCTAGAGAATCCCCGATGCATTTTGGCTACCCAAATCATGCAGAATGCATGCAAGCAATAGACATCACGGGAAGTGAAGATCCTACCCCTTGCGACCACCGAGTCGGCCGAGGGCCACCACGTGCGGGTTCTTCACCCGGCGAAATGATCGGCCTCTCCCCGCGTCTCGTTCGAAGATAACCGCTTCGACTACGGCGAGCAGCGGTTCATCATACTGGGCGTGCTCGACGGTCCCGTTGCCGTCGTCGCCCACACCGCGCGCGGGGACGACGCGCCGCGCATCCTTCTCGCTGAGAAAGGCGAACCGCCGTGAGCAAACTTAGGGCGAGTTGACCGTCTCACGGATGAGACCCTCGACTACGCGGACATTGCGCCGCTCGACGAGGCGTTTCTAGCGAATGCGGTGCGCGGGCCCTGGCCGCCCACAGCCTTTCTTGGCGTCGTATTCGACCGTCCCGCGACGTTCTTTCGGCATGGCCCGCCCTCCTCAGAGGCCCGCCGACCCGAGATCGACCGTGCGCAAGGCCTCGATCACGCGATCCTCGTCCGGGCGCGCCGTGAACCGTGCCGGACGGCTCTTCATCGCCGCGAACAGCCGGGGCCGTTCGCGAAGCGCGTCAGCCAGGCGCCCGAGCCGCGGCAGGCGCTCGCGCAACCGCGCATCGCGCGCGGGGCCCAAGAAGTAGCGTGTGCTTTCGAAGGCCTCGATCACGAAGAAATCCGCAACCGCCGGTGTGTCACCGCCGATCCACGCTCCGTGTGGCATTTGCCCGTCAAGAAGCTCCAATTTCTGCACGATGCGGGACGCGATCGCCGCGAAGCTGCGGCCTGGGTCGGCTCCGGGATAGAGCAAATCCGCATAAATCACGTCGGCGAGACGCAGAATCACGTCGATGTAGCTGCTGGAGCAGGCGGCCTCGCGAGCCGCGATGGCTTCGTCGCTCAGGCGCGCGTACTCCCCCAAGTGCCGTGCCAGGAAAAACGCGATCGGAAGCGTCTCCGACACAGTCGCATCGCCCCACGACAGTGTCGGAAGCGCACGATAACGACCGGCGAACGCGGGGTCCTGACGAACGTGCGCCCATTCTGCCGGCGGCACGCGCACGTCTTCGAACGCGATTCCGGCATCGGCCAATGCGTGGCGGAGCGCCTGCGCGCGGCCGAGCACAGGGAAGTAGCGAAGCACCACGCGCCCACCCGTCATCCGGATCGAGCCTAGGCAATTTTCGACGCGTGCGGGAGAGACGATCGACCGCCGGGTTGCGGAGGCGTTGGTGCCGTTCGATTTCGATATGGGGATCGTGGGGCGTAGGCGCCGCTGACCAAACAACCGGGCTGGGCCGCCGACGGTTCAAACCAGATCGAAGAACCCGGGTGCCGAATGGTGCGGGCCTTCCACCGGAGCCGTGTCGAGCTATTGCGGTTGGCCCGGAGCATCCTCGGACGACGAGCCGCGCCTTCCCACGTTTACTTTGGAAAGATCGGCAACGCACCTGCCGTCACCGCGGCTGAAAGGCAAACTCCATAGTAACTGGTCACAAGCGTATCTGTTTGGGGAAGACGTTCCGCTGGGCGAGCGCGGGGTCCATCTTGTTGATGGAAGCGTATGCGATGCGGACGAGGAGCTCGTCGTCTTTCAGGGACGCGATGGTCTTCTTGCGAAGGCTAACCGGCGCCCCGCGTGATCGAGGGCGAGAGAGTCGAAGGTCACCGCGGACTGCGTCATGAGAGTCTCCCTGGATTCGTGGCCGCGAGTCGTTCGCGGCCACCCTTCGAAGCTAGCCGGCGCGCGAATGACGCACCACGCCATCGGCGCCCAGAGCGTGCCGGCGCGGCTGATACGAGATCGGGATGCCATCTTCGGCGCAGCGTTCGACGCACGGGTCGCAACCTCGGTGTCCGGCAGGTACGAGGACCGACCTCACATGTCGATCGGTCGCGACGCGCCGGTCGCGCGCGCCGTCCAGCCGCCGAGCCGTGGCAGGGTCGTCTCGCTTCCGCGCGTCGGTGGCTCCACCACCGCTACTCAAGGGGCTGCATGAATGCCGAACGAGTTTTTGGCCGCCAAACCCCGGTCGGCGCGCGCTCCGGCCTCTGCTTGCGCCGCAAACGCGAACGCAACCAGCCAGCCCCCTGGCCGTGGACCGAACCCGTACGGCCTCTTTCCCCATACGCAGCTCTGAATGGCCGCCCTGCAGCAAGGGTGTAGGGCCGGCACACGATGCGAGACGCGCGCGTCCGACCTCGCTCAACAAGCTGCGGGCCGACGAGACTGCTGCGATCCGCGCCGCGGAGTCGAAGCTCCTGCTGCGCGGGCCTTCGGCGAGGAACTGTTCGGCAGCGTTCAAGACGAAAGAGCGCGTCGTGGGGAGTCGCGCCTGGGCTGTCGCACGTTCAACGTGCGCAGCTGCATCGGCGAAGCATCGGTGGCGGCGGGCCCGCGAATCGGGGAGACTCGATCTCCGTGGCCGTCACGGAGACCTTCTCGTCCGCGGTCGAGGTCGCGCGCGGTGTGGTCATCGTCCGATGTGACGACACCGAGGGCAACACATTCACGCTGACGCTATGGCGATGCCGACGGCACAACGGGCAGCCTCACGCTGAAGGAGCGCGAGATGGCCTGGCTGCCGCTCCGCCCCGGCTTGCCGAAGGGCGAATCGGATCCGTCCGCCGACGTGCCTTCGGGTGGTCGGACCGTATCTGGCTGGGGCACGTTCCATGCGCGGTGGGCAGCAGCCGCCTCGCAAGCAAGGCCAGCAAACGGCTGAGGAGCTTGCAATCTGAAGAGGAACTGGCCCGTCGGGGAGGCGTTGGCTGGCGCAGACTGGCTGGCTGAGGCGCCCTTCTCCTTTGCGGGATGTCTGCGCCAAGATCCACTATCGTCCCGCCCGATGCTGAAGCCGGGCGAAACGTTCGATCGTTACACGATTGAGGCGCCACTCGGGCAGGGAGGGATGGGCTGCGTCTACCGCGCCTATGACGCCCGGCTGGGGCGGCGCGTGGCTCTCAAGGTCATCTCCGACGGCGGGCGCGACGGGCAGGCCGACGCCGATGCCAACGCTCGCCTCCTCCGCGAGGCCCGCGCTGCGGCCGCGCTCGACCACCCCAACGCCGTCTCCATCTTCGACGTTGGCGAGTACGAGGGGACGCCGTTCATCGTCATGGAGCTCGTCTTGGGTCGGACGCTGCGCGGCGCGTTCGGAGAGGCTTCAGTCCCGGCGGCGAGGTGCGTCGCGGAGCTTGCCGACGTGGCCCGGGCGCTCGCTGTGGCGCACAGACGCGGGCTCGTCCACCGCGACATCAAGCCCGAGAACGTGATGGTTCGCGAGGACGGGGTGGTGAAGGTGCTCGACTTCGGCATCGCTCGCCGCCAGAGCGCCAGCATCGACCCCCACGGCGAAACCGAGGCGCCCGCACTTCCGACGCTCACGATCGAGGGCGTCAAGCTGGGAACCCCTGTCTACATGGCTCCCGAGCAAATCCGCGGCGACGCGATCGACGGTCGCACCGACCAGTTCGCGTGGGGTGTCGTCGCTTACGAACTGCTCGCGGGTCGGCTTCCTTGGCGCGGATCGGGTGATGCGATGGCCGTAATGGCGTCGGTGCTCACGGATCGTGTCGACCGCGCCCCCCTTGATCATGCTGCGGTGCCGCGCGCCATCCAGGACGTCATCCTCCGAGCGCTCGAGAAGCGCCCCAAGGATCGCTTCCCCTCCATGGAGGATGTCGCGGAGGCCCTCGACGCCGCCGTTCGCGAAGGCGACGACCCCGGATCTGCGAAGCCCCGACAAGCTCGTGAGCGGTCGCCGCAGGGCGCAACCGAAGCGCAGCGTTTCTCGACGGGCGAGGTCCGCGATGTGCTCGCCAAGGCAATCGATCGGCAAGCTGAGCGCCAGGGTTCGGCCAAGCTTGGCTTTGAGGATCTGCTCGCCGTCGCTGCCGAGGTGGGTATCGATGCCGATTCCCTCCGGGAGGCCAGCCGCGCGCTGCGAGCCAGCAAGCAGGACCCGAGCGCTACGGGCGGCGATTTTGTGAAGAAGCGCGATGCCTGGATCCGCCAGCAGCGGCTGATGCTCTATCGGCATGCGGGGGTCTACGGGATCGTCAACGCTGGGATCCTGGTCCTCGGTCTCGTTCTCTTGAGCTTCACGCCGTGGTGGATCTGGTTGTTGCCTTTGCTTGGCTGGGGCATCGGGCTGGCCATTCACGCGCTCGTCGCGCTGACAGCCAGCGAGGAAGACTTCCGGGAGCACGATGAGGGGATGCAGTGGTGGCACGAGAACCAGCGGCGCCGGCACGACGAGCGAATGGCACGGAGAACTCCCCACGAGGCGCCACGGATTGAGGCTCCTTCGGAGCGGGGAGCGAGGCTTGAGCTGTCACCGGGGAAGGTGCGGGTTGCGCCGGCGGACACCGGGCGCGAGCGAGATGCCGAGGACGAGGCCGCGGCGATGCGGGAGGGGCGCAACGGGGAGCCAAGGCGAAGGTAGGGGGCGCGCGGCCGGCGAGTAGGAAGACCGAACGTTCCGGGACGACCAGCGAAAACTCGCGTCGTCATAACGCCCAAAGTCGGACTTTCTCGGCTTCTGGCGCGAGGAGCGGACAAGGTGCGACTTGCCGTGGGCCGCAGAGAATTGGCTCTTCGTCGGCAGCGACGACGGGGGCCGTGAACGCGATCCTCACTTCATTGCTCCCAAGCTGCCGGCTCTGCGTATGTGTTCGGCGAAACGCGTCCGCTAGGAACGCGACTCGCAGAACGGATACGTCCCACCGTCTCCCGCGTTAGGTGATCTCTATTTTAGCGCGGCCGCATTGTCTGGCCGCCCCAGTCCTCGGGTGCGGTGTCAACGAGCGTTTGCGTCAACACCCACTGGTGGCCAAATGGATCGGTGAGTCCGGCCTGCCGCTCGCCATAAGGGTGATCGCGTAGCTCGTCCGCAATCGTCGCGCCGCTCGCAGTCGCCCGCGAGAGGGTCGCGGCGAGGTCCTCGACCTTCAGCAGGATCTGATGCGAGCGATCAGCCGTCGGCAGGCGCCGGCCAGGGCGGACCTCGGCGACGATCAGCTCTGCGGCCGCGCCGCCCGGTAACCCGAGCTGCGCGCGATGCCCGTCGCCGATCTTGACGTGTTCGACAAAGCCGAACGCGCGTTCATACCACACGACCGCCGCCCGCACGTCGGAAACCGTGAGCACCGGAACAACGTACGCGTGCGGCGCGGATCGATTGAAGCGCATGGCGACGATGTTACCAGCGCGCCGCTTGCAGATACGTGCCGCATCTTCACCCTGGTCAATCCATGACGGAACGCGAGATCGGATGGAGACCTCCGTCCTTGGCGGGGAGACTCGGCCGACTCCTGGCTGCCACGCAGCTTGGCTGCTAGATCGAGGCATGTCGTCATCGCCCAACCGCGCTCGCTCGCGTCTGCCGACCGTCTCCGTCTCCGTCAACGAGACGGCTACGGTACCTACGCGCCCCGAGGGCGACGAGGCCGAGCGGCGGCGGCGCGTCTTCACTGACGCGCTCGAACGATTCGACGAGAAAAACGCGCGCATCCTCGCAGAGCTCACGAAGTAGTACCCCCCGGGATCGCGGTGACTCCTGGGGCCTGCGCGTCGTGAAAATAGGCCATGCGCTTCGACGAAGTGCTCTTCCTCGAGATCGAGGACGTCGAGATCGTGCACGCTCGAATGATCGCCGCATACGGCGGGGCTGACGGCCTGCGAGATGCTGGCTTACTCGAGTCCGCCGTGATGTCACGGCGGCGGTTTTCGCGTCTCTTCGTCGGCCGCCGCCCTTTACGTTTACTACTCGCCCGCACGCTCAGCGGCGCGCTTTTCAGAACGAGCAGGCAGGGACCGACCCCCCTCCGGCACGATCTTGTGTCACTACGCCTGTTCCCGACGGAATGAGGTTGGATTGGTAGAGGCCGACGTTGGCGTACTGCGAGTTTTGCTGTGTCGTGACATCGAGGTTCACGTTTTCCAGTGTGAGACCGAGCGGAAAGGCGGCGCTGTATCCTTCGAATTCAGAATAGGCGCCCGAGGCCGAGTCCGTTGCGTATACCCCGTCAACGACGATGTTCGTGAAGTACGGGGTGCCCATCGTGCCCGAGCAGCTTCCGTAGCTGGTGTTGAACACGAGAAGATGTTTCACCCCGGTCATGCACGTGTTCAGGTAGGTTACCTGACGAACCGTTCCGCCGCAGTCCACATCCGTCTTGATGTTAATGCCGTTGTTGTTCGTCGACGTGTTCCCCCATGGGTCAGTGCCGTACACGGTATTGCCTTTCCAGAGTACGTTGACGACGCCGTCGAACGTCTGACTCCCGATGGACATGCCGTGCGTGCCATGGAATGTGTTGTTCTCGACGGTGATATTCGACGTGGCGGCCGCGTTCGTCTTGATGGCAATGCCGTCATCCCCATCCGCAATCGATGAGCCGTAGACGGTGGCATTCGTGAGGCTGTCGATGTCGATCCCGTCTGTGTTCTTGGTGTTCGCCGGTGTCGCGACTGTCAGATTCCACGCCGTGAAGCCGTTTCCGCCTTGAACATAAAGGTGCTCCTTCCCCGAGTGCTCGATCGTCACGTTATATACAGTAAAGTTGGTAATATTAGTCGCCTGAATCAGGCGCGGTATGCCACTGATGAGATCGCCCCGCCCATCCACCGTGCCCGGGCCCATGAGAGCGGAGTTCACCCCTCCTATGGCGAGGAGCTCGCCGGCGTAACTGTTGTTTCCAAAGAGCGTCACTCCTGCGTCAACAACGAGGGCTTCTCCGCTTACGGTGAGCGTGCCCGAGTAGAACGCGTCGTTCGTCCCGGACATCGCGAGGACGACACTTTGCCCGGTCCCGTCGCACGCGGTCAACGCGGCCTGGATCCGGTCGGTGTCGTCGCTGCTCGGCGGCGAACTTCGATCGCTCGTCGTGAACTGTGCGTATAGCGTGGAGCAGGTGTGTGGATAAGTGGGTTCAGTCACGTTTCGGGTATCGCCAGTGGCGAGCAAGGCCGTCCCCCCGCCGGGCGCTGGCGCAGAATCGGCCGTTGTGCTCTGCAAGACGTAGGGTTCGTCCGGCGCGTCGTGGACGGGACCGTCCGTCGTCGCATCGATCCCGGGTGCAGCGTTCGCATCCGCTCCTGCTTCAATGCCCGACTCGGGGGTGCCGCCCACCGATGCGTATCTGTTCGAGGAAGCGGCGCTGTTCGAGGAGGAGGCGCTGCCCGACGCCGAGCCGATGTTCGAGGACGCGACGCTGCCCGACGCCGACGCGTCGTTCGAGGAGGCGGCGCTGCCCGACGTTCCCTCAGAAGGCATGGCGCTGTGACCGGCACTGCCGTCGGAGTCGGCCGAGGCGGAGGCCGACCCCGACCCACCGTCTAGCGTTGCCGAGCCGTTGTCGGACGAGCCGCACGACAAGGGGATGGCGCTCGCCAAGGCCAAACCACCCATCCAGACGCGAAGACGTCTGTCCGTCTCCAGCGCACTCGCGGTCGGGCCGGCCGAGTCGTGTACGCGACCATGACCGTTCGCCCTCATGAAGGTCTCCCCGTAGGTTCGCGATGTCCGACCGACCCCAGTCGCAGACCGCCGCGGAGATCACGCGTCGTGGCCGACACGGTGTTTGGACACACACGACGATCCGGATCGCGACGGCAACGGGCCCAAGCGCCGCTCGGTTGCGAATCACGGGACTGGCTCTCGCGGAATATCCCCATCCGTTCGCTTGGTTGGTAACCACTCGGCCGTTAGGCAGGCACCAATAGGGCGGTTTCCGCTCTTCGTCGGGCGACACATCGGTTCGCCGCTGCAGGTGCGCCAGGCGAAGCCTGGGTGAGGAGGAAGTCATGTAGAAGCGGAAACCTCACGCAGCCGTCCTCGGGTGGAATTCCCGGCCGGCCAAGGCGGGCCGCCAGCCGGAAGCGAATGTTGCGTGGTTCGCGAGCAATCTCGGCTGCGAAGAGAGGGATGAACCCGCCCGAAAGGAGCGGGCCGCCGACGTCTCGCGGGAGAATAGGGCCGACCTCTCGCGTGTAGCGTTGGCTGCAGGCACCCCCATGCGTTCGGTGACGCAGAAGGAGGGGGCCCAAGAGAGGTCGGCGATGAGAAATAGAGGTCTGGATCTGGGCGCGAAGCAGATCTCGTTTTGCGAGGTGGCCGATGGGAAGGTCTGCCACGACGGCCCGTGAACGGTCTCTCGGCGCTCGAGGACGAGCTCGGGTTCAACGCGCCCAAGTGGCACGTGGCCATCGAGCCGTGTCGTGAAGCGTGGCACGTCCACGACGAGCTCGTTCGGTGCGGCCACGAGGTCAAGCTCGTCGACACGACGCGCGTCAAGAAGCTCGGGATCGGTCAGCACGGGCGCAAGATGGATCGCATCGACGCCGAGGTGCTTGCACGCGCCCTGGAGTCCGGTCACATCCCACAGCGGCGCAGGTGCTGTCGCCGCCACCGGCGGGCGCTGCGTACGCCCGGCGGTTCGGTTATGGAGTTGGCCCTATCTCTTGATGACCATCGCGCGCCTTCTGCCATTCAAGCGCAGTCTCCCGCGCAAAATCACCGTACACGCGTGGCGCGTGCCCAAGCAGTCTGGTGACCGCTTCGAGGTCGCCCGCCTCCGCCGTAAACCCGCGTTCCAGATACCCCTGGAACATCATGCGCATGTCGAACGCCGCCCACGAGGGCCCATTCTGCCGCATCTGCTGCTCGAAGGCGTCCATGTTTTCGCCTGTGTAACGGATCTCTTTGCCGAGGACCTTCGTCCATATCATCGCCGCCTTGGCGCCGCTCAACACATCGGGCCCATTGAGGTTGTAGACCTTCCCCTCGTGCCCCTTTGTCGTAAGCGAGATTGCGGCCACCTCGGCTATGTCGCGCACGTCGACCGCCGAGATGCCTACCGGCCCGAGGGGTATTGGGTAGATGCCGTTCTTCGTCAGTGGGATCTTGAGCGATGCGTCATTCTGGAAAAAGTAGTTTGGGCGAATAATCGTGAAGGGCACGTCGAACTCGCGCAGGGCGTTTTCGAGTGCCAGCTTCGAGGCAAAGTGGGGGACATCCTTGAACTGCTCGACGCGGAATACGGAGTGGTAGACGACGTGCTTCAGTTTCAACCTCTTTGCCAGATCGTAGGCGATCAAACCCTGCGTCAACTCATCGGGCGTGACCGCGTTCAGCAAGTAGAGCTTGTCCACGCCGTCCAGTGCTTTATGAACCGAGATCGGGTCCATCAGATCGCCCAGCGCAAGCTCGACCCCCTCGGGCAACGTCTCGTCCCCCTTGCGCGCCAAAACGCGAACGTCAGCCTTTCGCTTCCTCAGCTCCCGCACGACAGCGGAACCCACGCGACCCGTGCCTCCTGTAACTAGAACCTTCATGCGGTAGCCTCCTAGCCGGTCGCGGGAATGCAAGTTCGGGGCCCGACGCCGAGTGCGGGAAGGACGTGAGGTACGTGAACTCAGTGGACGACACATCGCCGCTGCCAGCGCTGCCGTGGAAGAGCCGTTGCGGAGCTGTACCTGCTGTTCAAGCTGCGGTGGAGAGGACGATCCGAGCCGCGTCGTTGGCGCCACGCCTTGCGTCGGGTGTGGCGCCGATGTTGTTTCCATCGTTCACGACAGCTCACGCCGACGGGGCCGACGAAGAGCGCGAGCATCCACCGAAGGACGCGCACCGGCCCGAGGAAAACGAGATCAATTGCTTTGGTCACGTCTGTCCGGCTCCCGAAAACGGTTCGGCGGGCCCCCGGTGAGCTGGACGGCAGGAGTTTGAGGGCGTCCGGCGCGCCCCCATGCGTGCGTCCGAGATCTTGGCGATTCGCCACGCCGACCCTTCGCAAAACGCCACACCGAGAACTTTTGGCAACCGCGAACACTCTGCAGGACGCGTTCATATCGCGCGATTCGACTGCCTCAGGTGAAAGCGGGTTTCGTGCCGCGCCCTTCCTTGCGGGTGGTGCCATGCCGAGTGCGGGCCCGATCTTGCAATCTGGCAGCGACGTAACCATGACGACAATTGCAAGTGCGCTCGCGGCGAATGCAGCGAAGCGAAGAGCCCCACCACCGTGGGAGGAACTCGGGTTTCGTTCGCTTAAGACCGAGATCGTCGAGGCGCGGGCGCTCGAGGTTCCTGCCACGATGCCGAAGGAACTGTGGGGCGTCCTGACGACCGAGGCGATCAAGATACCGCAGGCCCAGCGTTCCGAGCTTCGCTCTCCTCAATGCTGAGAGGCGCATCCGACCTCCCAAATCCGCACGGACCAGCCCGGGGCCATCCGCACCATCGCACGCGGCGTCCCGTGTTGCCGGGACGCAAGGCTCCGCATGAACATGTTCAGCGCCCGTGCTGGCTACTTCGCGAATCGGTGCGAAGTCGCGTCTTTCATGCAGCTCTGCGATAGTCATGATGCAGGCCGCCAAGCATGTACTTCTGTGCCGTGCGTTTGCTGGTTTTGATCCCGAGCTTGAGCCATTCTCCGCGAATCCTCTCCGCACCCCAAAGCGCGTTTTCGCGCGCCATCGTGTGGATCACGCAATCCGGATCCAAGGAATCCACGCAATCTACCGGATCGGGCTGAATAGAGTCGCCATGGCAGCCCTTGCCCGGCCGGTTACAGTAGGCGTTAGGTCACGGCTTGAGGGAATCGGCGAGCTGGTTCAGATACACTTCGAGGTTCGTGTAGCCACTACAACCCCAATAGAGGATCGCGTCGGCTGGATCGTTCGGGTTCAGACCGTTTACTGTCTCCCACGCGTCGGGGATCCCGTCGCGGTCGGTATCCACGGGGGGGGTGCCGCCTGCGAGGGTGCCGTACCCGCCGTTCGGCAGGCCCGTAGCCGCTTGAGTAGTCCAGAGATGACCGCTCGTTCCGAGCGACGTTACGTCCGCGAGGACGAGGGTATCGACGTCGTCCCGAGGCAGCGCGCCGGAGTTGGCGACGTCGTAGGCATAGCCTTCCGCCGCGCTCGCGCTATCGAACGAGCTCGTCGTGGGGGCGTAAGGGGCCGAGAGCGCGGTTATCCCGCCCGGGAGCGATATCGCCGACCCGTTCAAGGTTCCGCCCTTGGTCGTGTCGAGCATGTTGCCCACGAAATACATCGACTGGCTGCCGAGCTGAAAGAAATCATCGCCGGAGTTGGTAGTGGACGGACCTACGATGAAATAGTTGTTCACGACGTCCTGCATGAATTTTCCCCCCGTGTCGCCGAGCGTGTAACCCGATTGGAAGTTGTAGACGACGTTATTCACGTACTGCGTGTCGCCCTTGGCGAGCGGGTTCCGGTTGTGCGCGTTGGCAAAGATGTTCTCGAACCAGGTGACGGGAGTGCTGTCGACGTGCGCGTTGAACTGCTGTCCGATCGGGTCGCCGAGGATGGATCGTTGAAACGTCACGTTCCCCCCACTGTTGATGTCGAGGTTGTCCCAATCGCTGAACTCTACGGAGACGTGGTCGAAGATGAGGTTCATGTCCGAATCGGCCGCGATCCCGCTCTTGCCCGTATCCGGGTCGTCGGTCCCTTGGCGAACGCGGATGTTGCGCACGATCTCGTTGGACGAATTGCTGAACGAAACCTCTCGCCCCTCGATCGCGATGCCGCCGCCGGGCGCTGTCTGGCCCGCGATGGTCAGGTTGGCGCTGCAGCTCAGGGCCGAGGTCAGATTGATGATTCCTCCGACGTCGAAGACGATCGTGCGAGGCCCGGAGCTCACGGCGTCTCGAAGCGATCCGGTGGCGCCCGTGTCGTCTAGTGTAGTCACGTGGTAGGCGGCGCTCCCACGCCCCCCCGTGGCAGCCGCTCCGAAACCGACGGCGCCGGGAAAAGCGATCGGACTCGCGGGTGCGCAAGCGTCCTTATCGGGGAGGTTCGCATCTCCAAGGCTTCCCATGTCTGCCGCGCCTCCTGTGTCGAGGGCGCTTGCTGCGTCACCGGTACTCCCCGAGTCGCCTGCGGCGCTCCCAGCATCCGTTGCGCCGCCTGCGTCACCGCCCCCAATGGCGGAGCCGGAGCTGCTGTCGGGCGCGGTTTCCATGGTGGAATCGCTCTGTCCCGAGGCGTCGGAGCCCCCCGAAGCGTTGGACCCTCCTGAAGCGTCGAACCCTTCGGATGCGTCCGACCCAACGGAAACCGCCCCCTGCGTCCCCGAGCTGCAGCGCAGGGTCGCCGCGAGCAACACGAAAAGCCATGCGGTGGAACGACCATGGTTCATATTTACATACCCGCGGAGGTTCTGCGTTAAACTCCCGACGCACTTTACGCGGCGCGCCGGAGGAAGGTAACCTGGATCCTGGATGATGCGAACGCGTGGGCTTTCCACGCCGCGAACATAGCGCGATCGCCGACGGGAATACCGACAGCGAATTTTTTCGGCTCCGTGAGCGAGTAGCCGGCCGAAAGCGTATCGGTCAACGAAGAGCCGCGGAAACCACTGCGGTCATGTAAGAAGCCTTTACGGATATTACGGAATTACCGGAAATTTCCGAGCCATCCCGCTCTTCTGCCGCATGACTATTGCGCTGTGGCAACGTAAGGGGGCCCCGGCACCGTAAGGTGCACTTGACCGTGAGCGGGCCGAAGTGTGAGTGTACCGCGCGCGAACGTTGACCGGCGGGCCCCAAATTCGATGATGCCAGACAAGAAAATCGTCGTCATCATGCCTGCGGACAAGGTCGAGGACACGCTGCGGCGAACCATCGCGGAGGGCTGGGCCATGGCGGATCACATCAGCGTCGTCGACCATCGGTCGAACGTCGCACTAGCTCGGAGACTTGGGCTGCACTCCCTCATTCAGCCGAAGAGCCGGGAATACGGAGGAAACCCGAAGACGTCTGATCGCGAAGCGCCGCGCCTGCACGACTCCCCTCTGGAGCTTTTGCCGGGCACCACGGCAGGCATGGGCACGTCGTTGTACACGCCAATACCATCGTACGCAGCCCCTTGAGCACGCGTTGTCCCATCTGCGACTCGGCCTCCGTCGAAGAGGTTCGGCCGGCGGAGATCGAGCGCCTCGAGGAGGTCTCCTTCTCTTATTCCTTCAGCCCCGAGCACACGAAAACATTCCGGATCGTGCGATGCAGAAATTGCACGCATCTGTTCTGCGCTCCGCTCCCCGAGCAGTTGGTTGACCGTTATCAAGACGTCGTGGACGAGGAGTATCTCAAGCATGCGGAATCTCGGCGTCTCGCGGCCGAGGCCGTTCTGCGGAACGTGAAGAAACATGCTGCCGGTAGGCGGCTGCTCGATGTGGGCTGCGCCACGGGCGATTTTATGCAGGCCGGGCGCGCGGCCGGTTTCGATGTGGAGGGCCTCGAGCTGTCCACATGGTCCTGTGCCGTAGCGCGTGGCCGAGGCTTTTCCGTCCACCAGAAAACCTTATCGCAACTGGCCAGCGAAGGTGGGCCGCAATTCGACGTAATATCGCTCATTGGCGTCATCGAACACTTTCCGGATCCGCGCGCGGAGATGGACAATCTCGCCCGCCTCTTACGCCCCGGCGGGATCCTTGTGATCTGGACCGGCGATGTGAGCTCATGGCTCGCGCGACTGCTCGGACGACGCTGGTGGTACTGGCAAGGGCAGCATATTCAATACTTCACGCAGAAGAGCCTGTCCCATCTGGCGCGGGTCGCGCGCCTCGACCCCGTCGGAACGGAGCGGTACCCGTTTGCCGCCACGCACGCCACGCTCTCAAATTCCTTGCGCCGCTATCCGCTGCATTCCCTCATGTCGGCGATGCTGGCACCGGTGTTTCGCTTCAAACCCGTAGTTTATCTGCGCCTGCCGGGCGAGATGCTGTTCTTCGCGCGGAGAGCGGAGAGCACGGTCCAGTCCCCCTTGTAGGGGCCTTTAGCCTTCCAGCGGGCGGCTGAGTCCCCGCGCCAAAAGCGCCGCCAGCGTTGGATACAACAGCGCGAGCCCGTACGCGGCGCCCGGGATGTTGCCCTGATAGCCAGGCGGATCATCGCCCAAGCGGCAGATGAACAACAGAAACAGGCACCCGAGCAGCAGCGCTCCCAGAGCATGCGATCCCCACCGCGGCAGAGACAGCAATGCGCCGGAGACGCGGTCCTGGGAAGCCGCGAGCACCAGAGTGCCAGGAAGGATCAAAATGAGGTTGTAAGAAACGCTCAGCGCCGAGTAGCCGAGAACCGTGCCGAGCGAGACTGTTGCGAACAGCGCCAGCCAAAAGGCCGAAGCCGCCTCCGAACCTTGCTTGACGGCCCGGAGCATCTGGACCCAGGCCGCTGCCGTGACCGCGAGCGCAAATGCTGTGAGTGCGGTGCGTCCCCGATCGGCCCAGGCGGGAGACCAGCGATACACGACGTTCCGAAAGCCATGATTGAACCAGACCGCCTGGAACATTTCGGCGCGCATACGAGTGCCCTTGGCCGCGTCAGCAAAGTACCGCCAGACCGGTAGGACAAGAAGGACCCCGGCGACCGCGACTCCGACGAGCGCTTGCCTCCACCGGCGGTGAGCGACTGCCAAGCCAATCAGCCCAGCGGCGAAGAGAATGGGGTAGCCCTTGATGGACGTAGCCCAAATGGCCAAGAAGATCGCAGAGCCGATCGCGCCTCGAAGAAAGCAAAGGACGGCGGTCCAGCAAAGGAGCGCAATGAGGATGTCGCTTTGGCCTCGCTCGAGACCGAGCTCGGTGCCTGGGTTCAGCGCGAGAGCGCCGAAGAGAAGGACGATCCAGAGCGGCGTCATCGGGAGACTCATCACGCGGCGTACGATCGCCAGGGTCAGCGTCGCCAGCCCAAGGAGAAACAGGAGGTTGAGGCGAGACCAAACCCGCGCGGCCTCTTCCCATTGGGCGCCTTTCCACAGCGCGAGGGGCACGAAGGTCAGTAGGTGTCCCGGAGGATAAAGTTGCTTAAATTCGACGTGGTCGATGACGGCGGCGATCCGGAATATGGGGTTCGTCAATTCAGGGCGGTTGTTGTGGTACGGGTTCTGCCTAGCGATGAGCGCCAGCGCGCCGTAGTAGGCGTAACTAAAGTCGTTTTGGCCCGGTGGGAACGACGGGACGTACTTCTCCCCAATCGGATTCACCAGTCGGAGCAAGTCCGTATAGAAACCGGTGGTCGTGACGAGACACAACACGACGACGGCCCACCACCCGAGTTGCGGTGGCGCGGGCAGGTTGAAGCGGAATGCCCCTCGCGGAGTCCCCATCGGCACGTGCGCGGGACTAGAGCATGGCCATAATCGGTGTCGCAAGCCGGAAGCGGCGACACGAAGGCGCTGGGCACCGAACCTTGGGCCCTCATCGTCCCCGCGAACTCCTCGCGCTCGTCGCGCCGCCGCAGGAGTAGCGCACCCACCGCAGGGACTCCGCCGCGTCAAGGGGTACAGGAACATGCCTTCCCTCATTGCCGCCCTGCGCAAGACCGACGTTGCGATG
>JBEKOY010000122.1:0-15906 GCA_049521295.1 Polyangiaceae bacterium | reverse complement strand
GCGGTGCGGGAGGCCGGCGGCTCAGCGGACGCCGCGGCACGCGCGGTGGCGAACCCCAATGCCCTCGATCCCGGGATCGCGCGGGCGCTCGGGGTCGCGCTCGCGCGGTCATGGCGAATGGACCTGGTCGAGACCCGCGAAGCGCTGATCGACGCAGCGATCGCCAGCGGCAGCGGGGAGGGTCGTACGTACGCTCTGAAGTCGTGTACCGACCCAAGTCCGACGGTCCGATCCCATGCGGCCAAGGCCCTTGTCGTCGCCGGCTTCGGCCCGAAGGGGTGCGACGCCGCGACGACCGCCTTTGAACCAGCCGCGGAGCTCGCACACGAACTATCCAGCCCGACACGGGTAGTCCTCAATGCGGACGCGGGATCCGTATCCATAACGTTCGATCCAGTGCTCGCGCCGGTGGCGGCGACTCGCCTCGTCGCACTGGCGCGATCCGGCTTTTACACGGGCGTCTCGTTCCACAGGGTGGTGCCCGGCTTCGTGGTTCAATTCGGAGATCGTGGAGGCGACGGATATGGGGGCTCCGGCGACCTGCTGCGCTGCGAGACATCCCCGGTGCCGTTCGAGCCCTTCGACGTGGGGGTTGCTCTCGCAGGACGCGACACGGGCTCGAGCCAACTGTTCGTGACTCTTGCCCGATACCCCCACCTGGACGGACAGTACGCGTGGGTCGGAAATGCGGTCGGCGATTGGGACGCGATCGCGGAAGGCGACGTGATCCGATCGGTTCACGTGGAAGACTGAAACCATGCTGCTCGCCATCGACGTCGGGAACACAAACATCGTTTACGGGCTCTTCGACGGCGAAACGCTCACCCACAAGTTTCGGGTCGAAAGTGTGCGCGGTCGAACCTCGGACGAGTATTGCGTGGCGCTGCGCGCGCTCCTCGCGATGCGTGGGGTCACTCCGCCCATCGTGGACGCCGCGATTCTCGCATGCGTCGTTCCGTCGCTCACCGAGCCCATGATGCGTCTGGTCCGCGACGGATTTGGTCGCGAGGCCGTCGTCGTCGGACCCGGGATCCGGACGGGAATGGCAATCCTCATCGAGAATCCGCGTGAAGTCGGGGCGGACCGAATCGCCGACGCGGTGGCCGGTTACGAGCGAGCGAAGGGGGGAGTCATCGTCGTCGACTTCGGGACGTCGACCAACTTCGACGTCGTTACGCCCAAAGGCGAGTACCTCGGCGGAGTTCTGGCCCCCGGCTTGCAGATCAGTGCCGACGCGCTCTTCACGAGGGCGGCCAAGCTGCCCCGGGTCGAGGTAGCCAAGCCACCGCGTGTCGTCGGTCGCAATACGGTGCACGCGATGCAATCGGGCATCGTCTACGGGTATGTGGGGCTCGTGGACGGTTTGGTCGAGCGAATTCTCGCGGAACTGGGCTATCCGTGCGCCGTCATTGCGACGGGCGGCTTGGCGCCGCTCATTGCGCCGCTGTCGAAGACCATCCAGGTCGTCGACGAAGACCTCACCCTCGTCGGGCTACGCATCCTGTACGGTCGAAACACGGGCTAACTGTGGGGTCGAAACGTGGGACGGTCGAAACATGGGCTAAAAAAGCCGACCGCGAGCCCGACCCGAGCTTATGCTTTGCCTTGCGTCGCCGTCGGAAGCTGCTGTTGTTGCTGGGCGAGCATTTGCGAGATCGCGCGAGAGCGCTCGATGGCGAACTGTTTGACCTCGCGCGTCGGGCTGGTCGCCAGCTTGTTCAAGAGCGCGGTGATCTTCGGCAAGTCGCGCAGCTGAAAGAGCGCCTCGAAGTAATTGTGCGCGACCCTCACGTCGCGCAGCATGAGCGCTTCGTGAGGCGCAAGGAGCTTCACGACCTCGTCGATCTTGGAGGCCTGCCCGTAGAGCGCCGACAGACAGACGAGCGCGAGCGCGTCGCCGGGCGCGCGCGCGACAGCTTTCTTTGCGAATTCGATCGCGCGATCGCGCGCCGATTCATCCTTCGAGTCGGCCGCAAAGAAACCTTGAAGAGCGATGTAGGGGGCCGCCGACTTTGCGTTGACCGGTGCACCCGCAACCTCTTCGATCTGCCTCAGCATGGCCTCTTCACCCGAGACCTCGCGGATCGAGTTCGCGAGGTACGCCCAGGAATCGACCGAGTTGTTGTCGATCTGGATGGCGCGCTCGGCTTGCTCGCGCTCGGCTTTGCGGTCGCCTTTCTCTTTCATCACTCGGGCCAGTTGCAGGCTCGGAAACGGCGAGTCCTTGAGCAAGTTCTGCGCGCCACGAAGCGTGGCTTCGGCCTTGTCGAGCTTCTTTTGCGCCAGCTGAGCGACGCCGAGGCCCAGCCAGTCGTCGCCATCTCCGCCGAGCGCGACGATCTTGGAGAGAACCTTTTCGGCCTTTTCGTGACGCGCGTATTTGATGAGTTCTTGCGCAAAAATACGCCCTCGGTTGAGGTCGTCCTTGCTTTCGATCCAATGCTTCTCCAGCCCGCCTAGCAAGTCTTCGAGCCCGATCGCAATCGGCCGGCCCTGATCGTCCTGGACCTGAACTGCTGGGCCGTTGAAACCGAGCAGCTTCCATACTTCTTCCATCGTCAGCGCGACGGGGCCGTCGACGATCTTTTTCTCGACGGGAGTCCCATTCGGATTGATGGGCAAGAGGACCAGGGCATTGCCGGGCACGCCATTCGGAAACGACGTCACCGGAGCGAGAATGGCCGCGCCCCCCTTCAATTGAATGGCGGCACCTCCCCCGCCGACCGCGGGAGGACCTGGAACACCGGGCGTGTTGGTTTCCGTGTTGGACATGCTGGGGAGCACTCTCGTAGCACGAAACGGGTGACGGACGCGGGCCGTGCACAACGGCGAGCGCAGCGCCATTTCCTGGTTGCGCGCGGAAGGCTCCTCCGGCAGTGTGGCCGGCTGGAGCTCAGCTGCCACCCATGCGCCGTCCACTTATCGTCATTGCGGCACCGACTGCACTCACCGTGATCTTCTCCATCGCCCCCGCCGCTCGCGCGGACGACACGATCAAGCGTCCCGGCGACCACCCCGTCTACGCGGTCGAGCTCGAACCGCACGGAGTGTTCGGTTGGGGGGGACCTTACGGGAGCGACGGCGGGTTCGGCCTGGGCGGGCGGTTCAGCATTCCCGTGGTGCAAAACGGGTTTATTCCCACCATCAACAACAGCATCGCGGTCACGTTCGGACTGGACTGGGTGCACTATTCCGGCTGTTACGGCGCGTTCAATTGCTCGGCTGACTACATCGAACTTCCGGTCGCGATGCAGTGGAATTTCTATGTATCCCAGCGCTGGAGCGTCTTCGGCGAGCCCGGTATTTACATATTCCATGGTTGGCTGAGCACTTGTTATTATTACGATGGACTGCACGTAAGCTGTCCGGGCGCTCCCCTCGAGACCAGTGTGCTGCCGGCGTTTTACGTCGGTGCCCGGTATCACTTCAGTGACAAGGCCGCGCTGACGATGCGGGTCGGGTTTCCTTCCGTGTCTGTCGGCGTAAGCTTTTTCCCCTGAGTCACGCAGCGCCCCCGGACTTGTCGAGGCCTTTTGACGGCTCGGCCATGACGTGAGGCGCAATCGCGTGCCCATGTAGCGTCCCGCTGGCGTCCGCCTTAGAGTTTTCGACACCCCATGACGGTTGCGCACTACTTGGTGGCTATCTTCGGACTTGCCGTGCTCATGGTCGTGCACGAAGGGGGTCACTATTTGGCTGCCCGCCGGTTCGGAATGCGCGTCGTTCGCTTCAGCATCGGGTTCGGCCCGACGGTGTGGAAGCACAAGCCCAAGAACAGCTCGACGGTGTACCAGCTGGCCCTGATTCCGTTCCTCGCGTACGTGCAAATTGCGGGAATGAACCCCTACGAAGAGAGCGACCCCAAGGACCCGTCGAGTTACGCGAACGCGCCTCTGCGGGCTCGAATGGTCACGATCGCGGCTGGTCCACTGACCAACTATTTCTTCGCTTCGGTCCTCATCTTTTTCGGTCTATTGATTGGCGGCAAGGAAGTTCCGGACGAAACGTCGATGCGCGTCGTCGTCGAACCGGGGCCGGCCCAGCTCGCCGGAGTCAAGAACGGCGATCGCGTGCTCGAGGTCGAGGGGCGTCCCGTCTCCACGTGGGACGAGCTTCGCAAGGCGATCAGCGCGCATCCGGGCGAGCCTTTGACCCTCACCCTTGCGCGCGGTGACGAAATCCTGCACCCGAGCGTGACGCCGGGCGCGCGCGGAGACAAGGACGAGGGCCTTATTCATGTTCGAATGCCGGTGCTCGTCCAGCCCGTCGGTGTTCGCGAAGCGGCAAAGATGAGCGTCATCGCGCCCCCTCTTTTCGTCTACGAAAATGTGCGCGCAATCGGGCGCGTTATCGCTGGCAAAGAGAAGCTGCAGGTCAATGGTCCCGTCGGGATCGTGAAGGAGACCGCGAAGCAAGCGCAGCGGCCGGGGGTCCTACTGCAGTTTCTCGGGATGCTCAGTGCCTACCTCGGTGCGTTCAACTTGCTTCCCTTTCCGGCGCTCGACGGCGGACGTCTGCTCTTTTTGGGGGCCGAGGCCGTGTCGCGACGCAAGCCGGACGCGAAAGTCGAGGCGCGCGTGCACGCGATCGGCTTGTTGATGCTGTTGACGCTGATCGCCTTCGTGACGTACGCGGACGTTCTGTCGAAGTAGGGTGGAGCCGCTCGGGGATCCGGTCCGCGCCATCAGCGGCCGAGGCCGAGCTTCACGGACATCTGGGCACCCAGTTCCGCCGAGCGCTCCGACGCCGCCTCGACGGCGTCGATGAGGGTCCTTCGGAGCGCGCCGCTCTCGAGCATGTGGAGGCCCGCGATGGAGGTGCCCCCGGGGCTCGTGACCATGTCCTTCAAGCGGCCCGGGTGCTCGCCGGTCTCCAGCAAGAGCTTCGCGGACCCGAAGACCGTCTGAGCCGCAAGAAGCAGCGCCGTGTCTCGCGGCAACCCGGCCTTGACACCGCCGTCGGCGAGCGCCTCGATGATGACCATCACGTAGGCTGGCCCGCTTCCGCTCAGTCCCGTAACGGCGTCGAGCAATGCCTCTTCCACCACGACCACGCTGCCGACGGCCTCGAACAGCTCACGGGACATGCGCAGATCGCTCTCGTAGGCGTGTGCCCCAGGGGCGATGGCCGTTGCGCCGGCTTGGACGATGGCCGGAGTGTTCGGCATCGCGCGGACCACTCGCGAGCCCGGTGGAAGCCGGTTTTCGAGCGCAGCGAGCGTGACTCCGGCCGCCACCGATACGACGAGCTGGTCGGCACGAACGTCGTTCGCGATCTCGGTCAAGACTTTGTCGAGGGTCTGAGGCTTGACGCCGAGCAGCAGGACGTTGCATTCGCGCACGAGTGTCCGGTTGTCTCCGGTCGTACGGATGCCGTAGCGAACGTGCAGTTCCTCGAGCCGGTCGACCTTGGCGTCGCTCGCCATAATTCGATCGGCCGCCACACCGCCGCCGAGAAGGAGCCCCTTAATGAGCGCGCCGCTCATGTTGCCGGCCCCGAGAAAGCCCAAGCCGACGCTATCTAGGCCCATGACCGAGCCCACGTCGCCAGTGCCATGACGATCCACTGCTCCACAAGCGATTGGGGGAACAGATCGTGTTCGCCCAAATCCTTTGCGAACCTTTCCCAGCGCGACTGCAGCACCGCGCGGCGTGCGACGGTCGGGTCATTGATGAGGGCCGCGGCCCAGGCGATGCCGAGCACGGAAAAGCGCTCGTTCGTGGCCAGATCCACATGCCGGCCTGCGAGCGTCACCGGCGCTCCTTGTCCCACTGAGGCGAGGGCCTCACCGCGCCAGCGCCTCGGGATGGTGAGCGTCCCCACGAGCGCCGCGAGGCGAACCCCCAGGCCCGGACTCAAGTCGGACAGCACGTAGCGAATCCCGTCGACGGCAGCGGCTCCGAGTTTACTACGCGCCTCTACCCGCTCTTGTGCCTCACGACGCGCGGCCTCGACCTCTGGTTCGGCAATGCCCGTTTTGTGGGCGACGACGCGAATGGTGTGTTCCTCGCGTGGATCGATCCCATCCGCCGCTGCGGCCAGCCACGCGCCTCGGACGATGGCACGGGCGACGTCGTGATCGAGTTCGCCATACACGTCGAGAGTCTCCGGTGCGATCGGCGCCTCCGCCAGCAGCGCGGTCGCATCCGGCTCCGGCAGACCGAACGCCGCCACCACCGCCGCCAACGTCGCGGACTCTTCGGCGTCGAGCGGCCCATCGGCCGCGAACACTGCACGCAAGGTGCGGGTCGCCAGGGAACCGCATCGCTTGACCCTGGCGATGTCTCGCTCGCTCGGCTTGTTCGAAAACAGGCTCCGCAGTCCGCGCGCGCCGACCTCAAGCGTTACCTTCTCCCGCACGACGCCCATCATCGGGATCCACCCCGGAGGGGAGAGCGGGGCCATCGCGCGCACCATGTCGATCACCCACGCATCGAACTGGGTCAGCATTCGGGCCTGCGGTTGGCCCTGAATCGCCGCAGCGTGAGCACTCGCGCGGCGGTGGGCGACCGCTTCGAGAACGTCCTTGTCGTTCGCCCCGGAGGCGAAGACGAAAATCGCGTCTTCTCCAAGGACCCCCAGAAGACGAGCGAGTGCTCGGGATGCGCCGTCATCCGGCATCGCCGAATGCGCGCGCTGTTCGATGAGACCTTCAACCATGAGCTGCGGTACCGCGACGGTAGCGCATCCGCAGGAGCGACGACCGATCGAAAAGTCGACCTCGAACTCGATCGGGATCTCCGACGTCGGGATTCGGTCAGAGGGCCGCAAGAAGCTGCTGCACCATTCGGTACGTCATCCCCCAGAGGATGCGCCCGTCGAGGTGCACGCAGGGCGTCTCGACCGCCCGTCCGCCGCCCGTGTACATGAACGTGGCCGGTGCCCCCGAAGCGCCCAATACCGTGAGAGGGACCCAGAGAACGTCCGTCACTTCGCCGTTCGTGGCCAGCGGGGCATCGCCGTTTTCGATTGCGAAAACGAACTGGGCGACCCGGACGCCGTTGATCCGAGCTGCGACGTCGCCGAGTCGAGCCAACAGCGCCGTTTCGGGAAGCCGCAGGCCGACCTCCTCCTCGGTCTCGCGGAGCGCCGTGCGCAAGAGCGAGTCGTCGGTTCGGTCACGCTTTCCACCTGGGAACGCGAGATGTCCGGACCACGGATCGCCTGCGCGCTCGGCCCGTTCGATCAGGAGGATCTCGACGTCATCATGGCCTTCACGGACGATCGTTGCGACCGCGGCGGACGGCTCCTCCGGCGTCGGTTCGGGGGCGGGTCGCATGCGGAGCCGCTCCTTGACCGCGATCCAATGGACGGGTGCCATGACGCTTGTTCTTTGTATCGCGGAATCCCGGACACCGCCCTGCGGAGTGCGAACCAGGGCTTGTGCGTGCGACTGCACGGCGCGTTCACGGCAGCGCTAGCTCGCGCGTGTCGTGCTCGATCCCATCGCGCAGCAGAGTCACTCGCAGCATGCGTACCTCGGCCGGGACCACGATGGGCACCCGAACGCCCACCTCGCCCGCCTTTGCGGGCAGCACGACATTCGCGCGGTTCCACGGACTCTCGAGCTCCGAGGAGGCGAGCGACGCGCGCCACGGCCAACGGGTCGCAGGTGTCGGAACGGCCTCTACAGCCAAGCGCCAGGCGCCCGGCAAATCGGGGTACCGGTGCGGAAGAGTGCCGGCGTAGGGCGAGAAGGCGAGGAAGTTCGCCTGTCGGCCGTACGCGGCTCCCGTGCGGCCGAAGACGGGTGGCTGGGTCGGCGTGTGCGCCGGAGCGTGCACGGTGGCCTCGACCTCGACCACGCCGTCCGCCTGGGCAAGCGCCCGCACATCCGTCAGGCGCGGCTCGTCGAGTGGGCCTATCACGCGACCTGCAGGGTCCAGCCAGAGCGATGCCTTGCCACACGGCTCGCGGGTTTCGTCGCTTGCGAGAGTGGCACAAGCGCCGCATTGACAGCCGTCGCACACCGGAAGCTCGGTGTCGCCGACGAGGCCTCGTTCGGCGCGAAGCCATTGTTCCAAGGTGATCTCGTCGGGCGAGCCCGGACGGCTTTCGAGCCAGGCGTCATGGTAGCGCGCGGCGCCGTCGACGCCGATGTAACGCACGTGCCAGGCCTCGCTCTTGTAACCCGTCTTCGGATCGATCGGCACGGGCCGATCCGTGCGCGTCGCGCAGCGCGAAGCGTCTTTGCGGTCGTCGGGATGGATGGGATACGGGACGACGAACCCGAACCGCCAAGCGAAGTCGTCGAGCCACGTGCCGCCACGCGTGCACCCGAAGCCGTCGCGAAAGACACCCCGGCCCGTTCGAGTTCCGTCGTCCGTCCACTCCTTGGTGAATACGTCGAGCGTGGTCCCCAGTTGGTGCTGACTATGGCCGGGAAGGGCGCTCTGCTCGGTGGCCTCGCAGAATCCTCCACGAGCCTGACGTGCCCAGCTGTCGAACACCCAGCACTGGGTCCCGAACCCCCTGAATGCGGACTGAACGCGGCCCTCGATGCCCTCGGCGCGCATGGCGTCGAACATCGCGTGCAAGGCCATGGCCGCGTCGCGCCGAAGGCACTCGTGTTGAGAGCCGCACTCCGCGGGCGTGCGTGCCCTGCCATCCTTCAAGTCGACCAGATCGGTCGGCGCGTAGTCGGGTGCGAGCGCGCCGGTCGGAGAGCGATTGACGATCGCCAGCCAATCGTCGCCGTTCACGAAGGCCACCCGCGTGTCGGCAGGTGCCAAGAAAGAATGAAACGGACCGCCACGCTGCAGCGTTGGGCACGTGTAGTGACCGATGGGGGCCGCAGGCCCGAAGGGAAACGCATCGGTCGATGTGAAGGTCGGGGTCGAGGTCGAGGTCGAGGTCGAGGTCGAGGTCGAGGTCGGGGTCGGGGTCGGGGTCGGGGTCGGGGTCGAGGTCGGGGTCGGGGTCGGGGCGGCGGTTACCATGGCAGGCAGTGGCGTGTCCGTGTCGCCCACCCTCGCCGCATGGCACCCGCTCACGACCGCCAACCAGGCCGAAGCGTATCGCAGCACGATCACCACTCGATTTGGTACCGCGCCGGGTCGTTTCCGTTCACTCGCATGACCAGCCGTGACGCGCTCAAGTGCACCGTCGCATGGGCTGCTGCAGCCCGTCCGGGACCGTCGTCGTCGAGATTTTCGATGAGGCTTTGCACGGTGATGTACGGGATCGCAGCGATCATGTCGAAGTGGTTCCAATGCAGATGCCCGTTGATGACGGCGCGCACCCGATGCGATTGCTCGAAGGCATGGCGCAGTTCGGCGCGCTCCTTGACCAGCGCCAGGTGCGCTCGGCCTGGCCACCAGCGCGAGTCATCGAGGGATTGCTCGCTCGCCGAATGATGCATCAACACGATGGTGGGCGTGCTCGCCGCCGCCAGGTCGGCGGAGAGCCACTCGATCTGCGTGGCGGGGACGCGGACCTCGACGTCTTGCCTCTCGATGGTGTGCAAAACGACGAAGTGCCACCCGGCGACGTCGAACGCATAGTAAAGGGGCCCGGTTCGCCCCCAAAATTCGTTCAAGTCGTTGCGGTTCAAGTGAATCATGTCGTGGTTGCCGGCGACGTTGACGAGGGGTGCGCGCGACTGCCGCAAGATCGTCTGGCATTCCCCGTACCTCGCGAGGTCCGCCTCCCGCGATTCGTCCTCGATGTCGTCGCCGAGGTTGACGACCAGATCGGGGCGAACGACGTCGTTCATTCGCTCCACGAAATCGCGTGCGAGTGGGGCCGCGCAATGCGTCAGCTTGCGAAGCTTGCCCTGCCAGCGAGCTTCCGGCCCAAAGTGCAGGTCGGTCACGATGCCGATCGTCAGAGGGTCCGCCATGCGCGGCATGCTACCAGGCCGGCAGCATCGGCCACCCGGTTGCATGGGTGCGCGTGCAGGTGGCGACCGGTCTTTCGGCGCATGATATGCGTCCTCATTATGCGTCCCATCGTGATCGGTGCCGGCCGGGGCAGCCGCCTCGGGCCGGAGACAGACGACGTTCCCAAGGCGCTCGTGGCGGTGATGGGCAGGCCCATGCTCGAGTGGATCGTCGAGTCGCTGGGTGCGGCAGGGTTCAAGCGACGCGATGTCGTCTACATTTGCGGATACAAGGCGGACGTCGTGCGGGCCCGGTATCCCGAATTCACGTTCGTCGAAAACCGCGACTGGGAGCGCAACAACATCCTCGCATCACTGCTCTGCGCTCGAGACGAACTCGCCCATGGATTCGTCTCGAGCTACGCCGATATCGTCTATCGTGGGTCGACCGTACGCCGTCTCGTCGAGGCTGCGTACGACAAGGTCTTGGCATGTGATACGGATTGGCGTCGGCGCTACGTCGACCGATCGCTTCACCCCGAGAGCGATGGCGAAAAAATGCTCGCGGACGGCGACCGGATCGTCCAGTTGTCGAGGCGAATCCCACCCGATCGAGCCACCGGCGAATTCATCGGAGTGACGAAGTTCTCGCCCGATGGCGCCCGAGAGCTCGTCGCCGCCTACGACGAAGCGCGAGCCCGTGACCACGGGACGACGTGGCGCGAGGGGCGCACGTTCGAGCGCGCTTACCTCATCGACCTGTTTCAGGACATGATCGAGCGCGGTTCGACGTTCCATCGGGTCGACACGCACGGCGGATACATGGAGATCGACACCCTCGAGGATCTCGCGTGCGCCCAGAAGTGGTGGCGCGAGTCTCGCCCAGAGTGACGTCCACCTCCGCGGAGATCCGGCTCGATGGCGTGACCAAGCGCTACGGGGCGGATCGGCGGCGCGAAAGCCCCCGCGGCAAAGCGCCCGAGTGCGCGCTCGATCACGTCACGCTTTCGGTCGGTCGCGGGGAACTCCTCGTCGTCGTGGGTCCGAGCGGGTGCGGAAAATCCACGCTTCTTCGGGTTATCGCCGGCCTCGAAGAGCCCGACTCGGGGGTGGTGGCCATCGGTGGCCGTCCTATGACAGGAGTCGCGCCGCAAGAGCGCGACGTGGCGATGGTCTTTCAGGGATACGCGCTCTATCCGCACATGACTGCGCGGCAGATTATGGAATTTCCGCTCAAGATGCGGCGAGTGCCGGGCGCGCGGCGGGCGGATTCGGTCGCCGAGGCCGCTGGGCTCTTGCGGATCGAGCATCTGCTTGATCGCCGCCCGAGCGAGATGTCCGGTGGCGAACGGCAACGCGTCGCCATGGGTCGGGCGATCGTGCGAAAGCCGCGAGCGTTTCTTTTCGACGAGCCGCTGTCCAACCTCGATGCGTCGCTTCGAGGCGACCTACGCGGTGAGATCTCAACGCTCTTGCGCCGTCTGGGCGCCACCGCGGTCTACGTAACGCATGACCATGTCGAGGCGATGACGCTTGCGGATCGAATCGCGGTGATGCGGGCGGGGCGGCTGCTGCAAGTTGGAACGCCGCGCGAGGTGTACGAGCGTCCGGCGACCGCTTTTGTCGGTGCGTTTCTCGGCTCGCCGCGGATGAACTTCATCGCGGCGCGGGTCGAGGGCGACGCGATCGTCGCCGGCCCGTTCCGCTGGTCGCGCCCGGCCGTCGGGTTGCCCGAGCGATTCGAGATCGGCATCCGTCCCGAACACGTTCGACTTGGGGATGCTGGCGCGCCGGGGCCGGACGCGCCGGCTTGGCAGGGGGGTGAAATCGTCGCCATCGAGCCCCTCGGGGCCGAAAGTCATCTCATCGTGCGGGTTGGCGGTGTCGACCTTCGCGCCCATGCGCCGGGCTTCGACGCGCGCCGCCGCGGCGATTCGGTGGGAGTCTTCGTCGACGCGGCGAGGATTCTCCTGTTCGAGACGGAAGCGGGTCAGAATCGGCTCGGGTGACGATTTCTCGCCAGGGCGCGTGGCCCCCCGCGCACGCCCTATTGCTGCGTCGGCTCGAGAGGCGCAGACGCCGACGGTCTCCCGTCGTAGGCTCGCGGGTCGCCGTGCCGCCTTCTCGCCGCGATGTGCTCCGCGTGACCGCGGCGGCGATTGCGTCCGCGCCGATCGGTTGCGCCCCGCGTGATCGTGGAACCCGTGAGCGCGGCCGTGTCGTCGTGACCTTCTGGTACGCATTCGGCGATCTGAACCGCAAGATCTTGCTGGAGCGCGTCGCCGCATTCAACGCATGCCAGTCGCGCATCGAGGTCAAGCCGGTCCATCAAGGGGACTACTTCGAGGCTCTCGCGAAGCTCCGAACCGCCATCGCCGCCGACCGGGCGCCCACGCTTTCGCACGTCGTGCTCGAGGTGCTGCCGTACCTTGCACGGGCTGGCGTGCTCGAGCCCCTCGACCGGTACGACGGCGCCGGCAGTATCCCGTTTATACCGGCGCTCACGCAGGCGGGATCGTTCGCGGTGGATCCGCGCGATTCTGTCTTCGGGATTCCGTTCAATCGATCGACGCCGATCGTCTTCGCGAATCGCCATGCTCTCGATCGCGGCGCGGTAGCGCTGCCGTCGAACTGGGAGGAGCTCGTCGACGTTGCGCGCCGACTGATGCGGCGTGCCGCGAACGGCGAGACCCGCTGGGGATTCGAGGTGCCCATCTCCTGGTGGTATTGGGTCGCGATGGTGGGGCAAGCCGGTGGGCGGCTCGTCGACGACAGCGGACGCGTCACGCTCGGCGGCGACGCCGGCGAGCGCGCGATTCGCTTTTGGCAGCGGCTCGTGCACGAGGAGCACGTGATGCGTCCTCCCGCCGGCCGGGACTACCAGGCGTGGCAATCGACCAACGAAAATTTCTTGCGGGGAGGCGTGGCGATGATCTGGAGCAGCACCGCGTTCGTCCGCTACCTCGAAGACAACGCGCCCTTTCCCGTCGTGGCTGGCCCGCTGCCCCGCGGGCCGGTCCGCCCGAGCGTTCCGACCGGGGGCACGATGTTCGTGATTCTGCGCGCGGCACCCGCGGAAGAGAAGCGGGCGGCCTGGGAGTTCTTGCGATGGATGTGCGACGCCGATCAAGTGATCGCGTGGTCGACCCGAACGGGCTACATGCCCGTCACGAGGGCCGCCGTGGAGCGGTTGAACGCGCAAGGCTTTTACGAGCGTCACCCCAACGACCGCGTTGCGTACGAGCAGCTCGCCGACGTCGATCCGTGGCCGTGGGAACCGGAGCTCTTTCGTATCGAGCGCGATGCGGTCGAGCCGCGGCTCGAGGCTGCGGTGTTCGCAGGGCGTGACGCGCACGAAGTGATGCAGGAGGCGCGCGAGGACGCGCGCAGACCCGGGTGAAGCCCCGTTCCCGATGGCATCCGTGGACGATGCTCGGACCGACCTTGGCGCTGCTGATTGCATTTTTCATGCTTCCCATCGGCATCGCGGCTTACGAAAGTTTCTTCTCGTGGGATCTGATCACGCCCCCTCGGTTCGTAGGCGGCGACAACTACCGAGCCGTCGCCGCTCATGGGGAGCTCGTCCGCGTAGCGCTTCGAACGCTCGGCTATAGCGCGCTCGTAGTCTGCGGCACGATGTCGACGGGACTGGCGCTGGCGCTGCTGCTCGATCGTCCGGGTCGCGTGGTTGCGTTCGTCAGGGCAAGCATTTTCAGCGCGTATGTCGTCAGCTGGGTCGCCGTGGCGCTCCTGTGGATGTGGATTCTGGACCCGAACGCCGGCATCGCCGGACGCGTGTTGCGCGCGTTCGGCGTAACGCAACTGTCTTTGCTAGGAGATCCCCGCTGGGCCCTTCCGACACTGGCCTTGGTGGGCACGTGGAAGCTCACCGGATACGCGATGATCGTCTTTCTCGCGGGCTTGCAGAACATCCCCCGCCCGCTGCAAGAGGCCGCTGCGCTCGACGGAGCGCGCGCTCTGGCGCGACTGCGTTACGTCACGCTGCCCCTTTTGGCCCCGACGGCAGCCTTCGTGGCCACGACGACCCTCGTCACGAGCTTTCAGGCGTTCGACATCGTGCGGATCATCACGCAAGGGGGACCTGCAGGCGCGACCGAACTGTTTGTTTATGCGATCTACGAGCAAATATTTCTGAACCTGAGTGTCGGGCGCGCGAGCGCTTTGACCGTGGTCTTCTTCGCCCTTCTGCTCGCGGCGGCCGCCCTTCAGCTTCGCGCGTGGAACGTGCGCGGAGGCTCGCCGCGATGAGCCACGACCCGGCACGGCGTGTCGCTGCGATGACGCTCGTCGGGGCGGCGGGGGTCGCATGGCTCTTTCCCTATGTGTGGATGATCGCGACGTCGTTCAAGACGTTGCCGGAGATTCTGGCGCGCCCGGCCGCCCCGTTGCCTACCCGACTCGATTTCGGCGCTTACCGTGAAGTCTTCGCGGCGATGCCGATCGCGCGGTACATGGCGTTGAGCATCGCCCAAGCGGCTGCGATCGCCGTGTCGCAGATCGCGTTTGCCCTCCCGGCCGGGTACGCGCTGGCGAAGCTGCACTTCGTCGGCCGTCGGTTTGCCGCGGCACTCGTGCTCGCATGCTTGCTCGTGCCGGCACAGGCGACTTTCGTTCCGGTATTCCTGATCTTCGCGAAGATCCGCCTCGTCGACACGTTCGTGGCGCTCGTTCTGCCCTTCGCCGCAAGCGCCCTGGGTACCTTTCTCGTGCGCCAGGCTCTCGTGAGCGTCCCGGATGCGATGATCGAGGCGGCGCGGATGGACGGCGCGAGCGAGTGGACGATCGTCTACCGCATCCTCGGGCCGATCGTGAAGCCGACGCTCGTCTCGCTTTTGCTCGTGAGCTTCGTGTTCCACTACAACGACTACTTCTGGCCCCTGGTCATGACGACCGACGATGCCGTCCGGACGCTGCCCCTCGGCGTGGCCCTGCTGCGCGAGCAGGGGACTGGCGTTCGCTGGCACATCGTCATGGCGGGCAACACGATTCTTTCGTTGCCGGTGCTCGCGCTGTTCGCGGTCGTGCAGAAGCAGCTGACCCGATCCGTCACCGATCGTTCGATTCCGTGAATTCGATGATGGATGAATCGTACAAATCGCGCACGAGCGCGAGTGCCTCGTCGTGACTCATCGCCGATACTTCGATGATCGTTTCGAGATCCAGCGAGCCATCCATCAGCGAAAGGAGAAACCCGGCCCGGTGATCGAGCGGAAGCCGTTTGAGCGCGTCGCCGGTCACCCTGACCCTCGGCACGCCGATCACGGATCGCGCCCAAGCCTCGTTGGTGCCGAGCGGATCGATCCTCGACCGCGTCGCCAGGCGAACCTCGGACGCTTTGTCGTTCGAATCGTCGGCCGGGGCCTTCGCCCACCGATCGGAGTCGCGAGCAAACTGCGGGAGGTCAAAGGCCGGAGGCACAGTCGGTCGTGTGCTCGGTCGCGCCCGCATATCGCATTATACGGCCCAAATGGCCTTGTCCACGACCCGAACCGTTCCATCGAAATTCGTCGACGAACACAATCGGGACTTGCCTGAGGCCATCGCGCACGATCGCTTCCCAAACCGCTCGACGTACGAGGACGTGCGACCGGGTCGCTCGAGGCGCGAGAGCCACCCGGACTTCGTCCTCACAAGACCGCGTTGGTGCCATCCCATGGCGGCGGAAGAACCTTGACGATCGGGACGACCGTCCCTTGGAAGCCGGTGGGCCCGGCAGGTCCGGCATTCGTCGAGCCCGCGCCGGCCTCCGCCCCCGCATCCACCAGCCCGCTGGCTGCCGGGGGCCCGCCCTCACCGCCGGTTCCCGCGGCTGCGCGAGGACCCGTCGGTAGGACGAAGCGGGTCGACGCGTCGTACTCCGGCACCGGCGCACCCGCGGGTCCGTAAACGATAGCCGCGGAGACTCCGGCAGCGCCTCCCTGGCCGCCCGAACCCCCCGCGCCGTTGCCACCGCTGCCGCCATTTTCCCAGATGAGCGTGCTATCGACCACGTACCCAGCCCCGCCCCCCTGGCCTGCCACCCCATCGCCGCCGCGCCCCCCCTCACCCCCCATGGCGGTCTGTAC
>JBEKOY010000121.1:0-15913 GCA_049521295.1 Polyangiaceae bacterium | reverse complement strand
TCTCTCTTCTTCATGGCGGCTCCTTGCCCCTTGGGGCTCTGTGTCCTCGCAGACCTGATTCTCAGGCCGGCCAGGAGCCGCCGCTACTTCACGATTTCAACACGATCTGGGACATCCCCTACCGGCGGCCTCGATCCGGGAACACACCGCCAAAAGACCTAAAAAATGAAGACCCCCAACGCGATAACGGTTGACCACGTACCCTTGGGATGACCCTCGGCGCTCTGGACGATGTTGCGCGTCTTCAAGATCGTCTTTTCGAGCCGGAAGACCTGCTCGCGCTCGTTCCAGGCCTTCTCGGGGTCGAATTCGATCCCGAGCGTGGTCGCTAGCATTGTCGCTGCGAGGTCCTCGGCGTAGTCGCCCGCCTTTCTCGCAGTCTCACCATAGCTATGGTGCTCCGACAAGTATCCGTAGCGGTCTTTGTCAGCAGGGCGCGCGAGACCGATTGCAGCAGCGATGAGCCGATTCGGTTCGTTGGTGTCTTGCCGTGCCATCACGCAGTGCACGATTTGACCGGGCATAATGAGCTTTTCGCCTTCTTTGCGGCTCATTTCCTTGCATCGAGGCGGAAAGATCGAGCTGACCGTGACGAGGTTTGCCTTCTCGATGCCGGCATCGCGCAGGGCGAGCTCGAAGGACGAGAGGCGATCCTTGTGAACTCCAACGCCGTTGGTGAAAAATATCGCCTTCGGAACGAACATCTCGTGCATGACGGGATAGCCACTATCTCCGACGACGATCTTGTCCTTATCCACCTTCATCGCTTTGCGATGCCTCCAACTGACGCTGTCGAACACGGTTGGCCAAGAACCACTGCGGCCGCCGCGACGTTACTCGTTTCAGTGTGTCGAACGAGTGAAAAAGGATTGATCGCCACTCAGCTGCCACGCTTCTCGACTCGCGGACGAGTCGGGGGACTCGTCTGAGATTCTCCGGCCGATGCGGGCACGGCGGCCGGCTTCGTTTGCCCCATGCCGCTCGAGGCGTTCGATGCGGGCTCGACCGACCCTCTCGCTTGCTGCTGCCGAGCTGTTCTCGCGTTGCGCTTAAATGCCGATAGATACGCATCGAAGAGCCGTGGGACGGGCCAGGTTGAGAGCTTCTGCTTCAGCCCCGGGTCTCGAGTGCGGTTCTCGAGCTCGAGAATCGCATCAACGAGTTTTTCCCGCGATCCGAACTTCTCCTTCACTTCAGTGAAGGTGCTATGTAGTCGCAGAAGTTTTGCATTCGAGACGTGGGCAAGCCCCTTTTCTTTATTGATACGCGCAACCCAGAGTCCATCGCCGGTGAGCTTCTCGACGGCTTCGACCAGTTTGGATTTGTCGCCAAATCCTTCCTTCATGCGTGCAAGCGGCGTTGTCGCGGGCATGGACTCAAATCCTTTCAAGGGTGGCGCGAGATGACTCCCGCGGAAAAACGGGCGCGCAACCTACCAAGTTCGGGGTGCCCGCGCAAGCTCAGGTCCAACACTGCGGGCCGAAGGCTACAGGCTGGCCTCGGCCGGGTCGAGGATGCTTCGGTACCGGCGGTAGTATCGCGTTACGTTGAGGACATAGTCGCGCGTCTGCGCAAACGGCGGAATTCCACCGAACCGAATGACCGCGCCGTCGCCCGCGTTGTACGCCGCGACGGTGAGCTCGAGGTCACCGTTGAATTCATTTGCTAAGAGGCGCAAAAGCCGGGTGCCCCCGTAAATATTCTCCCGAGGGTCATCGATATCGCGCACTTGCATCATGAACGCCGTATCGGGCATTAACTGCATCAGGCCACGTGCACCAGAGACGCTTACAGCGCGCGGATCGTAGTCGCTTTCGCAACGAATGACCGCGCGTACGAGCTGCTCGGGAATCTGATAAAGCGTGGCGGCGTCGCGGATCCACTCATCGTAGCGAGTGAAGCGTGTGACGTCATGATCGCTCGCTGGAACCGGAATGACGCCGGGAGCAGGCGATGTTCTTTGCCAGCCGTTGCCGCGAATGTAGACCCGATACCGTTTGTCGCCCGCGGGGCTGTTGGTGAAGTGAACCGTTCCGTCGCCGTCCGTATACGTATAGATGTCCCCTTGGACGACCGCCGGCACGACGAGTGCGACGAACAGTACGGCGGCGCGAACGGCTTGCAGCAACCCGAATCTCCTTCATGGAAGGGTGCCAAGAAGGACGGCTCGCCGCAAGATAGCCGGGGTAGGCTTACGTCACACTTCAATGCAAGACTGGTCGGTTTCTCTCACCCTCGCCATTGGAGCCTTTCTCGCCTGGCTCCTCTGGCGCGTTCGTCCTGCGCCCCGCGGATGGGGACGGCCGCGGCGCGCTCGACGCGAAGCCTTGCGCGAGGCGCAGGCTCGGATCTCGGCGGCGGCAGACGCGCCTTCCCGCGCACTCGCGCTCTGCGACGCTGCCGATGTCAAGGCCCGGAGAGTGGTCGGGGTACCGAGTGCGATAGCGCTCTATCTTCGCGCAATGCGAAGCGACCCACAATCGGTCGAGGTGGTTCAGCGCGCCGCGGCGGCGCTAGCATCGCGACCACGAGCGCTCGAGTCGCTTCTCTGGCGACACCTGGCCATCATCGGTCCTTGGACCGGCCCGTCTCGCGGAGCCGCCGGTGCCTCGCTCGACGCTCTTCGCACGCTCTACGACGGCCCGCTGCGAAATGGCGTGCGCGCCCGCGCTCTCGCGAACGCGCTCGGGTCGCTCGGGCTCTAGCTCTAGCCTAACCGGCCGGCCAGAAAACTTTCGGCAACGCATGGCGATGCAAGAGCGCCAACCAATCCATCGTTCCGGCAACCGTGATGTGAACTAGAAAGCCCTGATAAATGCTCTTGGTCTTCATACTCAACGAGCCGAGCGCAATGCCCGCGACGATCGCGCCGTTCGCCTCGAGGAACGGCTTTCCGTAGTGGATCATGCAATATGGAACCGCCATGGCGAAGATGGCGCCTGATCCGAAGCTCCGCCGAAGGGCCCCGAGCCAGAACCCGCGAAAGAACACTTCAAGCGCAAAGAATTGAGCGAAGTAGATCGCCTCCCAAATCAAGAGATCGAACCAAGAGCGTGAGCTTTCTCGGTAGAAAGGATAGTAGGAGCCGAAATCGGGCTGCCGCGAAACGAGCAGCATGACCGGCAGGACGAGCGCCAAAAATAGCCCGTAGATCCATGCGTGTTCGAAGAAGCCGCGGACCCGAAAGCCCATGTCGAGCAATGAGTCGTTCGGGAAGAATAGCTTCCAGACGGCGAGCGGCGCGACATATCCGAGTACGCGCGTGAACGCCCACCATCCGAATCCGTATAGAGTGTCGTACTTGAACAGGCGAATCAACCGCGGATGGCCAATTTCCACGTGAGCGAGCCATGGTCGCAGGGCATCGTCGTACGCGACGCGGCCTCCGTAGTAATCCTGCAGCGTCAGGACGACCGCGCACATTGCGAGCGCTACGAACGGGCGATAGTCGGAGCGTCCTTCGGCGGCCAACGTTGAACGCCATATCGTCGCTTCGTGGTCCAGCTCCCGCCATGTGTCACGGAAGAACCACCACAAGGCCGGCAAGAGGACCAGGAGCGCTGGAATAGGGACGATCGCTTTGAGCAAAGCAAGCACCGAGTCAAAACCGTCCCAGCGTCGCGCCTAGCTCAGCTTCGCGGGCGCATCGGCGGCAGGCAGAGTAGAATGGCGCGCGCGAGATTTCCATGACGGAAGCGAACCTGAAGGGCGAAACCGAAAAACTCCCCAATTTCGTTCTCGAGATGGTCGAGCGGGACGTTGCCGCTGCCAAGAACGGCGGCGCCGTCATGACGAGGTTCCCGCCGGAACCGAACGGCTATCTCCACATAGGTCACGCGAAGAGCATCTGCCTCAACTTCGGCATTGCGGCGGCGTTGCCTGGCGCGGACTGCAACCTGCGCTTTGACGACACGAACCCGAGCACCGAGGAGGACGAATTCGTTCGGTCGATCCAGGAGGACGTGCGCTGGCTCGGTTTCGACTGGGCCGACCGCATGTATTTCGCCTCGGACTATTTTGAACGACTCTACGACATTGCCGAACGCCTCATAGTGGCGGGCGACGCGTACGTCGACAGTCAATCGGTCGAAGAGATGAGGGACGGCCGCGGAAGCTTCTACAAGCCCGGCCGCGTGAGCCCTTACCGCGATCGATCCGTCACCGAGAACTTGGAGCTATTTCGAAGGATGCGCGCCGGCACTTTCGAAGACGGAGCGCACGTGCTGCGGGCGAAGATCGACATGAACTCTGCGAACCAGAACATGCGCGACCCAGTGATGTACCGGATCAAGCGCGAGCACCATCACCGTACCGGCGACCGCTGGTGCATCTACCCGATGTACGACTTCGCACACGGCTACTGTGACGCGATCGAGGGTGTAACTCATTCGATCTGCACGCTCGAGTTCGAGAACCATCGGCCACTTTACGACTGGTTTCTCGACCGCGTGGCCTTCGACCCTCGCCCGCAGCAAATCGAGTTCGCTCGGTTGGCCCTGACCTACACCGTGCTCTCGAAGCGCAAGCTGCAACAGCTTGTTGAGAGCAGGCGTGTCTCCGGTTGGGACGATCCTCGGATGCCGACGCTCGCGGGCCTGCGGCGGCGCGGATACACACCTCAGGCGATTCGAGCGTTTTGCGAGCGAATCGGGGTGTCCAAGCGCAACAGCTTCGTCGACGTGGCGTTGCTCGAGCACGCCGTTCGCGAGGATCTCAACGCTCGGTGCAAGCGTGCGCAAGCCGTCTTGCGTCCCCTTCGAATGGTCCTCGAAAACTATCCAGACGGGCAGGAGGAATCGTTCGAAGCGCCATGGCATCCTGAGAATGCGACGGCGGGGACGAGACGCTTGCCATTTTCGCGCATTCTGTATATCGATCGCAACGATTTCGCGGAGTTGCCACCCAAGGGATGGTTCCGGCTGTCGCCCGGAACGGAAGTGCGGTTGCGTTATGCGTGCATCGTCAGATGCGAGCGCGTCGTGCGAGACGAGCACGATGAGATCGTAGAGCTCCGGTGCACTTGGGATCCACGGTCTCGGGGCGGAAACCCAAGCGATGGGCGAAAGGTGAAGGGGACGTTGCATTGGGTCTCGGCAGCGCATGCGGTCCGGGCGGAGGTCCGCCTGTACGACCGTCTGTTCACGGCTGAGCACCCTGGGGCGGAAGGCGCCGACTTCGTGTCGGAGCTCAACCAAAATTCATGTGAAGTCCTTCGAGACGCCTGCATCGAGCCAGCGCTCGCCGATGCGATTCCGGGTGAGTCCTTCCAGTTCGAACGGGTCGGTTACTTTTGCGTAGATCGCGATTCGACCCCGAAATCGCTCGTCTTCAATCGCACGATTGGCATCCGAGACTCGTGGGGTAGCAAACCGACCGCGTAGTTTGCAAGCGATAGGACGAACTAAGCGCCGGCGCTCGCAGCGGATCGCAGTCTCCCGAGAGTGCGCGTGCGTCCGAGCGCCACCATGACCTCGTAGAGGCCTGGGCTCGCCGCGCGACCTGTGAGCGCGACGCGAGCAGGCTGCGCCACGTCCTTGATGGACAGACTGTTCGCGCTGAGCCAGGCCTGAATCACCGCCTCAAGCGCTGGAACCGTCCAAGATTCAACGCCCGCCACGACGTCGGTGAGTTCCCGAAGGCGCGCCGCGCTCGAAGCGACCAAGAACTTGGACGCCGCGGCGGGATCGAAATTCGGGGGCTCACGAAAGACGAAGTCGAGCCGATCAGCGGCATCGGCGAACGTTGTCGCTCGCTCGCGAATCAGCCAGACCGCTTCGCGCACGCGATCCCGGTCGACCTCAAGTCCTCGCGCCTGGAGAAATGGCAGCGTCCGGTCGGCGTACTCCTCGTCGCTCGTCAACCGAGCTGACTTTAGGTGCTCATGATTGGTCGCGAGCAGCTTCTTCCCGTCGAACTTGCCGTCGCTCCTGTTGCAGTCGGCCCAGTCGAATGCCGCGACGAGCTCGTCGATCGAGAAGACTTCCCGATCGCCGTGGGACCAGCCGAATCGCGCCAGATAGTTGAGGACCGCGTGGGGCGAATACCCCTGATCGCGGTACTCGCCAACGCTGACGGCGCCATGGCGCTTGCTCAGTTTTTCACCGTTGACGGCGAGCATCATTGGAAGATGCGCAAACGCGGGTGGCCGCAGACCGAGCGCCTCGTAAATCAGAATCTGGGGCGGCGTATTCACCATGTGATCCCGACCCCTTGCCACGAGTGTTATCCCCATGGTGACATCGTCGACGACGGCGCCGAAATTGTAGAGCGGCACGCCGTCTGACCGCAGCAGAACGAAGTCCTGTTGGGCGGCGTTCGGCGTCGTTATTTCGCCGAAGATCTCGTCCATGTACGTGACGCTGCCGCCTTCGGGCGCCCTGAGCCGAACGACGAACGGAAGGTTCGGCTCGTCGCTACGCCGTCGGCAGGTGCCAGGGTATTTGAACGTGGCCTTCGGGTCGCGCGCCCTCAACTCGCCCCGCTGAGCCTCGAGCTGCTCCTTCGTACAGTAGCAGCGATACGCCTTTCCCTCGCGGACGAGCCGCTTGGCATAGTCGTCGTAAATCGGGAGCCGCTGCATTTGCGTATACGGCCCGTGGGGACCACCAACCTCGGGCCCCTCGTCCCAATAGAGGCCAAGCCACTTCATCGATTCGAGGATGATGCGTACGCTTTCCATCGTGCTTCGCTCGCGGTCCGTGTCCTCGACCCGCAGAACGAATACTCCGCCGGTTTTTCGGGCCCAGAGCCAATTGAATAGTGCCGTGCGCACTCCGCCGATGTGCAGATATCCCGTCGGCGATGGCGCGAACCGAACGCGTGTCATGGGGTTCGCCTAAGCTACCACGCGTCGTGGATCCTTCTGAGCGTCGTCCTACGTTCTGTCGCGCTTGGATCCTCCGTCGGGGCGGCGCCGAGGGCCGGCCGCCCATCGGTATTGGAAAGAGCGTGCGCACGCTGCTCGTGACGCTTGCGGTCCTCGCGATTCCGTACGCTACTCCCAGGCTCCGGGCGTTCCACGTCGTGGGGACGCAGCCCTGGGGCCGAGCCTCCCGAGGCGAGGACGTTCCACGAACCACGGCGCCGGATCTCCCACCCGTTGTCGGCGAGCAGCCACTTCCTGCCTCCGAGAACTTGGCGACGATCAACAGCGCGCTGCCCAACGGGGCTGTCGAGGTCCTCGCCAAACTTCCTGACATCGATTCTGGCGTGCGAGCGTCGCCAAGACGATGCCGATCGAAGACCCGTCCGGACACGAACGGGTCGCCCGCGTGCATTCGACGCACGTCGCCGACGGCGAGTCCAAACTTACGCGACCCTGCACTTATCGTCCTGCAATACGGCACCAACGAGAGTGACCTCTGGCACCTCGACCGCGACGAATACGAACGTTCCCTCGGCGAGCTAATCGACGAGGTGCACGAAATAGCGCCGGGCGCCTCCGTGCTTGTCCTTTCCCCGCTCGACCGTGCGGATCCGAGCGGCGACAAGCAATCGACCAGGCCGGTGATCGTCGATCTCGTTTCGATTCAGAGACGCGTCGCGCTCGCGCATGGCGCGGCGTTTTCGAACGGCTCGGCGCCGAGGTCATCGGCGACATGTTCAGCGACGCACTCCTGGGCGCGTACACGAAACAGACGCAATGAACCCATCGGGTGTTGCGTCCATGTATCCGTTCGTTTGCGTGACGTTGTCGTCGCACGAGCACCACGCAGGCGCTTCGCAGGACCGTTCGGCGCGGGTGTACGCTGCGGACCACAATGCCTACGTTGCCTCTCAAGTTCGATTCGTTGGGGCTCGTCCCCGTCATCGTGCAGGATCACCTCACGGGCGAGATCCGCATGTTCGCATTCGCCACAGACGCCGCTGTCCGCAAGACGGTCGAGACTGGCAGCGCTACGTTCTGGAGCCGCTCGCGCGGCGAACTCTGGCAAAAGGGACGGGCCAGCGGCTATGAAACGCCCGTTGTCCGAGTGCTTGCAGATTGCGACGCCGACTGTGTGATTTACTCGAGCGAGCCGAACGGCCCGTCGTGCCATTCGGGAGCTCCGAGCTGTTTCTTTCAGGCCCTCGACGGTGAACGACTTTGGCAAGCAAGCGAGCAACCGCAGACCTTGCTCGCCTCATTGGAGGCAACGATTGCGTCGCCGAAGAGGTCGAGCGGCGGGGGGAGCCAGCCGCCGCGCGCCATCGGCAGTGCGCCGTCGGACGCGGCGTCCAGAATCGTTGAAGAGGCAGGCGCGCTGGCGCGTGCGTTGAATACCGAGAGCGATGATCGCGTCGTATCCGAAGCTGCCGAGACCATCTATCAACTCCTGGTCGGCCTTCGTTCGCGATCGATCGCTTTGCGACGCGTGCTGGTAGAGCTTGCACGACGCCGCGGCCGGGCGTCGACTGACGACAAGCCGGCGAAAAGCGACGGCCCACGGACGTGAAGCGCGCAAGAAAATCCCCACGTCTCGCGGGGGCCTCCGACCGACGTTATCGCGCAGCAAGGTTCGCCTGATTCCTGGCTCGAGTCACTTCTCGATTCGCGCACCAATCGTCGTAAGCAAGCAAGAGATCGGTCGCGAAGGTAGTCTAGCTGCGCGTACCCGGCTTGCGTAAAGTGAACGCGGTCCGCTTGACCTCGCGGCCGCAGCTCAGCCGCCCACGTTACCATAGTGCCCGCCCCGCCCATTGCCCCCATCTAATCGTAGAACGCGCACCCCACCGCACGGGCTACGCGCCTGTGGACCGCGACGACATCGACGATCGGCGGCCAAGTCGACCAACGAGGAGCGCCAATTCGTGCGGGCTTGGCGTCGTCCATCGACGCTCGTCGCTGCGGATGCGACGACAACGGGCCGTCGGTCGCGCTAGGTCGGGCGGTCCAGAAGCAAACACGACGCATTTGGAACGGCACGAGCCACGCGCCCGAGCAGCTCAATGAGGGCATGCTCATCGAGCGCACCCGGTCCGTTGGATCGTGACATGCCAGAGTGCGGCGACGCAAATCGGCGGCCAAATCGCGGCTATTCGAGTACCGTCGGCCGGGAGTTGGACATCGGCCCGCGCGCGCGCGTCGTGTTCGGCGCCTGCTGGATTGCAGCGCAGTCCGCGCTCGTCGTCTCCGCGGGCGGCCGTAGCGACCATATATTCGGCTTCCGTATGTTTCCCGAGGCTTCGACCCTCGAGATACACCTGTCCCGCGTGACGTCGACAGCAACCTTGCGGGCGCCACGGGGCGAGTGGAGCGCGCGCTCCACGTCCGGACAGCTCCGCCATTTTTCGTGGCGAGACCGCGTCCGGGACCCCGTGCTAGGCACGATCGACGCGCGCGTCTTCGCCTCCTACGGCGTCGACGCGCAAATCGCTCGCTTGCAGCGCGCGCTCGACGACGTTACCGAACACCTCGATGGCGACGACGAGACGGTTCGCCTTCGCGCGGACATGCTCGTGCGTAAGAATGGCCGGGAGCTATCGCCGGTAACCCTGTTCAGTCGACCCCGCTGAGTCCACTGATGCTGCGCGAAAGGATCAAACGATGGCGCGACGAACTGGGCGACACTTACGTGCTCGGAGCGGTCCGCGTCACATTGGGCATGCTTCTTTTCGCGAACGCGTTACGGGCGGCGCACGAACTGCAGGGCGGCTATTTTGGCGACGGATTCCATTGGCCCATGATCCCACAGGCTATGGTCCCTTCGAGGACGACATACGGGCTCGTCGTCGTCACGCAAGTGCTGCTCTCAGCGCTCGTCGTCGCGGGGCACCGCGCGCGGGCCGCGCTCGCGGTGAGCGCAGCGCTTGGGGCATATGTTCTATTGTGTGACCGATTGCAATTTCATCACAATCGTTACGCGCTCTTTTGTTACGCGCTCCTGCTTTCCTTCGCCCCGTGCGATCGCTCGTTTTATGTTGCCGGCACCGTTGTCGGAACGCGGGTCGCACCGATGTGGGCTGCGCGTCTCGCTCAGATCCAGCTGTGTCTCATCTACGTCGCTTCCGGGACGTCGAAGCTTCTCGATGCCGACTGGCGAGACGGCCGCGTCCTGCTCGGACGAATGCTCCTTTCGGCAGAGCAAGGGATCGATCCCAGAGTGCCAGTGTCATGGGTGGATTGGGCCATGCGCCCCGAGGTCGCGAGCGTTCTTGCAAAGCTTGCCATCGCGACCGAGCTTCTCCTCGTCGTCGGTCTCTGGTCCCACCATTTGCGCGTGGTCGCACTCTGGTGGGGCGTCTGGTTCCATCTCCTGATCGAGGTGACCAGCCGAGTCGAAGGCTTCACGTGGCTCACGCTCGCGATCTACGCACTCTTCACGACGCCCGACGTCCGCGCGCGAAAGCTCTACTATGACCGGTCTCGGCTGCGCGGTCGGTTGCTGTCGCGCGCAGTATCTCTGCTCGACTGGCTCGCCCGCTTCGACGTGCGACCTTGGACACCCGACGGCATCCGTCGGGGCCATGCGGTTGTCGTGATCGGTCGCGATGGCACGCCCGCGACAGGCGTCCGCGCGCTCGCAATGATCGCGCGGTGCACCCCACTGCTCTTTACGCTCTGGGTGCCGCTCGCCATTGTGGCGAGCTTCACTAAAGGCGGCGATGCCAGTGCCGGCGCCTAGCGCGCGTTGACGTGAACCGGTGTTCTCTCCGAAGAGCTATTGTCGCACAATGCCATGCCAATCGCCGCCTTTGACCACGGGAAGCTGGAGCGCTCGCTCCCGCTCGAGATCGAGATTGCCGACATGCAAAGAGATGGGAGCCTGCACCCATTTGTAGATCGAGCCGGCGAACAAACGCACGAACCGTTCAACCCACGCGTCCAACGTTGCTCTCCCGAACTCCGGGAACAGGACTCGCAGCGCCACCGCCACCTCGTCTGCGCCCATCTTCTCGCCCACGAACAGCGCGAAGCAGGCGTCAAGGACCGGAAACGGCATGAGCTCACGCTCATCTTCTTGGTCGGCCGCAAGCTCTGCGCTTGCGGGCTTGAGAAGCGTCAGCCGTATCCCCTCCGATCGTGTCGAATCGTAGAGCCACTCAATAAGATAGTTGACGACGGTCTTCGGGACATTAGCGATGACGCCGAGCGCCCCTTCGCCATCGCCACCGATGGTGACGTAGCCCACGGCCTTCTCGCTCATATTGCTGGTCTGCAAGAACAGACCGCCTACGGCATTCGCCCAGGTCCACATGCGCTCCGACCGAACGCGCGCCTGAATGTTTTGCCGAGCCATTGGGGTCAGCTGTTCGCCGGGCCGCAACATGCGCTCGACCGCCTCGAGCTCACGCTCAAACGCATCGTCGATCGAGATCACTGACAATTGAGCGTCGAAGTCTACGGCCGTTTGCTCCGCTGCAGCGCGCGTCTCTGCCGACGAGTAACGCGTCGGCATGTAAAAAGTACGCAACAGTTCGCGAGCTTTGGCTCGGCGCTCGCTTTCGCCAAGCGCCGCCCAACGGCGGTCGATCCATCGGCGAGCGATCGCGAGAACGATCAGGCTATCTCGCCCCCCAGAGAGCGCGATACCGATCACATTGAAGCACGCGTTCTTTTCGAAATAGTCGCCAACTCCCAACGCGAGTGCATCCAGCAACTCTTCGCAGAACGCGTCACGCGCGGACTTCCGACATTCATCGGCGGGCAGAAAGAAGCTTCTGTGGATCGGAACCGGAAACGTCAAAGCCTCGCGTCCGCGGGTCGGCTCGGGGACCGAGACGCGCGTTACGTTGGGCGCAATTGCGGCGAACGCCTCCTGGTCCTCGCGCCAGGTCGTGTTCTCGGTTCGTAATCGACGCGTTCTGTCGAGGTCGAACGTCACGGCCTCGACTCCTTCACGAAACCGCTCAGCGGCGAGTATAACACGACCGTTCTGGGCCACAAATCCCCCGCCATCGAAGACCAGCCCATCGTTCGCGCCAACGAGATTGACGTAGGCAAGCGTCACCTGGCAGTCCGCAGCACGCGTCGCCACCATCTCGCGACGCGTCTCAGCGATTCCGACCCGAAAGGGCGATGCGCTCACGTTCACGACGAGCTCGGCGCCCGCATAGGAGCGCCGGCGCATGGGACCATCGGGAGACCATCCGTCTTCACAGACTTCGAGAGCCAACACCCCGAAATCGAGTTCGAACACCAGATCGCCAAACGCCACACCCGCGATGCGGTCGGCGAGTCCGGCCGAGCCGCGCGCCATCGTACGCGCTTCGTAGAATACGTTGTAGAGAGGCAGCTTCTCTTTAGGGACGAACCCGTGCACGCGGCCCGCGTGAACGAGCGCCGCAACGTTGTACAAGTGGGGCCCACGGCCAATGACGAGTCCGAGTACCGTAGCGCACCCGAGGTCGGACGTCTCGCGCGCAAAGCGATCGAGCTGGGCTCGTTGAGCATCGACGAAGGCCCTCCACTGAATCAGGTCTTCCGGCGGGTAGCCGCCCACCACTTGCTCGGGAAAAACCACTACGGTTGCCTTGTCGGCGGCGGCGATTCGCGCGAGCTCGATCGCCCGATCGATGTTGGAGCGACAGGCACCGACGGTGGCGTTGACGTTGGCGAGTGCGACACGCACGAGCTTCATGGGTGAATCAAGATGAGCATCGATTTTCGCCTGAGGTGGCATGCATCACTTTTTCTCCACCCCTGCGACCAGCTGAGCGACATTCGGCACCAGCGTGATTTCAATGCGCCGATTCCTAGCCTGTCCTTCGGCGGTGTTGTTCGGCGCCACGGCATCGTAGGGGCCGTACCCGGCCGCAGACAGCATGCTCGGATCAACTCCGCTCTGAACCAGGAGCTTGACGACTGCAATTGCGCGATCGGCGGACAGCTCCCAGTTCGTGGCGTACTTGGCCTTCGTCGCCGGAGTCAGCTGTTCGCTGTCCGTGTGGCCCGCGACCTGAAGGCGCTTCGCGCCGACGCCGCGCAGCGTTGCGGCAACCTCGATCACGGCGAGCTTGCCTCCCGCCTTCAGGTCCGCTTCCCCCGGATCAAAGAGAACGTCGTTGTGCAACTGTAAGACGATCCGTCCGCGGCGGGTCGTCACCTTCAGGTGACCGGCATCGATCAGCCTCTTGAATTTCGATTGGAGATCCTCGAGCAACCTGCCGCGCTCTTGAGCTTCCTCAACGGCATGCTTGGCTTCTTCGAGCGCCGCCTTCTGCTCTTCGGTTATCGCCTGCGATTGCGCCATCCCGAGTGAATTTTTCAAGTCGCCCACGAGCTGCAGATTGGACGCAAACTGCTGCTGCAGCTGCGCGAGCTGCTTCTTTGTGGTGTCCGCGTCTTGCTTGGCGGCTTCCGCCTCCCGCCACTTCGCTTCGAACTCGGACCGGGAAACGCCACATGCGCCAGTCGCGGACCCGAGCGCGATCGTGAATAGCGTGACGCTTTGGAGATTCATGATCCGTTCTGTCCGAGTCTCAACCGACCTGGGCGACGGGAGTGTCGCCATCAAAATGTATAACGGAACCCGGCGCCCGCGTCCCATCCGAGCGGCAAGTCCGACGGGGCGGCGGTCTTAGCCAAACCCTCTGCCAGTCGGCCACCCAAGGCAGCGAAGAGAGCAAGATGTCGATCCGTCTGGTACCACTCGACGCCCACACGAGATCCGTAGGACGGGTTCAACGTCTCGGCATGGCGAAAGCCGAGGATCACTAACGCGTCGCGGGGGACGTCCGCCGTCAACGCGCCGACCTCCGCCTGCAGGTAGAAGGCAACTCGCTCGGTCGCGTGCATTGTAGCGCGCACTCCACCGCTGAACCCCCACATGGCGAAGCCCATCGACTGCGACTCGTCGAGCGACTCGGTTGTGTCCGTGAGCGCGACCTCCGCGGCAACGAACATCATGAGCCAACCGATCTCGTACCCGAGCTGCGTGTGAAACCAGTACGCAGGCGGTGCGACGTGACGAAATTCACCCGCGAAGCCTAGTACGCCGAGGGTCGACTCGAGAACGAGCCCCCTCGTGCGTGGCCGCGGCGGCAGCGCTTCGCCGAGCGCGGGCAGACTCGGTGAGGCATTTTGTTGCGCGTCCCCATCCGGCGGCTGCTCCGAGAATCTAACGGGCGCTTCCAACACGGGTTCGGGCGGCTCGCCGGAGGCTGCCACGACCCACGTAGAGGCCGTCACGCAAACCGAGAACACGAGGCCCCATTTGCCCACGCGTTCTAACCTACCATATACATCAGCTCCCCGAGGCATCAAGGGGCCGAGGCAGCGCGGCCACCCCAATCAGCGCATGCTCGACGATATCGGCAAGCGTATCGACGAGCAGCAAGGGTTCCCACCCGTGCGTCCGCGACAGCTCCGAAAGGTCGACGCTTCGAAAGGATAGTCCGAACGCGCCGCTGCCAAGCGGCGTTACACGTGCGAAGGGCTCCTCCGCACCGAGACCGAGCAACACGTGCGGGCCCGATGCCCGGACCCATATGGCATTACAGCCGAGGGAGCTTGCGACGTCACGCACGCGATCGGCCAGTGTACGCGCCCTCGGAATCGTCACGGCGCTAACAGGGTGGTTCATCGTCCACGGCTCCTATTGGGAGTGGCCCGTCCAGGATGGAGCGTTGCCGGATTCATGCGGTATCGCAGCCCGCGCCGTAGGGCCAAATTTCTTATTCGTGAGGGCTATCCAAGCAGCCAGCCGAAAAGCATGCGCTTCGTTGCCGCTCGCCCCACTGCCGCGATTGAATCGACCAGCGGGATCTCTTTCGGGCACACTTCGACGCAGTTCTGAGCCTTGCCGCAATCCTCGACACCGCCCGCGCCCATGACGGTGTCAAGTCGCTCCGCCTCATGCATCTCGCCGCTTGGATGCAAGTTGAAGAGACGCACCTGACTGATGGCGGCCGGACCAATGAATGCACTGCCAGCGTTGACTTGCGGGCACGCTTCGAGACAGCACCCACAGGTCATGCACCGCGAGAGCGGGTAGGCTTGCTCCTGGGTCCTTTGCGACTGACGCGGACCGGCGCCGAGCGCGTGCGATCCGTCGAGCTGAACCCAAGCCTTCACTCGCTTCAGATCATCGAACATCTTGGATCGATCAACGACGAGATCGCGCACCACCGGAAACTTGGTCATTGGTTCGAGTACGATCGTTTCCCCATCCGGCGCGATGTGATCAACGAGAGCGCTGCACGACTGCTGGACGCGCCCATTAATGATCATCGTGCACGAGCCGCAAACCTCTTCGAGGCATACGCACTCCCAGACGACTGGCGTGACCGTCTGACCTCCGGAGGCGACAGGCCGTCGGCGAATCTCCATGAGCGCGCCGATCACGTTCATCTGCGGCTGCCAAAGGACTTCGAAGTCATGCCAATACGCAGACGAATTGGGTCCATCCTGGCGCTTCACCCTAAGCTTGACGATACGCTGCTTCGCCATCCTCACGTTCATACGCCCTTTTCGGTCTGCACGGCATCGCCGAGCGACGACAGCCCGCCTGACTCGAGGCCGCCTTTCGCGGCCTCGCTCGCTGCGCCCGCCATCTCGTACTTGCGAGTCCTCGGTCGAACCAGGCTAACGTCGACATCGTCGGTCACGCGGATGCGCTCGCCCGCCAACGAGTAGTCGAACGCGCGAACGTACCGAACAGCGTCTGGAGTGCCGTTGGCGGCACCCTGATGGAGGGCCAGGGTCGTTCGCATCCACGTCGCATCGTCACGCTGGGCGAACTCCGGTTTGAAATGCGCACCACGTGACTCGTCTCGCGCCCGCGCTCCGGTCGCGATGACACGAGCCAGAACGATCATATTGCAAAGATGCCGCAGGAACTGCGCCCCCTGGTTCATCACACCCGTGGCCGTGTCCGTGACGCCGACGCGCCGAGATCGCTCATCGAGCTCCTCAATTTTTACGACCACTTGAGCGAGCGTCCGGTTGTCGCGCTCGATCGTGCAGTCGACAAGCATCGCCTTGCCGAGCTCA
>JBEKOY010000120.1:0-16128 GCA_049521295.1 Polyangiaceae bacterium | reverse complement strand
TCCGGGGGGGCTTCCGACTCCCTCCGGGGGGGCTTCCGACTCCCTCCGGGGGGGCTTCCGACTCCCTCCGGGGGGGCTTCCGACTCCCTCCGGGGGGGCTTCCGACTCCCTCCGGCGCCCTTTCGCACAGCGAAAATACGTATGTTTTTCAGCGCTTTCCGCTAGCTCTCGCGCGTGCGCGTGCGCGCGCGCGATCGATCTAGATTTTAAGATCTGATCGATCTGTGTGGCGACTACCCCTCCCCCCTAAAACCGCGTAGGCGCGTTTTAACCCTCAGGAGCCACTGCCGCCCCGCGTCCGGCCCCAAAAGGGGCCGCACTCCCCTCCCTACTGGTTCCGGACCAGACGGCTTCGCCGGGAACGCGAAGCACGTCCGCAAAAACTCTCCCATCGCTTGGCGCCCTCCTGGCGCTACGCGGGACTGCTCCGCTCCGCCGAAGAGGCTGTGCAAGGAGAGCAAATTCGACGGCTACGGCACTAAACGTGCTGGTTCATGGGCTTTCCGGAATGGACGCGCAGGGGTCAGTGTGGCATACTTTTACGTAATTATTCGAGGAATCGCCTGTTATGGACCGCCACATCACGCTTTCCGACCTGCCCGAAGACCTCGCGCGTTTCGCCGAAGCGCAGATCGCGTCCGGGCAATCGGCGTCGGTCGAGGATGCACTCCGCGCCGGGGCCGAGGCTCTGGTCGCACAACAGCGTCGGCGGCAACGGCACGAAGCGAAGGTTGCGGCGCTCGACGCCGCCTTAGACGAAGGCGAACGGAGCGGCATGTTCGACGGTAATCCGTTTGCCAGCGTCCGAGCCGAGCTCGGCCTTCCGCCGCGTTGACGGCGTGGCCGAGTACCGATTCACCAACGCCGCCCGCTCTGACCTGCGTTGCATTGGTCAGTACACCCTGGATAACTGGGACCTACGTCAGTACGACGAGTATATCGGCGGCCTCGAAACCTACTGCCAGAGGCTTGCGGACATGCCGGTGCTTGGGCGGCCGTACAGGCGGCCTCCGTACCAGTGGTCCCGGTACGTCTCGCACGTCGTGTATTTCCGGCGCAAGGACGATGGAGACATCGTTGTCGTACGCATCCTGGGCAAGAAAATGAAGCCCGAGCTCCACTTCGACCCCTCAACCGACGACGACTTCGACGAGGACGCTTAGGCGTCGTCCATGAATTACGGACCAGTAATCTCGCGTATCGAGGAAGGTCTATCGGCGCAGGGACAAGCCTGCAAGGTACCTTGATACCATGCCACCTATGGCAGCGAATCTTGGTATCTTGGTATCTAGGCACCCATGATGGAGCCAACCGGCGAACGAGTTCGCTAGCTGCCGCTTGCGTAGGTATGTAGGTACCTAGCGAAGAAGAGGTCTAGATATCATGGTACATCGACCGCGCATCATCGCCATTGTCTCGCAGAAGGGCGGAACCGGCAAGACGACCACCGCCGTCAACCTTGCCGTGGCTGCGATGCTCGACGGCAAGCAGGTCGTCGTCGCAGACCTCGCGACCGAAGCGAACGCGGCAGGGTGGTACGGCTATCGCGGCGAAAAGGTGCCGCTGGTGCAGCCGACGCACCCGAAGGGACTGGATGCGCTCGTGACCGTGGCGACGGCGCAGCGGGTGGACTGGCTCATCGTGGACACGGAGGGCGGGGTCAACCAAGCGGCGGCAAAGGCCGTGGATCTTGCCGACTACGTGCTGATTACCTGCCGACCCGGCATCTTTGACCGCGATGCGACCGTGACGACCATCCGGCTTTGCCTTGCACAAGGCAAGGTGCCGCACGTTCTAATCACGAACATTGAAGCCGGGCCGCGTGCCTCGCTGGCCGAAGAAGTGCGTACTGCGCTTGGTGGGCTAGGCGTCGAGGTCTTGCCTGGCGGGGTCGGTCGTCGCGCAGCGTTTGTGGACAGCCTGAACGACGGCCGCGCCGTCCTCGAGTACCAGCCGAAGGGCAAGGCCGCCGATGAAGTACGCGACCTTTACGCCCTAGTTTCTCGACATGACACCATGGTGTCTATCTACCAAGATACCTTTGTGATAAGGTAGGGAGCGCCGCACATGAGCACGTCGAAGAAAAAGCCAATGCCCGCCCTCGCTCCACTAGATATGGCCGCGTTCAACGCCGCAGCGGTTGTCATTCCCGACCCGGTGCAATCTGTCATCGCGCCGCAGTCTCCTCCGCCTGTGCCCGCGTCACCCTCCAAACGAGGCAAAGCGCACGCTATCGCAAACGGCAGCAGCACCCCGCAGCCGAGCCGCGCAGGCAAGGCTCAGCTTTCTGTTTGGGTTCGTATTGAGAAGCGGAAGGCGCTCAAGCGGCGCGCTCTCGACATCGGCCGCGCGGTGGACGACATCGTGAACGAGCTCATCGACGACTTTCTCAAGCGTCAATAGTGTACCGTGATATCATGAGGAGCAGCGCCCCCTGAAGCAAGCAGCGACGCGACGACGAGCGCATTCGACGGAGCCGGGTCGGGGACTTACGACTCGTGCACGCGTCCCTCGGCGAAGGCCGAAGGCCCGGAAGCCGGTCACTCCTCGCCCGTGGTCGGCGAACTATGGCGAACGCGCAGCCGCGTCAGCGATTCCGCCGGCTCCTCGTCGCCACGCTGCTCCTCCTGATGACAATTCCTGCGCAGACGCTCACGAAGACTGTGCACGTCGATGCAGTCGCGCAGAACCGCGACCAACCACTCGTTTCGCTCCCCACGAGGGAGCCTCGCGAGGAGCTGCAGGTGTGAGATGGATAGCGGACGGCCATGGGCGTCGCGCGCGCTGAACAGAGACCGGAGGTCCTCGGGAGACCATCGCGTCGCAACAAGTGCAAACGGCTGCAACGTCTGGCGCTGCATGCCCAGGGCGCGCGCACAGGATACAAACACCCGTCCACGGCCAATGGCAGACCGCGCCAGAAGCGCGACACGGTACGCGTGCTCGGCCTGTGCGTCCCGTACGTCGGCAGTAGCTTCGATCGCATCGAGAATGCGTGAATGCAGATCCGGCGGGATGTCCGCAAGATCGACCGAGACACCGGTGCGAACCGCCCTCGTTCGCGGCTCAGAAGCCATCTTGAAGGACGCTACCGCGTAGTGTCGGTGAGAGCAATCATCGGATTGCGCTGAACTGCTGAAAGCGCTTGCAATTGACAATTCAGCGTCGGAGCCTCCGGCAAACGTAGAAGCATCGCTGGCGCGCCGTTGACGCACGGTGGGTCGTCGCGTAATCACGTCCAACCGACCGAAGTATCGGTCTTCCATTTCCGGAGAACGGCATTCTACGTTGTCAGTATTTGCATAAGGAGTGTACCCCATGCATCTGGTGCGACCGAGTTATATACTCACGCAGACCGGCGCCGCATGTCTTGCGACAGTCGCGTGCCTTACGCTCAAGCCGGCGATCGCGATGGCCCAAAACGACGGTATCGAATTGGAGGCCGTCAACGATTACAGCGGCTGTCTGAGCAACAACAACACCTGCACGTACCCGCCGTGCTTCACAGGCGGCGGCAGCCTGAGCTACTCCATTTCCAGCGCAACGGCGTTCATCAACACGATGTTGAGCACGAACAGCCTGGGCTTCACCGAGGGTGATTTCTGGGAGAACAACACCGTATACGATACCGACTTCCTGGACCCGGATATCACCGGTGCCAACTCGTACGACGATGATACATGGGATTTCGATGAGAACGGCTACGCGATTTCCTACTACCAGGGTCACGGGTTGAGCCTAGGGGGTGGCACGTCGCAGACATGCACGGCCGCATCGCAGTGCAACAACCCTCCGTCGGGCACGTCGGTCGGCACCACCGGGTACGGCACTTGCGCCATTACGCCAGCCAGCGTCTCGCAGCAAGGCTTGGGTTGGGGATACTGCATTTATGCTCAGACGCCACAGCTCGTCGTCTGTAGCCCCTACGACAGCAACGGCCATGAAGCCGCGCTGTCACCGTACATGGCGCTCGGCGAGAACAGCACAGTCGGCGCGTGGCGCGGAGCAGCGACGAACGGCGGGACGGCGCTGGCCATTGTGCGCATGAGCTGGGGCATGAGCCCCTTCTTCCCGTGGACGAACTGGGCGCCGGCGTTCGCTGGACTGCAGATCTACGCCGGCATGATGGTGCCCTACGGAGATACGAACGACAGCGCGGGCTTCGGCGGCGCGGTGGCGTCAGTATACAATAGCAATGCGAGTTCGACGGTGGCGTCCGGATATACGAACGCGATAAGCAGCATAACCGATGGAGGTGGCTGTGGGACGGGCGGACTCAGCTACCACGGCGGGATCAACGGCTGTGGCTGCCAGGTCGCTGCGACGTTTACGGACACATCCGCGGACGGCTCGGCCATCATGGGTGAAAGCTGGTCTGCGCTGCAAAGCAACGCCGGGTCGCAAACGTCGACCGATTGGCTGTATTGGACGGCCACATGCAATTACGACCCATCGACGTACCCGTGGTCGGGTGGGGGTTGAGCTGTGAAGCACCGCACTGTCGCCCGATGGAGGAAGATCATGCGCCAGCTTTCTGGAATTCGAACCTTGGAGTGCATCGCGTGTGTCGTCGCCGTGAGCTCCGTGGGCTGCGGCGCGGATCGCGCCCCGGAACCGAGCGGCACGACCGGTCAGGCCTTGGCGTCGTCTGCTGCTGACGCGCAGGCGAGCTCCGTCATTCCGGGATACGTCCATACTCTCAACGCGTCTAAGTTTCGCATCGGGCAGAACCCGACGCTGGAACTCAGCACTGGAGTACTTCAGCAGTGGCGCGGTAGCCTGGGCGCGTTCTCAACCGATCCGACGAACGGTTGGAGCATGGCCTCGCTCGATTCGACGACACCACGCGGACCGTATATCGTCAACGCGGCGACTCAGAACGCAGCTGTCCGCGACTATTTCCTTACGGCGGGTCTGCCGGCCGATCAGGTTGGTCCGGTCGGTGCCGACTTCGAGGTCGGTGGGTCCGGGCAAGCTAATAGCCAGGCAACGTTCGCCTCGGGAAGTGTGCGTAGCATCAATTCAGTGCTATCACGAGTTGTCCAAGGCATTCGCGTCGTCGAGTCTTTTGCGTGGGCGAAGATGACGACAGGCGGCGACGTTGACATGGAAGCGGTGTTCTGGCCGCCGCTCGATGGGAGCGTGGTTAACAGCGCTGTGAACTTCGCCGCAACCATGGCTGATCCGGCCATGCATGCCGCCTACCTTGCCAAACTTCCGAGCCCACCTGTCCGCGACGGGGGTGTAGTGATCCACCATACAGACTTCACGCTGCATTCGGCGTCAAGCGCCTACGTTTCGTATGACGTAACGCTAGACTCGATGTCCAGTGCGTCGATGCGACACTTCGACGTCAACGGGAACGAATTTTGGCTACCGCAAGAGCTCGCCGCAAACCCAGGAAGCATTCGCAAGCGTTGAGCTTTCAAGAACGCCGGGCAGGAGTGGCAGCCCGCGGGGCAACCGGAAAAAGTCTCGTGCACGACTTTCCCAGCGACGCCTCGGGCAAGGCCGTTCCGTAGGGCGTCTACGACATGGCACGCAACGAAGCGTATGTTTCCGTTGGGATGCGACCACGACACGCCGGCGTTCGCCGTCGCGTCGATCCGGCGCTGGTGGATGGCGATGGGGCGGCGCGCCTATCCCCACACGAACGAGCTCTTCATCACCGCAGATACTGGCGGAAGCAACGTAAGTGGAACCGCATCGAACATCGCCTCTTCTGTCACATCACATAGAACTGGCGTGGTAAGCCGCTGAGAACCTTCGAGGCTGTGGTGGAGCTCATCGGACACACTCGCACCTCGACAGGCGAGTGAAGGCCAAACTCGACACCGGAAACTACCCCACAAGGCGTGGTCATCACCAAAACCCAGATGAAGTCGCTCGCCATCCATAAGCAAGCCTTTCGTGGCGAGTGGAACTACGATGTCCAGCCACGCTGAAACTGCTCCGCGCTCTCGCCGCTCGCCCGCCAATCGCGAACCCGTTCTGACCACTTCGTTCCTGTCTCTGTCATGCGCTCATCATGCGGCGCATTTCGACCGGCTTACAGAATGGGGCTCACGCAGGAGATACCGATGTGCATTGGTTCTCACCTATCGTCGCCGAGCGCGGAGCGATGCAACCGCGGCGGACGACGGCCTCGGCAGCCGATCGGTGCCCAGGGGAACTATTGCCCCTAGCGGTCACGCGTACCGACGCGCTCTGCGGCGGGTCCCAGTAGGCGCCGCAGGAGTCGTCCTGGCGTTTGCCTTGTTGTTCAACGTGACCTTTGCACAAGCCGCGGTGCCCGCCTCGGCGCCGCCGATCCTCGTCGAGTGGACAGGGCCGCTAGAGTGCGGCTCTAGCGACGCTGTTGCCGAGGAAGTCGCCACGCTGCTTCCGCCGCGGGCGGCCCAGGTCCCCGTGCGAGTCGTAGTCTCGGTAGAGCGAGAGGAAGACAACCGCCGGCGCGCCGTCATCTCCACAAGCTGGCGCGGAGCGACGAGCCGGCGCGTCCTGGAGGCAGATGGATGCGCGACGCTCGTGTCCGCGGTGGCCGTGATCGTCGCCGCGACGGTGGGCGAAGCCACGGCCGTTGAGAAGGCGCAGCCGCCGGCGACGGATATACCGGCGCAGCATCGCGTTCTCGTTGGGCCGGACCCATCTCGCGCGCGGGTAAGCTGGGATATCGCCGTCGCGGCGGCGGTGGACGACGGCTCCCTTCCGTCCGTCGCTCCGGGAGCCGAGATTGCGGCCGGTGTTACGACGTACGCTGGCCTCGTCCGGCTGCGCGTTCACGCAGGAGGATGGCTATCCGCGCCGGTTTCCCGCTCGGCGCCCAGCGGCGAGCGGGCATCCTTTGTTCTGCTCGAGCCGTTCTTTCGAGTGTGCGGCCTTGTGGTGGCTGCTGCCCTGGAGATTGGCCCATGCGTCGGGGGTGCAGCGGACATCGCGTGGCCGATAGCGATCGCGGGATCGGGACCGACGTTTCGGGCGAAGCCGCGAGCGGGCACGTGGTTTGCGCCGTCCGAGTCTATCTATGCCTCCGTTGCCGCGGGCCGGCACTCCCGGATGTTCTTGCGGGCGGATGTCGTCGAGCCCACACCCAGGCCCACCTTCGTCGTGTCCCGCGTTCAGGCGGGCAATCTTCCCTTGTTCACGCCGGCTCGAATGGCTGTTCGCGGGGAACTAGGACTCGCCCTCGATTTTTTTTGACGAAGTCCGCTGCCGGACCGCACTAATTCTCCGGACGTATGAGTGCGGGGGTGCAGACGGCCCTAAAGGCGGCCAGACCGAGCGCGGCGCCAAGCCAAGGGCAAGCCGTGACGAGTTTCGAGGAGGTTTACGACGCACACGTCGAGTTCGTCTGGCGCACCGCCCTGCGTCTGGGGATCCCCCGCGAGCACGTCGACGACCTCGTCCAAGACGTCTTTCTCATCGTGCATCGGCATCTTCACACGTTCGAGGGCCGCTCAACCTTGCGTACGTGGCTGTTCGGGATCGTTGTTAGGGTTGCGAGGCGGCGTCGAGGTGCGCTCGGGGCCCAAGCGCGCCTGACCGACGTAAGCATCGACATCGAGACCATCCTCGACCCGCGCGAAGGGCCGTTTGAGGCGGCGCGTCGGGCCGAAGCCGCACGCGCGGTCGACCGGATACTCGACGCGGTCGATGACGAAAAGCGCTTCGTGTTCGTCGCGCTCGAGCTGGAGCAGATGAGCCCCGCGGACGCGGCTCACGCTCTCGGCATTCCAGTGAATACCGTTTACTCCCGCCTGCGCCATGCGCGGCAACAGTTTGCCGCAGCGACTGCGAGGTTCCGAACTCGCGACTCATGGAGGCATCCGTGAATCCGCTGCAGCCACAGGACCGCGAGCTCATTAGGCTCTCCCGTATCGGCCATGAGCTAAGCGACGCAGACCGCGTCCGGCTCAAGGCAGCCATTATGGGGCGTATCGCCAGCACGGGCACCGCTCCGCGCGCACAAACGATGCCGCTGGCGGCGAAGGCCATCGCCGTTGTTACGGTCGCCGGCGCGGTCGCTTCCGGGGCTGTCTGGGCCACTCGGGCGGGAGCGCCTTCGGAGAGCAGCGCGAGCCACCGGGCGCTCGAGACACCGCCGGCACTGGTTGCGGAAGCAGTACATACTGCCATCGTTGCTGCACCGCCGGCACGCGAGACGCCGCAGATACGGGGGCTGAAGGTTCCGTCAGCTGGTCGCGACGCCGTCAAACCGGCCTCGGCAGCCAGCCCCGAGGCAGAGACGCCCTCTCTTGTGGCGCTTGCCATCCGTCGGTCCCAGGCGGTCTCATCGCCTCAGGCGAGGGGAACTGAGACGACCGCGACGGGCGCAGCCTCCGCGGCGCGCGGCGACTGGAGCCCGCACCCTGGGAGCGACGTCGCCCGGGCTTCGCCCGTAGCAATTCGGGCGGACGAATTGGCGCGCGAGGCCCGGCTGCTCAAAGGGGCATTTGCCGCCCTCCGGGACGGGGACGCTTCGAGCGCCCTCACCCTACTCGACCAGCATGCGCAGACCTTTCCAGGCGGTGCGCTTGCCGACGAACGCGACGTCGAGCGCGTGGCGGCACTCTGTCGCCTGGGACGGAAAGCGGAGGCACGCTCCGTCGCAGACGCCTTTCTGGCTGGCAGGCCACCGTCTCGACTGACCGAGCGGGTCCGCGAGTCCTGCGCTGAAGTTCCGACGATTCGCTGACTTCCAACACATAGCCCCACTGTCGCCGGTCTATCCGGATGAGCGGAGATCCATCATGAAACTGACTACGAGCATTTTTGTGCTGTCGTCTGGCCTTGCCCTGATCGCATGCACGAGCGGCGCGGTACCCATCGCCAACGAAGGCGATGCGTCGCAGGCGGGCACGGCAAACTCCACGGACACCACGGCCACGACATCCTCAGCGACTTTGTCCACCAGTTCGTCCGGCGCAACGATGGGCTCGGCCACGAGCGGCTCGGCCACCTCGTCCGAGACGGATGCCGCGTCCGAGACGGACGCAGCCGCTCCCTGCAGCATTTCCGGAGCCCAGCCGATGGATGTGTACGGAGTAGGATGTTATCCGGCGTCCGATATGCCGTCCGGGAGCTGCTCCGGCGCCACCATGTGCTCCTTCTGCTCCGTTCCCACGTGCCAGGGCAGCGTGATACCTCCGCGGACGGGCTACACGTGCGTTTGCAACGGGAACGAGTGGAAGTGCAGCGTAGAGTGGCAGGACACCTCAATTTGCCTCGCCGTCCTTCCCGACGCCTCTGCCGACTGACTCGGCGCTGCGGGAAGCCGCTCAAAAGCGGGCGGCACACCACCGACAGACCTCACAAAAGGCGGGGTAGCGCACCAAAGGAAGGATGTCGCGTCGGAAGTGCGTCAAAACTGGACGCGCTCGACCTCGGATCGCTCCAACTTCTTCTTGCTGCGGTCGTAGAGGGCGGTGGTGCGCACGTCCGCATGCCCGGCTAGACGCGCGGCATCTTCGATGCGCCCGCCGTTATCTTGGTGCGTAGTGATCCCGGTCGCGCGCAGCGAGTGACAGCCGATCTCCTCGGGCAGCCCGGCGGCGGCGGAGCGACGCTTGACCATCGCGCGCATGTCGTTCTGGTGCATCCGCTTGCCCGAGAGCGCGCCCGAGCGGGCAGGGGACGACTGAAACAGCGGCGCTTTTTTGTCGCCGCCGAGCAGTCCACCCGCTTCGAGATACGCCCGGAGCGCTTCGACGACGACATGGTGCGCGGGGAGCTTCCTGGCCTTGCCGCCCTTCTCGTGGGCGACGAGGTACGCGCCTGTAGGATTATCGGCGAAGTCGCCGAGGCGCATGGCGCACAGCGCCTCGACGCGCAGCCAGTTGTAGAGCATCACGGCGATCGCGGCGCGGTCGCGGAGCTCGAGGACCGTTCGCGGCCGTGGCGTTCCGTCCGGCTGCTTGTCATCGAGCGACGCCAGGAGTTTCTTGGCTTCCTCGCGTTCGAGCACGGGTGTCTTGCCTTCCGAGACGACGAGGCGCGGCGTCCGCACGGAAAGCGCCGGGTTCGCGTCGATGCCCCCGCGTTCGGTCAGGAAGTCGAGCCAGTGCCGCAGCGCCGAAGCAGTGAGCTTGATGCTCGAGGGCTCCAGCGTGTCTTGCAGTTCGTGCAGGTGCGCGGCGACGGTCGGTGGCGTGAGCTCGCTCAGAGCCACGCCCTGGCCATGGCACCAGGCGCAGAAGCGCCAGACGGCGCGCCCGTAGGCTTTGCGCGTGTTGGGGTTCGGCACCCTGGCGGTGAAGAACTCGAGCGTCAGGCGCGCGACCTCGTCGCCCGCGTCAGCGATGACAGGCGGGAGCGTCATGGAGACGCCGCCCGGCGCGCTGACGACGGCCACCCCCTGAAGCGGCGACGCGACGACGAGCGCATTCGACGAAGCGCGTCCCTCGGCGAAGGCTCTCGCGAGCGCCTTCATCTCGGGGGTGAGCACGAAGCCAGCTTCGTCGGACGGGAGGGTCATGCGTTTCTCTTGGATAACGTCTTTTATCCACTCCAAAGCTAGACGACCGGAAGGCACGAGTCAAGCGTTCAGTGCTTGGCCATTGCCACCCCACGTCGTGCCAGTTCTTCAATGGCCCATGCGCGGGAAGGGTGCTGCCCGTACGTAAACTCGTTACGAGCGGCTATCACCGCAAGGTCGCTATCGAATGCTTTGCTAAAGACCTGGCGGCGACTGGCGCGGAAAGGCTTGACACGGTCGAAAAAAAGCGACAGGAGGCTTGTCCATTTTCGCTGTTTCATGGGCATTGCGCCGCATCTCTTTGGGACGAAGCACGAGACTGTCCTCGGTTGCGGGGTGCCCAAAAGGGAAAACGCAAAATGCATTCAGAAGACCAAGCGGCGGTACTCTACGATGAACTCGTCGCGATCTTCGGCGGCGAGTATCGGCGACCAGTGCGTCGGGACAGACCAGTGATCCGCTATTCCAGGTAGCGCCATGTGCGGATGACGTGAAACGCGAACGGCTCCCCTTCGAAGGAGCCGTTCTTTATTTCGGCTCGAAGGAACGCTCGTCGCCGGCAACGTCCACGAAGCGTGGGCCTACGGGGCTGTCCCAGACTTGTCCGACGCCGATCCGTTTTGGCGAGCGCCTCGGCGAGCCTGCGTGAGGGGCTCGACGAAACGCTCACCGTGATGCGACGACCAACGCGATCGAAAACATGAACGCCTCGTTGCGACGCATCGCGCGCAACGTCAAGCGCTGAAAGGACGAGGCGATGATCCGTCGATGGGTCGCTCTCGGCATCGCCGAGGCGCAGAAAGGGATTCCGCCGCGTCAAGGGGTACAGGAACATGCCTTCCCTCATTGCCGTCCTGCGCAAGACCAACGTTGCGATGGCACCGAGAATAGGCCAAAGGGGGGGCCTTCGGCGAGCCCCAAGGGGCGGAAAGCGACGTCCAAACGGATGGTCCGTTTTAGTGGGTCGTCGCGACAAAAAATAGTGACGGACACCGGTCGCCGAGAAGTTGGCCTTTCCGAGACCGTATCCGAGGCCGCGGCGCCGCTCCCCATGGATGGGACAACCGCCGGGGCCGAGAAGCCGGCAACCAGCTCGTGCCTGAACGAGGCGCCTCACCGGTCAACGTGAGGCGAAAGCAGCCGAGTAGACGGGCTCCCTGGCTGCGAGCGACACCCGTTCGAGAAACGTCCTCCTACCGAACCTCACGACGCTCCTGCTCGCGCCGCGCCTTCTCCTCGTACTCGACGACGAGCCTCGAGGCGCCGCGTCTCGAGCACGCGCTCGATGTCGGGGCGTTGGTTCTCCGTGTGCCGCTCGCCGCTCCCCCTTGCTCACGCGCAGGTAGATCGCCGTCCGCTCGCCCACGTCGCCGGGCGTACCACGGCGCCCCAATCGCCACGCGTATCAGGCGGCTTCTCCGGGGGACGCGCCCTTACCGCAACTTTTCGCAGCCAGGGAGGCGGAGCCCCAAGAAGGGACGCGCTACGGCACGACCTGTCTCGTCATCGAGCGCATGGGCGTTCCGGCTCCGGTTCCGCTGCGGGTCGGGAGGATACGGAATCGGATTTGGGAATCGCCCAGCAATCGCCGACACGGGCACACGCTCGGGACGGCACAAATCCGAATCGTCGCCGGCGTCGCCAACGGCGTGACGGGACCCGTCGCGATGTCGTCACCCACCCCGGGGTCGCACGCGTGAACGTCTTACCCGCCGGCACCGTCACGTAGAGGTACTCGCGCGACACATTCGTCTTCGCCCTACGTCATCGCGGGCACATCGGCGCGCGGCGTCGACGGAGAGTGCGAATGCGCGCGAGGAGCGCGACGCTCTGTCACTACTGGTAATATGCGCAGGTCGTGTCGTCAATGGCGTCCACGTCAGGGATGCGACCAACCCATCGATCGCGCAGCCGTCGACCGAATGCTGCCTGTTTCTACCCGACTGTGTTCGAGCTGTTTAGATGGATGCATCGGTGCTGTGCACGGTGCATCACCGTCGCACGCATCGGTGATGGCGATGAACGCGCACGACGATCGCAGCGATGACGAGAGCCGTGAAAATGCCGAACAGGGGTGAGGCGAAACCAGGAGCAAAGCGAAGGGCAAGATAAATGTCTGGCGCCTTAATATTGCATGTAACAGGAATCATGATTACTTTTCGACATCATCGAGACTGGCCGTGGATCCACGCGATTGGTAAGTATCGGTTTTGATACCTGAAAAGGTAGAGCCCACTGTGACTGACCCCGAAGAATTGCGTATTTTCAGGCCTCGTATGGGTCTGTGTCGCCGTGCGGCTTCGTGCGGCGGCTCGGGCTCGTTTCGCGGTGCGCTCCTCGCGCGTGTCGGGCGGGGCCGTGTGGCTCGGGGGCGCGCCGCCGGCGCCGGCCGTCGCGCGTATTCCAAAGCCCACCGACCCGATGCCCGGCAAGGCGCACGTCCAGCGTCTGACCGCGCGCGGCGCGCAGGCTGCGGCCCTGCACCTTCGGTACATCGAGCGGGACGGGGTGGAGAAGGACGGCTCCAAGGGCGTGCTCTACGACGCCGACGGACCCGTCCGGCGCGAGACCTTCGAGCAGCGCCGCGTCTCGGCGAGTCCCACCAATTTCGGCTCATTGTCTCGCCGGAAGACGCCGCGCAACTCGACTTGGGTACGTGCGGCGCTTGATGGCGCAGGTCGAGCGGGGACCTGGGGCGCCGCGTCGAATGGGCGGCGGTCAATCATTACAATACCGAACACCCTCACGCGCAATTGGTCATCCGAGGGGTGGACCGGCAAGGCCGTGAGCTGCGGTGCGACCGCAGCTACATCGCGAACGGCTTGCGTTGGCGCGCCCAGGAGATCGCCACCGAGGAGCTCGGGCCGAGGCACGAGTACGAGATTCGGCGGGCGCGCGCTCGCGAGGTGACCCGGGAGCTGTTAACGATCGCTTGATCGCGAGCTCGAGCGCTGCGCGTTTGGTCGGCCGCCTCGAGCAGCTCGAACGATTCGGGCTGGCTACCCACGCGATCTGCAGGCGCGCCGCCGCGCTGCGCAATACCCTGCAGCGCTACCGGCGTGCCGTGTGCGACGCGGCGACCCCCAGTAGCGCGCGACAGCTCTGAATCTGACGACGATATCCTGTTCTGATCGAACGTCGCCGACGTCGACCTGACTGCGTCTCCTCGAACGACCCGGGCATGGCCGCATGCCGACGGTGTGTCGCGATCCCCTTTGCTTAAAATCATTCGACCAGGGTGGGTCATCATCCGGCCGCCGGCGCACTTACGAAACGACTTCCAGGTGGGTCACGCCAGCGCCCACGAATGGATCACAAAGAAGCCGCCGCTGAAGGCTGGAGGGTCCCTCCGCTCGCTCGTACGGATGTTCGGCGCCGAAGTACGGCAAGCCCTCGAAGAGCGGCGGGCCGTGTTGCACGAACTCGGCGTCGCCCCGGGCGACCCGGACCGAGTCGCGCAGCTGCGCGAGCTGCAACGCAGGGCGGTGGGAGAGGAAGTCGCCGCTCGATCGAGGCAAAAGTTTCTTGCCCAGGCTCCTTCGACGTTTCGAGGGCGCCTTCGGCCGTTGCAGGAGCACGACGCTTACGCGGTCGTGAGCGACGGCGCTCGCTTCGTCCTGGTGCCGGCGTCGCCGGAGCTGCGCGTCCCATCGGAGTTTCGCCATGGTCCCCTCCAAAATCCGGCGCGTCCGGGTCAGCACGCGACTGAGCGTTGCGCTTCGTGACCGACTCAGCAAACACTGCGCCGCGAGTGGGCTCTCCGAGCGCGCGGTCATCGAGGACGCGTTGCGCCAGCACCTGGACGGAACGAGCGGATGGGGCGCTCATCTTGCGGCGTCTCGACCGACTCGACCAGGCCATGGCACGCGATCACCACGACCTCGAGCTCTTGTCGGATGGGTTAGGGATTCGCACTCCGGGCGTCCCCGAGGGCGCCAAGCCGGCCGCTCGGCAAGCCGCGGAGGTCCAATGGAAGCAGTTTGTAGCGCACCTCGCCGACCGTTTCTCGGATGGCCACCGCTTCACCGACGGGTTGCCGCAAGGCGGCGACGGCGGAGAGGCCGAGCGGGGGCCCGCATAAGATGGGTGGGCGTGGGGATGGCGGCTCCCCTTCTCCATTCCGTCACTGAACCATTGACTCATACGCCTGAACGCGTGTAGAGTCGTAGCTGACAGGCAACCACTCACGCGCCGGGGGACGGCATGAGCAGCAGGGCAAGCGAATGAGTGACGAGGCCCGCCGTCCGAAGACGTGCACGCGGTACACGGAGGCGGAGACACTCGCCATCCTCGAAGTTGAACGCCTCGGCAAGCCCCTGCCCCACCCGGTTCCCAAGCTCACCGCCAAAGCCGATCCTCCGGTCGGCACTCCCGAGTGGCTCGAAGCCGCGACGGCGAAGCGCGAAGCGGCGACCGTATTTCAACTTGGCTTCTGGCCCGACGACAAGCGCGCCATGCCGGGCGAGTTCATCGCCTGCGCGCTCTTCTCCTCGATCCAGGAAAAGGACTCCGAGTACCTCGAAGGCTCGCAGCTCGCGAGCATCAATGGCCTGTCCGTCACGTACACGGGCCATCGCCTGACTCAGGTCCACGCGGACGTCTGGGAAGCGATCATGCACCTCGGGCGGCAGTTCCCCGAGGGCAGCTGCGTCCAGTTCCGCTCGCGGCAGTTGCTCTCACTCATGGGCAGGCACACGGGCAAGTCGCAGCGCGATCAGCTCAAGACTTGGCTCCGACACCTCTCCGCGACCTGCGTCGAGATCACCGACACCAAGGAAAAGCGCCACTATTGGGGCTCGTTGCTCCCGCGCGGCGCGGACAAGGTCGAGGGCGACGACACGCTCTACGCGGTCGAGATCAACCGCGACCTCGCCAAGATGTTTCAGTCGGGCATCGCGCTCGTCGACTGGAACCAGCGTCAGGAGCTGCGTGGCAAATGGCTTGCCCTCTGGCTCCAGCGCCACTTCGCCCGGTTTCAGAAACCGATGGCCGTGGCCGACCTCTATCGCCTGTCCGACAGCAAGACGAAGCGCCTTGTCGACTTCCGCAAGCAGCTGCGCGCGGCGCTTGCCGATCTGCAGGCTGTCGGTGTCATCGCCGCGTGGCGCGTCGACGCCGCGACCGACACGCTGCACATCACGGCGAACAGGCGGGCTCCGGGGGGGCTTCCGACTCCCTCCGGGGGGGCTTCCGACTCCCTCCCGGCGTCGCCTGCGCCCGATCAGCCTTCGCTCCATCTCCCGTTGCCCCCGGCCGTCAACGCGGAAACGCGCGCCAGATTCCGCGCGCTCTATCCGGGCAAGGACGTCGATCGCTGCCTCGCCGACTTCACCGCCTGGCTCTCGAACTCAGGCAAGAGCGCCGACAAGCCGAACGCGGCGTTCCTGGGCTTCGCCAAGAAGTGGGGTTCCTAGATCGGCGAGCGACAGCTACGGCTTCCGCCGCCACCGCTCCCCGAGTACCTGGCCCAACCCACGCGGCGATCGCACGGACCGCCTGCTGCGCCCCGCACTCCGCGGCGTCGATGATCTCGCAGCAGCAAACGCAAAGCTGAGCTAAGGGGGGCTTCCGACTCCCTCCGGGGGGGCTTCCGACTCCCTCCGGGGGGGCTTCCGACTCCCTCCGGGGGGGCTTCCGACTCCCTCCGGGGGGGC
>JBEKOY010000119.1:0-16139 GCA_049521295.1 Polyangiaceae bacterium | reverse complement strand
GCATCGTTCTGGTAGCGGGCGTCGCCGAGGCCGATCTGAGCCCGGCCCGTTTCGACTTGGCGACGCAGATCGATGATCCCGTCGCGGTAGCGCTGGATGTCGCGCTCGTTGGCGTCGAGTTCGGCCTGGAAGCGTTGCACGGTCGCCGGCTCTCTCGCGACGCCCTGCTGGGGGCCGTCCGCGATCAAGCGACGCAGCCCGTTGATGGAGGCCTGCAGCGAGTCGACTTCGAACGATCGACGCGAAAGCTCCTGCGAGAGATCGTTCCACCGGGTGACCCCCTGCTGATCGCGACGATCGAAATCGCCTGATGAGACGGGCAACTCCGCGATCGACGCCATCCACGCGCGACGGCGCTGCCGGACGCCGGCGATCTCGCCGCTTAGATCCGACGGCTCCTCGCCGTCGAGCTCGCGGGCGATCGCGAGACGGCCCAACGAGAGCCGGTTCAAGAGTCCAAGGGCCGCGCGCTCTCCGGCCTCGAGATCGGGAAACGCTCGAACGCGTGTCGACGCTTGAGTCAGGGACAACAACCGATCGACCAGTTCGCTCGATTGCCGAATGAGCACGCGGCACTCGTGCACGTCGTCGATGACGGCAAATGCCAACGGGCCGTCTTCGGCCTCGCGCGCCCATCGAATGGCAATCGGCGGAAGGCGCTCGTTTTGATCGAGCACGTCGAGCTGCTGCTGGCTAAGCTTGTCGTAGTAGACGGCCACGTCTGCCGTCGAACCGAGAAACGAGTCGACCGCCGAACGCATGGGCTCGTACTGCGTGCGTACGCCTTCGTAGAGCTTCAAGGCCCGGTCGAATGCGCCAGTCCGAAGGAGCAGATCGGCGCGAAGTAGCGTTCCGTCCGCGATGTACTGGCTGTCCGGATCGCTCACCATGAGCACTTCGAGCGTGCGCTCGGCCCGCTGCACATCGCCGAGTCGCACGTACACCCAGGCGAGCTCGTAGAGCATCGTGTCGAATTCGGGGCTCTCGCGGCTCACTCTGCCGTAGGCCTCGCTCGCCTGCTGGTACTGCTCCATCTCGTAGAAGAGGCGCCCGATGGCCAGGAACGCCAAGTCGATGACGTGCTTGTGCTCGGGCGAGTCGGGCGGCAGTTCGGTCACGGCCCGGAACGCTTCGATCGCCGGCCTGTAGTTCGCGCCCGTCGCGGCCCGCTTGGCGGACACGACCTCGGCGCGAGCCGCCTTCATGGCGATAAGGCCCTCGAAGTAGCGTGCTTGGTGCACGTAGGGCGTCCCCCGAGCGACTTGCGCAAAGAAGCTTCCGGCTTCGCTCCACGAGCCCCGGCGGTAATACGCCTTGCCCTTCGCATAGAGCAGGCCCGCGTCCATCTGCGCCGCAGGCACCTGGTTGAACCGATCGAAAATGGGCGCGAGGGTCTCGGGCGGATCATCGAGTCGGAGCGAGACGTCCACGAGCCGGGAAAGCGCTCGGCCAAAATAGGAGTCGAAGCGCGGCTCGCTTCCGCGATCGACCAGCGCCCGATAGTTGCGCCGGGCCGACAGGTAGTCGTGCATCGCGTAGTACGTCTCGCCGAGCAGCCAGAGCGCGTCCGGATAACTGGGGGTATTGGCATACTGTTCGAGGATCTCGCTCAACAGCACGGACGCGCGGTTGTAGTCGCCCATACGGTAGAGCAACTCTCCGTTGGCCAGGCGCTGCTCGGGCGTCTGCCGATCCGTAACGCCCACGCGGGCCGCCGAACGCACGTCGGCCATGTTTTGCGCCACAACCGCCAAGGCCCCTTGCGCGGCCGCAACGGCTTCTTCGGGGCTCGCCCCTGCGGCGATCGAAAGGGCCGACACGAAGGCCGCACAGCAGGCCGCCGTGCCGAGGGCCAATCGTCTCACTTGGGGCCTCCGCCAGCGGGCGGGCCGGCCGGAGGAGCGGCCTCGGACGGAGCCAGCGGCTGAATCTTCTCCTGCCACTGAATGGTCGGTCGCTCCTCGAGCGGTGTCGTGACGCCGCCCTTTTCGTACGCGGTGGCCGTCACGATCAGAGCCTTGCCCTCGGTGGCGGTGAAGGCATGGCTCGACTTGACCTCGAACTTGTATCCGCGAAGGTACGAAAATACGCCGTAGCCGTTCCCCTGAAACGTCAAAACGAGCTGAATCGTATGATCGCCCGGCGGCATCGATCCGCTGTAGATCGGAATGTCCTTTTGATCGCTCAGCGCGCCCGAATCGTCCTGGCGGTTGTACTGAATCTGCCCGTCCACGACGAAGAGAGCGCGCGTCAAAAGAAACGCGCTCGACATCTGGTCGGCGAAATTCACTTCGGCGCGAGACCCCGCGGCACCGCCCCCTAAAATGGTGTCGCTCAGCAGCGCCAAGCGCGTGTGACTTCGGCGGACCTGGTCTTTCAGCTCGTCGACGCGCTGCTCGAGATCGCGCAGGCGCACCGAGTAGGTCCCGCCGTTCATGGCTTGATCCGTCGGCGGCTTGGTCGTCAGGTCCACGCTGACCGCGCCGGGTGGCGCGACCGCCACGGGCGGGCTCGAGGCGCCGGAGGCCTCCGACGCGGCCGCAGCCGCATTGGCGGAAGGGGCCGCGCCCGACGACACCGCGGAAGCACTCGCACCGGCACTGGCACCCGCATCGGGCGCAGCCGTCTTCGCTGGCGCACCGGCCGCCCACGAGGAGCCGGCAAGCGGAAGAAAAAGGGCCAAGACCATCATCACTCGACGTCGCATGCGACACTGTCCCTTCCATGAAAGCGTGGGATTGTCCCGACCGTCGTCGGGCACGCCACACTTCGTCTACTCGGCCGCTCAGGAGCGTGGCGCGTTGCAGTCTATGTTCGTACGTGCGCAGTTGGCAACTACACCCTTCGAACGATGGGCGACTGGAAGTCCGCAGGCGGGATGAGCGAAACTCGGCATCGTGGCCGCACGTCCGACCGCTGTCGCTCCATTCGGAGCCCACACGGCGCGTTGCCTCGGTACCCACTGGGTCGTTCGATGCCCCCAATCCACCCTCCGTGCGCGCGGGCGACCCCTCGAGGCGATCGCGCGCGGCGCCAATCTACCTGAAATGCGGTCAAAAGTCGGATGCGCTATGCAATCGACCGGCTGCCACGATCGCTCGACGCATTCGCGGAGTCCGCGAGCGCACTATGCTGAGGCTGCTTACGGATGATGGACTGCGAGGAATTCGAAGCCGCGATGAGGAACGCGATCGTCGGCGCGCTCGACGAGGTCACGAGCTCCGCCATGAGCCGGCACGCGTCGGGTTGCCCGCGCTGCGCGACCGCGCTCGGCGTTCCGCGCGAGACACAGCGGACTTCTTCCGCGCCGCTTCTGGCCGACTCTCCGCCGAATGCCGAGCGACGGATCCTCGAAGCCGCCCTCGCCCAACCCGCCCTGGCGACCGGTTCGGACGCCAAGCGAACCGCTTCGTTGCCTTTTGAAGGGCGCCTCGCGGTAGCCGTCTCGGTGGCGGGCAATTGGGCCATGCGACCGCAGACGGCGATGGCCGCCCTATTCCTCGTGATGATTGCCACGAGCGTGCTGCTTCTTCGAGGCAAGTCGTCGCGCGCCCCGGCAAGCGCCGAGATTACGGTGACCGAAGAAGGAACTCCGGCGCCGACGACCCCCGCGGGCGCCGCGCCCCATTCGTCCAGCCTGCCGGCGGGACCGCCCGATCCCTCGCCGTCGCTCCAGCCCAACGCGCGCGCCTCGGACGGCCGATCGGGTGCCCCGGCGGCCGTCCCGGTCGTTACGCGTTCCCTGGACGAGGTCGATGTCCGGCCGCCCGCGAAGCCGTCGGGATCGGGTCGAGATCGTTCGGCCACGACGGCCTTCGACGAAGCTCTCGGCGCCTACCAATCCGGCCACTTCGACGAAGCGCGTCGCGCGTTCGACGCGTTGCCCTCCACCCATGCCAACGCGAGGCTGTGGGCGGCGCGTTCTTTGCGCGAGGGGCGAGGATGCGAAGCGTCGGTGTCGCGCTTCGATGACGTCGCGCGCAACGCTCCCAATACGCCGGTGGGGTGGAACGCCCTGCTCGAAGGGGCGCGCTGTTACGAGGTCCTCGGCGACACGGCGAGCGCTCGCGCGCGGCTCGACAAGCTCACAGGGATCGCGTCGTTCAAGGATCTCGCGCGGGCGGAGCTCGAACGCATCGCGCATGGGGGGTTCAAGGTAGCGATACCCGGTTCACCCTGAGCGTTCGCTGCGACTCGAGATCCCCGGTTCACCCTGAGCGTTCGCTCCGCCTCGACTCGCTTCGCTCGCTCGGCTCCGCTCTCGCCGAACCGGTACCCGCGACACGTCGAGGGGAGCGCATGCCGCTCCCCTCGAGCTCCCCAGCCAGAACGAGGGGATTGTGGTGAAACGGCACCCCGTTCACCCTGAGCGTTCGCTCCGCCGGAAGGCCTCAGGCCGGCTCGCGCACATAGGCGATCGTGCGAATCACCTCGACCAAGCGCTCCCGATTGTCGGGCCGAAGATCGACGAAGCGCACGCCCATCCCAGGATTCGGATTGTCGCCGTTGGGTCGGAGCGCGTTGATCCAAGCGACTTCGCCCTGCAGCTTGAAGGGCGGGTACCCCGGCGGCGAAAACGCCAACATCAAACGCGTCCCGATCGCGAGCGGATCGGTGGTCTTCACGAAGATGCCCATCGCACTGATGTTCGTGATGGCCGCGTAGAGGAACGTGTCGTCCGCAATGCAATCGACGGCCCACTCGACGTCGAAGCGATCGTGGACCCGGCGTTCGTCGCGTCTCGACGGCGACTCTTCGTCGGTGTCGGCGTCGTCGACACGGGATGCGGACAGTACCGCACCCTGCAAATCCTTATTGATCGTCGCCATCGTCGCCCTCCCGTGTCCGAACGGGCCATCGGCCCGCCTTGCTGCGCGGAGAACCCACTACTGCACCCGCAGCGGGCCGCCGTTGACCCGGTTGTCACCGTCATTCGGGCCGCCGACAACCTTGAGGCGCGTATCGCCCGTGAACAAGCCAAAATAAATCGTGTACGTGCCGGGTGTGAAGTTCGGCTCGAGCTTGAACTCGTGATCGTCGAGCAGCAGATCGCCGGGCAGCCACAGCGCCATGGGGTACTTGCCGTTCATCGGCTTGTGATCCCCGTTGTGGCGACGCTTGTAGCCGTCGATATGGATGAACGCCTCCCACTCCGTCGTCACCGGGGCCAGCACCCGATAGTACGTCTTGAAGTGGTACGAGCGGCCGGGGCTGACCGCATCGACCATGCGGCCGCGCTCGTCGAGCAGGTCGAACCCCACCACTTCGAGCTTGTCATCCATGTTCGCGCCGAGCTTGCGTTGCGGGTGCGGCGGAGCGGAAAGAACGATCTCCGAAAGCGGGTTCTCGTTCTTCTCGTCGGCACCAAGCGACGAGGCCGCAAGCAGAATCTGGCTCGATCGCGTATCGAGAACCGGCAAGTTGGTCCGCGGTTCACTCCGCTCTCTCCAGAGCTGGTTGACCTTGGGAAGCTCGTCGGCCTTCAGAGCCAAGCAGCGCCGCTGTCCGCGCCCCGCCACGAGCCACTGAAGCGCACTGGTCGGATCGCTCACGACTTGCGGCTGGCCTCCAGCGTAATAGGCGGACGTACGACCCCCCACGCCGAGCAACGCAAGCGGGGCGTCCGGACACAGATGCCGGTAGCTCTCGAACACTTCTTTCGGCGAGAGCTGATTCGCGAGTGCCGGATAATACGAAAAACACAAGACGAATCCGACGACGGCGCCACCGAGCGCCAGGCCGGGCGCTCGATGCCGCAACCAATCGCCCACGACTCCCATGGCCAAGAAAAACGCGATGCCCGACGGAACGGCGATCAGCGACGCGACCGGCAGTCGTACGTCGGCCGCCAAGGCGGCCGTCAGCACGATCATCGGAATGGCGAGCAGCAACAGCGGTGCCACGACGAGCAGCGCGATCCACCAGTCTTCCGACTCCGCCGGCACTTTGGCCTTCGGAGGGCGCAGCCGCCCAAAAAGCTCTTCGAACGGCTCGAAGCCGCGCGTGACCGAAGCGCTCGACAACGGACGGGACCGCCCAAACGTCCAAAGCCAGATATCGCACGCAAAAACAAGACCGAACGCGATGCCGAGGGGAACGAACGCCACGACCCACCACGCATTGAGCATCAAGTCCCGGATCGTCGACGACATCTGCGGCAGCCAGTGCCCGTGCGTCCGAGCCGCGAGAAACACCAGCAGGGCGGCCAGAGAAAACCCGGCGACGGCCGCCAGATACGCGAGAGCCAGCCCGCCGTCATACATCGTCTGCAGCGAAGTCAGCACCCTGCGGTAGTTGCCGGGATCGAACGGGACGCGGTCGGACACCCGTTCCGCCCACGTCAAGAACGCGCACAGCGCGAAGCCGCCGAGCACGATCCACCAGAAATTCAACGCGGCATTCTTGAAGCCCTCCGGAAAGGAAGCGCTCGCAATTCCGAACGCCTCGTACGCTTTCTCGGGCAGCTCGTGAAAGTCGTGGTGCAAGACCCCCGCGAGGATCAGGGTCCCGAAGCCGACCGCGACCGAGGAAGGCGCGCCACGCTCGAAGTCGCGAATCGCGATCGCGCAGGCGACGGCACAAAGGGCGGTTCCGTCGAAGGCGATGACATCGGTCGAGGCGACCAGGTACGCATGCGAAACGAATGCGACCGAGGCCCCAACGAGCACGGCGAGGCGACCGAGACTCTCGCGCTCGGTCGTCCGCGACGATGCGCCGGGCAACGCCGGGGTCAAGAGCAATCGGCCAAAGGCAAACGGCACGAATGCGCTCCACGGCGCGAGTGCGTGGCCAATCGCGGCGACGTAATAGTCGAACGTCGGGTACTTGGTCGGGACGTGAATCAAGGCGCCGATCCACGGATCGAGATCCTTGCTGGAGATCGCCACGGATCGGAGCGTCATCGCGGCGGCGAGCGCCCCCGCCACGAGCGACGCCGCGCCCACCCCATCGCCCACCACGTCGGGCCGCCGGTGCCCGACCGACACCCGCGACACGGCCCACGCGAGGCCGATACTCAAGAGCGGCACCCCGAGTCCGAGAAGCCCGCCGCGGCTTTCGAACCCCGCGAAGAGCCCCACCGCCGCCATGGCCAACCACGGAATGCGCTTCACGAAGGGGGTGGGCCTTAGGCCCGGCTCCGTGTCTTGCCCGTCGTCGTCGCTCGATTCGCGATCGAACGCGGCGACGGCGAGCCCGCCGAACGCCATCGCGAGCGACGCCAGCGTGCAGATGTCGCCCAGCATCGAACGAGCCTGCACGAAGTAGAGCGGCATCGTGGACAAGACGACGGCCGCGTAGACACCGGTCTTGCGGTCGAACAGGCGCGCGACGAAGGCATACGTCGCCACGACGCCGAGCAAGCCCCAGACGGCCAACGGCAGTCGCCCCGCCCATTCGTGCAATCCAAACAGCTTGAAGCCGAGGGCGATGGACGAAAACGGCAGCTGCGGGCGCCCAAGGTCGTTCAAGTGAGGCAATGAATTGTCCGCGCCGGCGAGCGCCAGATGGTCCGCACCGTACAGGTTGAGAGCGATGCGGCGAGACAGATCCGCAACGTTGAGCTCGTACGGGTCCCAGAGCCCGCTCTTGCTGAGCGGCGGAAGCACGAAAAAAAGCAGCGTCGGAACGCCGGCCGCGACGGCAAGAGATCCCCAGCGCGAGCGCGAGTCGGCGCCGGAAGAGTCGGAAGAGGGAGGGTCGCTCATACGAACCGCGTCGAACGGGGTCGGAAACACTTTCCCCGAGTACGGCGCGGACACTACTTCCAAGGTCCGGCGCCGCGCAACCAGCGCATGCTAGGTACGCGTTCGCCGCATGATTCCGACCCCGTCGTCGCCCGTCCCGTCGCGTGCCGGGCACGTCGCGCTCGTGGGGCGGCCGAACGTGGGAAAAAGCTCCCTTCTCAATGCCCTCATCGGCGAGCCCATCGCGATCACGAGCCCCCACCCGCAGACGACCCGGGACACGGTTCGTGGCGTCCTCACGCGCGCCGACACGCAGTACGTGATCCTGGACACGCCCGGATTCCACGCCCCGAGGACGAAGCTCGGCCGGTACATGAACGAGGCCGCGCGCTCCGCGGCGAGCCACGCCGACGCCGTCGTCCTGCTGATCGAGGCGCCGCGCGCCGGCGAGCCGGCGCCGCGGGCCGCCGACCTGGCTCTCGCCTCGGAGACGGCGACTCGCCGCGGCACGATTCTGGCGATCACGAAGATCGATCGACTCCACACCAAAGAGCTTCTGCTGCCGTTCGTGGCCGCCTTCGCGGACCGGTGCCGTTTCGATGCCGTGGTGCCGATCAGCGCGAAGCGGGGCGATGGCATCGCGGCGTTGCTCGATGAGGTGCGGGGGTTCTTGCCGGAGCAAGCGTTCCTGTTCGATGCCGAGACGCTCTCGGACCAGCCGGTGCGGTTTTTCGTCGCCGAGTTCGTCCGCGAGCAGGTTCTGAGGCACGTCCGCCAAGAGGTCCCTCACGGCGTCGCCGTGGTGGTCGAACGTTTCGACGAAACCGCGCCCATCGCTCAGATCGAGGTCGCCGTGCACGTGACACGCGAAGCGCACAAGAAAATCCTCGTCGGAGCGAAGGGGCAAATGATGAAGAGCATCGGGACCGCCGCGCGGGCTCGCATCGAGGCGATGCTGTCCCGACGAGTGCACCTGAAGCTGTGGGTGCGCACGACGGCGGGCTGGATGGACGACGACGCGAAAATGCGCGACCTCGGCTACGGCGAAGGGACCCTTTCGTGACCAAGCACCGTCAGCCAAGGACGGCTTTCGGGCCCCTTCCGGCAGGAGCCGGCAGCGCACCCGTGGTGGCGATCGTCGGCCGACCCAACGTCGGAAAGTCCACTCTGTTCAACCGGCTCGCGCGAGCGCGAATTGCGATCGTCCACGACGAGGCGGGCGTCACCCGGGATCGCAAATACGCCGACGTGAGCGCGTTCGGGACTCCCTACACGCTGGTCGATACCGGGGGGTTCGACCCCGACGACGACGACCCGATGAAGGCTGGAATCGCTCGGCAGGTGCGCAGCGCCGTGGCCGAAGCGGACGCCATCGTGTTCGTGACCGACGCCACCACCGAGCCGGGTGGGGCCGATCGAGCCGCCGTCGCGCTTTTGCGTCGAAGCGGTAAGCCGGTTCTTTTCGCCGCCAACAAGGCCGACTCGCCGCGTGCCGACGCCGATGCGTTCGACTTGTATCGTCTGGGCGTCGACAAGGTTTATCCTGTGAGCGCGCTGCACGGCCGTGGCATCGGCGAGCTCGAGTCGGCGCTCGTCAAAGCGTTGCCCGAGTCCCGAGAGGTCCCGAGCGAAGAGGGCGACGTCGCGCGCATCGCGCTCATCGGCCGACCCAATGCCGGCAAAAGCAGCTTGATGAACCGCATCTTGGGCAAGGAACGGTCGCTCGTCGACGCACGGCCGGGGACCACCCGCGATTCGATCGACGCCATCGTGGAGCGGGACGGCAAGCGCTACGTGTTCATCGACACGGCGGGCATTCGGCGCAAGGGCAAAGTCGCCAAGGAGGCCAGTACGGTCGAATCGTTGAGCGTTCTGTCGTCCATCCGCAGCATCGAACGCGCGCACATCGTCGTGCTGCTCTGTGATGCGAACGAGGGCGTGGCCGAACAGGACGCCAAAATCTTGGGGCTGGCCGAAGAGCGCGGCCGTGCGATGGTCGTCGCTCTGAACAAAGTCGACCTCTTGGCGAAAGGAGACTTCGCCAAGGCGGAGGAAAACGCGCGCGAGAAGCTCTCGTTCGTGTCTTACGTCCCGATCGCCCGGACGAGCGCGAAAACGGGCCGCGGCCTGTCCGACCTGTTCGCCACGATCGATCGCGTGCACGCGGCCTACTTTCACCGCGTCGGCACGGGCGAGCTCAATCGCTTCTTCGCGCAGGTGCTCGCGATACGGCCCCCGCCGACGATGGGCGGGCGCGCGCCGCGCCTCTACTACGTCACCCAGACGTCGGTCGCTCCGCCCACCTTCGTCGCGATGACCAACGCGCCCGATTCCATCCATTTTTCGTATCGGCGCTTCGTCGTCAATCAATTGAGAAAACAGTTCTCCTTCGAAGGCGCGCCGGTCCGCGTGCACTACAAGGCCCGACGGCGCCGCGGAGAGAAGAAGGAGGAGGACTGACGTACCCCATCATGTTCCGCCGCCCAGCAGGGTTTCGGCGACGGCGTGCAGACCGACCAAGTCGTGGACGTCGGTCGGCAGTTCGCGAACCCGCACAATCGGAGCCATGCCCCGGACGTGGTCCTCGAGAGTGCGCACATGGAGGGCGTCGAGCGCCGCGAGGCCCCGGGCATCGGCATGGGATCGCACGAGACGCTCGGGGCCGTCCACGGCGAGGCGCAAACCGCGCGCCTCGATCGCTTCCGCCGCCTCGCTCACGGTCGGCGGCGGGTCCGCGCTCGCAGGCGGAAGCCGGAAGCGATTCACGACGAACGCACCGCGCGCCATCGTCGCCTGCGCAAGCCGATCGCTGAAGAACAGCACCTCTTGGATGCTCGCCGGCGCCGGGCTCGTGACGAGAACGAACGTGACGGCGGGGCTGCGGAGCGCGGCTTCCACTTCGCGCGCGCGCTCCTTGAAACCGCCGAACAGGTCGTTGAGCTCCGAGAGAAACTCCGACATCGCCTCCAAGAACCCCGCGCCCGTGATCCGGGCAATGCCACGCAACACGGCGGCCGCCGACCGCGCGAAGAGATTGAAGCCCACGCTGCCGCTCGCCCGGAAGGCGTGGACGATCCAGCGCATGGTCGTCGAATCGAGCGCCTCGACGAGCCGTTCGGGGGCGTCGAGAAAGTCGAGTGCATTGGCCGTAGGGGGCGTATCGAGAACGATGAGATCGAAGCGCGGATCGCGCTGAACGGCGACGAGCTTCTCCATGGCCATGTATTCCTGCGTACCGGCCAGCGACGTCGATACGGTCTGGTAGAGCTTGTTGCCGAGGAGCCGCTCTGCGCGCTCCGGAGACGAAGCGTATTTCACGATGAGATCGTCGAACGTACGCTTGGTATCCAGCATCATCGCCGCGAGCGACCCTTTCATCGCGATCCCCGATTGCGCAAACCGCACCGGATCGACCTGCTGCTCGTCGCTCGACATGCGCTCGAGGCCGAGCGCCTCCGCGAGCCGGCGCGCCGGATCGATGGTCAAGCACAAGACGCGTCGGCCGCGGGCTGCGGCCGCCAGACCGAGAGCCGCCGCAGTCGTGGTCTTGCCCACTCCGCCCGCGCCCACGGCGACGATCACGCGACGCGTCATCACGAGCTGAGCGAGCGTTTCCGACGGCATCACCATGCGTGACGAGTCCCCTGGAAAAGCGGTTCCTTTGACAAGAGCGAGCCCAGGGGACGAGCGAAGTCGCGGGAGCGACTTCGGGGCTTGGGCGGAGCCCAAGGGAAAAGTCGAGTCCCCCGGGTGACGCCGAAGGCGTCGGCGAAGCACAGAAGTTCCGCCAGGAACTTCCGTTGCGGGCGACTAGGGCTCCGCGTCGTCGTATTCCCCGTCGGCCAGACTGTCGAAGCGCGTGTATTGAGCATCGAATCGGACTTTGACAGTGTTCGTGGGACCGTTTCGCTGCTTGGCCACGATGAGCTCGGCGATGTTCCGGTCCGCCGTTTCCTTATTGTAGTACTCGTCTCGGTAGATGAAGCAGATGTTGTCGGCGTCCTGTTCGATCGCGCCGGACTCGCGCAAATCGGAAAGCTGCGGGCGCTTGCTCTTCTCGCCACGGGTCTCGACCGCGCGATTGAGCTGACTGAGCGCAATGACCGGAAGATTCAGCTCTTTGGCGAGCCGCTTCAGCCCTCGCGAGATTTCGCTGATCTCCTGCTCGCGCGATTGTGCGTTTTCCCGGCCCCTCATGAGCTGCAGATAGTCCACGACGACGAGTCCGATTCGTTGCTTCTTTTCTCCCGTCGCCGCGTCGATCCGATCGAACTCCGCCTGCAAGCGCCGCACCTTGGATCGAAGCTCGAGAATCGACAGCGCCGGTGCGTCGTCCACCCAGATGCTGAGGTTCGCGAGATGCGACGCGGCCTGCGTGAGTTTGCTCCAATCGCTCGGCGTAAGCATTCCCGTGCGGACGCGGCTCACGTCTACCCGTGCTTCCGAACACAGCACGCGATTGACGATTTGCTCGCGGGGCATTTCGAGCGAGAAGACGACGACGCCGTAGCCCGGCTCTTCCCAGCGTTCGTTCGGGTCCCGCGCCGACTCGAGCTGCTGAGGACTCGCGACGTTGACGGCCATATTCAAAACGAGGCTCGTCTTTCCCATGCCGGGACGCGCGGCGACGATCGTCAGCTCGCCGTCGTGCAAGCCGCTCGTCAGCCGGTCGTAGCGATCGAAGCCGGTCGAGATCCCAATGATGCGCGCGCCGCGCTCGGTAGCCCGGGTGATGCGGCGAAAGGTCTCCTGCATCACGTCGCGCAGGAGCAGGACGCTGCTCGACTCGCGCGTTCGTGCAATGTCGTACACGGCCTGCTCGGCCGAGTCGATGAACTGCTGCGCCTCGCCGTAACCCGTATAGCCCTGGGCCATCACGCGGTGGCACGCGAGGATCAGCTGCCGGACGCGCCACTTTTCGTGGATGGTCTGCCCATAGGCGCCCACATTGGATACGGCGGGCGCCGCATTGAGCACCTCCGTCAGGTACGCCATGCCTCCGACCTGAGCGAGGCGATCGTGGTCCCGCAGCCACGTCGCGACCTGGACCACATCGACGGGCTTGCCCGCCGAGCTGAGATCGACGCACGCCTCGTACATGCGCCGGTGGGCCTCGGAATAGAAGTGCTCGGCCCGCAGCAGCTCGCTCACCTTGTCGAACGCGAGCGGGTCGACCATGACGGCCGACAGAACCGCCGCTTCGGCCTCCATGTCATGGGGCGGCACGCGGCCCTCGATCGCGATCGGCTCCACGGACTGCCCACCGACGACGCGCAGCTTCTCCACAGGCTCACCCTCCAAACGACAACGCCCCGACCTCTTGGAGGCCGGGGCGCCGGTCAATTCCGTCGATCGTTAGCGCATCACTTGGCGATGACTTCCACCTTTACGCTCGCGGATACATCCGAGACCAGTTTGATCGGCACGTCGTAGACACCCGTCGCTTTGATCGGTTCGTCGAGCTGAATCTTGCGTCGGTCCACCTGGAAGCCCTGAGCGGCGAGAGCGCGCTCGATGTCCTTGGTGGTGACGGACCCGAACAGTCGACCGTCCTCTCCGGCCTTGACCGCAATCTGGATCGCCACGGCGCTCAACTTGGCCGACGCATCGCGCGCTTCCTTCTTCGACTTTTCCGCGCGCGCGAGCGCCACGGATCGTTCGTGCTCGATTCGATGCACGGCCGCAGACGTGGCGGGCAGGGCCAGATCGCGGGGAAGCAGATAGTTTCGAGCGAAACCGGGGCGCACCCGGATGAGCTCGCCGCTCTTGCCGACCTTGTCGACGTCCTGCCGCAGGATGACCTGAATGTTCGCGGGCATGGGTCAATCTCAGTGGGTCACGGTGAACGGAAGGAGGGCGATATTGCGAGCCCTCTTCACGGCAAGCTGCACTTTGCGTTGGTGTCGCGCGCAGTTGCCGCTGATTCGGCGAGGAACGACTTTGCCGCGCTCGCTGACGAAGTAGCGCAGGGCTTGGGGATCCTTGTAGTCGATGACCACGGTCTTGTCGGCGCAGTACCGGCAAATTCGCTTCTTGCCGCCGCGTCGACGGCCCACATCGGCGTTGAGGTCCGGACCGCGCGTAATGTCCTTGTCGTCGTCCATGATGGCCATGACTCAAACCTCTTCGCCTTCCTTGCGAACCGCCGCGACTTCGTCGGTCTCTTCGTGCTCGAATTCGTCGACGTCGTCCGGCGGACGCGGCGCCCTCGGAGCCTCGGGGCCTAGATCGATCAAGCCCAGTTGCTTCTCGCGCGACTCTTCTTTCTCTTCCTCCGGCGGCAGTTCGAGCTTACCGAGACGGATCTCCTCGGGGTCGATCTGCAGAGCCTCCAGATCAACCTCGTTGGAGGTCTGGACGGTCATGAATTTGATGACACAATCCTGAAGCTTGAGATTGCGCTCGACTTCGGCAACCAGACCGCCGCTGCCGACGTACTTGAGGTACACGTACACGCCGCGCCGCTGCTTGCCGACCGGGTACGCGAGCTTGCGGCGTCCCCAGGCTTCCACCTTGACCAGCTTGCCTCGCTCGCGGTCGAGCGCGTCGGCGACGCGAGCCTGAACGCGCTCGGCCAGGTCTCCGTCGACGTCGGATCGAAGAACGTAGATGGTCTCGTACTCCCTCGCGTGCACGCGGGGAGCTTGCGGGCGCACCGAAGCGTCCGAGGTCGTTGCGGTCATGGTCTCTCCTGGGGTTCGCGCCCCGCCGCATGCGGCGAGTCCCTTCTGGGCTCGTCCCCCGAAGGTCAAACGCCTTTGAGAAACGCGGGCCCGTGGGACGATAGCGCCCACGAGCAAGGGGCCAGCACATTAACGCGGCCGGTCGGGTTGGGCAAGCGCGTTCTAGGAGCAACCTGCGCCGGCTCCCCCATTCCCTGGGCCCCCATTCCTTGGGCCCCGATTCTTCGTTTTGGAACGGTTCATCGCCGCCGCGATGCCGTCGGTCACGACCGCCCGAACCGCCGCGTTGGCCGTATCGAGCACGTCCGGAAGCTCGGCGCGCTCTTCCGCCGCGAAATTTCCGAGCACCCAATCGGCTACGTCGCCGGAAAAGCCGGGTGCGGGTCGGCCAACGCCGATGCGCACGCGCACGAAATCGGGACCCAGATGCTGAATCACGCTTCGGACTCCGTTGTGGCCCGCGTGCCCCCCTCCGGACTTGATCCGCACGTCGCGCCACGCGAGGTCGATCTCGTCGTGCACGACGATGACTCTCGCGGGCGGCACCTTCAAGAATGCGGCGGCAGGCTGCACGCTTTCGCCGGAGAGGTTCATGTACGTCTGCGGTTTCAGAACGGCCACATCGTGGCTGCCGAGCTCTCCCTTGGTCCAAAACCCCGAGAATTTGGGCTTGAACGCAGGCCAGCCCTCGGACCGTTGCAGCGCGTCGACCGTCATGAACCCGACATTGTGTCGATTCCCCTCGTACTCGCGACCGGGGTTGCCGAGACCGACGACAAGAAACACGGGCTACTTCTTTTTCTCGTCCTTCTTCTCGTCCTTCTTCGCCTCCGGCGGCACCGTTCCGGCGGCGGCCGGCGCACCGGTGCCGGCTGCCGGAGCACCGGCGACCGCAACACCCGGAGCCACGACTTCTTCGACTTCCTTCTCAGGCGCGACGACGGCGACGAGGGTCTGTTCCGCCGGCAGTCGCACGGCGACGCCCGGAGGCAGCTTGAGATCCTGCGTCGCAATGTGCTCGCCGAGCTCGAGATTCGTGACGTCGGTCTCGATCTTGACCGGAATGCGGTCGGGAAGACAGCGCACCGGGATGACGCGATGAACGACGCGCAGGACGCCACCCTTCGTCACTCCGACGGCCTTGCCCAGCGGCACGAGGGGCACCCGAACGTCGACCGGCTGATCGAGCTTCACCTCGACGAAGTCAACGTGTTCGAGGCTCCGCTGCACCGGATGCAGCGTGAAATCGCGAATCATGGCGAGGAGCTTCTTGCCGCCCAAGGCAAGCTCGATGAGCGTGTTCTTTCCGAGCTCGCTTCGCAAAATCGTCGCGACTTGCTTCGGCGCCACGGCGATCGGCGTCGAGGGCAAGCCCTTGCCGTAGGCAATTGCGGGGACCAAGCCGGTCCTACGAAGGCGGCTGACTTCGCCTTTTCCAGCGACGACGCGAGGCTTGGCCTCGATGGTGGCAATGTTCGTGGCGGTCATGAGCCTCACCTGTCCGCCCGCATCACGCTCGAACGCGCCGGGGCATAGGGGTTTTCGCGGGTCAGGCTCGTAGCAGGTTCTAGCGTGTCACGCGAGGGACTTGGACTACCGGCACCCCAGCTGCGGATGCTCGAGCCGCGTCGGCGAGAGCGGAGCCGACCGCGACCGCCGACCCCGACCCCGACCCCGACCGCCGACTCCCGACCCCGACTACCCCGACCGCGACCGCCGACCGCGACCGCCGACCCCGACCCCGACCCCGACCCCGACCCCGACCCCGACC
>JBEKOY010000118.1:0-16226 GCA_049521295.1 Polyangiaceae bacterium | reverse complement strand
CGTGGGCGTGCTCGGCGTGCATGGTGCGCGGACCTGGCCTTTTTCCTGCGATCTTGGGCACCGCCATCGTGACCGCGGCGGTGGTCAGTGCAACCCAGCCGCCGCCTCCGCGCCTGGTGTACGTGCCGGAGCCCCGCCCCGGATACGCTTGGCAGCCCGGCTACTGGACCCTCCAGGACCAACAGTGGGTCTGGATCGAGGGCCGCTGGATAGCACTCCAACCCGGTTACGCGTGGTCGCCCGCTCACTGGGAGCACGACCCGGACGGCTCCTATCGACTCGTGCCCGGCGGCTGGGTGCCCGCACCTACGCCGTGATCCGGCGGTCCGCGCGAGAGCCGACTGCCGACGTCATGGCAGGCATCGTGGTTGCTTGGCGAATGCCCAATAGGCTGCGCGCCGACTTCCGCGATGGCTCCGAATGCGTCGGCATGGTTTCAACGCGACATCGCCGGCATTGCGTCAGCGCGCATTCGTTCCTTCGATGAATTCTTTATAACGACACCGGGCTAATCTGCGGTCTTTTTATGTTGAGGCCGTCTACGGTGCGACCTCGTGGGATACGGAACAGGCGAATGGCCCGCCCGCGCATCGCGCGGCGGTCACACCCAGCAGGGCCGGTCGGCCCCGGTGGTTCTGCTCGCAGATCGCTTCCCGGATCGCGGCTCCGCCGGCCCTATCGAATGACATGGGTCTCTGGAGCCGAGGGAGAAGTCATCCTGAATCCATCTCATGGGCGAGCGCGATCGAGGGATCGCGATCGCCGATCTCGAGCGGGCACCGTTGGAGGAACCATGATCACCTCTGGAACCATTGGCGAACGACAAGCACTGCATCTGTCAGCAAAGGCCGCTGCGCTTGCGGCCCTCCTTACGGCTGCGATGGCGGCCGGCTGCAGCGAGCCGGCGAAGGGCCCTGCCGATCAAGCGGCGTTCACGGATCGCACGCGTTGCGGTCCGGAGGTCACCGACAGTGCCATCGCGCCTATTCTCGATGGCAAAGCCGTGCAACAGGTCGAACCCCTCTACAGCACCTTCGATACCGATAAATCCGGTGAGACGAGTAAGCTTCGAGGCGCAAAAATAACCATCAACGCGCTTCCCGGCATCACGGCGGAGTGGCTCGACCGCGAGCTCGAGTGCCATAACGCGCGAATTACCCTCGGGCAGGCGCAGCCGACTCCGGACGACCCGTTCTGGCTCTCCGGAGCCACGCTGGACATCGACGTGCGGCCGGCGAAGGACGGTTTCATCATCGGCGTCGCGGCATTTTCATCGGCCGACGCGAAGCAGATTCTGGACCGCGCGCAGTCGTTCGCCAAGGCCAAGGCGGGGCCCGCTTCTCCCTGAGGCGCGGCGTTGCCCGGCCGGTGGCCGGGCGACCGCCGAGGGCACGCGGCCGACTCGCCGAGGCCCCGGCCCGGTTGAGAGTAGGGGCGCTCGGCGAGCTCGTTGCCTCGCATCCCAAAAAGCACGGAGTCGCGGACCCGCGTGAGCTTTCCGCGCGCGGGACGGCGCAGAGGGCGCGTCGATCACGCAGGTCTCGCACGCGGAGGTCGCGCGCCACTCGGGGTCACCCCAGCCCGCTTCACGCCTCGAGTCCCGTCCGGTACTGGTCGTCAGGATGCGATTCATCGAGTTCGCCCGTTTCGGGGCGATGGGCCGGGCGGCAAGGACCGCAGGCTGCGTAGCCATCTGCACGACGTTCGTCTCTCGGACGGCAAGCGCCGATTTGCGGATGAAGTGGGACTGTTATCTGCCGGGCGCCAGCGTCGACTGCTTGGTCATCGAGAACAGCCTCACGAGCAAGATTCCGTTTCTGACTGTCGTCGGCGACACGAGACACGCCAGCGTCGTGGTCTCGCTCACGAGCGTCGCCACGGAGGGCGGCACGCGGTTCGAGTTTCGGTTCATCGGCAAGCGCGTAAACGGCTTCGCGACCGAAGTCCGGACGAGCGACAAGATCCCGGACAGCGTCGACGCCACGACGGCGATGGTTCGCATCATGACCAAGCTCGAACGAGGCCTGGCCCAATTCATGGAACAGAAGACGGAAGCCACGGTCGAAGCCGGGCGGCTCACCATCCGAGTCGCCGACCCGGCGCAGGCCCCCCCGTTTACGGGAAGGCCCGAGCAAGAGAGCCTGCGGTGGTACGTGGTGCCCTCCGCCGGGACGTACTTCAGCGATGTCGAAGGGGTGGGAATCAACGCGGCGGGAAACGCATCGGTGTCCTTCAACTATTCCGGTCCGGGCTGGAGGGTCCAGCAATCGATCGGCGCAAACTACAGCCGGCAGAGCCAGCCGGTTCCCGGCACCTCGGAAACGGCAAGCATCCACTTCGCGGGCGGAAACGCGACCAACGCCTTGTCGTGGTCTTTCACCCAGGACACACGATGGAGTCTCGGGCTGCTTCTGTCCGCCGAGAAAAATCCGCAAGCCAACTACCATTTCCGTGCGAACGGATCGGTCGGAGTCGAGTTCGATCTCGTCCCGCTGCAGACCGTGAACCAACGCAATTTTGGCTTCCGTTGCGCGATCGGGCCGGAGTTCGAGCACTACGACGTCACGAACATCCAAGGGATCGACGAGCAAATGGTCGGTCGCGAATTTTGCGACCTTTTCTTGAGTTGGCATTTCGCTCCGGTCGACGTGTCGGGCTCGCTCGGAGAATCCGCCATGATCGAGGACGTCGATTACCGCAGCTTCTCCGCGAGCCTGTCGGCGACCTGGCGCATCACCGACAACTTCACGGTCTCGCCGTGGGTCGGCCTGCAGCAAATCCACAAAGCCATCAACGAAGCTCAGCCCACCAACGTGGTCTACAGCGATCCTCGGGAGGAAATCGAAGCCAGCATGCTCGCCGCGGTGCAACAGGGATACACGGCACCTTTTGGCATTCAGTCGAGCTTGACCCTGCGGTACCTGTTCGGAAACGGGTCCCTGAGCTCCGAAGACCAACACTGGAAGAACGCGTCGAACCTGCGCTGATTTCCCGGTCGGCGGGAACATGTCGCGACGGCTCGAGGCCGGGGCCGGGAGGCCCGACGGCCTGCCTTCCCAAACCGGGCAGGCGCGTGCACGCCGCCGTCAAGGCGAGTAGAGTGCGTCCGTCGCCCGACGGAGACCCGAAGTCAGCCGGGCGACCGGCGACGAGGCACAAGGATGAGTCATCCCTGGCAAGAAACCAAAAAATACAAGCAGGTGCTCGACCATCCATGGATTGAGATTCGGCCGACAGACAAGGGCCGAGGTATTTTCTCGTTGGTGGATCACAAGAAAGGCGATTTAGTCGCCGCCTTCGTCGGTGAGCCGATCACGATTCCCGTGTTTGCGACCGAAGAAGAAGCGGACGTCTTCAGTCACTCCAAAGACGCGGAATACACCATGAGCTACAAGACGACGCCCGATGGCTTTCTCGCCATTCGCCCGGATCCGGACAAGATTGGAGGACATATCGCCAATCATTCTTGCCGTCCGAACACGACGATCACAGAGAAGTATCGGGACGCCGATGCCTTGATGATGCGAGCGGTCCGCCCGATCCGAGCCGGAGACGAAATCACCATCGATTATCATTGGCACCGGCGTGTGCCCGTTCCTTGCTTGTGCGGCTCCGATCCCTGTACCGGCAACATCGGACTGACTTACACCATCCTCCACGGGCCTTCGGCAGACGGATCCATCCAGAGCTACCTGAAGTTCGATCGATCGCAGGTCATCAAACTATTGCAGGTGGCTGAAGCGCACAAGAATATCGATGCTCTTCGCGTCCTGAAGGTTCGGCAAAGGTGGATACCCGGGGAGCGGTTGCGAGAATATTTCGAACAGGCCTTCGGACGCAATTTCCGAAGCACGTGGCTCACTCAGAACTTTCATAGACTGGCGTCCGTGCGTCTCTGAGTGGCAACGGGTAGTCAAGCTGACCCCGACCCCGACCCCGACCCCGACCTCGACCCCGACCCCGACCTAGACCCCGACCTCGACGTTTGGGCCGCTTATCGGGATTTGCCCATGTAACGGCCGTGACGCAGGCCGACCTGCGGACCGATGCCGACGGTCCGTGACGCCAACGGGAGACGACCCGTCAGCGCACCGCAAGGATCGCGATCTCTCGCGTCCTTCCCGCCACCATGATCTCGCAATCGTCACCCGCGCGCTTTCCGATGAGGGCACGCCCCATGGGCGACTTCGGCGTCACGACTTGGATCTTTCCTGCGCCAAGACGCGCACCCCCGCCGTGGGGGGCGATCCAAAGATGCCCAGAAGTCCCCGCTTCATCGACGGACACGAGCGCCCCCAAGCCAACCGGGTCCATGGGTGACAGCCGGGGCAGCGGCATGGATTGAACTTCGGCCAGTGCCGATCGGAGCTCTTCGACCCGTACCGCTTCGCCACGGGCAAGATACGATTGCTCGAGGGCGCGGGTGTCCTTGTCGTTCTCGGGCTTGGCTTCTTCGTGCGTCGCCGCCTCGCTGGCGGTGCGGTACGCTCGGCTTCGCGTTGCGAGATCTGCCGTCAGGAGCTCCGCGAGCTCCCGGCGAAGGGACTCTTTGAGGACGGAGTCGGGCATCATGGTGTCCTCGTGCCCATCCGGAAGATGACCCCATTCGGATCGTCGGCGACGAAAAGCCGCCCAGAGCCCCGCACGCACGGGACCGGCCCAACCGGCACGAAGGCCGTGAGGGTTGCATCCAGGTCGGCTGGGGACTTACGGGCCATGGACCGGTCGCGCGAGTCGTGGAGGTTACCGCAGACGGCCGCGACGTCGATCTCGTCGGAAGCGGGGCCGACGTACGATCCCAAGCAACCTGCAGGGCCCCCACCCGCCCGGGTGGCCGCGGAGGGTGACGGAGGTCCGGAATTGAGGATGTTGCTCCGACGGGCCGACCCGTGCTGAACTACCACCCTCATGGCCGCCGAGAAACCCACCGTCAGCAAGTCCGATTTCATCCGCCAACAGCCGCCCCAACTCTCCGCCGCGGAGGTCGTCGACAAGGCGAAAGCCTCTGGGTTAACGATCGATCCGGGCCTCGTCTACAACGTTCGGGGTCGAGCGAAAGCGAAGCGGAAGGCAACGAAGGTCCCGGCCAAACCCGTGACGAAGGTTCTGGCCAAACCCGTGACGAAGGTTCTGGCCAAACCCGTGACGAAGGGTCTGGCCAAACCCGTGACGAAGGTTCTGACCAAACCCACCCCAGGTTTCACAAAGCCCTCGGCAAAAAAAACTTCTCCTATTCAGAGCAAAGCGGACTTCGTGCGACGGTTCCCGAACTCCACTCCCAAGGAGATTGTGCAGAAGGCGGTCGCCGCCGGGATTCAGATCGGCGTGGGTTACGTCTACAACGTGCGGTCGTCGGGAAGTGCCGCCAAGAAAAGCGCGACCGTGCCGAAGCCGACACCCAAGCGCAACCCGACGACGGTCGGACGGCATCCGGGCACCAGCGAACGCGCCGAGGGTTTGCTCAGAGCCCTCGCGGCCGAGATCGGGCTGGGGCGCGCCACGGAGATTCTCGCGGGACAGCGCGCGATCGTCCGGGCGGTTTTGGGCGACCGATAGCGGCGGTAGGGCTATACCCGCCCTAGGCGCAGGCGTCGCAACGGCCCTTGACCTGAACCTCGACGTCCTTGTTGCGCAACGCCGTAGGGACCCCGAACGAAGGCACGACCCTCACGGCATTGTCGGGCAGGCATTTGACTTTGCCGCAGTCGACACAAATGAAGTGCGGATGCGCCCCCGAGCGACCGATCTTGTCTTGCTTGCGCTCGAAGCGCCAGGCGTGATCGCCCAGGTCGGAACGCGTCAGGAGTCCTACTTCCGCGAGATCGATCAAGTTCCGATAGATGGTGGCGCGGTCGTAGCCGCGGTCCTGCAGCGCCTCGTAGACTTCCGTATGGCTGAGCGGCGCCTCGGCTCGGCTCAGGTGCGCGAGTACCGCGACACGTGGCCCCGTGCTGCGTATCCCGTACCCGCGAATCTCGGCCTTCAACTCGGCGATCGAAGGGGTGCGAGCGACGGCGGTCTTCGCGTGCTTCAGAGATCTTGACATCGGCGCGTCCGGGTCCTTGGGCGAGAGGATGCGCCACCCGGCACCCCAACGCAAGACCTCGGGCACAAACAGGTGGAGGGGCGAAGCCGACGAGCCGCCCTCTTTATCGAGAAAGGATCGAGAAAGGCGACCTGTCCGGCTTCGGGCGGCATGCGGCCGGGATCCCGTGTCGCGGTCCGCGCCCCCACGCGCCCCAGACCATCGCCGAGCGCGATTTTAGCGGCCGAAATGGAGTTGCCGCCGATCCGTGCTGTGTAGTAACTGAGTTTGAGTTGCAATTGAACTGCCATCATGCGACGTTGCGTGCGAGAGGGGCAGGCCGTTCCGTGCTCAGCTGCGACGCGACGATCGTGGGCCGGTGCGGTGCGCGTCCGACGATGGGTCGTGCGCTCGGCTGGCGTGGACTCACTCTGATCGCCGTCGCATTCACGAGCACGTTGGCGACCGTCGCATCGGCGCAGGCCACGTCGCCCGCAAACGTAAAGCCCCCCGTCGCGGTCCACCACGTCGACGCCGTGTATCCGCCGTCGGCGCTCGCCCAACGCAAGCACAGCGACGTCGTCCTGACCGTCACCATCGACGCGGACGGGCACGTCTCGAAGGTCGACGTGGCCGACTCGGGTGGTGCCGACCTCGACGAGGCGGCCATCGTGGCGGCACGGCAATGGACGTTCGTGCCCGCCATGCGTGACGGCAAGCCCATCCCGAGCCGAGTCAAGATGCCGTTCCACTTCGCGCCGCCCGAGGCGCCGCCCGAAATGGTGGAGACCCCCCTGCCGGAGGGCCAACTGCCGATTCACCCCGCCGTGCCCGCCGCGCCTCTCTCGGTTCCGCTCGCCGCCTCGCCCGGCGCAGCCGCCCCGCCGAACGGTCCTTCACCCTCGCCCGACGGTGCAGAGGCCGTGTCCAACGTCAATGTCTTCGGGCGCCTGCAGCCACGCACCACCGGAGCGGCCGACTACCAAGTCACGATCGGCGAGCTAAAGGCCATTCCGCGGACGAACGCGTCCGACGCGCTCAAGCTCGCGCCCGGCTTTCTGCTCACGAACGAAGGCGGATCGGGACACGCCGAACAGGTCTTCTTGCGCGGATTCGATGCGCACGAAGGCCAAGACCTGGAATTCACGGTCGATGGCGTGCCGATCAACGACGCCGGCAACTACCACGGCAACGGCTACGCCGACACGCACTTCATCATTCCGGAGCTCATTCATTCGGTTCGGGTCCTCGAGGGTCCCTACGCCCCCCAGCAAGGCGACTTCGCAGTCGCCGGCAGCGCCGACTACCAGCTCGGGCTCGATCGACGCGGCCTCACGGCCGAGTACACGACGGGCAACTTCAACACGCAGCGCCTTCTTCTGCTTTGGGGACCGCGCGACGCTCCGAGCGGGACGTTCGCGGGCGCCGAGTACTATACGACCGACGGCTTCGGCACCAATCGACAGGCGAAGCGCGGAACGGCGATTGGCCAGTACGAGTTCCCCGTCGGCGCGAAGGGCCTTCTGCGGGTGAATGCGACGGCCTACGTCACGGAATACAACTCGGCCGGAGTGGTTCGCGAGGACGACTACGAATCCGGGAAGGTGGGCTTCTACGGCACCGAGGATCCCAACCAGGTGGGCAATACCGCAAGCCGTGCGTCCGTGGCGGCGACCTACGAGAACCACTTTGGCCAGATGGATGTCTCGCAGCAGCTCTTTGTCATCGACCGCACGATGCGGCTGCTCGAGGACTGGACGGGCTTCCTGAACGACGTGCAACTTCCGACGCAATCTCCGCACTCGCAGCGCGGCGACATGATCGATTTCCACTTCAGCGAGCTCACGCTCGGCGGGCGCGGCTATGCGCGGTGGCACGGCGAAGTGCTCGGGCTGAGACAGGAGTTCGAGGGGGGCTACTTCGCGCGCATCGACCAGACCACCTCGACGCAGTACCGCGACATGAGGTCGAACGGCGATCCGTACGAAACGGACGCGGATCTCACCTCGACGCTCGGCGACGTCGGCGTCTATGTGGACGGCAATGTCCACATCCTGCCGTGGCTCGGATTGCGCGGTGGCGTGCGTGCCGACATGTTTCTGTTCGACGTGCTCAACAACTGCGCGGTCAACGCCGAGCAGGGGGTCGACAGCCCATCCAAGCAGTACCTCGAAGTCGATCAGCCCTGCCTGAGCGAGCTCGAGCACGGCGTCTACCGCGAACCGGTCGCGCGCTCGACGACGGGCGATGGCGCGATCATGCCGCGCGGCACTCTGGTGATCGGGCCGATCGACCACTTCGATTTCAGCCTGAGCGCCGGCGACGGCGTTCGCTCCGTCGACCCCAGCTATGTGGCGCAGGGGCTGCTCACCCCGTTCGTCAACGTGCAGTCTCGCGACCTCGGCGCCTCGTACGCCAATCAGCTCGGCGCGATGAACCTGGCGGCGAAGTCCGTCTTCTTCCAGACGCACTCCGACGAAGATCTCCTGTTCGATCCGAGCGAAGGGCGAAATACGCTCGCGAGCGGTTCGACGCGCACGGGCTGGTCGGGGATGGTGCGAACGCTCGGATCGTTTTACGACGTCGCCGCGAACGCCACGCTCGTCAAAGCCACGTTCGACGACACGCACCTGCTGGTCCCCTACGTTCCCGATCTGGTCCTGCGCGGAGACGCCGCGCTGTTCCACGAGTTGCCCTGGAGCGTCGCCCACAGGCCGATCCGCGCCACGATCGGCTACGGCGTGAGCTACGTCGGCCGGCGTCCTTTGCCCTACGGCGAATTGAGCGACGTCATCTTCGTCTCGGACGCATCGGCGAGCCTAGGCTGGAGCCTATTGACCGTGCGCATCGCCGCGCAGAACCTGTTCAATGCAAAGTACAAGCTCGGCGAATACAACTACGCCTCCGACTTCCACTCGCAGCCCGAGCCCACGCTGGCTCCCGAGCGGTCGTTTACGGCTGGAGCGCCGCAGACCCTCATGCTCACGGTCTCCGCGACGCTCGGAGGGTCGCCGTGAGGAAAGTTTTCGCTCTGCCGGCGGTTCTCGTGGCCGGGATCGCTGCGGCATCCTGCAACGGCACGACCGGCGACGAGCTCATCACGTTCCCCGCCTACGCGGCCGGGGCGCAGGGGGCGGACCAGCCGTTTCCGGTGAACGGGTACACGATTCGGCTGACGTTCGCGTACATGTACATCGGCGCGGTCTACATCGACGAAGCACCCCTCGCCACGGGCGCCGAATCGCCGATCTGCTTGAACCCGGGCGTCTACGCGGCGCAGGTCCCCGGCGGGGTCGAGATCGACCTGCTGTCGACGTCGCCGCAGATGTTCTCCAGGCAGGGAAACGGGACGGCCGATGTGGGGCAAAGCTGGGAGATCTGGCTGACGGCCGGCGACGTCAACAACCCGGACAACACGGTCCCACTCACCCAAGTGCTTGCCGACGGGGGCGCGGTCTCGAACGCCCTCCCGCTTCCGGGCGGCGGCGAGGGCTCTCCGAACATCGTCGACCTCCAGGGGACGGCGACGCGGGAATCGGATGGGAAGGTCTTCACGTGGGCTGCCACCGTGAACATCAATCAGAGCAACCGTGGCGTGCCCGTGAGCGATCCGTCGCAGCCCGGGCTCGACCCGATCTGCAAGCAGCGCATCCTCGAGGAAGGCGGGATCGACCAACAGCTCTTCGCCAGCGGTCAGCTTCTTTTGACGGTCGATCCGCGCGGTTGGTTCAACACAGCCATCGATTTCTCGACGCTGCCCTCCGTCACGAGCAGCGAGTGCGCGATCGACCCGAACTCGAACTACGGAGACGCCGAATACTGCATCCCGGACACGAGCTTCGGGACGGGCTTGGGCGCCACCCAGGGGGCGGTTCTCTACAACAACATTGTGACGGGGGGTCCGGCGGCGTACACGCTCAGCTTCACGAAGTTGCCTTAAGCCGAACGCCGCGTACGGAGCGGAGTCCAAAAGCGGAGACTAGTCCGCGCCGTCGAATGGATCGGCTTGCGGGTCACCGCCACCGCCGCGCCCGGAGTCGCCGCGGGGTCCCGCGAAGAGCGCGGCCAACCGGTCGCGCTGCTCGGGCTTCAAGATCGGTAAAAGGCGCGCCAGAAACGTCACTTGGCGATGCAGTCGGTCCGCAGGCGACTTGTCCGCGGGCCACGAAGGATCAAACGACTTGGCGTCGAACGATTCGGCTTCGAAGGCGGTCAGCAGCGCGTCCAGGTGCGTCTTGCCGGCGTCCCTCATGCCTCTCGGCCCCGGCCCATCGGAAAAAACGTCGTCCTTGGCGAGAAGCCCCGCCACCTGCTTCTGCTGCACGGCGTCCAGCTCGAGTTTCTGGGTCATGCGATCCAACCGACGTGCCGTCCAGTTCGCTGGGCCCCCATCGTGAGCCCAAAACGGCTTGCGACCTGCGTCGCGAGCAGCCTGCTTTTCGCGGAGGGTGTCGACCAGCGCCTTACGGCGCGGTGCGTCGAGCGCATCGTGAAGTCGGCCGAGCGCTCCGCCCTGCGCATCCCGAGCCGCCTGGGCCGCCGTATCGATCGCGGACAGATCCGCTTGGATTTTGGTCGCGTCGAGCAGACCCGCCTCGATTCCAGCGACCAGATCGGCGTGGAAGGTCTGCAACGCGGGGCGCACATTGGGGGCAGCGTGCAGCAACGGCTCGAGCGTGCTGACCGCCGCCTTCTGCTCGTCGGTCAAGTCGATCTGCTGTGCCGCTCGGAAAAACATGCCGGCAAACCCGTCGCGGTGGTCCCTCGCCGCTCCACTGGGAGCCGGCGTTGGACTCGGCACCGACGATGCCGCGAGCGCGGCCGAAGTTTGCGCGACGGGGCCCGCCGCCGCGCCCGACTCACTCTTTCCCTCGCACCCGACGATCCACGCGGCCGAGGTGAAAAAGGCGATTGCGGCGAACGGAAGTCGTTTCATGTCGGACGTCTCCAGCTTGGCCACAAATCGATGCCGCAGATGGCGGACAACGCCATACGGTCGGTACGAGGGGCGGCACGGCGCGTAGGAAAGCCGCGCTCTTTGCAGCCCAAACGGTGCACGCGTGGTCAATTGTCGGTGCAAAATTTCATCTCGGGGCAATCGCAAACGCCGAGGATGGACCGAAGAGCTGCTCTCATCGTTGTTTTCGCGTTACGCGCCGTGATAGCCGTAGAGCCGCATGACCCGTCGACCGCGGACAAGCAGGGGCGTGCATCGGAACGTGACGGGCGGACTGCTGTTCGCGATCGCGATCGTCGGGTCGTGGCTTGCCGCATGTTCGAGCTCGAGCAACCCGGCGGCGTGTCCCAGCTCGGCCGCAGCCGCCGAAAGCGCGAGCTGCGACGTCGCGGGCCTGGCGTGTTGCTATGGATCGGCGACTTGTTCGTGTGAGCTTGGCGCCTTTGCTTGCACGAACAACATGGCTTGCCCCGCGCAGCCGCCCTACGACTACCAGCCGTGCACGACGCTCAGTAGTTGCATCTACCCGTCCGCTTTTTGCGCCTGCGACACCGTCACGTGGCAATGCACCACCGAACCAGGGAACGCGCCTCGATCCTGCCTCGCGGCCGTACCCGATGCTTCCAGCGAGTCGGCCACCCCGGTGCCCTGCGGGCAAGCGGACCCCAACCACCCTGTGCCGTTTCTGTGCAACAGCTCGGCGGGGTTCGCCAGCTGCTGCTCCGGGGCCGACATCTATTCGTACTTGGCGTCCGCGTGCGTGGGCACGTGGTGTCCCGCGGGGACGACCTGTCAAAACTTTACCTGCGGCGACGGAGGCGAAGTCGACAGCGGGTCCACCGAGGACGCCGCGGCGAACGAAGAGGCCGAGTCCAACGTGGACGCGCAGTCGGCACCGACGGATTCGGCGGCCGCCGATCGCGCTGAAACCGAAGCGCCGACTTCGGACGCGGCGATCCCGGACTCCGCTGCCGACGCCGGATCACCCGATGCTTCGGCTGGATCCCCGGATGCCTCGACGGACGCCTCCGCGAGCGCAGAAGCGGCGACACCGGTCAGCGACTCGTCGACGGATGCCCCGAACGTCGATGGCGCCGAGGATGCCGCCGGCGGCGATGGGAGCCTATCGCACCTCTAAGACCGACACGGTCCGCGCAGCCCACACCGTGCACGCCGTGTGAAGGGGCGAAGGCGACAGCATCGAGCCACAACGGACAAATACCGCGCAAGCGTTGCCGTTCGGCAGGCCGTGGATGAAACTGTGTCGGCTTGCCTGCCGTGGCGAACTCGACCCGCGTGCCGAGCGGCACCAAGCCCGATAAGAATAGAGACTGGCCCATGCGTGCTCGCTTCACGATCGTCTTTGTCCTCGGCCCGACCCTCGTCGCAGTGGCGTGCGGTTCCAACGGCTCGCTCGACCCGGGCGGGTCGCCGTCCGGAACGGGCTCGGGACCCTCCTCCGGATCCACCTCCGGCAACCCAAGCTCCGGGGCAAACGCGGGATCGGGATCCGGCGCGGGCCCCTCGGGGGCATCGTCCTCGGGCCCCGGGACTGCCCCGAGCACCCTGACTGGCAACAGCTCCGGATCCCGCTCGTCGTCGAGCGCAGGGGCTTCCGGAGCGGCAACCAATCCCGGCAGCGGATCGGGATCGACCGGATCGGTTCCTTCCGGCGCTGGATCGACCGCGGGCTCGTCTTCCTCCGGATCCGGATCGAGCGCAGGGTCGTCCTCCAGCGCGGGCGCTTCCGGCGCCGGCGAAATGGCGGGCGTCGCCCCGGCGAATGCCGTCGTCGTGAATCCGGGCACGGTTCACCAGCACATCTCCGGATTCGGCGCGTCGTCGGCTTGGGAGGCGGGGTACCTGAACGCTGCGGACCCGACGACCCTCTTTTCGACGACCAGCGGAGCCGGTCTGTCTCTGTTCCGGGTACGAATTCAACCGTCGCCCGCCGGCACGACGAGCGCTGCCGAAATCAGCATGGCCTTGGCCGCACAGGCGCTCGGCGCGACGGTGTGGGCGACCCCCTGGACGCCTCCGGCGTCGGACAAGTCCAACGCCACCACGATCGAGGGGACGCTCACCGACCCGTCGGCCTGGGCAGCCAGCCTGGCGAGCTACGTGACGACGATGAAGGCGGCAGGCATCCACCTCTACGCGATTTCTGCGCAGAACGAGCCGGACGCGGACGTCACGTACGAATCGTGCGTTTACACGGCAACGACGCTGGCCACGTTCGTCGGCGGGAGTATGGGTCCCGCGTTGGCCAGTTCGGGCGTCAAGATCATGGCCCCCGAGACGCAGGATTGGGGTGACTTCAAGACGTTCGAGCCGGCGCTCGCTGCCAACTCCGCCGCGTGGGCCGCCACGTCGATCGTGGCCACGCACGAGTACGGAGGCACCCCGGCGGCCTACCCCGCCATCCAGGCGGCCGGCAAGGAGTTTTGGGAGACGGAGTGGTACGTGACGGGAGCGGAGGACACGACGATGGCCAACGGCCTCATTGTGGCCAACGAGATTTATCAGGCGCTCACCGTGGCGAACATGAACGCGTGGCACTACTGGTGGTTCTATTCGAGCGGAAACGGGGGCCTCTGGGACACAGGAGCGGCGACCTGGGCGAAGCGGCTCTGGGTGCTCGGAAACTTCAGCCGGTTCGTGCGTCCCGGCTTTTACCGCGTGGACGTCGCTGGCTCGGCGCCCCCGTCGGGGGTGTCGGTCATCGCATTCGACAACCCCGCGGACAACACGGTGGCCATCGTGGCCATCAACACGGGCGGCGCGACGAGCATGACGATCTTCGTCCAAGGGTCGTCCTGGCCGGCTCAGGTCGTTCCGTGGGTCACATCGGCGAGCGAAAACCTGACCGCCGGGACTGCCATCCCCCTCACCGGCGGCAGCTTCGCGGCGCCGCTATCGGCCCAGAGCGTGACGACGTTCGTCGGAGCGCCGTAGCGAACGAGAGACCGGTCCCTCGGTCCGTCTCCTACGACGGCGCGGCCGACCGGGTGAATACCTCCTGCACCTTTCGCAGGAGTGCACCCGGCGTGAGCGGCTTGCGAATCAGCGCAAACCCAGACTGCACGACACGTTCGAGCAAGTTGGTATCGTTCGCGGATCCGGACATGATGAGCACCTTCATCTCCGGCCTCATTGGCGCGAGGCGCTCGGCGAGCTGCAAGCCGCTCATCCGAGGCAGCACCAAGTCGGTCAGCAACAGGTGAATATGCGCCTTGTGCTGCTCGCAAATGAGGAAAGCTTCTCCTCCGTTGGAGGCGACCAGAACGACGTACCCACGGCGTCGAAGAATGTCTCGGGCGAGAGCTCGCACGGGATCGTCGTCCTCGACGACCAGGATCGTTTCGTTGCCGCAAGCCGGCTCGGGTGCTGGGCGGTCGACGTTCGAAGAGCCCACCTCCCTGGCGTCCGACGCCCTCGGCAGCAAGACGTTGAACGTCGTGCCGTGGCCTGGGTCGCTGGAGACCGAGATATGACCGCCGCTTTGCTGGACGATCCCGAAGACGGTCGCGAGGCCGAGTCCGGTGCCCTTACCGGGCTCCTTCGTCGTGAAAAACGGCTCGAAGATCATGGTCTGGGTCTCGCGGTCCATGCCCGTTCCGCTGTCGCTCACCGCGAGCTTGACGTAGGATCCGGGCCGAACGCCGAGGTGCGATCGAGCATAGTCGTCATCCAGATCGACGTTCGCGGTCTGGATGGTCAACGCGCCGCCCTCGGGCATCGCGTCGCGCGCGTTGACGGCGAAGTTCATCAGGACCTGCTCCATCTGGCCCGGATCCGCCTTGACATTCCAGAGGTCGCTCTTCGACAGGATGGTCAACTCGATATCGGCGCCCAGTAGCCGTCCGAGCATCTTTTCCATTCCGATCACGATCTCGTCGAGATTGAGCACTTTCGCTTCCAGCACCTGCTGCCGGCTGAACGTGAGAAGTTGCCCGGTCAGAGCCGACGCGCGCAAAGCGGCTTTCTTGATCTCATCGACGTCCGCACGCAGGGACTCGTCGAGCTTCGGTTCGAGAGCAATCATCTGTGCGTAGCTCAAGATCACCGATAGGACGTTGTTGAAGTCGTGCGCGACGCTGCCCGCGAGCCGCCCGATCGCCTCCATTTTCTGGGCTTGTCGGAGCTGCCCTTCCAGGGCGAGATCTTGGGTGATGTCCCGGGCGACGGCGACATAGCTCGTGACGGCGCCGGACGCGTCGCGCACGACCGCAATCGTGCCCTCTTGGGTGTAAAGCTTGCCGTCCTTTTTCTTGTTGACCAGACGTCCGCGCCACGTCTTGCCGGCGCCGATCGTGTCCCAGATCGCGCCGTAGGCCGCCTCGTCCTGCACGCTCTCGAGCGCCCGCAGATGGAAGCCGCGAGCTTCGGCTTGCGAGTAGCCCGTCACGGTCTCGAAGGCCGGATTGACGTACACGATGTCACCTTTTGCATCGGCGACGAGCACCACTTCGGCAGCCTGTTCGATGGCCATCGTCAGCCGCTCGCGCTCGGCCTCGACCCGCTTGCGCGCCGTGATGTCACGAATGTTGCACTGGATGACCTTCTGGCCGTCGACTGGGTAGACATTGCTGACGAACTCGACATCGATCTTCGACCCGGAGCGGGCCGCCAGCGGCAGGTGCTCGTAGCGAACGTACTCGCGGACCTGCAGGTCGGAAAAGAGGGCCTTGGAGGCGGCGATGTCTTTGAACAGGCCGATCTCCCAGAGATGCGCGCCGAGGAAATCGGCGCGCGAGTAGCCCGTCAATTCGGTCAGAAACGGGTTGACGTCGATGATCTGCCCCGTGTGGGCATCGACGATCACGATGCCGTCCTTGGCCGATTCAAATAAGCGACGGTAACGCGCCTCGCTCGCTTCCAGGGCCTTTCGCGCCCCTCTGGCCTCGGTCAAGTCGTGGAAAAAGGCGGCGCTCATCGGGCGCCCATCCATCGTGACCGCCGTTGAACGAATGTCTGCGTACAAGAGGCTGCCATCCTTCTTGAGACAGGGGATGTCCGCCGACCGGGTGCTCTCGCCACGAGCGATTCTCTCGAATTCGCTTTTCCCAAGCTCGCCGGCATCGGTGGGATGAATGTCGGCGAAGCCCATCGTGTGCAGTTCGGTCTCGGCGTAGCCGAGCAGTCGAGAGGCCGCGGAATTGGCATACCGAAAGCGCTTGGTCTCGACGTCGGCGATCAGGATGGCATCCGAGCTGCGTTCGAAGAGCGCCCGGTACATGGCTT
>JBEKOY010000117.1:0-16354 GCA_049521295.1 Polyangiaceae bacterium | reverse complement strand
CATCTACGCACTGGTCGCCGCTCTATGGTTTGTCCCAGACCGACGAATCGAGGCGCAGATTCGGTCCGAATCCGAATGAGGGTGGGGCCCTCAACCCGACGCGCGCGGCTGGACGTAGGAACGGCACGCGCGCCCTCGTCGGAAAGTACGTTCCCAGCACCCTGGCGATTCGTTTTCGTCAGGCAATCGAATGCTGACGGCCCGACCGCCGCGAACGCGCGACGCGGTAGTTGGGCCGTGTTACGCCGCTCCCGCAAATGCTTTCGCGCCGCGCCGCCTTTGTCTTCGGCACCCTGGATCTCGTCACGGCCGCTCTGACGGCCCTCGGCGTGTTCGTCGCACTCCCGGCGCGGTGGGCGCCGATCGACGCGACGGCTGCGGCTGTGTTGGCGCTCGAGCTGGGGTCCTCCGCCGCCCTCTTCTCTGGGGCGAGCTGGGCGGAGCGGCTCGCCACGGTGGCTGCGGGTTTCGCGTTCGGGGTCGGACTCGTGCTGGTCACCCTGCTAGCGCTCACGGCGAGTTGGCTGAGTGGAGTCTACGGCGCGGTCGGTCGCGGAGGCGCGCTCGTCCTCGTTCTCGTCGCGGCGCTTGCACTGCCGTATCTCGTTGTCTTTCCCGCGGTGAAGCTCTTCTGGTTAGGGTCCAGCTCTCGAGGACAGGGCCAAAAATGAGGGGATGGTCGCTCTTTTGGCTATTCGTCACGTGGGCGATTGGCACCCTCGTTGTGTGCGCCGTTGTTCACCGAATATTTGAGCTCGACATCGACGAACTGCATCCGCGCGCAGTCATCGCGAGCGTCTGGAGCGGTGGCGAGCTTCGGGCACGGGCCGTTCTCGCTCGCGCAGGTGAGAGGGCGCCGGCGCTCGACGCGGCGCTCACTGCGCACGACGGCGCGACCCTCGTCTACGAGAGCATCGTCGCCGAGGGTCCTGTCTGGGTACGCCCCGATTTCTTACTAGCCATGGGGTTCGTCGCCGGGCACGACGGCATTCGGGCGACGTATCTGGGCCGCACCGAGTATCTGACACCGGACGAGTTGCTTGCATGCCAAGCGTACGACAAGGGCGTCGAAATCAAGAGTCTGTCCCTCACCGCAGGCGTGGACGTGCCGCTGGTGCTCGCGCTGCTGTCGCAGCGGTTCGGCGCAACAGTCCGAACTCTGCTCGATGAAGCGCGGTTCGCGCGTTTTCGCGTTACTCGGTCGACGCCACGCGTTCTTCCGCATCCTGCGGTGACGGCCGAGACGATGACCGACGACGACGTGCGCGCAGCGGTCATCGCGGCCGGCTCGTTTCTGGCCCGCGGTGTCGACGGCGAAGGGCGGTTCCGGTACCTCGTCGACGCACCGACGAATCACGTGCAGTCCGGGTACGATTGGCCTCGCCACGCCGGGGCGACGTACTTTCTCGCTCAGGCCGCGTCGCTCTCCGGCGACGACGACATGAGTGCGGCGACGCTGCGCGCGGCCAGTCGCTTGAGAGATCGAGCAACCCTGAGTTGCGGCGACCACCGATGCATTGGCACAGGCGCGGTCGTTGACCTCGGCTCCTCGGCGCTCGCTGTAGTCGCTTTCGTCGAGATAGCTCGAACGAAGCTAGACCCGGAGTACGCGGCTCTCGTGCCCGCATTGACCGAGTTCCTCCGTTCGCAGCAGCGGCCGGATGGCGAATTCATGCACCTGTATGACCGCGCTTCCAACCGTCCAACCGACGTTCAGTTTCTGTATTATTCGGGAGAGGCTTCGCTGGCTCTATCGCGCGCGCATGTGCTTCTGGGCGACGCACGCGACCTTGAAGCCGCATCGCGTGCCCTGTCGTATTTGGTGGGCGTCGGTTGGAGTTTCTTCGGAAGTCGTTACTACTTCGCAGAAGAGCACTGGACATGCCAGGCGATGGGCGACCTTTGGGCGCGCGCGCCAAGCCGAAATGCCCTCGATTTTTGCCTTCGCTGGCAAGCGTTCAATCGCGCGCTGCAGTACCGCAACGGCGACACGTCTTTTGACGCGGATGGAGCATACGGGTTCGGACCCATTCTGACCCCTCGCCTCACGCCGGTCGCCAGTCGCTCAGAGGCCGGCATCGCCACTCTCGACGCGGCGCGCCGTGCGGGCATATCGGCCGATGAGCTGATGCGCTTGGAAGGTCAAACGCGACGATCGCTGGCGCTGCTGCTGAGGCAGCAGTTTCGGCCCGGGCCGCGACACCTTCTCGTCGACCCCGCCGCAATCAACGGTGCGATGCCCGGAAGCGAGGTCGACTGGCAATTGAGGATCGATTACGCGCAGCACACCGGCTCCGCCCTTTTACGCTGGCTTGCTCTTTGACGGCTGGGTTGGGGCACGCCGGCACAGCATGAGCGTTCCGGCGACTCGCGGCGCCGGATGCGTTCGAAAAAAAAAAAAAGATGGTCAGCGCCGCTGCGTGTGCTTAGCTATTTATCAGTGGCTGCGGCGGCCTACCGCCTACCGAGGAGAATGTCGCTTTCGCAGATCCGAAAGATCACGACGTCCGGGCGGCGCGAGGGGCGCCGAAGCCTGGCAGCTTACGGGGCACGCGCGCGCGGGGTCCGCGGTCCATTCAGGGCTTGCGAGGGACTTCGGCTCGCACGTGGTTCTGGATGTCATGCCTCACGGGTCGACGCACGGAGCCGCGCTCACCCCGGCGCCGCGATGGCGCTTGCGCTGGTTTTCCCGTTCATGCGCCGATCGGCTCGCCCCTGGGTCGGCAAACCCGCCGATCGCCTGCAAACGGATGGGATCTTGCCGAAGCCAGATGATGGCGGGAGCGAAGGGGAAGGGTGCATGAAGAGAAAGCCGAGCATCAGGAACCTCGAGACCGTTTCACTCGAAGAGGCCATGGCGTACCTGGACTACGCGAACGGGGACGAGCTCAACGCAGCCTGCGCGCTCGCTTGGGATCGAAACCGCTTGGACGGCTCGGGAGCCGCGCCCGATGATGCTGAGGTGCACCATGCGCTCTTCCTCTTATGCCGAGCACGCGGCGCGCGTCCCCCAAGCTACGATGAGATGCGCGTTGAGCGTCGTCGTCGTGTTGCCGCCTGAGCGCGATTTCATTTCTGGCGAGGATCAGGGTGAGGCGCGCGATGGCGCGACCGGCTGATTATGTTCGCTCGATTCGGTCGGCGATGTGGTTCGGTTGCGCCATGCAAGGAAGCCCAGGACCCCGACCATCATGGCGATGCCGAGCACCAGCCCAGCAAGCAACGCGGTTCGAGCTGACATTCCGTTCGGCGGGAGGGGCTCGTCGAGGTCGTCCGAGTCCGCCATTGGTCGCATGACGTATCGCACCTGATCTTCATCTAACGTGGCTACGCGAAGGTGGCTGATTCCGCAAACCCCCGCGAGCGATTGGGCCAGTTCATCAGCGGTCTGGAACCGTCGGGCCGGATCGCGCGAGCAGGCGCGTAGAAACCAGGCGTCCAACCCCGCTGGCAGGTTGGGATTTAGCCGCGACGGCAATGGCAACGGGGCCGCGCAGACCTTCAATACGATGTCGCCCAGCATTTCGCCTTCGAACGGGAGGCGTCCCGTCATCGCAGCAAATGTGCACGCACCAAGCGACCAGAGATCCGTCAACGCGCCGGGCGAGCCGCCCATTGTCAGTTGTTCGGGGGCCATGAAGTTCGGCGTGCCGATCACAGTACCCTCGAGAGTAGGGCCCCCCAGCCCGGACGGGCCGGACCCATTTGGAGTGTCGCCCAGAATCTTAGCGATTCCGAAGTCGACGAGCTTGACGACATAAGGGAGCCCATCGATCCGCTCATCGCTTGTTGCGAGAAAAATGTTGTCTGGCTTTAGATCGCGATGAACGATTCCAGCAGCGTGCGCTTTTGCGAGGGCGCGAGAGGCTTGAGCGATGAGGATGGCGACCTCCGTGGGCGGAAGAGAACCCCGAGCAATGATGGCCTCCGAGAGTGACTCGCCCTTCAAGAATTCCATGACGATGTACGGTAACCCGTCGTCGCTGACGCCATAGTCGTGGACCTGAACGGCGTGCTTCGTCTGGAGTCGCGCGGCGGCTCGCGCTTCTATCTCGAAGCGAGCGCGAGCTTCGGATTGTTGCGCGAACTGTTGCTTGATGAACTTGATAGCAACGCGCGTTCCGAGCTTTACGTGCGACCCCTCCCACACGTTGCCCATACCGCCCGACCCGATGAGCCGGACGACCCGGTATTTGCCCCCGATGATCGATCCGACGAGCTCGGGCGCTTTAAACGGGGAAACCGCCTCGCTCATGGAACGCCGCTCAAGATACCGGATCGATGGCAGCTCGCGCCAACCCGCGGGGTCAGCGGATTGCGCGGCGATTGTCGCTCGGGCATAGCTACCCTCCGGTCGCGCCCATGACGCTCAGAACGTGCCGGTCTCTCTTCGTGCCTTTCTTCGCCCTTACGTCGTGTGACAAGCCGGCGAACGATGCCGCGAGTCCCGCAGACGTCTCACCGGTCTCGGCCCCCTTCGCACCAGCTGCTTCTGCGGCGACACCGCCGGCACCCGAGATCATCGTCGATCGCACGAGCGTCGACGTAGGCCGGCGCCGTCTCCCGGCCGGCGAACCCGGGCTTGGTGACAAAGTCGAGGCGCTCGTGCACGGCGAGGCGTCGATCGACGGGTTCACAGTAGACGTTGTGGCGATGCGCTCCGCGCGGCCTTCCTCCGTCGTCTCGGTGGTCGACGCGCTGCGCCGAAGCAAAGCGTTCGCCGTCACATCAAGACCGAGGCACGCGACGGGACCACTTTGACCCTGCCGGTCTCGCTGTCCAGTCGCCTCCCGGACTGCGCGACCGTAGCTTGGATCACCAAGGATGCGTCTGTCGTCGTGTGGCCCGCGGGCGGCGGCCTCGCCAAACGCGTCATCCGTGGGCTTGCGGGCCCGGACTTGACGTTGGGGCTGGAAGCGATGCGCAGATGCGCGGCGGCTTGCGAAGCGACGCAATTCGCGGCCGGCGCCGATGATGCAATGGGCTGGGGGCTGGTGTTCGACCTCACTATGGGTGCGTTGCACGCGTCGTGGACGCGCACCAGTGCGGTTGTGTTAGCGACTACGCCGGTCCCCGGCCGTCGGCTCACATCACGCTAGCGGGGGGCCGTCCGGACAGGTACAGCGCGCTGAGCCTTCACTTGAAAAGGCCATCTTAGAGAAGGAACGGTGCGAGGGCGTCCGTGGCGAACGGGGGGGGTCGACGTGTCGATGTCGTGGCTGCCGGGGGGGTCGAACGGCCATCCCTGGACATCGGCTGACCGCAGGGTTGGGAGCCGTCCCCGGAACGATCGTGGAGCAACGGGGGATCGAACCCCGGACCTCCGCATTGCGAACGCGGCGCTCTCCCAGCTGAGCTATTGCCCCAAGACGGGCGCTGCCGGTCGCGCCCGGAAGGGGCGGGGCGGGCGGGCCAGCAACGAGTCGGGCGACGATACGCCGCCACCTTCCGAAGTCAAGCGATTCAGTGGCGATAGCCCGACACGAGCGACGTTGCGAGCAGCCCCCAACCGTTGATGGCAACAAATAGAAGAAGCTTGAATGGAAGGCTCACGTGCGCGGGACTCATCGTCTGCATGCCGAGCGCCAGGAGGACATTTGCTACGACCAGGTCGATGACGACGAATGGAAGAAAAATGAGAAACCCGATGGAGAACGCCTCGCTGAGCTCCGTGACGAGGAAGGCTGGGGCGACGACGATCAAATCGTCGCCGCGTACCTGCGCGCGTTGGTCCTCCGGACGGGTGCGCCGTGCAACGTCGAGAAATCGGTCGCGTTCGACGGCGCTGGCGTTGTGCGTTAGGAACTCGCGTATCGGAGAGCGCACGGCTTCGACCCCGTCACGGACGAGGGTAGCGACGTCGAGCATCTCGGTCCGCTCGAAAAGGGGCGCCGCGCGTGCGGCGATCTCGTCGCCGACAGGCGCCATCACGATCAGCGTCAGGATCCCCGCCAGCGCCGTGATAACGGTATTCGACGGGATACCTTGTGCTCCGATCGCGCTTCGCACGATTTGCAGAACCGTCGCGATTTTTACGTACGCTGTTACGGATACGAAAGCGAGCGGCAGCAAGGAGACGAGCGCAACGGCGACGACGAGTACGCTCGGGTGAGAGAACAAGCCATTGGAGGAAGTGCCGGCTGCGGTCATCGCTCCCCCTTTCGGTTCATCGCTCGTTCCCGGACGCGAGCGAGCACCTGAGCAAACGATGATCCTCTACTCGCTTCGTCAACGCTTGGCAGGTCGCTCGCCGCAATCTCTCCGAGCTTCGTGAAGCCGGTCTCGCCGACGCCCACGACGTAGACCTGCGCACCGACCTTCACCAGATAGATCGCGCGCCGCGCGTCGAGCGGCAGATAGCCTCGAACCTCTACCGGGCCGCTCGAACGCGCAAACCCCGTTCGGCGAGCGCCCCATAAGACGACAGCCGCCAGCAAACACACGCATACCAGCGTGATGAACGTTTCGATCAGATATGCCGCGTAGGGCGACAGGTGCGACACGCGGGGTCTGAGTCTACCGCATTGACGACCGACTCGGTGCCCGCTAACGATGCGCGCCGGGTATCTCTGTGGCACTTGTCGTTAAGAAGTTCGGCGGGACGTCCGTCGGTTCGATTGAGCGCATTCGCAACGTCGCCCGGCGTGCCATTGCCGCGCAACGCCGCGGCAATCGCGTGGTCCTCATCGTCAGCGCGATGAGCGGTGAAACGAACCGGCTTCTCGCGCTTGCGCATGAGATCGCCAGCGTGCCTGACGCGCGCGAGATGGATGTGCTAGCGGCGACCGGCGAGCAAGTGAGCGCAGCCTTGACCGCGATGTGCATCCGGGCAGAGGGCGGAACTGCGCTTTCGCTTTTAGGTCATCAGATCAAGGTGCTCACGGACGATGCGTTTACCAAGGCGCGCATAAAGGCGATCGAGGGATCCAGGATTTTCGAAGCGCTCGATCGCGGAGAGATCGCCGTCGTTGCCGGGTTCCAGGGGGTCGACAGCGTCGGAAACATCACCACGCTGGGACGCGGCGGATCTGACACCAGCGCCGTCGCTGTAGCAGCCGCCATCGGCGCTGACGAGTGCGAGATTTATACGGACGTGGACGGTGTCTATACGACCGATCCGAACATGTGCCCGTCGGCACGAAAAATCGCGCGCATCTCGTACGAAGAGATGCTCGAGCTCGCGTCTCTTGGCGCAAAGGTACTCCAGATTCGGAGCGTGGAGATCGCGATGAAATACGACGTGCCCGTTCACGTGCGAAGCTCTTTCAACGATCAACCAGGGACGCTGGTAACCAAGGAGGACGCTGCGCTTGAAGGAATGGTCGTCAGCGGTGTCGCGTACGACCCGGCAGAGGCGCGGGTGCACGTCGTCGGACTCGACGATCGCCCGGGTGTCGCGGCTGAGCTCTTCGAAAAAATTGCCGAAAAGAACATTTCTGTCGACATGATCGTCCAGAACGTGACGACCGACCCCGACCGGCGAGCGGCGATTACCTTCACGCTGGGAAAGGCCGATCTTGCGAGAGCGAAGCCATGGATCGAATCGGTCGCGAAAAGTCTCGGCTCGCGCGACGTTCGCTACGATGAGGATGTCGTTAAAGTGTCGATCGTCGGGCTCGGTATGCGGTCTCACGCCGGAATCGCGGCAAAGATGTTTCGCATCCTCGCGGGTGAGGGGATCAATATTCAGGCGATCGCGACGAGCGAGATCAAAGTCAGCTGCCTCGTAGCATCGAAATACACGGAGCTTGCCGTTCGCGCATTGCACGATGGGTTCGATCTCGCGAAAGCCGACAAGACCTGACTCATTTTTCGGCCGAAGTCACCAACCCCACGTGTACTCGATCCGCGCGAGCGCTTGAATAAAGCTGGGATACGTCGATGGCTCGGTGAGCATGTGCTCGCGGAGCGCGACGCCAATCGCCACGTCGCGGCCCAAGCGGTAGTCAACGCCTAGCGCAAGAGCGGCACCCGGCAGGAATTTTGGGCCACCGACGTCCCGGCCTCCGATGCTGTAACCTCCAATGAGTAGCCCGGCGTAAGGCACCCACTGCATGACGTCGAAGACATACGCAATACCCACGTCTGCGTTGGCCGCCCAGGTTGGATGAGCGGTAAATGCTTCGAGCGACCATGCGCCTTCGGCAACCAGATTGAACGCATCGCTGAATCCATAAGACCCGTGCGCTCCGATGCCTGGACCGATATCGGTCCCGCGGCCGCCGACAACCAGTATGCTAGAGCCGATGTCGGGTCCGATTTGGTATTCGCGTTCGACGGCACCCGCCGACAATGGGAGCGTTGTGACCAAAGCGGCGAGGGCAATCTGGGCGCGACGCCTCATCGGGCCCTCGCTAACGGAGGCTCGATGGGGGCGCTCGCTGTCGTCATCGCTTCGCACGGTCGAAGATGAGTCCTTCCTTCTCCGCCGGACCACGCCGCGGCGGAGAGGGAGGCTCGGTAGGTCGACGAATTACTTTGATTCGGCGAGGGCACGTTCGATGAGCTTACGAAACTTGCCGTAGCTCTGAGCGCCGTTGATGAAGTACCCACTGCTGGCACTGGCGGGCACGATTAGGAACGCAGGCGTGCCGTTGATGGCGTCGTCATTCCCGGCTTTTTTGTCAGCGTCAATTTCGCTCGTATGCGTGCTGCCGTCGAGGGCCGCCTTCCATTTGTCCATGTTCAGGTTCAGCTCTTTGGCATAGCCGTCGAGGTCGTCCCTCTTGAGCTTCTGCTGGTTTGCGAACATCTTGTCATGCAAGGACCAAAAGGCGCTCGGCCCCTTTTGTGCGTACGCCTCACGACCGGCCTGAGCAGCGAGCGGCGCGTCCGCGTGCATTGGCAGTGGCATGTCGTGCCACACGAACTTGATGCGATCACCATAGTCTTTGATGACTTGTTCGACCGTTGGTTCGACGCGACCGCAGAACGGGCACTGGAAGTCGCTCCACTCGTGGACGGTCACCTTCGCGCTCGTGTTGCCGCGCGCCGGGTCGTTGCTCGGTAGCGACTTTGGCACGTCCTTCTTTTCGGGCTCGGGGGCACCTTTGCCGTCCTTGACAAGCACCTCGTAGACCTCACTCGGTCTGGTGCCCTTCGCAATGAGGTCCTGCGCCTTCTTTATCTCCTCGTCGATTACCTTCTCGAACTTCTCCTGGGGCTGCGCGCCCACGAGGCGACGACCGTTGATGAAGAAGTGGGGCGTACCGTTGGCTTGGAGATCTTCACCCAAGTCCTGATCGGCGTCGATGTCCCTCTTATGAAGGTGGTCGCTGATCGCCTTCTTGACTTTTTCGGAGCTCGCGCCCGTCTCGCTCGCCGTCTTCACGATCGCGTCGACGTTAGGCGCGGAACCGTTCATAAGGATCTTCTGATCCACGAAGAACTTGTCGTGGAGATCCCAGAAGCCTTTGTCGCCTTTCTCCGCGCGCACTTCGAGTGCAGCCTCCGCGGCCGGCTCCGCCGCCGGGTGGAAAGGGAGAGGCTCGTTTTTCCAGACGAGCCGCACCTTGTCACCATACTTGTCACGGATGGACTTCAGGGTCGGCTCGACGCGACCGCAGAACGGGCACTGAAAGTCGCTGAATTCGATGATCGTCACGAGCGCATTGGGGCTCCCGAGTGCTGCGCTGTTCCCAACTGGGACTTTGAACACGGTCGTGTCGTCCGCCTTTTCGGCATCGTCGTCTTTGGCAGGCTGGGTCTTCTTGTTCTCCTTCGACAACTCAGTGTAGATGCGGTTCTTCGGAGTTCCCGCCGCAATCTTCGCTTGAGCCTTCTGCAGTTCCTGGTCGATCGTCTTCTTGAAGTTGTCGAATGGCTGGGCTCCGTTGATGAAAATTCCGTTCACGAAGAACGACGGAGTTCCCTGCACGCCATCGGTCTTTCCGTCGTTCAGGTCCTTGTCGACTTTGTCGGCCCACTTGTGGCTCGACAGACCGGCCCGGTACGCGGCCATGTCCTTAACGCCGGCTTCCTGCGCCCACTTGGCGTAGCTTTCTTCGCTGAGCGATCCCTGGTTTTTGAAGGCGGTATCGTGAAACTTCCAAAACGCGTCGTTGCCAGCCAACACGAACGTGCCCTGAGCCGCTTCGGCAGCCGGCTTCGCGTTTTGGTGGAAAGGTAGCGGATTGCTCTTCCAGACGATTCGGACCTTGTCCGGTCCGTACGCCTGTCTCACTTGGTCGAGCGTCGGCTCGACGCGCGAGCAATAAGGGCATTGAAAATCGCTGAACTCCACGATCGTGACGGGAGCATCGCGTTTGCCCCACATCGGGTCTTTGCTCGAGATGGCGATGGGCGACTCGCTGTCATCCCAGCCCCCGAGAGTCGACGCATTGTCGGCGGAGATGTCGCCGCCATGAGCTCGTCGCTGATCGTAGCCCCACATGAGGGCTACGCCGGCGAGAAAGCAGAGCATAAAGCCGATAACGGCGACGCCCGTATTGACGCCACCTCCGGTCGCGGCAGACGAGGCTGCCGGCTGATTCTTGGTATCCTGAGACATTGAGCTCACCTATGTTTTTCATAAAGTATGGCGAATACCGGCAATTGCGTAGCGCGGGCGGTCCGCGAACGCATCACAAACCCCGACCGCATTGCAGAAACCACGCGCGCACCCGGTTGAGGTCTCGTGATCTCGGCGCGCGCGTACCCTATCCGCGCGGCGGCCGCTCGACGCGCGACGTTACGCCGCCACTTGCGAGAGGGGTTCGCTCCGCGGGATCGAAGGCCTCTCGGACGGCGCAAACCAGGATGACGCCTCGCGGCAGGGCTGCCGCTGGACCATCCATCCCCCACGTTGCGCCGAGCCGCCACCGCACGACAGTCGCGTTGAGCGAGAGTGCGTCCCCGCCGCCTGTGCATGAGCGCGCTCTGGCGATCGCCTCGTCTGGCGCGTCGAGTGCCGGGGGCATGGCAATTGCGCTCGCGCCGCGGTCGTCGCAAAACGGGGCCGATGACGCCAGCGCGGGCCGGGCAAGTGTCCACAATGCGAGGACTAGACTCGCAACAAGCCCTGCGCGAAGGATGCCGCTCGGGACCATCGGGGCGCTACTTTGGATCGGGCCTACACCCTTCGGCAAGCCGTTCATCGCACCGGAACGTCAATGGCACACACGGTTCGCCGCATCGTGTGCGCTGCAGCCCAGCCGCCCGTCTCCGTCGTCCAAAGCCGAGTATGCGTCGCAGCGAGGGCGTCGCGGACCGTCGTTCGCCGGGCGGCTACGGTCGCCGCATCGCGGGCCTCGTCGTCAGGGAGCCGTTGCACCGCGAGTCGCGCGAGTGTCGACGCATCACGGCCGAGCGCTGTCCACCAGTCGATCGGGCCGAGGGTCGCCGAAAACCTCTGCAGCTCGTCTTGGCGGGGGTCGTCAGGGCCGGTTGCTGGCACCACTCCGGCATGCGCGGATACGACACGCAGGCCAGCGGCGTGAATTGGGAGGTTCGCGGCTTCCAATGTCAGAGCGACGACCCCATGGGCGCGTGCCTCCGTCAGTTCAGAGACCACGTCGCTCGAGCAGCCGGGCGAGCCACTGACGAGCCAGGCGACCACCCCTTCGCGATCCCACGCCCGAACAGGAAAGCGCGGCTCACCCGCCCACGGCGCAACCGCGTCACAGGACACTGGTGCGGCGAACGTCACGCCATTGACTGGGGCGGCTTGGGCGGGGAAGTCGCCGAGCTCGCTCTTGTCGATCAGCGGCGTGACCGGTTGGATGCCGAGTGCGGGTGCGGCCCGGACGAGCGCGCTAACCACGTTGTCCCGCGGTTCGCCGAGAACGAAGCTGAACGCGGGGGAGGCCTCTTGCTGGGTGGGAGGGACCAGAACGATTACGGCGACCGAGTGAGTCTCGGCCCAGCGCGTTGCCCTCGCCGCCGTCTGGGAATCGAGCGCTGCGATGACGACCGCGGCACCCTCTCCGGCGAGCTCGTCAAGAGAGAGCTCCGTTCTGTCGGTAATACCTGCGTCGTTGCGCGTGACGAGGCGCACCCCTTCGTCGGGACCAAGCTCGCCAGCGTCGGGTACAGGCTGCAGCGCCGCGCACGTCCACGCGGCGTCGCCCGATCTGGTGCTGGCCGCAGAGGGTGTTCCGCCGAGCGTCCGCACGCCGCGGGGCAAGCCGAGCGCCCACATAACGCCCCGAAGAACGTCCGCGGATTCGTCGCGCAGTCCGGGCGACTCGGTCGGAAGTAGCAGCCCGATCGTTTGCCCGTGGACGACGTTCAGGCCACGTCCGCTGTTGGCCAGCTCCCCGAGGGCGGCGGTCACCTCGACCGCCATCGATAACCCCTCCGAATCCTCATCGAGTAGCATGCGGGCGAGCTGCGCGTCGCCGCTCGTCGTCGCAATATGCACGAGGCGATCGAAAAGGATCCGCTGAATGTCGACACCGTAGCCCAAGCGGGTGCGCCGAGATCGCATCGCTCGCAGCGCGCCGACGAGCACCTCCTCCCGGAGCCGTGCCACCATCGCGCCCACTCGACCGATCACACTAGGTTTGTCCTCATCGCCGCTCGCCCGAAGCCAGGCATCCATGTACGAGATTGCTTCGTAATCGCGGTGCGTTGCAAGCGCGGTCAGGGTCAGCTCCTCTTCGAAGATAGATCGCGCGATCGGATCGACGCTCTTGCCGACGAGGGGTCTCAAGAGTGCGAGGGCCGCGTCCGGATCGCCGCCCAGCCGAAATCGCTTGGCGCTCGCCACGGTCCAGAGATCGCGCACGGTGCCCGCAGGGAGGCCGATCGTGCGTCGCAGTTCGATGTCGGCCGTGGCGATGTCGCTCTGGCGTAGCGCCACGAGAGCCAGGGCGACCTCGGCAAGCGGGACAACTTCGTCGTGCGGATAGTGCGACAAAAGGTTCTCCAGCATTGCGCGCAGCAGTTCAGGCTTGGATCGCTCCGGGTCGATCCATGCCGCGCGAATCGCCCCAAACGCGGCGGCAGTCTGTGGCGATGATGGCAAGATCGCAACGGGAGTGGGTCCGCCGAAGTCGCTTCCGCGTCCACACGCCGCAGCGAGCGTAAGCATCGCCCTCGCGATCACCGTGCGCGCCGTACGAAGTTGCACCCACATGCGGTAGCATTCGTAACACGCCACTCTTGTCCGCTCATCCTCACCACTTACGCGCCGGACTGCATCGTCTCTTTGCACTGACGGGGATCGCTCCGCTGGGCGCCTTCCTTGTCATTCATACGGCGCTCAATGCAAGCGCGCTTTGGGGAACGGGCACGCTCCGCGAAACGGCGGACCAGCTTCGACGCATTCCGGGATTGCGGATGATCGAGGCGTTGTTCGTGTTCGCGCCATTGGTGGCACATGGTGGAATGGGGCTTTGGCTTATCTTAACAAGCACTTCTCTCGCGATGCCAAGGCCTTATTCGAGGACGATGCGTGTTGCCGTCCGAGCAAGCGGAGTCGCGGCGGTAGCGTTCATCGGCATGCACCTCTGGGAAGTTCGATTTCACGGTCCGGGGGCGCCGCTCGGCGGCGACGTAATCACCACCGTGCTGGCGGCGGACCTATCGGCAACGAGTCATGGTGTGCCGTGGCGCGGAGCCGTATATCTTGTCGGCACGGCTTGCGTGGCGTTCCATTTCGCATCCGGACTGTGGGGGCGCCTTGCCGTACGCAGTGACGGTGTTACGACAGGGCGGCGATTGACGGCCATCGCGGCCGGATCGGTGGGCGCGGTGCTCTGGCTCACGTTGCTTCTGGTCGTCCTCTTTCATGCCACAGGGGTTCGGCCTTTCGGCGGAAGCGCGGACGAAGACGGGAACGCGGCAGAGTCTTGTCCCGTGCCGTCGCGATGAGTTTTGGGCGAGTCCAATAGCACGCAGGCTTCCGCCGAAGCCAGCCCATCGCGATGCGAGACGACACGGGTGTGAAACGTCGTCGCAATGGCTGCGTCCGGGGCCGCGCGTCATTCTGTGGCGGTCATGCCGCGGGCCGATTACGACTGGGCGTCCAAAAACCCGGAACAGGATGTCGTGCCCAGCGCGTTCGTCGAAGGGTTCGTCGCCTCAATGCCGGCACGCTACGGTTTTCTGTTCGAGGCTCGAGCTATTCGGCGTCATGCGGGCGTCTCGTTCCGTCGCGGTGAGCGGCCTGCGCACGTCGAGCTCTGGCGTTCATTGCCGGACGGCAGCGCCGCGTTCTGTGTCGTTGCCCAGGATCGCCCCGGCGTCCTGTCGGCAATTGCTGCCGCGCTCGTGCTCCACAAACTCGACGTGATTACGGCGCTGGTCTTCTCTCGGCCCCTGTCCTGCGGCACGTCGGAGGCCGTGGATTTGGTATGGGTCCGGCGCGTGACCGCCGGGGACACAGCGGCGATCGATGGCGACGAAGCCGACTCAATCGGCGAAGTGCTGAGCGCAATCCTGTCGGGAAGCATCTCGGTCGAACACATCGCGTCGCGGGCCTTTCCGCTGCCGCCTGGCCCGGAGCAAAGTGTCGTCGTTCGCTTCGAGCCGATTGACGACGATGGTCTTGCGGCCCTCGTTGTCGAAGCGCCCGACCGGCCCGGGATCCTGTTGACGATCGCCCTTGAATTATTCCAACAGGGAGCTCAAATCGCCCGATCGCTCGTGAGGACTAGCGACGGCCGGGCGTTCAATCGCTTCGAGGTGGTCGAGTTCAGCGGTGCGCCTCTTACCGACGAGCGGCGCGAACAGATTCGAAACGCGGTGTTTGCTGCCCTTGCGCTCACCGAACCATCCTTGCGCTCGCCATGACCCGCGTCGACCCACGCTGGGGTAACGTCCTCCGTTTGACACATGTGTTCCTTTCTCCTACGGCACTTGCAGGATGGCCGCCCCGAAATCGCGAACTCTATCCGAGTCCGGGAATGTCCGCCGAGTCGTCGTCGTCGGGGGCGGTCTTGCTGGGCTGATGACCGTCATCAAGCTCTGTGAGGCGGGCGTTCCGGTCGATCTGTTTTCGCTCGTCCCGGTGAAGCGATCGCACTCGGTCTGCGCTCAAGGGGGTATCAATGCGAGCGTCGATACCAAAGGCGAGGGCGACTCGCCGCAGGTGCACCTCGAAGAAACAGTGTACGGCGGTGATTTCCTGGCCAACCAGCCCCCGGTCAAAGGCATGTGCGACGCGGCGCCCGCCATCGTTTTCATGCTTGACCGCATGGGCGTGCCATTCAATCGCACGGCTGAAGGCTTGTTGGATTTCCGTCGCTTCGGCGGGACCCTATTTCATCGCACCGCGTTCGCTGGAGCAACGACGGGCCAGCAGTTGCTTTACGCCCTTGACGAGCAGGTGCGGCGTTGGGAAAGCGTCGACGTCGAGGACGAGCGAGGCGAACACGTTCCCGGTCAGCGGATGGTGCGCAAGTTCGAATGGTGGGATTTTCTCGCGCTCGTGAACGACGACGAGGGCATTTGCCGAGGAATCGTCGCGCAAGACCTAAAGACGATGGCCATCCGAGCCTTCCCGGGTGAAGCCGTCTGCTTGGCGACCGGCGGCTGCGGCATCATCTTCGGGCGAACGACAAACAGTGTCATCAATACGGGAACGGCGGCGAGCGCGGCCTATCAGCAGGGCGCTTGCTATGCGAACGGGGAGTTCATACAGGTCCATCCGACCGCGATTCCCGGGACCGACAAGCTGCGCCTCATCTCGGAAAGCGCTCGCGGGGAGGGCGGGCGCATCTGGGTTCCGCGTGATCCCCGCGAGCGTCGGTCTGGCCGTGAGGTCCCGGAGAGCGCCCGCGACTATTTTTTGGAAGAAAAATATCCGGGCTACGGCAATCTTGTCCCCCGGGACATCGCGAGCCGCGAGCTCTTCAAGAAGTGCTTTCACGCGGAGCGCGGCGTCTACAACGCAAAGAGCGGCCGGAATGAAAACGAAGTGTATTTGGATGTAACGCACCTACCCCGCGAAGTGCTTCGAAAAAAACTCGCGGGCGTGTTAGAAATTTACAAGAAGTTCGCTGGCGAGGACCCATACACGAATCCGATGCGGGTATTTCCCGCCGTGCACTATTCGATGGGCGGACTCTGGGTGGACTTCGAGCGTGCCGCCAGCGGGTCGGTCGTGATGGGTTCACCCCGCAATCAGGCGACGAACGTGCCAGGCCTCTACGCGTGCGGCGAAGTTGACTATCAGTATCATGGCGCGAATCGGCTCGGCGCCAACTCGCTGCTCTCGTGCCTGTGGGGCGGCATGGTGACCGGTCCGGCCATCGCAGCGTATCGAAAGAGCCTCACCCGTGGCGCGTGGGACATGCCGTCGTCGCTCTTCGAGAAGGCTGAGCGACGCGAGCAAAGAAGGTTTAGTGCCATCCTTGCTATGACCGGTAACGAAAATCCCTATGTCCTGCACGATGAGCTCGGCAAGGCG
>JBEKOY010000116.1:0-16372 GCA_049521295.1 Polyangiaceae bacterium | reverse complement strand
TCACGACACGAAAAGCGTACGGTTTCCGAACCTACGAACACGCCGAGATCGCCCTCTATCACGCGCTCGGAAACCTTCCCGAGCCCGATTGGCTCACCCACAAATTCGCCTAAGGAGGCTCTTTTTGGACTCGTAGCTGGGGTCTTGCTGGCCCCGGGTACGCAAGTGAGGTTGCATCGGTACTTCGGCATCGGTGATGCAACGTCATTTGGTCGGGTCTTGTGATTATCGTAGTTTCGGGCCTCTGCTTTGGGGTCTTCGCCTGCGTTACGACGCGACGTCGCCCGCAATGATCGCGCTGCGTTCCAAAAGTCGCGCATCACGCGACCTTTCGCTCCGCTCACGGGCTGCAGCAACTCGGCGATCGGCGTATCGATGTCGGCGACGACGGCCGCCACCTGGTCGACGTGCGCGGCAACACGATTCCGTTCGGGTTCGAGGGGGGGGTTCTACGCTCGGACACGGGGCTCGTGCGGTTCGGGACGAGGGATTTACGACGGCCGGCCTAATTTAAGGCCGCGAGCCCGAATCTGCTTTGTCATCTTCGTTGGTGGGCGATCGTGTAGATCGCCGGGTTTGCGCTGTTCTGGCGCGTGGAACGCCGAGCTGCGGCCGCGGTGAAGTCGATCACTTAAAAGGCCGTGCCGGTTGGGTGCGGGAGAGTGCACCGTCGTTCCCGCGGCTGAGCGGTCCGGCCGCGCGTGGTGAGACTGGTCGGCTACCCCTCGAACCGGTGGGCCTTGCACGGGCTCATGTTGAGCCGATCGTGCAACTGTCGCTGCTCATCGCCGTCGATCTTGCGCCTGTGCTTAGCGCGCGTAGTCGGACCCAGCGATCCGTCCGGCATGAGGGACTCACTCCGGCGACGCCATGCCAAGTCAAGGGTGTGCCCGAATTGGATTCCGTCACAACTGCAGTCTAAGTGCGTTGGGGCGGGTGGCGCCTGGCGGATCTCAAGATCGCCCCTGCGAAAATTAATGACACAAATGACGAAACAATTTTAGGGGGCGCCCCCCCTCAATCGCTGGTTGGGCGGATGTGGAAAAGGGTTGCGGCTGCCGTGCATGACTGGGCCTCGGGCGACCCGGCGCCCGTAAGGTGGGTGGCGGGGTAGTTTGGCCCTGTCGGCATGATGTCGAAGACGATCGCCGAAGGTTTGGACATGCGTCGATGCTCTCCCCGGCGGCTCGATGGAGTCCTTGTTCGATGCGGACGCCGTGGAATCGAGCTCGAGGAAACACGGCGCGATCCGCCGCAGCGGGGCGAGACGCGGTTTTCAAAGCGTCACGGCGCAACCTCTGGCGCTGCTTCGTTCATACGCGCTCGGATCTCGGTGGATTGCGTCAAACGATTCGCTGGCGGCGGTCCGAAGTGAAGCCGCATGATGAGTTCGTCCATGACGGGCCCAACGAGGAGGCTCAGGCCGAGTCGTGGGCGCGGTTCGCGATGTGCTGGATCAGCTTGGATAACCAAAAGCGGGTCGTTGACCCGAAGTTCAGAAGCGCTAATTTAGGCAGGAAGTGTCCATTGGTCGGGGAGCGGAGCTTCCTCCGACACGTCGGCGCGGAGCGACGCGTTCCTGCGTCACCCGCTGGCTCCCCTCGCCAAACCGCCCGGGAGGCCGTATCTGACCCCGTCGCGCTCACCTGCTCAGCAAGTGCCAGAGCACGGCGCAGTGCCAACGGCCCCTTAATGCACAGCCGTTGCGAGCACGACCACGCCGTCCGGCGTGATAGGCAAACGCGTGTTTCGTCGCCGCCTGTTCATCTACTATGCGGCGATATCGATATTTGCCGCCGGCTGGCTCGTGCATGCGCTTTTCCTCATGCGTCGAGCGACTGAACTTCAGCGTTTTATCGACACCATGCCGGGTCGATGATTCCCAAGAGGATAGATGCCAAGCGCGTGGGATCCGAGGCGGCTGGAGCAGGTCGTTCGCTTTGTCTGCCGCTCGACGCTGTCGGCGGCGAGGGCCTTCGAACGTTCGCGATGCGCGGTAACCTTGTGCGTCACCGTTTCGCCGCTGTCGTGGCGATGGCGAAACCGACCGTTCGCCATCGCTCGCCCTCGGGATCCGTAGGCGAGAACGAAAGAAGCTGCGTCGCCCATTGCGTGTCGCCCGCGAATACGCACCCCCACATCGATTCGGGCATTGGAATCCGTCGTGGTCTCCCACTTCACGATCGCGACCGCGGTGCGTTCGTCGTCGAGAACCGCATCGCCACCAAACACACACCGGCCCGGTGCATCGCGACGTTGCACGCCTCGAGCATGGATCGTGCCGCCGAAGACGAGTCGTCCGGGCGCAATCTCGACCACCACCGTGGTCGTCATCGAGTCCACGGTGAGATCGGCTGCGCCCGCCCTCCGGCCGAATTGTCTGCCCCGTGCCTGGCGATCGTTATTCCGGTTACAAACACAAGTCGGTGCATCGCCGAACCTGACCTCTGGGAGGCGATCGGTCCTCCTCGATTACAACATCGGAGACGGCTTCGTGACGCTCCTTCAGAACGCTTTGCGGTGGTTGAGACGGGTGACGGCGGGAATCGCAGCGGCATGCGTTGCCGGAGCTCCCGCGTGCTCGTCGAGCAACGACGACGTCGTGACGCCGGCGTACGTGTGCGGGACCACGCAGGGCACTACCGGCGCGAGCGGAACGGCGACGGCCTGTGGCGCTGGGGATTCCAATCTTCCGCCGGAGCCCACGCTCCCCTCGACGGTGTGCCAGACGCTGACGGCGAACAAAGCAACGCCCGACGAAAGCAATTTGGACACACAAACGATTCAAGCGGCGCTCGCCGCGTGCAGTGGCACGGGGGCCGTCAAGTTGGTGAGCGACGGCCCAAACAACGTATTCATTGCCGGGCACCTCGTCGTCAACAGCACGATCCTGTGGGTCGATGCGGGGACGACTCTCTACGCCTCCCGCAATCCGGCGCTGTACCAACGGGACGGAAATTGTGGACTTCTCGGGGTAAGCGACTCCGACGGGTGTTTTCCTCTGCTGACGGCGACCGGCACGAGTCCCGGCATCGTCGGCGACGGCGTCATCGACGGCCAGGGCGGCGAGCCAATCGTCGGCCAGAACTACTCTTGGTGGCAAATGTCGGGCGCCCTTCGCGCCGTCGACGGCAGCGCGCCGAACCCGTCGCTCATCGAAGTCGTGAACCCGACCACCGGTTACTTGATGTACCGGATCACACTCCACAACTCTCCGAAGTTTCACGTCAAGCTGTCGTCCACTCCGGCCGGCGGGTTGGCGGCGGACGGAACGTGCACGGCGCCAGGTAGCGGCTTCATCGTGTGGGGCGTGACGATCTTGACCCCGTCGCGGTGGACGAACAGCCAGGGGCTGGTCATGTCGCCGTATATCGCGCGCAATACGGACGGGATCGATCCCGGAGAGGGCAACGACGCCGTCTGCGGTGTTCTGGCCTGCAACACGATAAGCACCGGCGACGACGACATGGCTCTGAAGGGCGGCCACCATGCGAACAACATCGTCGTGGCGCACAATCACTTCGGTACCGGGCACGGAATGTCCATTGGAAGCGAGACGTATACGGGCGTCTCGAACGTGAACGTCTACGACCTGACGATCGACGCCGATTCGCGGTGGAATGGAGCTCCGGAGTCCGACACCACCGATTTCAACGGCATTCGGGTCAAGTCCGACGAGAGCCGCGGCGGCCCGGTGTCCAACGTCTCTTTCAGAGATGTATGCGTCCGCGACATAGTCAACACGATTCTGATCAATACGGCCTACAACCCGCTATTTGCCGGCACATCTTACCCGAACTTCGGCTCCATGGCATTCCAGAATCTTCACGCGGTCACCTGTCGCAGTCTCACCCAGCCGGTCGTCACTCTGGGAGGGTTCAACGCGGCCTATCCGGCCGGACCAATCACGCTCGACAACGTCATTGTAGACGGCATCGGTCCGGAGGCGGTTTCCGCCCAGTTTGCGAACATCGTGCTCGGCCCGGGGAATGTCAATTTCATGCCGGTAGGTCTCGATGTCACGGTAACGGACGCAATCTCGGGATCTACATCGCCGTACGCGTGCACCTTTCCCTCCCTTCCCGTTCCGGAGGGCATGCCTCAAGGGTGGCTTTGGTGATACCCCGAAGTTGGGCTGGCGATGACCGGCTCGGGCACGAGGATCACGCCCGTCATGGATGGGGCGCGGTCGCCTGGGTTGCGGGCAACCGTTACGTGTCTCCCGCATGCGAGCTTGAGGTGCTCGATCGCGTGGGTGGTGGCGACGGGTTCGCGTCGGGCATCTTTTGTGGGTGCTCACCGGCCACACTGTCGACGAAGCATTGCGGCTCGGTTGGTTGCCTTCGAGCAGGTGCAAGCACTCGCCGATGGACGCAATGCACGAATTCAACGGTGAGGCCGCCGCCCGGGCGAAAAGAACAGGTGATGCGATGAACATCGAGAGGTATTCCATTGGCGTCGGCGATCGTTTCGGCAGAGAAGGCGTCGCGCAGCTGCGAGCCGTGCAAAAGGCGGAGGAACGAGGGGTCGTCGTCGTGCCGGTGTGGAACAAGTCGCATCGCGAGCACTCGCTCATCGGGACCAAGCCGTCGGACGTGCGCGCGGCAGCCGACGCCGCCGTTCGCGCGGGAAAGTGGCACCGCTCCTACTATGTTGATGCGGACCACATTGGGCTCAAGACGGTCGAAGAGTTCATCCCGTCGAGCAACTTCTTCACCCTCGACGTTGCGGACTTCATTGGCCGACCGGCATCCGAGGACGCCATCGACTCGTTCGTGCGTGACATGGCGCCTTTCCGCGGCCCGTTTCGCGTTCCCGGGATCGAAACGACCTTCGAAGTTACCGACGACGTTCTCGAGGGTATCGGCCGGCAGTACCTGTTCGCCGTGAACGAAGCGGGACGCACGTATCGCCGTATCGTCGCTGCGAAGGACGCCGCGAGCTTCGTGACGGAGGTCTCCGTCGACGAAGCCGGCGCCTCACAGCTGCCGTTCGAGCTCTTCTTCATTCTCGGCGCGCTCGCGCGAGAGAAGATCCCCGCGCAAACCATCGCGCCGAAATTCTCCGGCAAGTTCTTGAAGGGAATCGACTACGTTGGCGACGTTCGCCTATTCGAGCGAGAGTTCGACGCCGATCTCGCGGTGATTCGTCATGCCATCGACGTATTCCAACTGCCTGCGTCGTTAAAAATCAGCGTGCATACAGGCAGCGATAAGTTCGCTCTATACCCAAGCATTAGAGCAGCGCTCGGTAAATACGACGCAGGCTTGCATTTGAAGACGGCCGGAACAACCTGGCTCGAGGAGGTCATCGGCGTGGCACTGTCCGGCCCCTCCGGCCTCGGGATGGCAAAGCGAATCTATTCGCATGCCTACGCGAGGCTCGACGAACTGTGCAAACCGTACGCTACGGTAGTCGAGATCGACTATGCGAAGCTGCCGTCTCCGGCCCACGTCTCGGGATGGGACGCAGCGGTGTTCGCGGACCATCTGCGTCACGACCCCAGGTGCGCGAGATATAACGTGAACATTCGCCAACTGATGCACGTTGCGTTCAAGGTCGCCGCGGAGCTCGGAGACGAATTTCAGGGAGCGTTGACCGCGGCGCGAGAGACCGTCGAGCGCTGCGTCACGGACAATCTCTTCGACCGACATATTGAACCGCTTTTTTTCGGACGCTGAGTACATGCAAAACGCGACGTCGGCGGGTTCGTGGTTGCTTCTGCTCGCTCTGGGCGCTTGTACGAGCAATGCGAGCGACGTGGATGGTGCGTGCGCCGTCGACTCCGATCCGCAGCTCCAGTGCGCGTCGGGCTTCATCGGCTATTCGTGCAACGACGGTGCAAGGCCCGACGAGAACGGCGAGTTCGTCGACGGCGTCCCGCAAGGAATCGTTTGCACCGATCAAGGCGTGCTCCAAAGTAGCGGAGGAACGGGCTTCTGCTGCACGTCGGAGACAACACCGTGCGTTTACGATCCCGTCGCAGGGTGCGTCGCCCCGACATACGGTTACCAGTGTCTTGGCTCGGACCGACCGGAGGCGTTCGACCCGTCACTATACTGCGGAGAAGGTGTCCAAGAAGCCGACCTGATCGAGTACTGCTGCGGAGCCCAGCCGCTGCCTCACGGGTGCCAACAGGCCACGGGCGCGACTTGTGCCGAGACCCTCGTTCCCTGGACTTGCACGGACCAAACCTTGCCCACCGAGGCCGAGCTTGGGGCCAACCAGAGTCGAGCAGACTTCAATCTGCTCGTGTGCAGCATTCCCACCGTCGTAATGGCGGCCACGACGACGACCAACTATTGCTGTTTCACCCCCACGTCGGTATCGCTGGAAGCAAGCTGTCTGTTCGATACCACCGTTCCAGGGTGTGCTCCGGGTTCGTTCGGCTTTGCTTGCACCGGTCCCGACACGCCGGCCCAGGACTACGCCGGTATCTCGTGCCCGGACGACGTCGGCGTCGCCGGCGTGAACCCGCAAGGCTATCGGGCCTCGCTTTACTGCTGCCAGTATCAATCGGTCGACGGCGGGTGACCGCCGGCGTGACTCAGAAGAAATACAGCGCTTGCGCCATGTAGCGTAGGTTGCGCGGCGTCTCGCCGTCGACATATTCGGTGGTCGTGTACTGAAACGACGCTCCGACGCGGACGGCGGGAGTCACGTCCCAGAAAACGTTGGCGTCCGCATAGCGCGACAGCTTGGCGACCTTCGACAAGAGTTCGATCTCGGCGCCTCCTTGCGGGAAGAGCTGCGCCATGTTCTTCGAATACGCCTCGGTGAAGTTCGCCGATAGAATGACGCGTCCTGTCGGGGGCAGGTAATACTGGATCCCTGCCATGAACGTTTGCCAGTCGATCGTATGCAGCACGCCCGCGTTGTCGAACGTCACCAGGCCATTGTCGATATCCGGAGTGTAGACCGGAGCCGGATTGGCCAGCGCCGGATTCGGCAGCGTCGGAAATTGAGCGCCGCCGCCGGCGCCGACCAGGTCAGCAATTCCCGTGCCCATTACGAAAGAACCAGTGACGGTCAAACGGTTTCCGCGATCGTCGGAGTTCTTCGCCGGAATTATCGGAATGAGCGCATCGATTGAAACTCCCCAGCCAGTGGCGTTGTTCGAGCTCTGCGTGGGCGGCGGTTCGAACGCGTTCACCTTGAATTGGCGCGCCGTCCCGGACACGCCGACGGAAAACGGAAGCGCCGCGGTACCTCCGTTGCCGGGGGTGGTGATGCCCTTCCAATGGTTGGCGCTGAGGCGAATTCCCGCGTTGCCATCCGGCACCTCCGAGTCGCGCTGGGCCGGGCGCAGAGCGGCGACCGCGATGTCGACGCTCACGGCGTCGGCCTCGAATGTGTGCGCGAGGCGTATCTGCGTCGTGCGGCCGAACGATTCGTTGGGCAGCCCCAGAAATTCGAGCGAACATGGGAAGAAGTAATTTTGCCAGCCGAACAGGTCGTACGTCTGCCCCGCCCAGACGTCGATGACGGAGTCTTCCAGCTTCAGATACGCCTGACGCAGACGAAAGCCCGGGCTGTCGAAGTAGGCACTTTCCGAGCTGCTGTTCGGCTGATTGCCGAAGAAGTCGGCCTCCAGAATGGCCGACGGTCGAACTCCCCCGATGACCGGAGACTCCAAGGAAAAGCCTAGCCTGGTGTTTCGAATCGAGAACTGCGTCCTTCCGACCTTGCCTTCGTAGGTCTCGTTACGCGCGACGAGCGAACTGCCGATCGAATCGGAGTAACTTCGCGTCGAGTCGTTGATCGCGTCGGCTTCTACGAATCCGTAGATTGTGGCGTGCCATCGTTGCGCTCCCTGGCCCACGGTCACGGCCAAAGGCGGTCGAGCGAACCACGACGGCGCGGCTTCTTCGGCGGCCCGCTCCCGTGTCGGAAGCGCGACGGGGGGCGACTCTGCCTTTGACTGGACGGCGGCCGGCGCCTCGGGCGAAAGGGGAGCGGCTCCCGGTTGCTGTGCATCGCGCGCGTCCGCAGCGCCAGCGTCCGGAAGGTCGGGGATGGCAGCGGGCGCGGTCTGCGGCCACGCAACTCGGGCTACCAGCGTTGTGATCGCGAACAATGCAACACTCTTTGTCTCCTTCACCATTAACGCGCTCCACTCCTCTCTGTGCTGATGTCTGATGCGCTATGCCCGGACCGTTGAGCCCAAAGGCGCGGGATCGCGTCGGCGCAGGCACGATGAACTCGGCCTGCGGTTCACTGATTGACGCCGCTCGCGAGGAAGCCGCCGTCGATGGCTATGACCTGTCCGTTCACGAAACGGGCTGCCGGCGCCGCTAGAAGGACTGCCGCTCCCGCTCCCTCTTCGACGCGTCCGAATCGCTTCAACGGGGTGCGCATGAGGAGCTCTTGCCCGCGCGGGGTACCGTGGAGCAATTGCTCGTTCAAACTGGTTCGAAAAATCCCCGGGCAATGGCATTGACGCACACACCCTTTGCGCCCCATTCGATGACCAGCGATTGGGTGAGAGCTACGACGCTTGCCGTGCTCGCCCCGTAGGCCGCCACTTCGTACAGCACGACGAGGGAGGTGATCGACGCGACGTTCACGATGCGGCCATACCCTCGCGCGAGCATGCGTCGGCGGACAGCTCCGAAGCGTACCTGTGAGATTCGGCTCCAGGATTCTTACCCGCGCGTTCAAAGTACCCGAGGGCGCTGCAGCGCAGACGCATGCGCCGTCGCGAGACGTCACAGCCTGACGAACTTGCCTGCGCAAGCATTCGGCACCGACGTTCCCGACGTGTCGTTCGTTACGGTCACGACGGCTCCTGAGAGCGTGAAGTGGAGGCCGCCGGGACCGAGCGTCACCCTCGCGCTGTTCACGCTCACGTTCGCCGATTGGATGCCGTCGATCACGACATTGTCGAGAGTGAGACTCGTGATGTGAGACATGTCGTATCCATCGGTCGTGACGTTGGGCGTTGCCGAGCTCGAGACCGAGTGGAAATCCTGGATGGTTATATCCGTGTAATCCGGAATGCTCGTTCCGATCGCCGACGAATACCGCGGCGTTACGAGGATGGGATTCGTCAAAGTGCATACGCAGACGTCCTTGTAGGTGACGTTTTTCACCGGACCGCCGACGCTCGCATCGGATTTGATACGAATGCCGTTCGAGCTACCGCCGCTCATCCCGGTGTTCAATCCGTCGATCGACAGGTCATGGACGCTCACGTTCGAAACTCCGCCGTTCGTCTCGCTTCCGATCGACATGCCGTCCCCCGAGCCGAAGTGGTTGTGCGCGATCATGACATTTTCGACGGACGTGCCGCCCTTGATGGCAATCTGGTCGTCGCCGTCGCTGATCGTGTTGCACACCATGTATCCGTTGCTGGCCGACTCGCCGGGATCGACCCCATCGGGTGTTGTGCGCTCCGGAAGGCGTGAGCGACTCCCCCTGACTGTTCGTGGTGGTCGACGGCCTCTTGATGAGCACCACAGCCGTGGCCGCGACGGGGGTCGTCCGCCAAGAGCGCGAGCCGAGCTTCACCATGGCGACGTAGCGCAGGTCCACACGTTCCCCGTGGACGCCATGATGCAGACACAGTCTTCTGCCTTGCCGGCGTCAGAGATCGTCGTGCAGACGTCGTTGCCGGTGCCGGTGGTGCACGGTGTAGTGCATGGAAGTTTGTCCGCGACGCCGCCGGCACACATCGAAGCGGTGGCGCTTGCCTGATAACACAGCGGAAGCGGGCTCTCGTAGGCGCAGGCTCCGCAATCGTAGACACCGGCCGTGCAGGTACACGTTTTGGTACCCAGGGTAGTCTGGGAGCTGCCCGCGGGCAGGTCGGGGCCACACCCTTTTGTGCACTGTTGGAGGCTGGTCGCGGTGCACGTCGTCACTTTGTCCTCCAGACCCGAGACGCAGGCCATGGCACCGGCCTCGGTGGGTGCCGTTCCGGAATCCGCCTCCGTCGTGCCGGAGCTCGCAGCGCTTGTCCCAGTGCCGGTCGAAGCGCTCGTCGTCATAGCGCCTGCCAAGCTGCTGCTCGATCCGCCACTAGGAGGGTTGCTCGCGGAGCTGCTGGTCGCTCCCGCGTTGGCCGTGGTCGACGGAGGGTTGGTCACTCCCGCGTTGGTTGTGGTCGACGGAGGGTTGCTACTGCTGCAGCCGGCGAGTGTGCCGCCTACGGTCGCCGCGGAGGTCAAAAGGATGGATGCAAAAGACCGAATATTCATCGCCGTCTCCTCCATACCGATACTCAATGTATTCTGGTTGTTCATGTCCGCGGAGCCATCGGTACGTACTGCACCCGACGAGGTCCAGGCCGCGTCATCGAAGAATCCCCTGAGTCATGCATCCGAGATCCATGTCGAGCTGCGAGGATCAAGCGAGCCGCGAACGATCCTGCCGATTCGAACGTGGTTCGGTGAATGCGACGGTTCATTCGAGTGGACCTCGAGACTGCCGGCCGCGTCCGGCGGGATCGAAAGCGAGACTGCGATCCTTCGATGCATGTATGCCCTCTGCACGCCCGCCGCCCTGTCGAGCCGACGTCATGGCGTTCAAACCTTGTAAAAAAGTCTCGACCTTCGCTTTCGGTTCGTACCCGCTCGGCCATCCGGCAGGCATTTCGGCGCGGGCCGTACCACGCGAGGGGCTGTCGGTTCGATTCCGCTCCGGGGGTTGCGGCTGTCGTTGCCGCGGAGGGTTCATGGCCAGGCCATGCGGAAGCCGGCTGCGGCGTCGAGCTCCAGGGCCGGAATGCGCGCGACAACGTGGACCGTGACGTCCGTGGCCCCTGGCGTTTCCACCACGCCCACTCCAGCGACGATACCAACGGCGCGAGACCACATCCACGACGCATCCAGGAACTCGCCGAGCCCCGCCATTCAGCGCTGGCCGCTTGCGCGGACTCCGGTCGCGGGATTCGTGGCGGTTGCGTCAATGAGCTCCACACACACCGGCCCGGGTGCATCGCGACGTTGCACGCGTCGAGCATGGATCGTGCCGCCGAAGACGAGTCGTCCGCTGCCGCAATCTCGACCACCACCGTGGTCGTCATCGAGTCCACGGTGAGCTCGGCTGCGGCCGCCCTGCGGCCGCGCTGTCTGCCTTATGCCTGGCGATCGTCATTCCGGTTACAAACACAAGTCGGAGCATCGCCGAAACCTGACCTCTGGGACGCCATCGGTCCTCCTCGCCGAATCAGCCACCCGATTACAACATGGGAGATGCCTTCGTGACGCTCCTGCAGAAGGATTCGCGCCTGCGCGGTAACGTCGTCGTCGCGCACAACCACTTTGGCTCGGGCCACGGCATCGTGATCGGCAGCGAGACCCAGGGCATTCCGGGGCTCACGGCGACCGATACGGCGAGCAGCAGCACGACGGGGATCGGCGTTCAGGACGTCGACATCTATGACATCACGGTCGGTGACGACACCCGGTCGAGCGGGGGCGCCCCCGGATCGGGCCTCAATCGCGTGCGCCTGAAGTCCGACCGGCGCCGGAATCGTGCAAAGTGCAGCATTTTACGACATCTGCGCGCGCGAAGTCGTGAATCCGCTAATCATCAATCCCCGCTATTCGGCCCAGACGGCGACGGCTCCCCTCATCCCTTATTTCAAGGATATCCAGGTCACGAACCTGCCGGCAGTCCTCGGGTCGATGCCGGACGGCCCTGTCGTGCCCATCGTGACGCTGCAGGGCTACGATTCAGCTCACCCGGCGAACGTCAGGCTGAACAACGTCCTCATCGAAGCCATCATGCCGGCCAATGTGGTCGCCGACACCGATACGCCGAACATGACGTTGAATGTGACATTCGCCGGACAGGGCGCAAACTTCGCGGCCCCGCCGGAAGTGACCGAAGTGGACAGCCCTGCGGGAATCGCATGCGGTCGGGGCTGGCCCGTGCCGCGGCCGCAGTGAGACGACCATGAATCGGCGAAGGGATCATTCCGCGCGGCAGCTGCTGCCGGTCCGGTCGAACGGCGGGAACGCGGGGGGACTGCCGGCACCGCTTCCGCCGTCCGCACATGCGCGAGACTTCGAACGAGCCGAGCGCTCTGCGCTGTCAGGCGCACATCCACTGTAGGAGGGACGACTCATGCCCCGATCAGGCAATCCACGGAACAGCCAAATTCTGCGCATCCCCTGGATCGCGTGCGCGGCGTTGGTCATCCATTGCGCCCAACAGGAGAACGCGGGCCCGAGCGGCGACAGCACCGACGTGGACGGCGGATTTGGCTCGTTGCCGTCCTCGGCCACTGTCGGCGCCGCAGGAAACAGCAACCTAACGGGCGGAGGCGGCAGCCTGGGCGTCACCCCACCGGCAGCTTGCATGGGCAACGGGTGCCTGATCGACGACGCATGCGACGGTGGGGCCACGACGACGGTGACGGCCAAAGTGTACGACCCGGCGGGTAAAGTTCCGCTTTACAACGTGGCCGTCTACGTCCCGAGCACGGCGCTGGATCCCATCGCGACCGGACCGACGTGCGACAACTGCGCGACCCCGGTTTCGGGTACCCCCATCGCTTCCGCACTTACGGACGCGACCGGCCAGTTCGTGATGACCGGCGTCCCGGCGGGCGCCGCGGTTCCACTCGTCATCCAAGTCGGCAAATGGCGACGCGTCATCTCGTTGCCCGAGGTCAAGGCTTGCCAAAACAACACGTTCGATGATCCCACCCTGTTTCGTCTGCCTCAAAACCAAATCGACGGTCAGAACGCCAATCTCCCGAAAATCGCGCTCGCCGTCGGCGGCGCGGACACGCTCGAGTGTTTGCTCCGGCGCATCGGCATTTCCGACTCCGAGTTCACCGACCCGGGCGGCACCGGGCGAGTCAACCTGTTCGTGGACGACATCGCGGGCACGGCCGGCGTCGACACGCCTACCTCGTCGTATTCGGATGGCGGAGCGACCTTCCCGCCCTTCTCCGAGCTCTTCGCGGGCGTCGACTCCGCTTCGGACGGAGGCTCCGTCGACAGTGGAGTCGATCCCTTGTCGAGCTACGACATCGTCGTGATCTCGTGCCAAGGCAGCGAGTCGGCTGGACGCGCGGTGACGAAGGCCGAGAAGCAGGGCTTGAAGACGTTCGTCGACAACGGGGGGCGCGGCTTTCTGTCGCATTATAACTACAGCTGGCTGCGCGGCGGGTCGATTGTGGGCAAAGTGGATGTTCAGCCGTCCGCCGAAGGCTCGGCGATCGACCTGCAGACGAAGTACAGCCAGACCCCCTTCCCACCCATCGCCGTTTGGGAAGATCCGGTCGCACTCACGTATGCGCCAGGCGGCGACGGCACCTACCTGATCGATACGACGTTTCCGCGCGGCCTGCAGATGTCGAATTGGCTCTTCAACGTCGGCGCGTCGGCCGTAGCGGGGAGCATTTCCCTCGTGAACGTCAAGGACCCGGCGACATCGGTGATGGCAGGGGTCGCCGAAGGTTGGATTTATCAGAACACCGCGGGGACACCCTACCTCTCGGCGAATACTCCCATCGAGGAAGCGGCGACACCCGCTCAGCAATGCGGGCGCATCGTCCAGACCGGCATTCACGTCGCTTCCGTATCCGCCGATACGCATACCCCATTTCCGACCGGCTGCGCGACAGGCGACCTCACAGCCCAGGAGAAGGCCCTCGAGTTTCTCCTGTTCGACCTTTCGTCGTGTGTATCGGACGAAAACGTGCCTCCGACCCCGCCGATCATCCGGTAACCGGGCCGGCGTTCAAATTCGCCGCGCTGACCCAGGTCGCGCGGGTGGCCAGCGCCGACTGCGGCTGCCATTGGGACCTCGGGTTCAGACTTCGCTTCGCGTGCCGGCGCGGGGGACGCCTCGCCCGCCGCTGTACCGGACATAGTGACCGCTGTCCGACGTGGCGCGCATCGGCGCGCCGTGCCAGCCCCAGAAGCCGGTGAGCTTACTGCGGATCTTACTGCGGGTCGCAGTAAGCGACGTCAAAAATCCTCAATCATTTCGCACGCCCGGCAGGACTCGAACCTGCGACCCGCGGCTTAGAAGGCCTTGAGAGATGGGTCTTCTACGAGGCCGCCGTGGTGCGCGCGGTTAGAGCACGTCGGGCGCTTCCTCGACGAGGCGCTCGACTTGACGGGCTCGCGCGAGGCCGCGCTTTCGGCGTTCCACTTCCAACGCGTGTTCCGCGGGCTGCTCGGGGACGCCGCTCGAGCTGCACCGGCGGCCGCGCATTGAGCGCGCCGCCGAGCGCCTGTGCCGCACCCGCGCCGGCGTCACAGCAATCGCGTTCGACGCCGGCTACGACACCCGAGCCGTTGGAAAGGTCCAATCGAATGGATTTGCTGACGCCTCCCCAGATGAGCGGTGGATCATGCGCGACCCTGGAAAAACAGGGGGATGCGTCGACCGCGCCTCGACGGAGGGTGACGGGACGGGACGGGAAACGACGTCGCGTTGGGCAACTAGTGGGAAACGACTTAAGCTCCGGACATGGCGAACGGCGCGCACGCACTGGAAGCGGCCCTCGAGGCTCTGAAGCGCGATCCGACGCACCCGGTTCGTGCCCGCGTGGACGATCTGACGGTCGAACTGCGCGCCATCGCGGAGCCCGCCTTGCGGGTGCCACCGTCTGTCGTAGGCCTGTTCGCGGACGAGCCCGACCTCCTCGACGAGGTCTGCGAACAGGCGATGTGGGCGCGGGAGCGCGATCCGCTGAGACGGACGGATGCGTAAAGCGCTGCTCGACACGGACATCCTCTCCGAGATCCTCAAGGCAAGAACGAAACGGTCCGGCAGCGGGCGGCGGCGTACCAGGCGCAGCTCGGGGACCTCACGATCTGCGCGGTGACGGTCATGGAGGTCGTCAAGGGCCTGCACAGGCTCGGGCGCGAAGAGGCCATCGAGCGATTCCTGTCCGGGCTGAGCGCGCTCCAGGTCGTGCCCGTGGACACGGAAGGTGGCTACACTCGCAGGACGCATCTACGCGGACCTTGAGCGCGCGGGGCGCCCCATCGGTCGCGCGGACCCGCTGGTCGCCGCCGCGGCGCTCGTCAAGGTCGACAAGCGTTGACGGCGGTTCCATCCTAAGCATATGGCTGCGCCCGAGCGAGTTCAGCAGGCATTGGCTGCGGCCTCCGGGCTGTCGAACGAAGAGCGCGAGGAGCTCATCGCGGAGCTGATCGTCGGCCTGGAGCGCGACCGCCATCCAGAGCCTGGCTACGACGAGGCCTGGTCGAAGGAGATCCGGCGACGGGTGCTAACGGTCAGCCAGATCCGACTCGTTTTGCCCACCGGGATCCGATCTTTTTCGGCCCACGGATCCGACTCGTTTTGACGCCCGGCTCCGACGAGGAGGTCTGCGCCCCTGCGGTCGTGTTGGAATCCGCCGCGCGCCAGACCGCGAGTGTCGATCAGGCAGGCCGCGTCGGGCGCTCCCCTTGGGAGGCCTTGCGCCAGGGCTCGCCCGAGCGAACGCTACGCAGCTCGACCCCGCTTCGGTCGCACGACGGCTCGAACGGCGAGGAGCTCCCGGAGTGCCGCATTGACGCTCGACGAATCGGGAAATGCCTTCGCGAGATCCGCGTCGAGGATGCGCGCTCGACGGCCCCGGACGTACGGGTTCCGACGCGCTTTAGACCAGTCGACGACCTCAGGCATCTCCCGGAGGGACGCCGCTGACGGCTCATTCGTTTTCGTACGCCTTGCGCTCATGAGTGGTTGCCTTGCGGGCGCTGATGATGCGGACAGCATCGCCCGGCTCCACCTCAACATACACGATGAAGAGCACCCTCGCTCCCACGGACTCGCCGACGACCAGCAGCCGGTCGGCATGGTTCGAGTCGGGCTGCACCAAGGCATGCTCGTCATCGAAGACGCTTGCGGCTTCCTCGAAGCTCACGGAATGCTTGCGCAGGTTAGACGCAGCTTTTCGTGGGTCCCACGTGAAAGTCATGAACCACAAACCTATACGGCGGGCGGTCTGCCCGCGCCTTCGGCCTCGCTCAACCAGCAACTTGGCACGAATCTCTCGGCCGTTGCGCGTGTTGGACCCTGCCAGGTGTAGACGGTCACGCTGAACCGATCTTTTTTGACCCGGTGGATCCGAGGTTTTTTGACCGCCCAGATCCGACGGGGAAGTCTGCGCCCTCGATCGGGCCGGACGGAGGGATGGCGAGGACGTGATGGGGCGCGTCCGGCGCACACGGGTCCGCAGCAGTGCGTGTCGACGAGCCATTTCAGTCGTCGATCTCGAACGATCGCTCGAGTCGCGAAGCTCGAACGCGTATGCGCATGTGCCAGCAAAACGACTCGCCGCTCGGGGCTGAGATTGACATGAGCCGGCCGCGGACCCAGCATGACCCTGCATCCAGAGAGGCGTGAGGGACCTGGCCCTGCGACCGCCTCGGCAACCTCCGCGTGAGCGAGA
>JBEKOY010000115.1:0-16794 GCA_049521295.1 Polyangiaceae bacterium | reverse complement strand
TCGACTTCACGCACTGTTGCCGAATGCCACCGCCGCCCGCCGCGACCTGCCCCTCTCGCACGCCCCCCGCCAGACCCCCCCCTCGTACTCCCCGCCACGCAGCCGTGCCGCAAGGACACCATCCATCCGTACTCGTCCTCGACGAACCTTGCCATCACGACAGCGCGCTCGTCGGAAGGGAGGAGCCTGACGAGATACGCGAGCACGCCGGTCTCTTCCGGGCTCAGACGTCCGTCGGCGCTGAAGAGAAACCAGAGCCCCTCGGCGAGCAGGCCGAAATGCGCGGCGCAACGAGAGCCGACTTCCAACATCTCGTCACGAAACGCGCGGTGGTAGCGCATGTACCTCGTGACCGTGTCGCCGAGCCTGCGGGTCATCCTCCAGTTCGCCAGCGAGGACGTCACCGGTGCCACGACCGGCACGATGTTGCGCAGGAGGCTCTCGCTGAGCAGCATCGAGCCGATGCTGGAGCCGATGTCCTCGTCGGGTTGCAGCATCCGCTTCACGAGCTGCTGTCCCAGGTCGGCCGCCCCGCCGCCGTCAGAGGGCACGCGGAAGGCGAGGCACAGAGGCGCCAGAACGCGGTGCGGTCCCGGGCATCGAAAGGCACGCCGAATATCTCGGCGAGGTCGCATGCGAGACCAAGGTGCACGACCGCGCGGAAAACCATCTCGCCCCCGATCGTCAGTGCTGCCACGGGAACGGTGACGAGAGCTGCAAAGCCGCCGGACTCGGCCGTCAAGAGCTCGGCTGCTGTGGTCACCGTGCCCGAGCCGGCGCCCGTCAGTGCGCACTTTACGCAGGCGGCACGTATCGCTGTCTCTGCACGTTCGGATTCCGTGGCGGTGCCGGCAGCCTGGGCCACACGGGCGCGCGTCAGGCGCTTCGCAAGATAGGCCGATGCCAGCTTGGCGAACCAACTGTCGTCGTCACCGGAGACGTCGACAGCGGTGAAGCGGGGGATCGCCGTCCCGTCCAGAGTGCTCCCCAAAGCGGACATCGCTAGGCCCCGTCCTGCTGGTCGAGGGGAACGCGAACGCTCTCGCGGAGCGTTTCTTCCAGGGCGCGCTGATCGAGGTGGTTCAAGTCCTCGCCCACCGTCGTCAGAAGGCTCTTCTTCAGCGCGGGGCTCAGCTCGCTCTCGATCAATCCGACGAAGTGCGGCGGCGCGACGAGCACCCAGTGCTCGAACTCGGACGAGCGTACCGCCTGGTCGAGCGTCCTTCCAAGCTCGTGGGCGAAGTGTTCCTTTTGGACCTCCTTCGGCGATAACGCGGGCGCGAGCGCGTTGTGGTGCACGGATCGACCCTGAGACGAGCGGCTCCCCGACCGGTCCCCAGCGAGGGCGGCGGCTTTGCTACGCGAGCCAGCGTGGAAAGTCTCCGACACGAGACGCCACGACGCCCTCCTTCGCGCACATCGAAGACCCTTGCCTTTGCGGCATCGCAAACGAGAACCCACACGCTATTCATGCTCGCGCCCTCTGGTCATTGTCGACACAGTTGCGAAGCAGTTGCAAATGAGGCGCAGACACGCTGGCGTCAGGTCCGCCCGACTACGATAGCCATCAACGGCCATCATTAGGTCGGCCTCCGCGAGGACGGTACGCAAGACGTGAACGATGCCGTCGACGCCGCCAATCGCGAGACCGTAAGCATACGGCCGGCCGATGCCGACCGCGGTGGCGCCCAGGGCGAGGGCCTTAACCACGTCGGCGCCGGAACGGACGCCGGAGTCGAAGAGCACGGGCATACCATCTGCCGCCTCCACGAGATCCGGTAGGCAGTCGAGTGTAGCCAGCCCGCCGTTGGCCTGTCGGCCACCATGATTGGAACAGTAGATTCCGTCCACCCCTCCGCCCTTCGCGCGGCGGACATCGTCGGGATGACAGATGCCCTTGAGCAGCAACGGCAGCTTCGTGAGCGAGCGTAGCCAGGGCAGGTCCTCCCAGGTCAGTGGATTGCCGAATACCTCTGTCCAAAGCTTCACAGCCGCAGACATGTCGCTTAGGGGGTCCTTACCAAGGCGCGCCTTGAATACGGGATCGGAGGTGTAGTTGGCCAAGCAGTGTCCTCGCAGTTGAGGGAAATTGCTGCCGGCCAGATCGCGCGGACGCCAACCGGTGATCCACGTATCGAGAGTGACGACAATCCCTTTGAAGCCCGCGGCTTCCGCCCGATGGACGAAGCTCGCGGCCAGGTCCCGGTCGGTAGGGGTGTAGAGCTGAAAGAAACCTGGCGTCCCCCCGAAGCGGCGGGCCACGTCCTCCATCGGATCGACGGACAGCGTTGACGCGATCATCGGAACGCCGCTGCGCGCCGCCGCCTCGGCTGTGGCCAGATCGCCGTGCCCGTCTTGTGCGCACACTCCGATGACGCCAATCGGAGCCATGAGAAGTGGGGACGGGAACGTCATTCCGAACAACTGCACGGAGAGATCTCGCTTGGTCGCCCCGACGAGCATGCGCGGAATCAAACCCCACCGTTGGAACGCGTCGACGTTGTTGCGTTGGGTCAGTTCGTCGCCAGCGCCTCCCGCGACGAAGGAGAGCACGGAAGGAGACAGGGCTCTCGTCCCTCTCGCTTCCAGCTCCGCATAGACCATCGGGAAGCCCGGCAAGGTTCCGTGCAATCCCGCGTTGTAGATCTCGTTCTGGTAGTCGCCGAACTGAGCCAGTCTTTCGGTCATCGGAGTCACTCCCTTGCGGTCACTGATCGGTATCCACCGCCCCGCTCGGTTTTGCAGATGCAAGAGCGCAGCCAGGTATTTCGCGAAACGCTAAATGGGGATGTTTTTGAGGTGCTTCCTCTACGAACTACTTGATTCTGTTGGGCTTCTCACCATTAGCGCGGTGTTTCCCGGCAGACGCTTGCGTGCAGGCACACTTCGACCCCTGATGTCCCTGCAAGTCGTCGACCAAGAGATGCGCACCGTGGAGCTGGCGCAAGGGCCTTGCTGCCAGCAGGCCCTGCTTGAGCGGCGAGCGGCCTAAGAACTCTCGCCAGCGGCTCGTGGACTGCCCTTCTTTCGGCGACGACTCGGGCGGATAGGCCGTGCAAGCGGGCGCGAGCTGGCAAGGGAGCCGTCTTCACATAGGACTTCTTATGGGCCAACCGCCAACGGAAGGTTCGAGCTGAAGGCGGACCAAATTGGCGAACTGCTCAACGACCGGCTACTCGCCGATTCGTGCAGTGGATACCAAATCGGTTCGCCATTACAGCGACGGCGGAAGCCCCTAACGGGTTATATGTGACCGCCGCGGTTTCCGCGGCTCTTCGTTGATCGATACGCTTTCGACCGGCTACTCGCCCTTCCCGTGGCCGACTTTGACGGACGGCTCACGGAGCAGGCTCCGCTGGCGTGCGGTAAACGCTCGGCGAGCCGCCAGGACTTCACATGCGCTGCGCAACTCGAAGACGCGCGACGCACTAGCGGTCTAGCACCGTCAGATCGAGCTGGCTGAGCCGCTCAGGGTCGGCAAGGATGTCGATCTCCGTGATCTTCCCGCCGCGGACGGTGAACGCCATAACCGAGAACGGCTTCCCGTCGAGCATGCAGACCAACCCCGCGGCGCCGTTGACGAGCACCGGGAGCCTGAGCAGATCGAGGCGCGAGAAAGTCAGCGCGCTACGAGCTACCTGCTCCGCACCGCGGAGCTCGCCCGACCCGTTTGACCGCAGCGCACCTCCGTCGCCCCGAAGAACCACATCCGGGTCGAGTAGTGCGACGAGCCTTTGGAAGTCACCGTCACGTGCCGCCGCGACGAAGGCGTCGACCACGCTTCGTTGAACTTGCACGTCGGCGTCAGGCGTAGCGTTGCGTGCCTGAACGCGGCGGCGCGCGCGACTGGCCAACTGGCGAGCCGCATCGGGGGTGCGCTCGACGATGGGCGCGACCTCCTCGAACGGCATCCCGAAGATGTCATGCAGCACGAACGCGACGCGTTCGGCCGGCGCGAGGGTCTCGAGCACCACGAGCAGCGCAAGCCCGACGGTGTTGGCCAACAGCGCTCCGTGCTCCGGGCTCGTTCCGTCGGCACGGTCGACGATCGGCTCGGGCACGTGACTCTCGCTCCGTGTCTTGCGTGAACGGAGCATGTTGAGGGAGATGCGGGCGACGACGGTCGTCAACCAAGCGCCCAGATCGTCGACCTCACCGTAGGCCGTTCCGTTGAGCCGGAGCCAGGCCTCTTGGACGGCGTCCTCGGCCTCGCTCAGCGAGCCCAGCATGCGATAGGCGACGGCTCGCAGACGAGGCCGCCGCTCCTCGAACCGCTCCGTCAGCCACTTGCGCTCATCCATCGGTCACGTTCCTTCGTCGTGCAGGGTCATGCACGTGAGACCCGCGACAGGGGGCTGATGTGACGGGTGGCGGAGCAATCGAGCCCTACCGGGCCGCCAGCAACCAAACATGGAGGTTCACGGTGCTTTACGTGGTTTCTATGGGATTTCATGTCCTTACGGCCGTGCTCGCTGTCGGTCTCGTGGGGGCCATACCACTCACGGCCCGCATGGCACGACACTCGGCGCGGGACCTCGCCGGGGTCGAGCGGATCCTGGGCGCGCTTCTGCTCGCGACGCGGGTAGGTCTGACTGTGATGGTCCTCACCGGTGGGCTCCTCGACCTCTCGGCTGCGGGTGCGTTTCACCGCACGGGCTGGTTCCAGGCATCGATCGTGGTGTTCGTCTTCCTCGGAGTCACCGTCGTGCGCACGAACGTCGCGCTTCGCCGGGGGTTCGCGCCAGGTGGCGCGCGCGATAAAGCGCTTGGTCAGGTCGAGCGAGGGGGATGGGCGATGTGCGCGTCGGTCGCGCTGATCGTGCTCCTCATGCAGATGAAGCCGTTGCCATGAGCGCTGGCTCGACCCATGCAGCCCTGCCCGATGAAGCAGCGCCCACAACGCAATCACAAGCCCACACACCACCATGGCCGCAGAGGAGATAATGACAAACAGCGAAGCGGAAATCCGAGAACTGGTCGACGGCTTCGTGCGAGCGATCAGCGCCAAAGATATCGACGGAGTCATGTCTGTCTATGCCCCGGAGCTCGTCGCGTTCGACGTCGGCCCCCCCCTGCAATACAAGGGCACCGAGGCTTTCAGGAAGGTCTGGCAGGGGCTCTTCGAATTGTTCCAGGACGCGATCCGGTACGAGATTCGTGAACTGAGCATCACCGCGGGCGATGACGTGGCATTCAGTCACAGCTTCAATAGGCTCAACGGAACGACGAAGAACGGCAGAACATCGGATCTTTGGGTGCGTTGGACCGCTTGCTTCCTCAAGACCAACGGCGGGTGGCGGATCGCTCACGTCCAGGTGTCCGTCCCTGTTGACCTGCCAAGTGGCAAGGCGGTGCTTGATTTAAGGCCATGACAAACGACGGCCTGCCCTCGGGTCACTTGCCGGCGCGACGAGGGGCAGCGCCCCGCCGAAGCAGCCGGGTGGGCCGCCGTGCTTCGGGGGCGCCTGCGCTCCGATGCGCCTGCTGCTCTCGCGGCTCCACGTTACCTACTCGAAAGGAGCACCGTCATGAACATCGCCCTCTGGGTCCTGCAGTGTCTACTCGCCTTGTCTATGCTGGCAAGCGGCGGGATGAAGTTCGCCAAGTCGAAGGCCCAGCTCGTCTCTGATTTCAAGATGGCCTGGGCCGCCGATTTCAGCGAAACGCAGATCAAGTTCATCGGGTCAGCGGAGGTCGTCGGCGCCATTGGCCTCATCGTGCCGTGGGCAACCAGCATCGCGACGGTTTTGACGCCGGTGGCCGCGGTGTGCCTCGCCATTCTGATGCTCGGCGCCGCGAGGATTCATCTTGCCCGCAAGGAGCCGCTCGCGCCGCCCCTGGCGATTGCCGTCCTCTGCCTGGTACTCGCGGTGGGCCGATCGGGCCTCGTCTGAAGGATGCTTCGGATCGAGGCGCCGCGGTCGCACCGCGGGACGACGTCGTCTCGCACCTGATCAGCAGACGCTGGCGTCGGCCCTGAGCGGCGCCGAGGCGCTCTTCCTCACCCCGGGCACGGGCACAGCATCGAGGCCCCCGGCAAGATCCGGCACACACATTCGCCCCGCCGGCTCTTCGCAAAGCGCCACACCGAGGGCATTTCGCAATGACGGATTATCTACAAGATGTCGATTTCGTATAGCGCGCTGGGCGACTTCCTCGGTCAAAGCCGGTTCCATGCCACGGGCCGCACTTGGACGGCCCGGCGCGGCGCCGATCACCGAGACGGGCCCCTTCTTGCAGCGACCGGAACGGCGCGTCACCGCAGGCCAGGCCCTGGGGTTTGCTACCGGGCGCACGAGGAGTGCAGAACATGAGTGCTCAGCCTCAGAAGCGGACTTCGGCTCGCTCAAGATCCACCCGACCGTCGCCAAGTACGAGCTCCCGTGCTGCTTCGTCTTCCATGGAGACCGTGAAGCGAGTGACCGGACAGCCTGGCCGTGTGCCCGCATGACTGCGATGCAGAGTGTCACGCCGAAGCGACTCTTAGGAGCAACAATGACCGAGCAGGCGGAGAGGTGCGTCGTCATCACGGGCGCATCGAGCGGGATCGGGCGAGCGTGCGCCGTATTCCTCGCCAAGCACGGGTTCCGCGTCTTCGCCGGCGTTCGAAAGGTGAAGGACGGTGAGAGGCTGCGCCAAGAGGTCGGAGACGGTGTCGTGCCGATCGAGATCGACGTGACCGACGGCGCGACGATCGCCGGAGCCTTGGAGCGGGTCGGTGGGGCGCTGGGAGAGCGCGGCCTCGATGGGCTCGTCAACAACGCAGGTATCGGCACCACCGCTCCCGTCGAATACATGAGCACGGAGGTGCTGAGGCGGCAGTTCGAGGTCAATGTCTTCGGGCAGATCGCCGTGACGCAGGCGTTTCTTCCCCTCATCCGACGAGGGCGGGGTCGGATCGTGAACATGGGCTCCGTGGGCGGCCACATCGCGATCCCTTTCGGCGGTGCGCTGTGCGGCTCGAAGAGCGCGTTCCGATCTCTGAACGACGCGCTCCGACTCGAGTTGCGCGCTTCTGGCATTCACGTCTGCCTCATCGAGCCTGGATCGATCAACACGCCTGCGGCGGACAAGACACTCGGCGACGTCGAGCGACTCATCCGCGCGCTGCCGCCCGAGGGGGCGGCGCGGTACGGCGACAAGCTGCGCGAGTTCACGCGGCGCGTCTACGCGAGCGAAGCGAAGGGGAGCGCGCCCGAGGTCGTCGCTGAGGCGGTTCATCACGCGCTCACCGCGCGAAGACCGCGCGTGCGCTATCCCGTCGGCGCCGGCGCGACCCTCTTGGTTACGCTTCCGCGAGTCCTGCCCGATCGGGTGCTCGATCACGTGCGCCTGCGACTGTTCGGGATGCCAACGGGTTTCGGCTGCGAACCGGCGACGCCGAAACAGTTGGTCGAAGGAAAGCCACGTCATGCCTAAGCCCGAGGAACGAGGATCGAGCGGCCCGTCCACTGCGCGACTATTGGGGTTGATCCCGTTCCGGCTGGCCTTCGTGCGCTGATTCCTGCCCTCTACAGCCGGCCGAGGCGGCAGTGGGTGTCATGGCCCCAAGCGAACGACGCGATTCAAGAGACCAGTTCAGCCCAAGAGGTGCCTGCATGACCCCGATCCGAGCTGTGACGTCGAAACGACTCTTCATCCTGGGTGCGACCGGCGGCATCGGCCGCGCGATGGTCGATCAGGCCCTGCAGCGTGGCCACACCGTAACGGCCTTCGTGCGCTCGCCGGAGAAGATGGGCGACCCGCGGGAAAACCTGACGGTGATGAGCGGTGACCCGCGGAGCGTCGCTGACCTGCGCGCCGCTCTCCCCGGCCACGACGCAGTGCTGTCTGCGCTCGGCCCCCCCGGGGCGGGGCCCACGACGATCAACAGCGACTCAGCGCGCAGTACCATGGCCGCCATGCAGGCCGCCGGCATCCGCCGACTACTGATCGTTTCGGTCGCTGTACTCTTTGAGAGCCAGGGGCCCTTGTTCTGGTTGTTCCGCAAGACTCTGTTGCGAAACATCACCAAGGACTCGGCCGAGATGGAGCGCGTCGTGGTCGCGAGCGGCCTGGCGGCCGCCGACGCTGACAAACGGTCCCCTGACCGGGCGCTACGGCGTTGAGGATGATCGGATGCCACGAGGTGGCATCTTCGTCAGCCGCGCGGATGTCGCCCAGTTCCTGCTCGATGAGCTCGAGGGCGGCGTGCATGTTCGCCGGATCGTCGGCATGGCCTCAGCGAAATCAGTGGCTGGTACGCGACCGACGAGTCACCTGCAAGAGGGCCTGCAGTGATCCTGGTCACCGGAGCGACGGGGAAAGTCGGTCGCGAGCTGGTCGACCTGCTCCTTGCAGACGGCCAAAAGGTGAGGGGGATCACGCGCAACCGAGCTACCGCGGCGCTGCCGGGCGGCGTCTCTGTGGTGGTCGGTGATCCGTCCCAACCGAAGACCTTGGCGTCATCGCTGCGCGGCGTCGAGTCCCTTTTCCTCAACCCGGGCACCCTCGGTGACGCCGCTGCCGAGCTACTGTCACTGGCGGTCGAGCAGCGCGTGCAGCGGGTGGTGCTGCTGTCGGCGGTGACGGTGGAGTACGGCGGCGGGTACCGAACCATTCTCGAGATGATCACGAGCGTCGACGTCCATTACGAGATGGAGCCCGGCGAGGCTCAACGGCACCCTCTCCTCGGCCACTGGGCGCCAGACCTTGCGCTGGTCACTCCGGCGGGCAAGACCCGCGTTCCCCGGCTTAGGCACCGTGGTCGCGGTGTCCTGCTCGATCTGGCAGACCGGGCGGCCCTCCGCGACGCCGCGACGGGCCGGACCGATCGTGTGGACGTGGTGGCAGCCCGATGTGAGGGGCCTCCTCCCGCGGATGCGCTCCTTATCCGTCCGGACGGGTACGTCGCGTGGGACGCCTCCGCGCACGAAGCTGTCGACGACTCGGTGAGGCGGCTCCGCCGCGCGTTGACGACCTGGTTCGGGCCGGAGAGCGCTCCCCCGGGTGGAACGTGAGCGTCGAAGCGGAGAAGCTCGACGGCGTGGAGCCGCGCTTGGTCGCTCTCTTCACCGTCGTCGCCTGCATCGCCACGGCGGCTGCCGCGATCCAGGTCGAGATGGGCCCCCTGTTCGCCTTGCCGATCGTCGGCTCCGCCACGGTGGCCCTGCTCGCATGGCTGAAAACCTCGTTCCGCCGTCCCGGAGAGCCCGCTCGCGGGACGGTCCTCTACATCGCGGCGATCGTGGCGCTCATGCTCGAGCACGCGACGCAGTGGCGTAGCCGGGCCCCTGACCTCGTGATGCAGGTCGCCCGGGGGTGGGTCGCGCCCGGTTTTGTCTTCAACGAGCGGACTCTCGTCGTGGTCTTCGCGATCGGCTCTCCCGCGCTCTTCCTGCTCGGCGGCTTCTTTCTCGTGCGAGGACGGCCTGTCGGGGACTACATGGCGTGGCTGCTGTTCGTCTGGAGCCTCGTGGCCGGGGTCTTCCAGGGAGTGCTCGCCCTCCAGCTGCCCGACGCGCTGGGGATCGCCACGGCGACCGCGGCGTGCCTCCCCTCGTTGATCCTCGGCGCGCTCGGAGCCTGGAGGCTGGCGTCTTTCTCCGGCGCGCTCCCCGAGCCGGTGAAGCCATGACCCCGCGACAGCGCGGGCTGTGGATCCTGTTGATCGTCGCGTTCGTCGCGACATACGGCACCACCCTCTACATCCAGGCGGGCTTCGGCCCGGTGGGCATCATCGTCGGCTCGATGATGGGCGGAATGGTCGGCTGGCTGAAGACGACCGCGAAGAGGCCTGCCGACCCCCGCGTCATTCTCCCGGCGTATCTGTTGATGCTCTCGCTGTTCATGGTCCACGTCGGCGAGGAGTACCTCTTCGACTTCTGCACCCGCATCGCGGCGATCTTTCACTCGCACTGGTCCGAGCACGACTACGTGCTCCTCATCGTCCTCGTCGGCCCGATGGTGTGGATCCTCGGTGGGATCGGACTGTGGCTCCGCCATCCGCTCGGGAACTTCATCGTGTGGTTCATGCTCGTCGGCATGATCCTCGGCGAGCCCACGCACCTGCTCGTCTTCCCCTTCCTCGAAGGCGGTCGTTACCACTACGTCCCCGGCATGTGGACTGCCCTCTTTCCGATGATTCCCGCGGTCTACGCGGTCTGGCGCATCCGGAAGGACCATCGAGCTGCGGAAGCGGCGGAGGCCTAGCTCGTGGCACGTCGGAACCCGCGACTCGACTCCCGCGCGATGGTCGCGGCCCCGATCCTGCTCGCCGTCTTCCTCGATGCGCGCGCCGCGTTCGCCCATGGTTTCGGCGCCAGCGGTCTGGCTCACCCGCTCACCGGGCTCGACCACCTCCTCGCGATGCTCGCAGTCGGCGCGTGGAGCGCCCAGCTCGGAGGAAGGGCCATCGCCGCCGTCCCAGCCGCGTTCGTCGCCTTCATGTCGCTCGGGGGAGCCCTGGGGATCGCCGGGCTACCGTTGCCGTGGGTCGAGGGCGCCATCGCGCTCTCCGTCGTGGTCCTGGGTTGCGCGATCGCCGCCGGGCAGCGAGTCGCCCCCGTGGTGGCCGGTGCCGCAGTCGCGCTGTTCGGGACGTACCACGGCTTTGCACACGGGAAGGAGGTCGCCGGCGCGGTGGGCCAGGCGTCGTATGTCGCAGGTTTCCTCGTGACCACCGCCGGCCTCCACGTCATGGGCGCCGTCGCCGCTCTGCTGGCACTCGAGAGTTCGAGGGGAGCCACCTCGTTGCGACTCTGCGGCGCTACGACGGCCCTGGTCGGCGGCTGGCTTCTGCTTCGCTGAGGCGCCTCGTTCGGCTACCGTTTGGCAAGCGGAAAGACATGAGGAAACAAAGCGCGAGGGGAACGTTGAGCCGCGACTCGGTGATGGACGCCGCGCTCGCGCTCGCTGATCGCGACGGCTTCGGCGCCCTGACGATGCGCGCGATCGCGACGGAGGTCGGCGCCACGCCGATGGCTCTTTACGCGTACTTCTCGGACAAGACCGCGCTCTATGCGGGCATGCGCGAGCGGATCTTCTTCGTGCACGTCGGCGCGGAGACAATCTCCAGGCAGACCTGGCAGTCGATGCTTGAGGGATTGGCCCGGGGACTCTATCGAGTCATGCACGAGCGCCCCAACTGGACGCCCGTGTTCGCGTACCACACCGGCCCCGCCTCGGCGGGCCTCGGCTTCATCGACGAGAGCGTGAGGCTCATGCTCGAAGACGGGCTGGCTCTGGAGGACGCGTTCTCCGCCTACTGGTGCGCGATGAGCTTCGCCGTCGGGAGCGCGCTGTGCGAACGCACCATGATGGGCGCCGGCGACGGTTGTGCGAGACTCCTGGACCGCCTGAGAGAGCTCCCTGTGCGGGCGCCTGGACGGCACGCGACCCTCGCGGCCGCGGCACCGAAGCTCATTGGCTGGAGCTGGGACGACGCCTTCGAGCGAGGACTCCGCTCGCTGCTTGCCGGCATCGAGGCCAGACGCGCGCGCCCCAAGGCTGCGCCCAAGCGTCGCGCTCGCGCGCAGCGAACCCCATCCTGACCCGGGTCCCCGCGGCTGCGGTCTTGCATACTTGTGCGCGCCTCGACTCGAGGACACGCCCGAAAGGGCCCGCCATGATCGCACCTGTCCAGCACGCCGCGACCACTGCCTCTGCAAGACGGTCGACCCCCGACGAGGACGAAGCTCGGCGCGCCGTCACCGCCGCCGTCGAGACCCACCGCCTCGGCTTTCTTCGTCTCGATCCGGAGCAGCTCGCATCCGTGTGGGACCGCCAGCACGAACCGCTAGTCTATGTCGCCCAGGAGAAGGACGAGCCCATCCACGGCTGGGCCGCGATCCAGCGCTACCTCGCGGCTCTTCCCGAGCACCTGGACAGAGTGCTGTCGAAGGAGCTCCATGACGTGAAGATCGACGTGCTCGGTGACACGGCGGTCGTCTTCTTCACCTCCCGCTCCAGCGTCATGCTCACGGGGCGCTCCACGAAATACGAGCCCATCGGCCACATCACCATGATCTTCCGCCGAGCTCCGGAGGGCTGGCGCGCGATTCACTTTCACGAGTCGGCCCGGTCCGAACAGGCCGCGCAGGTCGTGCAGGCGATGAAGGCCCTGCCCATGACGCGCCCATGAACGAGGTACTCACTTTCTGGTTTTCGCACCGCGAGCGCTGGTGGAGGGGCGGCGCGGACTTCGACTGGGAGATTCGTCGGCGTTTCGGCTCCCTCCATGCCGAGACGGTGGACGGCAAGCACGAGGACTGGCGCGAGACGCCCGCCGGTGCGCTCGCGTACGTGATCGTCCTTGACCAGTTCTCGCGCAACATGTTCCGAGGCGATCCCCGGACCTACCGGAGCGATGTTCGCGCCCTTGCGGCGTCGCGCGAGGCGCTCGCCCGCGGCGACGACGGCGCGATGTCGATGGACGAACGGACCTTTCTCTACATGCCGTTCATGCACAGCGAGCAGCTCACCGATCAGGAGCGCGGCGTAGCGCTCTTCGGTGCCAATGGGGACGTCGAGAGCCTGCGCGCCGCCGAGCGGCACGACGACGTCATCCGTCGCTTCGAACGTTTCCCCCACCGGAACGCGATCCTGGGCCGCCCTTCGACGGCCGAGGAGCTCGCGTTCCTGAAGGAGCCGGGCTCCTCCTTCGCCTGATGCGCGGAAAGCGGGGGACGTGTCGGCCTCCGCTCATCGCTTCATCCCCGGAACACCCTCCCAGAACGGCTGGACCTCGACCATTCCGCCGTGCAGCAAGATAGGGAAGCGTGCAGTTCGAACGCGCCATGATGGCCGACGGAGAAGTGGTTGCAAGACGCTTCGCGCTCGCGAGGGAGCTCGCGGTGCGCGCGCCGGGCCGATACGCGAGCCTCGCCCCCGTGGCCGCGAAAGTCGACCGCTGGTGCTGGGACGACGTCTTCGAGCTCGGAATCCGTTCACTGCTCGCAGGCATCCAGCCCAAGGGTCCTCGACCTGAGAGCGACGCCCCACGAAGGCCGCGCGCGCGCCGAGTGCGAGCGTGACGGCCGAGACCGGGGATGAAACATGCCCGGGTCGCCGACGCTCGTTGCGCATTCGCCCACGGACACCTCGCAAAACGCCACACTGAGGGCTTCTTGCGAGACCCGACATTATACAATTTGCTGATTTCGTATAGAGCGTGGACGACTTTCCTGGGTCAAAGCCGGTCTTGTGCCAGAGGGCTCCGGCGTTGCAGCGCTACTGGTCGACGCGGGCCTCGTCTTGCATGGCTGGGTCGCGGTTGGCCCACCCGGGGCCAGCGCTCGAGTTCATCGCCTCTCTGATCGCAGGATAGAAGGAGAATGGAAATGCAAAACCCAATCGTTGCATCGCAACCCGACATCGGTGGCCGCACGTCAATGAAGAGCTTCGTCGAGAAGTTCAAGATGGTCTTTCTCGGGGATGACCTCGATGGCGTCGTGAAGCTGATGGACAAGGACATCGTCTGGACGTTCATGGCAACCGGCGAGAAGTTCAGCGGGCTCGAGCAGTACCGAAAGGCCGCAGAGAGAGCCATGGCTGGCCGCCTTCACACGAAGGCTCTTCACATGGAGGTGACGAATCTGTTCTGGAGCGACGACCAGCTCTGCATCGAGTACCTGCATCGGGCCACCATCCCGGAACATGCGACGATCACCGGCTCTCCACCCGCCGGGACCGAGATTGCCATGCCGATCTGTCTCACGATGCACCTCAACAAGGATGGCAAGATCGATAGATGGAATGAATACCTGGACCTATCTACGATGCGCGGCGACGCGAAACGGAGCTTGTTTGTTCAGGATGGGGATGGAGCCGCGAAGCAGCCGCCTCCCACGGCGCAGGCAACTCCCCCGATACCGAACGCGAGGTGATCGCGGACGACGCGCTTCGTGAGTCTGGCGGTGCCATGAGCAGGCACGACGGACGTGATCGCCGCTGCTGCTCGGCGCGTTCAACCTCTGGCGACGCGGCGGACGTCTCGAGAAGGGCGGCGTCTTCCTCGCGTCGATAAAGCAGGATTATCGGATATGCCTGCGGCACGAAAGCGCGTACTCCCCTCATCCGGCGGCCGGCCGAACGCGCTACCCGCAGCAGAGCCGTATCCTCGTAGCTCAGGGGCCTCCGGCGCCGCGTCGTCGCTCCGGAGCGCCCCGACGCTCTTGCGTGCGGAGAGAGCCAGCTGCGCGGACAGCTATCGAGTGAGTTCGGCGTGAAGCTCGTAGTACGTGAGGTCAGGTACAAGTCCAGGCGGGAGATGGGGCTTCAGGTTCTCGTTGAAAAACTTCTGCTGGTCCGCCTTAGACTCCCAGATCTCGACGATGCGCGTCCCGCCGGCGGGACTGGGACCTCCGGCGTGGGACTTGAGGCCCTTCGCCGAACGCAGCAACGGCATCAACTGCTCCAGCATCGACGCATAGGTCCCCTTGTCCATGTTCGGTTGCTCAGCGATCATGAGTACACACATTGGTCGATCTCCTTGATGTTGGGTGAGTAGCTAGACTGGCTTTCGCGACTGGGTGTCCTGATCCGTATGACGGCGCAGCCTGCAAGAAATCATCGCGGGCTTTGGACGAAACCTCGGGCCCCACGCGCGTCCCCCGTTGACAGGCGGACCGAGCACCGGGCAAGAGCCCTACTCGCGCAGAAAGCCCTCGGTTTCATGGTTCCTGTTGCTAGACGGCGCGACGGTCCAGAAATCATCGGCCGGCAACGGGAGGGTCCGATGTGGCATCCTCCTTTTTCATGGCAGGCAGTGCCGGCGAGGAGTCCTTCCGGACGGTGTTCGAGCCGCACCGGCGCTCGATCACCCTTCACTGCTACCGGATGCTCGGTTCACTGCAGGACGCAGAAGAGATCGTCCAGGAGGCCCTGTTTCGAGGATGGCAACGGCAGGACGAGCTCAGGTCGCCTGGCGCGACGCGGGCTTGGCTCTACAGGATCGCGACAAACGCATGCCTCGATTTTCTGAAGACCCGTCGTCGTCGAACGCTGCCGCACCTTGTCGCGCCCTCGCCGAACACCGAGCCGCGACTCGGTTCCCCGGCGGAGGAACGCCTCTGGGTCGAGCCGGCCCCTGACGCGCTGCTCGAGGCGGCTGACAATGCCGCCGAGCGCCCGGACGCGCGAGTCTCCTTGCGCGAGAGTATCGGCCTCGCCTTCATCACCGCATTGCAGTTCTTGCCACCGAAGCAGCGCGCGGCGCTGATCTTGGTCGACGTGCTCGAGTGGAGACCTCAGGAGACGGCCGAGCTCCTTGAGACGACCATCGTTTCCGTGAACTCTCTCCTTCAGCGCGCACGCAAGAGCGTCGAGGCGCGGGGGGATGACGACGCGACGCCGGAGGCCCCTAGCTCCGAGGATGAGGTCCTGCTCCGGCGCTACATCACTACCTGGGAAGGCGGCGATCTCGACGCCTTCACCGCGCTACTCGCCGACGACGTGAGACTCTCGATGCCGCCACAGCCGGAGTGGTTCGCAGGTCGCGATGCCGTACGCCGATTCCTCGCGAGCATCCTGCCAGCAGAGGCGCGCGAGTTCCGGTGCGTGCCGCTCGCTGCGAATGGGGGGCTCGCTGCCGCCATCTATGCGCGGCCAATGAGGCGCGACGTGGAGTACGAGGCGGCGGCAATCAACGTGATCGCGGTTCGTGGGGGACTCATTGCGGAGATGACACGGTTCGCCTCGCCTAAGCTCTTTCCGCTGTTCGGGCTTCCGGCTCACCTTCCGAGCGACGGGCCTGGCGATCGTGCGAGCGGGGCGTAGCCTCGTGTGGAGCGCGGGCCGCCGAGATGCGGAGCGCGAGTCGGTCGCCGCTGAGGGACGCGACGCCACCCCGTCCGGCTCCTCCATGGCGTCACGCCATCGACGGTAATACACTCAACATCAACGACCGGCGAACCGCCCTCGCGGTGGGCGCTGGCCTCGTGTCCGAGAATATTACTTTCTCGGACCCCACCCTCCGGCCCCCCGAGGACCCCATGCCCGCCCCCCTCGCCCGACGCACCCCCACGGATGTTGAGCCGATCGAGCAGCTTGTTGAGAGCGCCCGACGCTACATCGCCGAAGGCAAGGCGAAGAGCACCCGGCGCGCGTACGGCTCGAGCTTCGCCTGCTTCGACGGGTGGTGCATCTCGCGCGGTCTCGTCTCGTGCCCTGCGGCGCCGGCGACGATCGCGGTCTACCTCGCGGCGCTCGCCGACGCCGGCGCCGCCGTCTCGACGATCGAGCGCACGCTCGCCGGGATCGCGCACGAGCACCGCTCGCGCAACCACGTGTGGCAACGCGGCGAGCCTGCCATCCGCGAGACGATGGCGGGGATCCGCCGCAAGCTCGGGACGTCGCCGGCGTCGAAGAAGGCGCCCGTGGGCGACGGCGACCTCGCGGCGCTCGTCGCGACGCTCGGCGAGGACCTCGCGGGGCTGCGCGATCGCGCGCTGCTCACGCTCGGGTGGTCGAGCGCGTGCCGACGCTCCGAGCTCGTCGCCCTGGACGTCGCGGACGTCGAGGAGCAGCGCGAAGGGCTGCTCGTCCACGTGCGGCGCTCGAAGCGCGATCAGGAGGCCAAGGGCTTCGACAAGGACATCCCCCACGCGTCCGCCCCCTCGCTCTGCGCCGTGCGCGCGCTCCGCGCGTGGCTCGACGCCGCGGGGATCAAGGAGGGACCGATCTTCCGCGGCGTCGACCAATTGGGACGGCGCTTTCAAGTGCGCCAGGCGAAGCCTGGGTGAGGAGGAAGACATGTAAGAGCGGAAACCTCACGTAACCGTCCGCGGGTGAAATTCCCGACCGGCCAAGGCGGGG
>JBEKOY010000114.1:0-17294 GCA_049521295.1 Polyangiaceae bacterium | reverse complement strand
CGATTTGAAACGCCTGGTCCTGCCGCGCCACTTGCAAATTTGGCTTTGGGCGGCATTCACACTGGCGTTCGTGATCAAGGTGCCCATGTTCCCGGTGCATACATGGCTTCCCGATGCGCACACCGAAGCGCCCACCGCTGGGTCCGTCATCTTGGCGGCCGTCATGCTGAAAATGGGAACGTACGGGTACCTGCGATTCGCGATCGGGTTGTTTCCGGAGGCAAGCAGGGAGTTCGCCGCCAACCTTGCGGGAGTAGCGGTCTTGGGTGGCATCCTTTACGGGGCGCTATGCGCGTGGAAACAGCAGGACGTCAAGCGACTCATCGCCTACTCGTCGGTCGCTCATCTCGGATACGTCATGTTGGGCCTCTTCGCGCTCACGCAAGCATCCGTCGAGGGGAGCGTTCTTCAAATGGTGAACCACGGCGTGTCGACCGGAATGCTATTTCTCCTTTTCGGCGTTATTTATGATCGGCGCCATACGCGCAACATTGATCAATTCGGCGGCCTGACCAAGCCGATGCCGGTCTATGCCACACTATTCATGGTGGCGACTCTCGCGAGCATCGGATTGCCGGGTACCAACGGCTTCATCGGTGAATTCATGGTGATCACCGGCGCGTTCGCGTCCAAAGCACTCGGGCATTTCGCCGGCATCCAGGCGGCTGGCGCCGCCATCGGCGTGATTCTCGGTGCCGTCTACATGCTGATGGTCGTCCAGAAGATGTTTTTCGGTCCAATCACCAAAGAGGAGAACCGACACCTTCACGACATGTCACCGCGCGAGCTCGTAGCCGTTGCTCCGCTGGCGATGATGATTTTCGTCATCGGGCTATTTCCGAATATCTTTCTCGCCCAGATCAAGGGCGCAGCCGCCCGCGTTCAAGACGACGTCGAGGCCCGGTTGGACGCGAATCCGGGCCCAAGATTCTACGAGGGACCGCTGAAACTCGCGCCGCCCCGCCCGGAGGACCCCCGCGTCGGGTCTCCTGCTCCGGCCGGCGGCGCGCACTGAGGACGCGCCATGACGATCGCTCTCGCACTCTCCCCGCTGCTCGTCGTCGGTCTTGGCGCGCTTGCCTTGATGATGGTCGAGGCCTTTTCCACCCATCTTTCGGGCTTTGCTCTCGGCGCCGCGGTCATTCTGTTTGCAGGCGGCGCTGCGGCTGGGGTCGTGTGGCTGTTCGGGGTCGAGCACCTCAGCGGCATCGAATCGGTCTCACCATGGCTGATCATCGATGATTTCACGCTATTTTTCGACATCTTGCTCTGCCTTGGCGCCGGCATTGCCGCTCTGCTTGCGGGCGGCTACTTGCGGGAGCATCGCATCGATCGCGGCGAATTTTACGCGCTGCTGCTCTTCGCGACCGTCGGCGCCATGACGCTCGTGTCGGCCGGCGACGCGCTCACGCTCTTTCTCGGCCTCGAAACCATGAGCATTGGTGCGTACGCAATGACTGCGTTCCGCCGCTCCAGCCCACGCGCGGCCGAGGGCGCGCTCAAGTATTTCTTGCTCGGATCGTTCGCCGCAGCCGTCCTCCTCTACGGCTTCGCGCTGATCTACGGGGCCACCGGGCATACCGACTTGATGGGGATCGGCGCAGCAGCCCATACGGCCGCCGGACGCAGCCCGATGCTCGTCATCGGAGTCGCGTTGGTCCTCGTCGGGATTCTCTTTGAGGTGAGCGCCGTCCCGTTTCACGCTTGGGCGCCCGATGCTTACGAAGGGGCGCCGACGCCCACGACGGCATTCATGGCCGTCGCGGTGAAGGCAGCCGCGTTCGCGATGCTTCTCCGCGTCCTCTTGCTGGCAGTTAGCGACGAAGCGTGGAGGTCGTGGGGCAGCGGATGGCCTCCCGTAGTCGCCGGACTGGCGGCGGTGACGATGACGGTCGCGAACCTCGTCGCCGGCCGGCAGGAGTCGGCCAAGCGCATGCTCGCGTACTCAAGCATCGCGCACGCGGGGTACGCGCTGGTCGGTGTAACAGCCATCGGACGAGTGCCTGCCGAGGCGACGGCGAGCGTCCTCTACTATCTGCTGGGGTACGCGGTGTCGACCGCTGGCGCCTTCGGGACGCTCGTTCTCTGTGGCAGCTACGGCCGTGAGGCCGTCACGTTCGAGGACTTGGCCGGCATCGGAAAGCGCAACCCGGCCGTCGCACTCGCTTTTTCGCTGTTTCTCCTATCGCTCGCCGGAATTCCGCCTACTGCAGGGTTCTTCGGCAAGTGGTTCGTTTTCAGGGCCGCGATCGACGGTGGGCTTTATTGGTTAGCCCTCATCGCTCTCGTCAACAGCGTCATTGCCGCATACTACTACCTGCGAGTCCTTGTTTACATGTATATGAGAGAGCCGGCCGCCGGAGCAGCGGTTGCCCGTCCAATGCGATCGGGTTACGTGACAGCCGCCCTGCTGGTGAGTGCCGTGCTGGTGCTGGCACTCGGACTCACGCCAACGCATTACCTCGACGCCGCCGTCGACGCGGCCAGCTTCGGACCCAAGGGATGAGAGGACGATGCCGCTCGCGCAGAGCTTGCACGTGTTCTCTCATGTGTTCCTCCGCCATCGTCATCGCCATCCTCGTTGGTACGGCCGCTTGTACGGTTGGCTGCCGCCGTCCCGGCGCAGAGCTCTCCAGCGGCGACTCGGGCGGCTCTGGCGGCTCTTCGGAAGCACGGGTCACCAGTCCTCCGAATGCCCTTCCCCTTCCGAGCAGTAGTGTCGAAGCTCAAGTCAACCCTGCAAAGCTACCGCCATACGACGGCCCGACCGGAAGCGTCGAGGGGTTCGTGTTCGTGAAAGGACCGACCGCGCCCGAGGTTCCGATGCTCGACTTTCGAACTTGCCCCGCGGGGATCGATACCTACTCAAAGCTTTTCCGCGCCGGGCCGGTCAACGACCAAGGTTTGCGCCCCCTGGCGGACGCCGTCGTCGTCGTGACGGGATACGCCGGCTACTACTTGCCCGACAAGAACCCCGTCGCCAGCGTGACGATTAGCGCAAACTGCGGGTACCCCCAGCGCGCTATCGCGATCACATTCGGTCAGCGTCTCGAGATTGCGAACGACTCCAAGTATCCATTTGCGCCTTACCTCGAAGGAACGTTTCAGCCGGCGATCATGATCGCTCCCCCGCGACGCAGCGGCGATCCCGTTAAGCTCTATCCGCCGTCGCCCGGACACTTCCTGATGGCGGATCGAATGCAGTCATTCGTCACAGAGGACATCTACGTCTTGCGCCACCCGCTGCATACCGTAACCGACCTAAGCGGGCACTATCGCATCGACGGGGTACCCGCCACGAGTGTGAAGGTCGGCGCGATCCTCAACGCGATCCGGAACGAGCGGCAGCTGGACATCGACGTCCGAGCCCATGTCGTCGAGAAGGTCGACATCGTTCTGACCTACTCGCCCGACGCCCACGCGCCCGGAGGCAGCCCTTCGCACGTCATTCCGTGACGGCTCCGAAATGACCCGCGACTCCATCCGCCCGCGGAGTTCGAGTGCGGGGCGCCTGGTCGAGTCCGCCGACGCCGACAGCGCCGAGGCGCGCGCGCGCCTCCGCTAGTGCCGTGAGTGCTGCGCGGGCGCGTTTCGCGATGTCGTACTCGCCCGTCCTTTCTGCCACCCGCAACGCCGCTGCCGCGATCAGCGGATCCGCCGAGTCACGCGCCAGCAGCGTCTGCGCAGTCGCCGGCGGGATAGGTACGCCGGATGCGAGCAAGACCAGACTCCGGGCGACGACCACGATGCGGTCGTCGGGATTCAAGTGCATAAGGCGCTCGCCGAGCTCCCGCGTGCGTGCTCCGGACGGTTGCGCGAGAGCGAGGGCAAGATACTCGTGCCGGACGTCGACCGCTCCCGGCGGCGGCAGGGCCCATCCCTCCCCCGGAAGCCCGCCACGCAACACGCGTAGCTCGACGGCGGCATCGGCCGACAGGTCGGTGGCATCGACAAGCCCGCGCGATGCGAGCTCGGCCGCGGGTCGCTCGACCAGTTCGTCTCCAGCAACGATGGGCTGGTGGTCCATGCCGGCGAGGGCTTGCGCGAGTTCGCTCGAGCGAGAGTGGACGCGCGTTCCGGCGAAGGCGATCCATGCCGCGCCACTGACTTGCCCGCTGCCAGCGCCACGCTTGCGGGTGGGCACTTGCGCAGCGCCGCCTTCAACGGCTGCGATCACGACTCGCGCCCCGTCGTCACGCGGATCCGCGCGCACCAACGTCGATGCAAGCTCTCGCGCCATCGCCGCGTCTGCGGCGAGCCAAGCGCGCGCTGCGACCTCGTCCAGCGCCAGGTGCGCATGGGTCGCTCGCTCGCGCACCGCTTGCGGATCGCGACGCGCGATCGCTTCGTCGACCGCCAGTCGTGCGGCGAGGGGATAGCGACTCGACAGTGGCTGCTCGGACGCATCGACCGCGGCGGCAGCAACGAGCCGAGCTGGACCGACGGCGCCCAGCCCCGCCAACGCCTCGGCCGATTGCGCGACCTCATCGCGCTCCAAAGGCGCGATCTTCACGAGTGCGACCAGCGCGCGCGCCCAGAGCGCGATTTCGCCATGGCTCTCGCCCCATACGACCAGCGCGCGCAACGCGGCGCTCGGTAGGTGTGCGGCGACGGTGAACGCCACCAGGGCGTCACCCTTGGCTTCGTCGCTTTCGCCCAGGTCTGGACGCGCGGGGCGCGAGGGCGAGGCTCCGAGCGGTGCCAGCACCGCGCGGCGGGCGGCGGCGCGAGCTCCGATCTCGTCGCCGCGGATACGAGCGCACGTCGCCTTCTCGGCCCAGACCCTCGCGTCGCCGTCGTCAACCGCCAGGGCCCTCTCGAACGCTGCGTCCGCACCCGCATCGCGAGGATTTGCGGCGCAACGGACCGCGCCGATACGTGTCCAAATTTCGGGGCCACCCGGATCCAATCGCGCGGCTCGCGCGTACGCCGTCAGAGCTTCGACGGAGTCGCCAGCCGCCTCCGCGATCGCTCCGCGAAGGAACGCGGCGTACGTCTCCGGCTCGATGAAACGCCCCGCGAGGAGGTGCCCCTCGTACGAGCGGTCGACCGTCGCCTCACGCGCACATCCGGCGGCAACCAGCGTCAGGGAAAGTGCGATCGCCGAGCTGCGCGTCGCGCCGGGACCTCGCATCACGACGCCACGGCCTCGCGCAACGCGTCGATGAACCGATCGTTGTCGCTCGGCGCGCCGATGGTGACCCTCAACCGGTTGGCCAGGCGACCTCCGGCGGCGTGAAAGCTCCTGACGAGAACACCGCGGCTGATCAACGAATCGAACACTTGCCCGGCCGGGCGAGGCGTAGCCACCCACAAAAAGTTGGCGTGACTCGGCGCGACATGGACCCCCGACAGGTCACGCAACGCTACGGAGACCCGTTCACGTTCGCGAACGATTGCATCGACGTGCGATCGGACCTCGTCCCAGGCTTCGGCAAGCACCGCCGCAGCAGCGGCCTGACTGGTCGCGCTCACATTGAATGGCTGTCTCGCCTTGTCGAGGTGCACGACGAGCCCTTCGTCGGCTTCGATCCATCCGATGCGTAGCGCCGCGAGCCCGACCTTACTCAATGTCCGCATCAATGCCAAATTCGGATAACGCGAACGCCAAGCACGGAGCGAGTCTCCGGCGTAATCGACGTATGCCTCATCGACGACGACGAGCGCGTCGCGTGCCGCTTCGAGCACGGCGGCGATGCGATCGTCGGACATGCGATTGCCCGTTGGATTGTTCGGGCTCGCGATGAAAACGAGGTTGGGCCGCGTCACTTCGATGGCACGCGCCATCGCTCCAACGTCCAGGTCCCATTTCGCGTCGAGCGGCACTTCGATGGGCTTGTACCCGTGCGCTCGAGCCGTGACCCGATACATCACGAAGGTGGGCGTCGGCACGACGACGACGGGTTGCGCCGCTCTCGGACGTGGCTGGGCCATCGCGGAGAGGAGAATGCCGATGACCTCGTCGGATCCCGTCCCGATGAGCAGCTCGTCGGGACGGGCGCGCGTCCGCTCCGCGATCCGAGCTTTGAGCTCGCGCATCCGTGCGTCGGGATAGCGCTCGAGTGGAGTACGTTCGATCGCGCGAGTCACGACCTCGCGCACGCGAGCGTCCGGGTTGGCGGGGGCTTCGTTGGCGTCAAGACGGACGTGAATGCCAGGGGGATCCGCGGGGACGTACGAGGATAGCTCGGCAAGCTCGGCGCGAAGGAGGTTCGACCAATCCGGCACGGCAGTTCTATAGCATCCGAGCTGGATCGCCCGGAATCGGCCGGCAGTTGCCGGAAGCGGTGCTCGAGAACTCCCCATTTTCGCAGAGACCGGCTGCTGCCCCAAAGGATGACGCGGACGGTGGATGACCGCTTTGCTTCACCGCTTGCGCGCGTTATGGCCCTCGATGCGGTCGGGACCTGCGCCCTCTTCGTGTCCGTCGCTCGCATCGTGCGAAATGTGCCCTTCGGCCTCCCGAAGCTTCTCGGCGATTTCGATGATTCGCCGTTCGACCCGACCGAACACGCTCGACGCAGGAAAGCGCCCGCTCGCGTCGCGCTCGCCGGCTGGAAGCCCCGTCAGAACCTCGATTCCCTGCGCAGCGCGATCGACCGCGTAGAGCTGAAAGTGTCCGGCCGCGACGGCCGCTGCGACATCGTCACGAAGCACAAGGTGCGGGCGATTCGGGCTCGGGATGAGGACACCCTGAGCACCGTTCAGGTTCCGCGCCTTGCAGAGATCGAAGAACCCTTCGATCTTTGCGCATACCCCGCCGATCGCCTGCATTTCGCCAAGCTGATTTACGCTCCCGGTCACGGCGATCCCCTGATCGATTCCAACGTCGGCCAACGCGCTCAACACAGCGAACAATTCGCTGGAACTCGCGCTGTCTCCATCGATCTCGCCGTAGCTCTGCTCGAAGGCGAGCTGGGCGCGAAGGCTGAGCGGCCGCTCCTGACCGAACATGCGCGCGAGATAACCGCGCAGAATGGCCACTCCCTTCGTATGAATGCTCCCTCCGAGTTGCGCCTCGCGTTCGACATCGATGATCCCCTCTCGCCCGATGCCGACGACCGCGGTGATCCGCATCGGCTGGCCGAACTCGACATCGCCGGCGCTGAACACGCTCAGGCCGTTCACGACGCCGACTCGCCAGCCGGCGGTATCGAGAGCGACTTCTCCCCGCAGCGTGATCTCGCGAATGTGCCGTTCCGCGCTCCCGGCACGCTCGCGGCGCTCGAGCCAAGCCGCCTGAATGTCTTCTGCGGAGACCACAGACACGGGAGGCGGAGCGATGGATGCTCGAAACGGACGCGCAGCTCCCTCGCTCGCCAGCCCATCGGCCTCCCCTTCCGCACCTGTCGCCCTCGCGACCGCGAGCGCGCTGGCGAACGCCATCGTTTCCTCGAGCGGCGACAGTGTCAGCGCCAGTTTTTCCCGATCGGCGGCCAAACGGGTGGCCAGATCGAGCAACTGCGCGCGAGCGGACTGATCGAACCGCCCCCACGCGCGCTCCTTGGCCATGGCCATGAGGTACGCGTCGAGCGCGGCCAGGCTCTTCGGTGACCGTGGAATGACCGGATCAACTTCGACCTTCACGCGAAAGAGCGAAGCGAAGTCCGGGTCTGCTTCGAGGAGCGTAGCGTAGAGCTCGGGCGGGCCGACGAGCACCACGCGGACGTGGATCGGGACCGGCACCGGCCGCAACGACGTGGCGTACAGGCCGAGCGGTCCGAGCGGATCTTCCGCACCAATTCGCTGCTCGCGCATGACACGCTTCATCCGCTCCCAGATGATCGGATCGGTGAGCAAGTCCCCCGCGCGCACGACGAGCACACCGCCGCTCGCCTTGTGCAGGGATCCGGCTCGAATGCGCGTGAAGTCCGTCAAGAGCGCGCCGTAGCGCGCACGCCGTTCGAGGTAACCGAAGAGGCTGGGATAGGTGGGGTTGGTGTCGTAGACGACGGGCGCGGGCACCCCTGGCTCGTGCGACACGAGAAGATTGACCTTGAAGCGATTCAGGCGCGTCGCGAGCTCCGGATCGTCCTTTTCCTCGCGCGAGCGCTTCTCTTGCTCGTCTTCGTCTTCGACTTCGACGAGATCTTCCCAGTCTTCAACGAGCGCTTCGTGCACTCGATCCACCCACTCACGCACGGGATCACCGAGAGCCGCTACCGAGCGGCTGACCTCCTTCATCGCGGACTCGATGACGCCCGCAGCCGCCTTGGAAAACGCCGCCTCACGCGCGGCATCGAACCGTGCGCTCTGCGCCCGCACGTTATGGGCGGCTTTTTCCACCTCTCGCGTCAGCTTGTGCTCCGATTCGGCGAGCGCGCGCTTGGTCGAATCGTCGAGCACGTCGAACTGTTCGGCGCTCACGGGCTTGCCGTGGAGAATGGGAAACGTCTGCACGCCCCCGTGCACCGGACGAACGCCGAATCCGAAGGTCTTCGCAAGCGACTCGAGTTCGTGGATGACTGCACGGTTCTTCGCTTCGAGCTCCGAGGCGAGCTGCGTCTGCGCGTGCTTGAACTCTTCGCCCTCTACCACTGTGGGGATGCGTTCCTTGAGGCGATCGATGAGCGCGTCCATCGTTCGAACGAGCGTCGGCCCTTGGCCCGCCGGAAGCACGAGCGGGCGGGGCGCCTCGGGATGATCGAAATCGTGAACGTAGGCGATGTCGTTCGGGGTCGGACGCGTGCTTGCGAATCGGGAGGCATAGCGAACGATGTCATCCTCGATCATGACCTCCGGTGCGGCCGCCACGAAAACGTGAAAGCTCGGCTCCCGCGCGCTCAAACCGAGCTCGAGTGCCCTCCGGGCGACGCTGGGTACCAGTTCCAACATGCCGTGCGATTCGAGCGGATCGGCCGGCAGCAGCGCGGGGTCGGTCCTCATCACGGCATCTTCGCTTCCGACCCGGAAGGCGGCCCGGGCACGCGACAGGGCGCTGTCGCCATTTTCCGCTGCGGCGGCGTTCGCCGTACGGCCGTTCGTGGACCGATTACGGGCGGCTGAAGGATTCGGCAAAGTCGCTGAGGCCGCTTTCGAGTGACGCGCCGCAGCCGGCTCGGACTTCGTGCGCGCTCTCGGTCGGCGAGTCGGCATAGGGGCGGTATCGACCTCGGGAGACTAGCATTTTCCGGTCCCCGGTGCGGCTGCGCGTGGGCGCTGTTCGCTCCGCTCGAAACCGCGCTACCATAGACCGCCTTATGGCGAAGCTGATCCTTACGACTGCCGAAGGACAGCAGTTCATCGACCTTCGGCCCACGAACAGCCTCGGCCGTCACCCGAACAACACCATTCAGCTCCTCGACAAGATCGTCTCGAAAGAGCACTGCATCCTCGAGCAACGCGAGGGTCAGTTCGTTCTGCGGGATCTCGGCAGCTTGAATGGGACGTACGTCAACAGTGACCGCGTTCGGGGCGAGATCTACCTCAAGCACGGCGACGAAATCGCCCTCGGCTCCACGCGCGCGCGGTTCGACGACGAGTCGGGCACGGCGTTTGCTCCACCGCCCATCGGCCCGGGTGCCGTTCAGCACGCAGCGACCGGTGGCTCTTCGTGGCCCGCGGTATCGACCGCGCCACGGGCACAGCCCGCATCCGCACAGGCGGTTTCGCCGTCTGCGGGTCGCGTTCCAGTCGTCGGCTCCCACGACTCGAGCTCGCGTCCACCCCACCCGCACGGTAGCCCGGCCATTGAGCCTACGCCCATCCACCGGCCCGCCGGCGCGACGCGAGTCGACGTGCTCGACGCCGCGCGGGCCATCGGCACGCAGATCGCGGCACAGACGAAGGGGTTCGTGCCGTTCGAAGCCGTAGGCCACGATCCCCAACAGCTCCGGCTCGATTACGAGCGACTCCGCATCAGCTGGGAGCTGACGCGAGACATCGGTCTCGAACGCGACCTTGACCAGCTGCTCGACAAGATTTTGCTCGCCATCTTCAAGTTCACGAAGGCGGACCGTGGCGTCATTTTGCTTCGCGAGACTGACGGAAACCTGCAACCGAGGGCGGCGCGACGGCGCGACGGCAGCGACTCGCCCATCCAGGTGAGCTCGACCATCCTCAACCACGTGATCCGGGAGCGGGCGGGCGTGCTGACCCATGACGCCTCCTTGGACTTCGCCGCCTCGAAGGGCAAGTCGATGATCCTCAATCGGATCTCGAGCGCCATGGTCGTGCCTTTCTTGCACGACAATGAAAAAGAGGTCCTCGGGGTGTTGTGGCTCGACTCCGAAGCGCTCGCCCAATTTCAACCCAAGGACCTCGAAGTCATCACTTCGGTCGCAGGTCAGGCATCGATGTTCATCGAGAACACGATCCTGGCGAAAAAAGTCGAACAGGAGATCGTTCTGCGGGAGCGGTTCATGCGCTTGGTCGCGCCGAACGTCGCCGAGCAAATGGTCAGCGGGAAGCTCGAAGTGAAAAAGGGCGGCCAGCTCGTCTCCGAACTGAACGTCTTCAACAGCGACATCCGCGGCTTCACCGCCATGAGCGAGGGCACCTCCGCCGAGACTCTCGTCGAAATGCTCAACGAGTACTTCGAGCTCATGGTCGAAACCGTGTTCAAATACGAGGGAACGCTCGACAAGTTCATGGGCGACGGGATCATGGCCTTCTGGGGGGCACCTCTTGCGCACCGCGACGACGCCATCCGGTGCGTGCAATGCGCCCTCGATCAAATGCACGTGCTCGGCCGCTTCAATCGGCAACGAATCGGCGAGAGCAAGCCCCCGATCGCGGTCGGCTTCGGCATCCACACGGGGCCGGGGGTCGTCGGCTATGTCGGCAGCTCCAAAGCGCTCTCGTATACCGTAATTGGCGATACCGCGAACACCAGCGCAAGGCTCTGCGCGAGCGCCGCGGCCGGGCAAATCGTCGTGAGCGAGTCGACGCTCGCCCGCCTTGGAGGCCGCTTCGAGATCGAGGAGATCGAACCCCGGTCACTCAAAGGCAAAGAGAAACCGATGCGGCGGTTCAACATCGTGCGGCAGAAAGCCAGCGCCGTGGCCATGGTTGGATGAACCTCGGCGGCCAATCTTGTTCGCTCAGGAGTGTCCGTCGAGCACGACAGTCGCCTCAGATTTCGGGGGTAAACGGACGAGGCCGCTCGGGGGAAGGCTTCCGAGCTGTGACCAGACTTCCGATCCGCCGGGACGATACGTCGTCCGGTAGATCGCCGACGTTACCCCGGTGTAGTCTTGGGGGTCGATTCGAGCGTCTATCTCGGTCTGTCCGGTGTTGAGCAGGACGACGGTCACGCGGTCGCCGCTTGGCGACGAGAACGCCGAGACCTTCAACGCGTTCACATCGCTGCGGGCACCGATCCGCACGTACCCCGGATCGGTAAAGCGCGCGTAGTGTCTCAGAGCCTCGTACTGGTCTCGCGTCGTAACATGGCTCCCGTCGACCGAAACGAGCCCCCCCGGCGGGCGCCACACAAGATCCCAGTACAGGAAGGCCGCCACACCCTCCTCCACCAGCGAATTGTGGATGAGCCACGCGGTTTCGAAACCGCCCTCGACGCCACGGTCTTCGTCGGTTTGAAATTCGGTCTGGAATAGCGGCTTGCCCTTGGCCGCCGCGACCGCATTCTTCATCGGTTGGACGTAGCTATCGGGACCCGGACTTCGCCAGTCCCAAATGCCGTCATCGCCCTTCTCGTAAAGATGGTGGGCGATCCCGTACACGAGATCGAGATTCATGGCTCGGGTGTACACCTCGACCTTTTTGCCATGTACCCCGACGACCTCGGGACCCAACACTTTGGGCGGGGATGGCAAAGTCGACAGTCTCTCCTGCACGGCTTCGAGCGCGCGATCGTAGCCCGGGTACCGATCGGTCTCGGTCGGATCGAACCTGCAACCTTCCCAGTCGGGTGGAATGAAGTCCGGCTCGTTCTGTAGGGTCACATAGTCCGGGACGATACCCAGAGACGCGTAGTACCGGAGGGAGTCCAACCAGTAGTCTGCGAACTTCTCGTAGACAAAGTGACCGTTTTCCCTGCGTAGAGTGCAATCTTCGTTGCCTCGGCACAGCTCCTGGCCATTGGCCTTGAGCCCTGCAGGGGGCGACCACGAGCTCAGCATGATCTTTGGGCGCGATCCGAGCGCTTCGCTCGCACGACGCAGGATCTCGACTTCCTGGGCGAGATCGCCATCGTTCGGTTCGCTGCGCCGGTAGCGATTGCGGAAACGCAGGATATCGAGGCCGAGATCCGGAAACAGCACCCGGTAAAGGTCCGCGGGCGTCCCGCCGACTGCCAGGTCGATGTTGAACGCCACGGAGGCCCCGAAGCCCTCCAATGTCTGGTGGCGCTCCGCCGAAAAGAGCGACACCCCCGCAACCCCTTCCCTGTTTGCCGAACCCCCTGGCTCACCGGAGCCTGCCGGAGGGCTCGCCTTGATGCATGAGAGGAGGACAATCGCGGTCGATCGAAGTGCGTAACGACCCCATCGCTGCACGCAGAAGGCGTACGGCGACGTGTGGCGCCATGCGTGCGTCATCGGGCCGGCTGCATGTCGAAGGCTGCTTTCGGCGCCGGACCGGCCGAGCCACCGCACCCGTCCCCCTCCCCCTCCAAGAACTCCACCTCAATACGGCGGGGCCGCATAGATGTATCCGCGCCCCGACGTCGTCAAATACACACGGCCGAAAACGCTTTCGTCGCCGGCGATGAAACAAGCCCCGCACCAGCCGTATTGGTGAGTCGCGTCGTTGATCTGGGTCCAGGAGGTCCCCATTCCGTCATCGGACCGGAAGAAGCCGTACTGGCCAGCCACGGTCCCCATGAGGAACACCGCAGGATGCGTTTGGCCCGTGGCCGCCATGCCGAAGCCGACCGCGTACGGGGTCGTCACGTTGGCGACGACGGCGCTCGTGGATCCGGCGCCAGTAAAGCGGTAGAGGCCACCGCTCGAGGCAATCCACACTTCGCCGGCCACACCAAACACCGTGCGCGGTGCACCCGAGCCGGTGAACGTGTTTGCAACCTTGAACGTGGCTCCTCCATCGGTGCTGACGTACAAGTTACCGCCACTCGTCGCGTAGAACGTACCGGCGGTTACCCGATCGGAGGCCAGTAGAGCTCCGGACGGCAATCCGGTAGAAGCCGTCCACGTCATGCATTGGTTCGTGGTGAACGCTGGACTCCCATATCCAGCATACGGAGAAACGACGAACCTGCTGCCATCGGCTGCCACCGCCACGGATTGCATCTCCTTGGTCGTCGTGTACCCCGCTGGGGCGGAGGGGCACGGAGCCCATGTCTGACCGTTGTCGTTCGAGTAGGCCACATCCGACGCGACCGTGCCGCTGTCGCCGACCCGCACGACGAAATTCGTGTTGCTCTCGGCGAAGTCAATCCCGTTGGTCGTGGTGAACGTGGGGTTCAGGTACTCCCCCGTGGTCGAGTAGGTGTCGAGGCTCGTGTTGCGCATCCCGCCGAGGTCTCCAATCGCCCCCAGAAACGCCCCCTTGACGGCCGGCACCAGGAACTGCGGCACGGTTTCCTCGAGCCCTTCGTCCAAAAAGGCCCAGGTAATGCCCTGAGCATTGGAGCCCGTGGCGCCCATGATGTCGGTACTGACCCACACCCCCGCGCCTGTCCCGTACATCGCTCGATTCGAGTCGAAGGGGTCGATCGCAAGCGCCTCGACCCAGTTGGTGGCGCCTGTGCCGATGTACATCCCGCCCGACAGCCAAAATTGCGCTCCCTCGATGTCGTAGGTGTCGAGGCCCGTCGTGTTGTACGAGACCTGCGGCTGCGCGATGACGGTCCAGGTGGCGCCGCTGTCGGCGGTGCTTAGAACGAGGTCGGGTTGATAGGAGTCGAGTGTCGAAACGATGACGTGCTGCGCGTTCTGTGCATCGACGCTGATTCCGCCGGCCATGCCGGCCCAATTGGTCGCGGGCGTCACGTTGGTCCACGTCCCGGCGGCGGTCGCGTACTTCCAGACCTGTCCACTGAGCGTGCCGCCGCCGACGTCGTAGGGGCCGTAGTCGCTCGAATAAGCGAGCCAAAGCGTCCCATCGCTGCCCAGGGAGGCGTGGTGTGCCATGAGGCCGGAGGGCCCACCCGACACCTCGGCCCATGTCGTCCCCCCGTTCGTGGTTTGATAGAGATTGCTCCCGGTGCTCGTGCTCGCCGCGGCCACGTAGATGTTCGTCGAGCCCGAAGTGGTTCCGCCCTGCTTGTCGAACAGGACGATGGGCAGCCCGTAGGTGGCCTCGCCTTGAGTCGGAAAGCTGGCTACGACGGCCCACGATGAACCGGAATCGGTACTCTTGTACAGGCCACCGGTTCGGGTCCCGAAGAGAAGAATGGAGTTGTTGTTCGGATCGACGGCCAGGCGCTCGCCCATTCCACGCCCAGTCTCGTTGCCCCCCATGGGCAACGGAAACTGGTTTACGGTCCACGTATTTCCCTGATCGGTCGACCGCAGGATCACGCCGTTGCCTTGGCCGGTGAGGTACGTCCCTCCCGCTGCGTAAACGATGTTGGCGTCCGTCGGATCGGGCGCGATGCTCTCTCCGCCCATGTCGTTGCCCTGGCCCACGGAGAGGAAATCGGTCAACGGAATCCAGCGGGTGTTGGCGTCGTCCCAGCGGTAGAAGCCCCCGACATCCGTGCGGGCATACGCCAAGCCCTGTTGCGCGGGGCTGAAGACGATGCCGTCGACGAAGCCGCCACCGCCGATGGCGATACTGTTCCAGCCCGTCGGAGCTGCCCCGCCATCCGCGCCGCCGGTGCTGCTGCTGGCCGAAGAGCCGTCGGGTTGAATGCTCGCGTCGGATCCCCCGGTCCCACTGGACGAGCCCGAGCGGCTGCTGCCGGCGCCCGAGGTGGAAGACCCGGACGACGCCGTCGAGGCGGCCGATGTCGTCGAGCCGGTCGAAGAAGACGCCGCGGTCTGGTCCCGTTGGGTGTTTCCGGCCGTGCTGGAACCGCAGCCTCCGCTTGCGGAGGCAAACATGGCAAGCGTGGCCCCGGAAAGCAACAATCTCACTGCAAAGCGAACGGTCGTCATGGATTGGAAACGCCTTCGAGAGGCCGCCCTCGGGCGGAAGCGGGTGCGCGCGAACCATGCCACAGCTTGCCACGCGAGCCCACACGCATCGCCGAGCCCGTCCCGTCTGAATTCGGCCGGCGGTTCACCGCCGCGCGTTCTTGGCGAGGCAGGTTAGCGATTGGCAACAGCGCAAAATTACTGAATGTGGCTGTCGAAGGATGAGCGGATGGCCAGACGGCCCCGACCCATGCGCGTGGACCGCGACGCCCGGCACCCACAGCCTTCGCCGCCTCGCCGCTTCGGGCGCGCCCGAGCGAGTCGATGTAGGCCTTCTCGTGCTAGCTTGGAAGCGGTTGGATGTCCGCCGCGAGCTACGTGCTGCCCTTCGAGAAGCCGATCGTCGACCTTGTCGCGCGAGTCCGCGAGCTCAGAACGATGGCGCGAAGTGACGGAGCGCTCGAACCAGAGCTGCGCCGACTCGAAGAAAGGGCGTCGAAGCTCGCACGCGAGCTCTTCGCCGATCTCAAGCCATGGCAAAAGGTGCAGCTGTCGCGACACCCGAATCGACCCTACATGCTCGACTACGTCGAGCGCATGTGCGAGGACTTCGTCGAGCTCCGTGGGGATCGGCGCTTTGGTGATGACGCCGCCATCGTATCCGGGCTAACGCGCTTCCACGGTCGCTCGGTCGTGGTGATCGGTCACCAAAAAGGGCGGAGCACCAAGGAGAAAGTGGCTCGCAACTTCGGCCAGGCCAACCCCGAGGGGTACCGCAAAGCCCTGCGAATGTACGAAATGGCGAGCCGCTTTGGATTGCCCATTCTCACCCTCATCGACACGGCCGGGGCGTATCCCGGTATTGGCGCGGAGGAGCGGGGGCAGAGCGAAGCCATCGGTGCCTGCCTCGCGGCGATGTCCCGGGCGCGGGTGCCGATCGTCGCCACGATTATCGGCGAAGGCGGTAGCGGGGGGGCGCTGGCCCTCGGCGTCGCAAACCGCGTTTTGGTACTCGAATATGGCACTTACAGCGTCATCTCGCCGGAAGGCGGGGCGTCCATCTTATGGAAAGACGGCTCGAAAGCCGATGAAGCTGCCATTCGCTTCAAGATGACGGCACCGGACCTCCTGCGGCTCAAGGTGGTCGACAGCATCGTCGAGGAGCCGGCGGGCGGCGCCCATCAGGATCATGACGCCGCGGCACGACTGGTCGAGGCCGCGATTTCCCGCGCGCTTCATGAGGTGGATGCCCTCGGAGGGCCGGACGACTGGGTGGAGCATCGCTACCAACGGTTCCGCACGATGGGTGCCTTCGGTACGTGACTCGTCGTCGCCGCGAACACGAGACGTCGGCCACCGAATCGCGCCAGGTCGTAGATGCTCCCGCACGTAAAAAAATCAACCGACGGAATGACGCATCGAGTCGCGCTCGGCCTCGGGGTTGGTTACACTGCCTCAGCCACGGGTGGGTCCTCGTGCAATCGGCATCACTTTCTTGACGCGAGACGTCTTTCTGGTCGACGGCTAATGCGATCGTCGGAAAAATTCTACCTCAGCCCGGCGGCCCATTTGCCGCGTTGGTAGCCATCGGACAGCGGGGAGCAGACATGGAGGCAGGTCAAACCATCGCAGGCAAGTATCGCCTGAACCGACCGCTGGGCGCGGGCGGAATGGCGTCCGTCTGGTCGGCTACAAACGTTTACACGGACCGACAATTCGCCATCAAGTTCATGCTCCCGCAAGTCGCGGGCACGCCGGAAGCGGCACGCAGGTTCCTGCGCGAGGCGAAGGTCAGCGGACGCATCAATCATCCCAATATCATCGAGGTGATCGACGTTGGACAAGCGCAGGACGGTGCGCTGTTCCTCGTGATGGAGCTTCTCAGCGGTCTATCGCTCGACGCCGCCGTGCGACGGCGAAATCCACCGATGACCGTACGCGACTTTTTGGCCATCATGCGCGACGTCGCGAGCGCGCTCGGGGCGGCCCACGCCGCTGGCGTGATCCACCGCGATTTGAAGCCGACCAACATATTTCTGCATACGGACCGCAACGGAAAGGTCGTACCTAAGCTCCTCGACTTTGGCATCAGCAAGGTTCTCGAAGAGGGGCGCGAGGGCCTCACGGCGGTCGGAACCGTGCTCGGTTCCCCGCTGTACATGAGCCCGGAACAGGCCATGGGGGCGGACGGAATCGACGGACGAACCGACGTGTTCGCGTTCGGTGCGATCCTCTTCGAGGCACTGTGCGGGCGTCGCGCGTATTCGGGCGCCAATCTGCATGCGCTCATCG
>JBEKOY010000113.1:0-17308 GCA_049521295.1 Polyangiaceae bacterium | reverse complement strand
TGCCCTCCCTCATTGCCGCCCTGCGCAAGACCGACGTTGCGATGGCCACCGAGAAGAAGGTCGCGTATGGAATTCATCACGCCGCCGCGACTACGCGAAGTGGGTCGACAAAGAAGCCAGCGAGACGGCGAGCTAAACGTCCGGCAGTAGTGTTGACGTAAGATCCCTTTGGGCGTTCGTTATCACTGGAACGACGAACCGAGTTGAGCCATCGACGAGACAGGTACGGACCGGACGATCCAAACGTAGCCAGGGACCTGACGAATCCCGTTGTGCTGCTCCGAGACACGAATCGTCGCGAGGAAGCGCCGCTCGGCTGACGGTCTGTCGTAATGTTGATGAAGTCGGCAGTGCGCAGCGGCCATGAGCACCCGAACCTCGTGTCATGACGACGAACTGCAAATCCATTTTGAGGGCGATTGGGCTGGCCGGCCTTGCGCCGCGCCGTCGCGGCTCGGGTCGGATATGATCCGTTCTTTGCCTGGGCGCCGAAGACGGTCGTCGTCCATATCGCCGCGGCGCCTCCGCACGGCTTCGTCGCCCGGCTTCTCCTCGTCGACGACCGCGGGGTAGCTTTCGGCGCCCGCGAGCTTCGCACCCAAGGGCAATGCATAGAACTGCTCGATGCCGCGGCGCTCGGGATTGCGATTGCGATCGACCCTCGTAGCCTGAGCGCGCCGATCCTTGAGCCGCCGCCGTCGGAGCCCTCGGGCGCGAGGCCGGCCGATTCGGTGCCTGGCTCGCCCGTGCCGCCTCCTCCGGCAGATCCCTATCCAACGAGGCCTGCGATCGTCGTGACGGTGACCCCGCCGCCATCGCGACTGCGGCTCGAGGTGGAGGCGGGGCCGGCTGTCTCGCTGGGCGTCGCGCCCAAGCCCGCGGTAGGTCTGATCGTGGGCGCAGCCGCGCGCTTTCGGGCTGCATCCCTCGGAATCGACGCGCGGGTCGACGGGCCCGCCGGCGAGGCGCTCGCGAACCCCAAAGCGAGCGGCGTCTCCGAGTCGATGGCATCGACTACCGTCCGCGTCTGCGCGCACACAGGGGCCCTCTCCGCATGCGGTCTCGGGCAGGCCGGGGTGCTGCTCGCCCGCAGCGATGGCGTGCCCGACAGGCAGTCTCGGACCGCGCCCTGGTGGGCGGCCGGGGTCCGCCTCGGTTCCGAGCGGGCCATCACGCAGTCGCTGGCCGTCGCGCTCTACGCCGACTGGGTCGTCAATCTGCACCCGCTCGCGCTCGAGTTTGCGGGCCGGACGGTGTCGACGCCTCCCCCGATCGCCGCGACGTTTGCTGCGTGCGCCATGTGGCGATTTCCGTGACGAGTCGGTCGGCGTGCGCCCAAGTACAGGTGTGGCTTCCGCGACCGTGGTCCAAGGCCACTCTCCACCCCCCTCTCTTCACGATCTCTTCCGCATGCCTGCCGCCTACGTTTGGAGCAGCCTCCGGCGCCTGGGCGTCCCGGCAGCCGACCTCGAGGACGTCACCCACGACGTCTTTCTCCAAGTTCATCGCCGCCTGGGACAGTACGACGCGTCTCGGCCCGTGCGCCCGTGGCTCTTCGGCTTCGCCTATCGCCGGGCCTCGCAGCACCGGCGGCGCGCGCACCGCCGTCACGAGATCCCGGGCGAGCCGGACACAGCAACGCACCCCGGCGTCCCTCCCGACAGGCAGCTTTCGGTTCAGGAAGACCGAAAGCTCGTCCTCTTGGCCCTCGAGGCGATGGGCATGGATCGGCGAGCCGTCTTCGTTCTGCACGAGATCGACCAGGTCCCGATGAGCGACATCGCGACCTCGCTCGGGATTCCCGTCAACACCGCTTACTCGCGGCTCCGCATCGCTCGGGCGGAGTTCGCGGTCGCCGTCCGCAGGCTGCGCGTCCACGAGGGAAGGCCATGAGCGATCCCGGATATCCGCGGCTCGAGCCGGACCTCGCGACCTTGCTCGAGGCCGAGCGTTCGGCCATGGTGCCGCCAGCGGCACTCGACCGAGTTCGGGTACGCCTGGATGCCTCCATCGCGGGGGCTTCCGGAAACAGCGCGTCCGCCGGCCCGAGGGCACGCGGGCTCGCGGCGGCAGCCATCCGGTCGGGCAAGGCCGTCTTCGTCATGGGCCTGCTTTCGGGCCTGCCGCTGGGTGCGGCGCTTCACGCGATGTTTCGCGGATCGCCTCCCTTTCGCACGGTCTCGGTCGAGCGACCGTCACCCGGGAGCGCAACCGGCGCGTCGGACGCCACCGGCCGGCAAGGCGCACAGGCGGTCGCGACCGACGGCGAGCCGAAAGCCAGCGACCGGATCTCGACCGACCGGACCGACTCGGTCGGGGCGCGGCCACCGCCCCGACCGGCGCGAGCCGTCTCGCAGGACCCGCCCTCATCGCTCTTGGCCGAACGATCCTTGCTCGACGAGGCACGCCGCGCGCTTGCGCGAGACGACGCGGCCACGGCCCTGGACGTGACGGATCGTCACGCGCGCCAATTCACGCACCCGCAGCTGGCCGAGGAGCGGGAAGCCATCGCCATTCAGGCCCTCGTCGTCGGGGGCCGATACGGCGAGGCTCGCCGGCGCGCCGCTCACTTCGAGGCCGTCGCCCCCAACAGCTTATTTCTGTCAGCCGTCCACACCAGCCTCGCGTCGATTCCGTGACGATGCCACGCCCTCGCGTGCAAACGATACGAGCAGGTGTGTCATGATCAGAACTATTCGGCATCGGGCCATCCGAGGGTCGGCATCCCTCGCCGGGGTCGTCGCCCTTTGCGGTTGCCGTGGCGAGATCCAGCTCGGGGGCCTCGGCGACGGCACTCCCCCCGCCGCGCCGGGGATGCAGTCCAGTGCCCCCGCGGCCGCTGGGCCGCTCGACGGCGGCGCCGCAGCCTGCACCGATCCCGTCGACGCCGCCGCATGCATCCTGTCGGGAACCTGCAGCGATGGGTCCGGCGATCTGGCGGACCCGTCGCCGTCGTGCGATCTCGACGCCGGGGCCGTCCCGACCTACGCGTCGCCCTCGGACGTGGCCGCCGCGATGGTCGGACTCTGGACGGCCTGCGAGGCGGGCCTGAGTTCCCTCGGCAATTCCGTCCAATTCACGGCCGACGGGCACTTCAGCATTTGGCAGAGCCCCCCCAGCATCGCCGCCGAATGGGCCAACTTCATCACCCCCCCGAGCGATCTCGCCGAGAGCGGCCTGTTCGTGGTCGTCGATGCCTCGGCCACGCTCGGTCCAGGGACCTTCGAGGCGCAGTTTTCGTTCCCCAGCGGAGAGGTCGCCAGCGCGCAGGTCGTGGCCTTCACGTCGCCTCCCAGGGTTCGATTTTTCGCGCCCCCGAATGTGATCGACTATGGGCCCGTCGTCATCGCGCAATACCAGGCAGGAGTCTGCGGTCCCAGTCTCGACCCGATCGTTTCGCTGGCCAGTGACGCGGATATGCTGGCCCGCCTTCAAGGAAGGTGGGCGGTGTGCGGCAATCAGCTGGCCTCTTGTCGATTTTTGAAGAGCGCGACGGAATCGAGTTTCCAGGCGACGGCTCATGGCACTATCTCGTCAAAGTGGATGGCGGCCAGCTCGTCCCGTCGACCGCGCCTGCAGACCAGGGAACGATCCAGGCCGGCCCCGGCGGGCCGCCGTATTCCGTCGTGATGAACTCCGACGCCACGCCCATCTTTCCCATCCTCGACGCTTGCGGTGGACTGACCTTCGGGCAGGGCGCGCCGGGCGCGCCGGGCGAGCCAAACGGGGCGTTCGGCTACGCGGGCGTCACGCAGGAGCTTCGAAGGATACCCTAGTCTCGACTCGTAAGTTGGTACTTAGGCCATCGAATCCGCTGGGCACCACCGCGGACCTCGCTCTCGCCGGTCGACCCCACGCCCACCCATCCTGTGCGGGCACCCGCTCGGCCCCTCCGCCGTCGCCGCCTGGCGGCAACCCGTCGGTGAAGCGGTGGCCATCGGAGAACCGGTCGGCGAGGTGCGCGAAAAACTGCTTCCATTGTACCTCCGCGGCTTGCCGAGCAGCCGGCTTGGCACCCTCGGGGACGCCGGGGGTGCGGGCAAACCTGAACGCAGAGCCTATGCGGGCGCGATTTCGCATCGACCGGTCGAGGAGGGAGAGCTCACTCGGGCAGCAGCACGGGCTTGCCCTCGCCCTTGCCGACCGCTGCCATCGCGTCGTCGATCTGCTCGAACGTGTACGTGCGGCCGAGCGGGGTCTTGCAGTGGGGGAGGAAGAGGAATTCGCCGATGTGACGGAGGGCCGCATCGAGGTTTTGCGGATCGCGGACGGTCGGGCTCGCGAAGTTGCTGAAGCTGCGCAGGGTCAGCGCCTTCGTCATGAGCAGCGTCGTCGGGATCTGGAGCGGTACGTCGTGTCCGCCGAGGTAACCGTAGCTGTAGACCGTCGAAGATTGCGCGAGGCGCGGAGCCAGTCGCGTGAGCAGAGCGCCGCCAACGCCGTCGAAGACCGCGGTCGCAGCGCGGCGCTCGATGGCGGCCAGCGCTTTGGTGTCGAAGCTGGCATCGCTCTGCGCGACGACTTCGTCGGCGCCGAGCCCGCGTAGCTTCTGTCGCCCGGCCTCGTCGCGCACGATGGCGACCGCTGGGAGCCCGAAGCTGCGCGTCATGCCGACGAGCGCGATGCCCGTGGCCGACGTGCCGGCGGTGATGAGCAGGCCGCGATGGCCATCGGCCTGGGCCTGCTTCGCGAACGCGTAGGCGGTGATCACGTTCACCAGCGAGCCGCTGTAGTCACGCGCGTCGAGGCCATCGGGGATGAGCGCGCAGCAGCGCACGGGTATCTGCGCGAGCGTGGACCACGTGCCGAGCGTGTGCTCGCTCGGCGACAGCGAGCGATAGACGGCCACGTGTCGTCCGACCCACTCAGGGGGCACGCTCGCGCCGACGGCGACCACCGTGCCGGCGCCCGAGGCGCCCCAGACGTCGTGCTTGCTGCGCGGCGCGGCACGGAGCGGCGGCGCGTTCAGGAAAAACTTGTCGCCTGGGTTGATGGTGCAGGCCTCCATGCGGAGGACAACGTGCTCCGGTGGCGGGTCGCTGGGCGCGGGGACGTCGCGGACGGTCAGGGTGCGATCGGGCGTGACGCAGAGGGCTTTCATGCGGGGCTCCTTTGCACTCAGCGTGGTGTCGGAAGGCCTTGGGCGGAAGTACGGAAAATTTTGTTAGTGTCGATTCGTGAAGCCGTCCTCGCTCAAGTGCCCTGTCGCGCTCACGTCGCGCATCATGGGCGGCAAGTGGAAGGCGCGCATCGTCTGGACGCTCATGCGCCTCGGCCGTCAGCGTTTCTCCGATCTGCGGCGCGCAGTTCCGCCCATCAGCGATCGCATCCTGTCGCGCGAGCTCAAGGAGCTCGAGGGCTGGGGCCTCATCGAGCGCACCGAGTTCCCCGTCGTGCCCCCGAAGACGGAGTACAGTCTCACCGCCTTCGGCAAGACGCTGGAGCCGATCATGGGTGCGATGGCCTCTTGGGGCACCCAGCACCGCGAACGGTTCGACGAATGACCGAGCTGTGCACGCACCATCTTGCCCGTTGGCGCGTGGGGATAACTTTGCTAACCTTCCTATGCGGCTGAGCTCAACAGGGAACCCCTCAAAGCTGCCGAGCTGAAGAGCGACGGGATCACAGGGAGTGTAGCCCAAGCCCCAAACAGCAGGGCACGACTTGAACGTCGACGTTGAGCCAGCCCTGCACCCCAATACCCGTGCCCAAATTCGAGATGCCGCCGAGAGCGCTGCAACTCAAGTCGATGTGATTCGCCTGTGTGGCCGTGCACCAGCCCTCGCTCGATGCTTCGTTCGTCGGGTGATTGTGAGGACAGGCGTCGATCACCTCGATGACCACGTACTCTGTGGTGCCGCAGTACTGATCGTGATTGTATCCCCCTTCCGAAATCGTACCGTTCGGATCGCATTTCACCGCCACGCACTTGCCACAGTCCTGCTCCATGGGACAGGAGGGGGCCGTCGTGCAATTGCCTGTGCTGTCCGTGCCCTGACACTCGCACTCGCCCCCGGACCAGATGCTGCTCAAGTCCCCCGGGGCACCGTAGTAGCTCGAGTCGTTGGCGGCGCCTGCGGAGTAAGTGGCGAGGGTGACACTTCCTTCCATTTCCGATACGCAGGCCGAGTCCGCGATGTTGGTCGTGTCGGTGAAGTTTGAATAACTGGCGCAATCGCCCGACGAATGATCGCCGAACATGGTGGCGGCGTAGCCGGTGAGCCAAGTTCCCAGGGCGCACGATCCGCCGCCGCTGCTTGAAGAGGAACTGGACGAGCTCGAACCGCTCGATTTCGAGCTCGAACCGGACGAACTGCTCGACGAGCTCGAACTGGACGAGCGCGAACTGCCAGAGGATGGGCTCGCGCTCGAACTGCTCGTGCTGCTGGACGAACTCGCACTCGAACTGCTCGTGCTGCCGCTCGAGCTCGCCCCACCGGTCGAGCTCGCACTCGAACTGGAGCTCGACTCAGAGCTGCTCGAGGAACTGGAGCTCCCCGGGTTGACTATACTTGCGGCCGACGACGATCCCGTCGATGCCCCGGTCGAACTCGATTCGTAGTAGCCCGACCCCGAGGAACTCGTCGTCGATCCGTTTGGATGGGTAACTCCTGCGCCCTCGTTGGGCGAGGTACCGGTTCCGCAAGCAACGACGACGCTACCTCCCAACAACACGACACGGCGAATGAGTGTATGCACGGTTTAACCTCCACAAGTCCGGTTGACACGCCACGGGGAAGCGCCGCTCCCATTGGTCGACCTCCGCGCCATCCGCTCATTGATCGCGTCCGCGGCCATCGCGATGCTGAATTGCAGCGCCGGGAGCATCGCACCGTGCTTCAGACTGCCCGTGTTCCGCCGCACCTTCAAGCCTGCGATTTCCCCGAAAATTATGGGACAATCGTCCAGGATGGGTTTCCGGACAGAACGGGTTCTCGCCTTCACGGCCGTGGCGTCGCTCTGTGCGGTTGTTGCCTCCTGCAAACGCCAGGACGACACGTCGCAGCAGCCGGCCATGAACCCGACGGCGACCGCCGCATCCCCGGGCTATCCGCCCCCCCGGCCAGGCGCCTCCGGGCCAACCCGTTCCGCCCGCTCCCACCTACAACCAGTATCCGGCGCCGATGCCCGTGCCTCCGCCCGGCGCGTCCGGCCAGATGGCGGTCCCCGGGCCGCTTGCCTTCCAGTGCACCAACGACGTCCCCTGCGGTACCCACCACTGCAACGTCCAGTACGGCAAGTGCGCATTCCCTTGCCAGACCGACACGGACTGCCGTGACCACAACACGTGCAGGGCCGGCCTTTGCGTACGGCCGTTTGTTAACAAGTGCGGCCGCTGCGGACTCGGCCTTCGCGTACACGAAGCCGGGCAGCGGGTCGCGCGCAATGTGCAGTCACCAGGGTCGCCCTGACTCTTAGTCTGTCACCCGCATCACCCTGAAGCGTCGTTCCGCCTCGAGTCGCTTCGCTCGCCCGGCCCGCTGCGGCATTAGAGGGAAGTGCGTCACGTTGGGGGAGCGCGGCCGACCTGTCCGGAAACTGGGGCGGCCGGCTTCGGAGGTCTCACGGCCGGGCACGATAGTCGGCGGTCGGGGCGAGTAGCCCGAGCAGTGCGACGAGGCAAGGCTAGTCCGAAAGGAGTCAGATGCGATGAGCTCATGAAATTCACCTCAGCTCGCCCGTGGACAGGGCTCAACTCGAGTGGGAAACCGTCGCACTCGACAACGACGCGCGAAACGGAACAACGGGGGCGAGGCCCGCGACAGTCGCGCCCACGTTGTGCCACTTCAACTGTGCCATCGGCGGGTGAACCCACGATTCAAAGGCTCTTGCCCCACGCTCTGGGGTTGTGGCGCTGATCTTGCTGCCATTCACGAGCATGCCCCTCGCCGGCTCTCCTCACCGCGCCGCTCCCATCCTTTTCGTGACGTGGCTTGCCGCCGGATGTGGGGGCAACGCATTCAGCGCAGCAGTGCCCTCTGGCAATGACTCGGGAGCCCAAACCACCGATTCGGGCGCCGAGGCCGGCACGACCGACAGCGGTTCCGTATGCGTCGATTTCGAAGCCGCCGCGGCCGACTTGGTTTGTGAACGCGACCAGGATTGCACTGTCGTTCGCACGGGGGAAGTCTGCCAAGGCGGATGCGCCTGCGGCGATACGCCCGTCAACGCGGGCGCGGCCGCACGCTTCGCGTCCGATACGGCGACCTTGAACTTGGAGAGCTGCCCTTGCGCGTTCGATGGAGAAGCGCACTGTCTAGCCGGTCAGTGCACGCTTTGCGGGCCGGACATCACGAATCAGCCGGCGGGTTGCTCCGACTCCGGCACCCGATTGGCCAAGGATGGCGGAGCCGAGGACGGCGGCGTCGCGGAAGCCGGCGACGGGGACTCGGGAGTCAAAACCGCCGATTCGGGTGTCGACGCGGGAACGACCGACGGTGGCTCCAAGTGCGTCGATGTCGAACCCGCCCCCACCGACCTCACGTGCAGCAGCGATCAAGATTGTGCGCTCGTTCGCTCGGGCGAAGTCTGCAAAGGCCAGTGCTCGTGCGGCGATACGCCCGTCAACGTCGGGGCGGCGGCGCGCTTCGCGTCCGATACGGCTCCCTTGAACTTGGAGAGCTGCCCTTGCGCCTTCGCGGGAGAAGCGCGTTGTCTAGCCGGTCAGTGCACGCTTTGCGCGGTTGGAGGCAATCAGCCTTCGGGTTGCGCTGACGCGGCAACCACGCCCCCCGCGACCGACGGGGGCATCTGCGTCGACATCGATCTGTCGACCTACGACCAATCGTGTGTCCTCGCGACCGACTGCATCGTCATCCTTACGGGACAGGTTTGCAGCTCGGAGTGCGCCTGCGGCGGTTCTCCCGTGAATGTCTCCCAGCAGGCTCGCTACGAAGAGGCCACGAGCGGAATCACATTTGGCGCTTGCTTTTGCCCAGTCGAAATAGCGCCTTCATGCGTGGGCAATATGTGCATCTTGCCCGTCGCGATGCCCCTCAGCCCGTAAAGTGATCGGCCTGTTCTGGGCCCGTTGGGCTGTCGATGCTTCGGTTGGCGGGCGCGTGTGACGACCCCTGCTGCTGCGAAGGCGACGAATCCCGCGTCTTTTCATGGTGTTTTGCTTGTCCTGGCGGTCATCGCAGGGCGACTTCTCTCTCGCGGCCAGCTATGACGCAGGGGGCGGCGGTACGATTGGCCTTTTGGCGCTAAATATGCCGTCGGCGAAAGGTGAAGCGCGGCACCCGGGCGATGCGTGCCGGCGCCCACGTGGAGCTCGGCACGAGCGATCTTGATGGTCTCTACGAGAAACTGCGGGCTCGCGGCGTTGAGTTCGATGGTCCGCCGCACGACGAACCCTGGGAGCGATTGGCAGCCCGCCGCCACGGCTCGAGCGATCCCCAGCTCCGAACCACCTGCCGCGACCTAAAGGTTGCGAGTCGCGTGCGGAGTCGGGGCCCCCGGCTCTCGCAAATCTTGTCGGACGGCTGTAAACGCACCTGCCATGCGTCGCGGGCGGCATCGCTTCCCAGCTACCGGGACAGCCACGAGCCAAGGCGCCCGCGAGCCTGCCTTTGTCGAGATTACCGGGGCGCGCGAGCACAACCTGGCCGTCGAGTATCTCGCCATCCCGAAGCGGCAGTTCGTGGTCTTCACCGGGCCCAGCGGATCCGGGAAGTCCAGTCTCGCGTTCGACACGCTCTACGCCGAGGGTCAGCGCCGCTATGTCGAGACCCTGAGCGCCTACGCGCGCCAGTTCCTCGGCCAGCTCGAACGTCCCAAGGTCGACCATCTCCGGGGCCTTTCGCCGACCATCGCCATCGAGCAGAAGAGCGCTTCGAACAACCCAAGGTCCACCGTCGGCACCATCACCGAGATCTACGACTACTTGCGTGTCCTCTACGCAAAGCTCGGCCAACAGCGCTGCCCTTCGTGCGATAAGAAGGTCGCCGCCAAGGGCCCGCAAGCGGTGACGCGCGAGGTCCTCGCCTTGCCCGAGGGAACGAAGCTCACGGTCTTGGCACCCCTTGTCGTCCACCGTAAGGGCGAGTTCAAGGAGCTCTGGGACGAGCTACGCGGGCGCGGCTTCGTGCGGGTGCGGCTCGACGGGCGGGTTCATCTCCTCGACGCATTGCCGGCGATCGACAAAAGGAAAAAGCACAGCGTGGAGCTCGTCGTCGATCGACTCGTCGTGCGGGCGGCCGAGCGCGCGCGTCTGGCGGAGGCTGTGGAGCTCGGCCTCCGCGAAGGGAAGGGCAGCCTCATTGTCGAGCGCGCCGACGGCGGTGAGCAGACGTCGTTCAGCGAGGCGCGCGCGTGCTGTGGCGTTGCGTTTCCGGAGCTGTCGCCCCAGAGCTTCTCTTTCAATTCGCCGCTGGGCATGTGCCACTCGTGTAACGGCCTCGGTCAACGCGAAGTCGTCGACCCTCGCCTGGTCATCCCTGACCCCTCCCTATCCATTCGCCACGGCGCGATCGCACCCTGGGCTGCGGCTATGGCTCGGGCCGAGGGGTGGACGGCAAGGATCGTCGACGGCGTCTCGCGCGCATTCGATGTCGACCTGGACGTGCCGTGGGACAAGATCCCCAAGGCGAAGCAGAAGCTCGTGCTCTATGGCGTCGCCGGGCAGAAGATCGCCGTCCGCTGGGGCAAGGAAGGGAGCCTAAACAGCGGCACCTGGGGGATGCGTTACGAAGGCATCATCAAGAACCTCGAGCGCAAGTTCCACGAGACCGATTCCGACGCCGCCCGCGACCTTTATCGCCGCTATCTGCGTGTCCAGCCGTGCGAGTCGTGCGGAGGACGGCGGCTGCGGCGCGAGAGTCTGGCGGTCTTCGTCAGCGGCAAGACGATCGCGGACGTGACGCAAATGACGGTGGCCGACGCCGCTGCCCACGTCGCGACGCTCACGCTATCTCCCTCCGAGAAAGCGATCGGCGAGGGAGCGCTGCGCGAGGTCCAGAGCCGCCTCAAGTTTCTCCTCGACGTGGGGCTCGAGTACCTCGCGCTCGAGCGCGGCGGGCCCACTCTCTCGGGTGGGGAGGCGCAGAGGATACGGCTCGCGAGCCAGCTCGGCAGCGAGCTCTCCGGGGTCATGTACGTGCTCGACGAGCCAAGCATTGGCCTTCACCCGCGCGACAACGCGCGACTCATCGCGACGCTGCGTCGCCTGCGCGACCTCGGCAACACCGTCATCGTGGTAGAGCACGACGAAGAGACCATCCGGGCGGCGGATCACGTGGTCGACTTCGGGCCCGGCGCGGGGCAGATGGGCGGCAAGGTCACGTTCGAGGGGACGCCCGAGGGGCTCCTCTCGAGCGCTAGCCTGACGGGTCAGTACCTTGCAGGCAGGCTGCGCATCGAGCTGCCTCGCGAGCGCCGAGCGCCGCGAGCGTGGCTCGAGGTGAAGAAAGCGCGCGAGCACAATTTGCGCGGTATTGACGTCCGTTTTCCCCTCGGCGTGCTCACCGCGGTGACGGGTGTGAGCGGCGCGGGCAAGAGCTCGCTGGTCAACGGCATTCTGCTGCCGGCCCTCGCGCGCTTGCTCCACGACAGCGCTGCCCCCGTGGGCGACCACGGAGAGATCCTCGGCCTATCCGCCCTCGACAAGGTCATCGCCATCGACCAGCAGCCGATCGGGAGGACCCCGCGCTCCAACGCGGGCACCTACACGAAAGCCTTCGACGCGATCCGCGGCGTGTTCGCGGAGCTCGCCGAGGCCCGCACCCGCGGATGGGACGCCGGTCGGTTCAGCTTCAATGTGAAAGGGGGACGTTGCGAGACGTGCACAGGGGGCGGGATGGTCAAGGTCGAGATGCATTTTCTCGCCGACATCTGGGTCCCGTGCGAGGCGTGCGGCGCCAAACGCTACAACGCCGAGACGCTGGAAGTCAGGTTCAAGGGCAAGTCCATCCACGACGTGCTCGAGTCTAGCGTCGACGATTGCCGAGAGCTCTTTCGTGCGTTTCCCGTGCTGTCGCGCATCTTGGGCACGCTCGGGGAGGTGGGGCTCGGCTACATGAAGATCGGTCAACCGGCGACCACTTTGAGCGGGGGTGAAGCTCAGCGAGTGAAGCTGAGTCGCGAGCTCGGCAAGGTGCAGACGGGCCGTACCCTCTACGTACTTGACGAGCCGACGACTGGGCTGCACTTCGACGACATCAAGAAGCTCCTCGGGGTGTTGCAGCGACTGGTCGACGTGGGCAACAGCGTGGTCGTCATCGAGCACAACCTCGACGTCATCAAGTCGGCGGACTGGGTCATCGACCTCGGGCCCGAGGGGGGAGCGAGGGGCGGTCTGCTCCTCGCCGAGGGGACACCGGAGACGGTGGCTTCTTGTGCAGAGTCGTACACGGGTCGCTATCTGGCGCGGCTCCTCGCGCGCCGGCGAGCGGCCGGAAGAAAGCAGCGAAAGCGGACGAAGGCTCGGTAAGTCGTCTTGATTGAGGCTGAATTGATTCGATTGAAGCGATCGAAGTCGCGCTCGACCCCGATCAACGGGGGACGAGCGCGCGCAACCGTCCCTCGAAGAACCGCCGCTCCATCGGATTTCGCGCCCTCTCGAGCGCAGCCCCGAGGTGCCTCCTCGCCGCTTCGATCCGCCCGGCCCGCAGCTCCAGATCGCCCAGGGCGGCTTCGTAAAAGGGGGTTCGCGCGAGCCGGCCGTGGTGCTCGATGGCACGCACGGCGAGCAGGCCTGCCTCGGGCCCGTCTCTCTCCCCGATCGCGATCGCCCGGCTGAGCGTGACGACGGGTGATGGACGCAGCGCCATGAGCACGTCGTAGAGCCCGACGATCTCGGCCCACGGGGTCTCGTCCGCGGTCTTCGCGTTGGCATGCACGGCCGCGACGGCAGCCTCGATGTGATACTCGCTGAGGTTTGCGCCGGTCGCCGACGCGTCGAGGAAGGTGATCCCCTCGGCTGTGAGAGCGGTATCCCAAAGGGTGCGGTCCTGCTGCCGGAGGGGGACGAGGTCGCCGGCGGAGTCGAGCCGCGCAGGCATCCGCGCCGCGTGCAGGCACATCAGCGCAACGAGAGCACGCGTGCTCGGGATGGCGCACACCGGATGCTCGAGGAGCATCCGGGCGAGGTGCAGCGCCTCGCGGCACAGGCTGACGCGCACGGAGACCTCGGGCGAAGCGCCGTGGTATCCCTCGTTGAACAGGAGATAGAGCGCCCGCTGCACCGCAGGAAGGCGCTTCCGGAGCTCGGCGTCGTCGTGGAGCTCGAAGAGCCGCCCGCTCGACGCGAGCGTCTTCTTCGCACGCGCGATGCGCTTCTCGGTCGCGCCGACGCTGCTGAGCAGTGCCCCGGCGACCTCGGCGTTCGAGAAGCCGCACAGGATGTGGAGGATGAGCGCGACCTGTGCTTCTTCGGGAAGGCCTGGAGCCGAGCACGAGAACATCATGCGCAGCTCGCCATCGGTCACGGCGCGTGGTTCGAACAGGTCGATCACCGTGGGCGCGAGCGTCCACTCGCTGTCCAGAAGAAAGCCGAGGTCGGGGGCGAAGCGACGCGCGTTGCGGTCGCGCCGCAGAATGTCGATCGCGCGGTTGCGTGCCACGGCCATGAGCCAGGCGGCCGGGTCGTCGGGGACGCCCGAGAACTGCCAGACGGACAGCGCCCGGCAGAGGGCGTCCTGCGTGACGTCCTCTGCCAGCGCCACATTGCGGACGCCGAAGATGCGCGTCAGGGTGGAGACGAGCCGCCCCGACTGCCGCCGGAAGAAACCCGGTTCGGGCTCCACACCCCTACATCTGCATCTTCATGACCGGGCGGACCTCGACGGACCCCCCGATCGCGAACACCGGGCACCCCATCGCGAGCTCGACGGCGTGCGCATGGTCCTTCGCCTCGACGATGGTGAAGCCGCTGACGAGATCCTTCTCAGCGAAGGGTCCGTCGGTGACCGCCTTTTTCGGGCCGCTCACCACCTTCGAGGCCTGCTCGAGCGGGGCTCCGAGCGTCTTGATGTGGCCCTTGGCGCCGAGATCCTGCATCCAGGCGCGCCACTTGCCGAGCTGGGCCTGCATGTCCTCGGGCGAACGCTCGGGCTCGCCGGGCGTCTTATACATGACTCCACCGCGATACAGAAAAACGAATTCACTCATGGTCTGTTGCTCCCTTCCTCTGAACGACGATCGGGCGGGCACCGGGCGGACATTTTTTTCGGCGCGACTTTTCGGGAGCGTACGTGAGGGCGCCCTTCTGGGTGGAGGAGCGCAGCAAGGCTGTTGCCTCGAGGCCGTACTGTCCAGAAACTCATCGGCGCCGAGTATTGCACGATTCCCCGGCAAACCGCAGGCTTGAAGATGCGCCGGATTGCAGGCCGCCTGGGCGCGACCTCTCGCGGGGCGCGGAATCAACCGGCAACGCGCGCGGTTCTGGCGATTGGCTCCGGAGGACCGGACGTTCCTGACGCCGCCTCGGGAGCGGATGTGTCGATCTGCATGGTTGGCCTCTCGGGGCAATCGAGGGCCGTGGCGAATCGGCGACTGCGTCTTACGGATGGGCCGCCACGGCCCGATCGAGGTCGAAAATGACGTCGTCGACCGTCATATCCCGATCGATGGACTTGTTCCGGTACAAGAGCGACGCCACGTTGGCGACGCGTGCGCGATCGCTCGCAGTCGGCAACCGGTAGGCCGGCAGCTTGCGTGTCTCGTCGATCGCAATCCGGAGCTCGTCGCCGCTCACCGCCGTTGGCTCCTTGTCGGTGAACACGTTGTTGTAGCGTTCGGGATGCTCTCGGGCTTCTGCCGTGAGTTGTTGGGAAACGTCAACCAGCGCCCGGAAGGCTGCTGGGTTCTTCTCGAGCGCGGTCGCGTGTGCGGCGAGGACGCCTACGTCGTCGGAATCGATCTGGTCCTCGGTCACGAGTACATGGGCTCCGTTGCGGACCGCAGTCGAGAAGAAGACTCCGAACGTTGACCATGCGTCGATCTTGCCGGTCGCGAACGCCGCCGCGGCGTCCGGCGGCTGAATCGGAATTCGCTGCACCTGATCGGCCGGGATGCCCTGGTTTGCCAATGCCTTGAGCAACACATAGTCCCCGTGCGCAGCCAGATTCACGGCCACCCGTTTGCCCGGAAGCTGACGGACGCTTCGGATGTCGCTATGCGGTGGAGACAGGACACCCGAAACACGAATGCCTCCGGGGTCCGACAGAGCGTAAATCTTGAACCGCAGATGGTGTGACAGTGCGCCAAGAATGGGACTGATCGACGCGTTGATGGCACCCGAATTCATGGCTTCGAAGTTCGCGCTGAACGCCCCTGCAGCCGGAACCCATTCGATCCGAGCGTTAACCTTCGCAAGCTCGCGTTCCAGGATCCCGGTTCGCTTGGCAACCGCCATCACCCCGGCGTTGCCGGGGTCAGAGAACCGAATGACCACCGGCGCCTCCACGGCTTGCGGTTCCGGGGCCGATTCTGCCCCTCGACGCGCCGGATCGGAGCCCCCGCTGGACCCCCCGTGGCAGCCGAGCAGGTACGACGCCACGGCAACAGCGGCGAGGGTCCTGAGCACCCCCGCTCGCGCCGGCGCGGAGGCGGACCGGTGAAGAGCGCGTGCACATCCGTCGAGGCGTCGGTCCCCTTGCTTCATCGGCGTACCCTGACCGTCCCATGAACATCCCCGGACGTCCACTATAGTGGACGAGAAGGGGGTAGGGATCCTCCCGCGGAGGCCTTGTGGAGAGGGCAGGGGACCATTCAGTGAGCGGGCGCGTCCTTGGACGCCTCGTCGATTGCGAACGCGATTTCGGCGACCGAGATGCCTTGATCGAGTGATTGTGCCGTTTGCGGCGATCGTCGCCCTCTTCGGAACGAGGCTGTGGTCGCTATCATGCTGCGTTCCTCGGGCCCGCGTGGAAGGCATCGGGAGTCTGATACAGTAGCCAACCGAAACCCATGGCGCCGTCGTCCATGCCCTCAGAAAGGGGTTCCGATGAAAATATCGACGAAGCTCACGGTGTTTTACATCGCAGTCATCGCGGTCTTTGTTCTGCTCGCGGCGTCGCTCATGTCTCAGACCGTGGCCATGGCCGACGGGTATGAACATCTGCTCGCGGCGCCCTTACACGACATGGACGCGGCGCGGGTGGTGCAGGTGGACTTCAAGAAGCAGGTGCAGGAATGGAAGGACATTCTGCTCCGTGGGCACGCGCCCGACGACCTCGCGAGATACACCAAGCAGTTTCACGAGCGGGAGGCGATCGTCAGCGCCTCGGCGAAAGCGTTGGCCGAGCACGTGGACGATTCAGCGGTGAAGGCGACCCTCGACGAATTCGTCGCCGCGCACCGGGCGCTGAGCGCGAAGTACAAGGAAGCCTACGACGTGTACCTGAACGGGGGGTTCGATTTCAAAGCCGCGGACAAGGTCGTCCGCGGCCAGGATCGCCAACCGACCGACCTGTTCGACAGAGCGGTGATGCAGCTCGACGACAGGGTGAGGGTCTCGGTCGAATCCCAAACCGTGGCGATTGCCGCTGGTCGCACGCGAGCGCTCGGACTTGCTGGTGGGTTGCTGCTCCTCCTCGGCATCGGCGGGCTCGTGATCGTGCGTGGAATCTTGGGGCGGCTTGGCAAGCTCAAGGCTATTGCCGACCGGCTCGCCGTGGCCGACATTGCCGGGTTGGTGATCGACATTTCGGGTCGCGACGAAATCGGGGCGTTCGGCAGTAGCATGAAGGGCGTGCATGCAGCGCTCGAGGAACTTCTATCGGTCGCGAACTCGCCAACCAAGGTTTCTTGAGAGAAGAAGGCGAACATGGGAGCAAAGCTATTGGCCTTTTACGATCAGGCCAGCAAAGAATTCAGCGCCGTGGGGCGGATGAAACTGGCCATGCTGACGTTGATTTCGTCCGTGAAAGCAGGGGACGCACCCGATTCACCCGAGAACATCAAGAAGTTCGAAGCCGCGCTCGATAAGCTGCGCCACGGGCCGAAGTAGGCCGCGCATGCGCAAATGCCCCCGCGTGGCCACTTTTTTGTGCCCTGCGGTCGCGCTTTTTGTGAGACCGGAGCGAGTCTGTTATAGTAGACAACCGGCCGAGGTGTCCAACGCCATGACAGCAGAGTCGGGGGTCTTGCCCAACGCACCGGTTCGTCGTCGGCCCGAAGCCGAGGTCGATGCGCTCTTTCGTGTCCTTGCGGGGAGCGTGCGTAGGAGGGCGATTCCTGCAGCGGGGTCCCTGTCTCTGGGGGGCGGAGAGGGCGACGGGGTAAGGCTGCCGGGGGGGACGAAAGTTTAGGGTTGCGTTCTATCGCGTTGCGCGGTAGGTGTCGCGCTCGTGGAAGCGGTACTTCG
>JBEKOY010000112.1:0-17346 GCA_049521295.1 Polyangiaceae bacterium | reverse complement strand
ACGCGCGCCGCGCTCATCCTGCTCGCGATCGAAAGCGCGGTCGTCTCGCTATGGGCCTCGAGCCACTCGCACTTGTGTGGTAGCGCGCCATCCCGAATCCCTAAGTACCAACTTATGAATGGACAGAGCCCCGCGCAGGACGGCCTCGCGCTCTTCAGAGGTCGGCGGGTGTGTGCTCCAGTGCTTGATCGCGTGTCGCAGTCGTTCGGCACGTTCGACAAGGTCGCGAACGTCCTTGGCCGGATCGATGCCGCCGAGGCAGCGGAGGGCGAGGTCGACGGCGTATCGGGCGCGGTCGACGCCCGGGCTGTGCGCGGGAAGAGGGAACGGCCGCGCGGCGGCCTCGGGGGTTCCAGCTTCTTGTGTGGTCATGGACTGGCCTCAACCAAAGGCAAGGGGGTTGGATTTCAAAATTCGTACGAACAAAGCATCCATTCGTGAGGCAAAGTTCGTCCACTCGCCGGTGCGTCGCAGTCGGAGATGGGACGAGGAGTCGCGCTGACCGTTGGCCAAAGAGGCGTCGTGCCCCGCTCGTATCGCCGCGCCACCCACGGAGCATCGACGTCGCCTGAAAATTCCGCACAACTTGAATTACGCGTCGGACGCAACGAGGTCCCTGGGAGAACGGGTCCGTATCGCCCAGGCCTTGGGTACCCGTCCAGCCCTCGGGGGTGGTGGGCGGTCCGGGGTTCACGGTTGCTGGAGGAGTCCAACTGCGAGACCGCGTGGCCATCTATGTGAGCGCGGAAGCAAGCGGTTTTCGGTCCCCCGGATCCCCATTATGTCTAAGGCGGCGGGGTGCGCGGTGGCGGCGAACCGATCAAGAGGTGCGCCTTCACAGATGGTGCGCGACGCGCACGCGCCGAACGCCCGATACCGATTCGACCCCTTCGATGATTTTTGCCACCCCGAGTGTGTCGGCAAACTGCACGTCGAACGTCACGACGATGCGCTTTTTTCCGTCATCGAGCCGCCGCTCGTATTCGACCTCAGAGACCGTCGCGCCCAGCTCCGTGAGCACGGATACGACGCGACCGATGCCCGGCTCGTCCTCTCCGAGGACCACCGACACACGCCGTCGCATCAAGTGATCGTTCTTGTCTTCGAGCCGCCGAAGGACTGTGAGCGCCACAATGCCCATCGCAGTGACGGCGATACTCACGACAAACATGCCCGCGCCCGCACACATGCCGATGGCGGTGACCAGCCATAGACCTGCCGCCGTGGTGAGGCCTTGCACCGTGATCCCCGTGCGCAGGATGGCGCCACCCGCGAGGAATCCGACCGCCGAAACCACCGACGCGGCGATGCGCTCCGTGTCGACTTCGACGAGGTCGTCCTTGCCGTAGTGCTGCCAGTACACGAACTGTGCCGACAGGACGGTAAATGTGGCCGCAGCCATCGCGACAATGAGATGCGTGCGCAGGCCAACGGGCCGACGATGCCGGTCACGCTCGTAGCCGATGACCCCGCCGAGCACGGCGCCCAACGCGATGCGTTCGATCAGCACGACGTTTCCGATCATCGATGTCTCGGTCCCGCCAACGATTGCCACCGCCCGTGACGCACATCGTCCGCTCGGACCATGAAAATGACCTCCTCCGCAACGTTGGTCGCATGGTCGGCAATGCGCTCCAGGTACTTGGCCACCCGTATCACGCGCAGTCCGGCCAGCACCTCGCCCGGGTGCTCGGACATGTGCGCAGTCATCGCAGACATGATGGCGGCACAACCCTGGTCGACGCCATCGTCGCAGCGGAGGACTGGGTCGGCGACCTCGTCGTCCCACCGCACGAACGCGTCAAGCGCGTCATGCAGCATGTTCAGCGCGGCGGCCGCCATCGAGGTGAGTTCACCGTCGACGAGCTGGTGCGCACCGCCGTCCCGCTTCACGGTGCGCTCGCCGATGTTGACCGCCTCGTCGCCGATGCGCTCGAGATCCGTGATGAGCCGTAGCGCGGTCGCCAGGAAGCGCAGATCGTTGGCGACAGGCTGTCTCAGCGCGAGGATCCGCAAGATGAGCGCATGAATCTCAACCTCATCGCGATCGATCTGGGCGTCGAGAGACTCCAAGGTCCCTGGGAGCTCGGGATCTCCTCGCCGAAAAGCCTCGAACGCCAGCCCGACGATTCGTTCACACCGAGCGCCCATCGCGAGCAGGTGGGCTCGCAGCTCGCGAAGCTCGGTCTCGAAGTCCCGGCTGGTGTGCGTGGACGTTATCCTTTGCACTTCAGAGCAAACACAATGACACAAACCGGCGTCAGCAACGACGCGCACTCTCGTTCGAATGCGTGAGCCCCGATCGATACGCTTGACCCGGGTCCACCTCAACCGTACCGAGGGACCCCTCGGGGCCTATCCCAAGCGTCGTGAGAGGGCGACGACACCTCACCATCTGCCGGTTGCGGCACCGAAAGGGCTGCTCGGCGCTCCACCAAGGGCCGGACGCACCGTGTCAGGGCAAACAGGCTACGCGGAATCTCCGACGCGGGCCCGGCCCTCGAGCCACTCGGGCCACCGCTTGAACACCTCGACGGCGACGTCGCCGGCACATCCTTGCACGGACGGATTTTCAGAGGATGCCGTGACAAAAAGCGAGGCCGGCAGGGCCGGGCGCAGGGGGGGGACGCGCCTCGTCCCCGCCGGCCTCGTCCCACACTGTAAGGCTCGTCCGAGAGGTGTCAAAGCCCGCTCCCGTTCGAGCGGCCCCGCTTGACGAGGCGACCACCGGCGTCGCGAATGGGCCCGATCTCGTGGCGCGTGAAATAACCGGCGAAGCGGAAAACGGCGCTTCTTCGGTGTTTGTGAGTTGACGAGGAAACCGCGAAGGCGCTTTCTACGCAGCTCAGGAGACCGAAACCATGGCCAAAGCGACGACGGCAGCGAAGAAACCCCTTTCGAAGAGCGCAATCCTGCAAGCCGTGACGGAGGCGGGCGGCGAGGAAATCTCGCGCAAGCAGGTCAAGCAGGTGATCGAGACGCTCGTTGAAGTGGGGCACAGGGAGCTCAAGAAAACCGGCATCTTCGTTCTGCCCGGATTCGCCAAGTTCGTGGTGGTCAAGAAGCCCGCCCGACCTGCGCGGGAAGGCATCAACCCGTTCACGAAAGAGAAGCAGAAGTTCGCCGCGAAGCCCGCCAGCAAGGGCGTTCGCGCCAGGCCCGTAAAGGCCATCAAAGACGCGGTCGTCTGACCCGACTCGCGAAGTGGATTCCCTCAGGCTCGTTCACTATGACGGCGCTGTTGACCAGCGGGCCTCGGGTGCCGCCTTCGGGTGCCCAGGGGTAACGGTGCGCCCCGGACTGTGCATCCGCCCGAAGAAACGTCGCTTCGTCCGGGGCCATCGCGTTTTCTCGACAGGCCCCCGCATCCACGGCTCGCAGCGGATCGTCGCTGCGCCGACCACGACCTCCACCGGTTCGCGGCCGGCTCGACCCGACTGTGCCTCGCCCAGCACCTTACGGAGTCGTTCAATAGCCGTACGGATTCGGAATATCGAACGCAGCGGTGACTGTGTATGTCTGCGCGTGGACCGAATCGCCGATGGCGTTGAACGAAACCCCCAGAGCGATGCGAGTGCCGTCGCTTATCGGGCTCTTGAACGGCCCGAAGAACACCTCGGGCGCGACGAACACGGTCTCGGCGGGACTATGCGCGGTGCCGGGCGGCAGCGCCGCCGTCCCGCCAAGGTACGTCGTGCTGTTCGTCTCGATCTGGGCGTAGACCGGGAATGAGAAACGCCGAGGCGTAAGCAGCACAGCTACCAGCCCGGTCCCGAGAATTTGGCGGGTCGAGTCGCCGTGCACGACAGGCAGTAGGGTCGTGACGTTGAGCTCGAAGATCAAGCGGTGGAAGAAGCGCTGCGCCGCATAGGCAAACGGCCCAACATAGAAATCTCCGCTGCTCAAGTCGCGACGTCCGATCGGGAAGGTTGTCATGACGCCGACCGAGACCATGTCGTCGTGTTCGAGCGACCCGGCCGCCAACCATTGAACCAGCAACTGGGCGTCTTCGAACCCGGTGGTTTGCCCCCCGAAGCCGATCTGGAACGGGACGGTCGCTACCAGACCCAGATGCGGGGAGGCGATGTATGCCAGCTCGGCGGACGGCACCTCGCCGCTTCCCGCGTGGCCGCGAAAGTAGCTGCTGAAGACCTGCACCTGCTGTTCGAGCTGAGGCGGAGCGCCCACGATCGGAAAGGGAAAGAAGAGCTCCTCCCACTTGGTCGGCTGGTCTTCTTGCGCTGAAGCCGCTGACTCTGCGATCGCGAGCGCGATGACGACCACAACTGCCGCGAAGATCGCATTCCCATGCCGATGAAACAGGACACGCCTTCGCATGAAGGCCTCTTGCTTGGTGGAGGCTCACTTGTATCGCATTTCGATCTCGAATAGCGTTCACGAACGCACCATCGCTCCGCCCCGGGTCTCGTCCGCCCGGAGGCCGGGGCGGCGGCACATTGAGGAGATCCGGTGAGCGCAGACGTCGCAGACAAGCCCTTGGGCGAGGCGGCCGAGGATGCGGTCGCCTGGGTCGCGACGATCCAACGGACGGCCCTGACCGCGTCACCGCCGTGAGGTCGCTCGTGCACCTCGCCTGCGACGGGCGCGGAGCCGCAGCAAACGCGCTCGTGCGGGTCCTTGTCGGCTCAGTGTTCCTCTCGGAGGGGATTCAAAAGTTCCTCTTTCCGAGGCGCTCGGTATCGGGCGGTTCGCGAAGATCGGCATCCCGATACCCCAACTCAGCGCGCCTTTCGTCGGTGGGGTCGAGATCGTCTCCGGCGCGCTGCTTCTGCTGGGGCTACTCACGCGTTTGGCCGCGAGCCTGCTTCTCGCCGACATTTGCGTCGCCATCGCGACAACGAAGCTGCCGATGCTCGTCGCGAAGGGATTTTGGGCCACGGCGCACGAGGGCGCGCGGCACGTGAAGGACCTCGCACTTGCGTTCCTTCGCCTCGGAACGATCGCGTTCGGCGGTCCCGCGGCGCACATCGCGATGATGGAAGAAGAGTTCGTGCGGCGCCGCGCTTGGCTGACGCGCGCGCAGTTCCTCGACATCGTCGGGGCGGCGGGCCTGATCCCAGGCCCAAGTTCGACCGAGGTCGCCATCTATATCGGCTACCGCCGCGCGGGGTGGCGAGGGCTGCTGGCCGGGGGCTTCTGCTTCATCCTTCCGGCCGCGCTCATGGTCACGGTGATCGCATGGGCGTACGTCCGCTTCGGACGGCTCGCCGCGGTGGGCGGCGTGCTCTACGGCATCAAAGCGGTCGTCATTGCGATCATCGCCCAGGCGCTTGTCGCCCTCGGGCGGAGCGCGGTCAAGTCGGCATGGCTCGTCGCCCTCGGCGTCGGAGCGTCCGTCGCGAACGCGCTCGGCGCTTCGCCCGTCGTCGTGCTCTTCGCGGCAGGCGTCCTGAGCGCCGCCGCGCGCCTGCGCCCTCATGCGGGGATGGCCCCGCTGATCTGGCCCGGTCCGCTCGGGGCATGCGCGGTCGCGGCCACCCCGGCCGGCCTCGCGAAGATGTTTCTCGTGTTTCTGAAGATCGGCGCGGTCGTCTTCGGCAGCGGCTACGTTCTCCTCGCGTTTCTCCGCGCCGATCTCGTCGAGGGAACGCGCTGGCTTACGGAGCCGCAGCTCGTAGACGCCGTCGCTGTGGGACAGTTCACGCCGGGTCCGGTCTTCACGACCGCGACGTTCATCGGGTACGTCGTCGCGGGCGTCCCCGGCGCGCTCGTCGCGACGATCGGCATCTTTCTCCCATCGTTTTTGCTGGTCGCCGTCAGCGGGCCGCTCATCCCGCGCATCCGCCAATCGCGCATCGCCGGGGCGTTCCTCGACGGCGTCAACGTGGCGGCACTCGCACTCATGGCCGTCGTAGGCGTAGAGCTCGGGAAGGCTGCGATCATCGACGTGCCATCGGCCCTCCTCGCGGTCCTCAGCGCGGGCGCCCTCTTTCGGTGGCGCGTGAACTCCGCCTGGATCGTCCTCGGTGGAGGTCTGCTCGGAACGGTCGTCCATGGGGTCCGATAGACGGGCCGGGAACACTGCGTCCGGCCCCTTCTAGCTGGCGATCTCCGCACGGTTTGCAACCAGTGGATCGCCGCCGCCCTCCGGGAGCGAGCCTCTCTTGCAGATCGCGAATATCGCGGGGTATACGGTCAGTTCGAGCATGAAGGACGTCACGAGCCCACCGATCATCGGCGCCGCGATCCGCTTCATCACGTCTGCGCCAGTGCCGGTGTTCCAGAGGACCGGCACGAGTCCGATGACCATCGTGGAGACCGTCATCAGCTTGGGTCGAAGGCGCTTTGCGGCGCCTTCGACGATTGCCTCGCGCAGGTCGACAAGAGTCGTCAGCCGGCATTCACGGACGCGGCGGTCGTACGCGAGCTTCAGATAGAGGAGCATGACCACCCCCGTCTCCGCGTCGAGTCCGGCGAGCGCGATGATCCCGACCCACACCGCGACGCTCATGTTGTAGTGGAGTACGACGAGGAGCCAGAACGCGCCCACCAACGAAAACGGCACGGCGAGCATCACGATGGCGGTCTCGATGATCGACTGGGTGTTGAAGTAAAGCAGTAGGAATACGATTCCGAGGGTCAGCGGGATGACCCACTTGAGCCGCTCCTTGGCCCTCTCGAAGTATTTGAACTGGCCAACCCATTCGAGGCGGGTGCCGGATGTGAGCTTGGCGTCGCGGGCAACCGCGAGCTTGGCTTCGGCGACGTAGTCGGCGATCGGTCGATCGGTGTCGACGAAGACAAAGCCTACGATCTTGCCGCCCTCGCTGCGGATCATCAGCGGACCGAGAACGCTCTTGATGGCCGCGACCTGGGAAAGGGGGATCTGGGCCCCCGAGGGCGTGGCGACCAGCATTCGGCCGAGAAGGAGCGGGTCATCCCGGTATTCGCGCGCGTAGCGGACGTTGATGGGATAACGCGCGCGCCCGGCGACGACGGCCGAGACGTTTTCGCCGCCGATCGACTGCGAGACGACCATGTTGATCTCTTGGACGCTGAGTCCATGGCGGGCGGCTTCTTCGCGGTTGACCTCCACATCCATGTAGAAGCCGCCGGTCGTTCGCTCGGCAAAAGCGCTGCGCGTGCCCGGGACCTTCGCCACCGCGTGCTCGACGCTGATCGCGGTCTGCTCGATCGCATCAAGCTCGTCACCGAAGACTTGAATGCCCAGCGGGCTCCGGACCCCCGTAGCGAGCATCTCGGTTCGTGTCTGGATGGGCATCCACCACACGTTGGCCATCCCGGGGAAGTGAAGCTGCTCGTCCATCTGTTTGAGGAGACCGTCCCACGTCAAACCGGGCCGCCACTGGTCGCGCGGCTTCAGCACGACGGTGACCTCGGCCATGCCGAGCGGTGCCGGGTCGGTCGCGCTCTCGGCCCTTCCTTCCTTGCCGAAGACGCTCACCACCTCCGGGAAACCCTTCAGCGTTCGGTCCATCGCTTGCAGCACTACGGTAGCCTCGCTTTCACTCATGCCGGGTGGCGCGGTCGGCATGTAGAGAATCACACCCTCGTTGAGGGGCGGCATGAACTCGTTGCCAAGCCGGAACACGGCTGGAGCCGTAAGGGCCATGATCGAGATCGCGAGGCAGACGACCCACCACCGGTGCTCGACCACGAAGCGGACCACGGGGCCGTAGGCGGCCGTCAGCCACCGGTTGATGGGGTTCGCGTCCTCATCGTGCACCTGGCCCCGAAGGAGCAGGACCGCGAGGGCTGGGGTCAGCGTGACAGCGAGGATCGAGGCGAAGCCGATCGAATACGTCTTGGTGAACGCGAGAGGCTTGAAGAGCCTGCCTTCGGTCGCCTCGAGCGTAAACACGGGCAGGAACGACACCGTGATGACAAGAAGCGACAAGAAGATCGAAGGCCCGACCTCCTGCATCGCGTGGATGATGGCTTGGGTTCGTGCGCGCTGTTGCTCAGGGCTCGGGCGGCGTTTGCCTCGATAGGGCGTTTCCGAGGGGTGCGCCTGCGCGGCGGCGCCTCCCCGCTCCGCTTCGGCCAGTTTCTTGTGGATGTTGTCGATGATGACAATCGACGCATCCACCGTGGCGCCGATCGCGACGGCGATTCCGCCGAGCGACATGATGTTCGCCGTTACGTGCTGCGCCGCCATCGGAATGAAAGCAAGCAGCACGCCGACGGGCAGCGTCACGATCGGGATGAGGGCGCTCTGCACGTGGAGCAAGAAGACGAAGATCACCACGCTGACGACGATCATCTCCTCGATGAGGGTGTGGCGCAGGGTACGGACCGAGTCTTCGATGAGCTGCGATCGGTCGTAGGTCGGCACGATCCGCACACCCTCCGGCAAGTTCGGTTCGATCTGCTTCAGGCGCTCCTTGACCGCATCGATGACTGTGAGGGCGTTTTCGCCGTAGCGCATGATGACGACTCCGCCGGGCGCTTCGCCCTCGCCATTGAGCTCGGTCAACCCGCGCCGAATGTCGGGACCGATGCTGACCGTCGCCACGTCCTTCACGCGGATCGGAGTTCCTTCCACCACCCGTACCGGCGCCGTGCCGAGGTCGTCGGGCGACTTCACGGAACCACGGCCGCGAATGATCTGCTCGTGGCCGCCCATTTCGATGACGCGTCCGCCGACCTCCTGGTTGGCCGCGCGTACGGCGCGCACGACGTCGTCCATGGTCACGCCGTGCCCGAGCAGCTTGTTTGGGTCTACGTTCACCTGGTACTGCTTGACGAAGCCGCCGACGCTCGCAACTTCGGCGACGCCAGGGACGCTGCCGAGCACGAAACGCAGGTTCCAGTCTTGGATCGAGCGAAGCTCGGCCAGATCGTGCTTGCCGCTCGTATCCACGAGCGCGTACTCGAACACCCAGCCGACCCCGGTTGCGTCGGGGCCGAGCACGGGATTCACTCCTTGCGGCAATTTGTCGCGGACGGAGCTCAAGTACTCGATCACGCGACTGCGCGCCCAATAGATGTCGGTCCCTTCGTCGAAAATGACGTTGACGAACGACATCCCGAACATCGATTGTCCCCGTACGGCCTGCACTCTGGGCGCGGAGATGAGCGCGCTCGAGATCGGGTACGTGATCTGGTCCTCGACAAGATCCGGGCTTTGCCCCATCCACTCCGTGAAGACGATCACCTGCACGTCTGACAAATCAGGAATCGCGTCAAGGGGCGCGCGCCGCAGAGAGCCCCATCCCCATGCCGTCAGAGCGGCAACGAAGAGGAGTGTGAGGAAAGGGCGGTTCGCACTCGCGGCGATGAGCCACGCGATGAAGCCGGTCTTGGTCGGTTCCGGCGTCGCTCCTGTCACGCTCACGGCGTGCTCCTGCGTGGTGCGAGATCCATGCCGCACGTGGGGCACTTGCCGGGCGTCACACTGTGCACCTCGAGGTGCATGGGGCACGTGTAGTCCGCAGCGGCGGGCTCTTGTGGCGCGGCAGGCCTCATCGGGGTGGACCCTGGCCGCGGTCGAGGGGCACTCGGCATGGGCTTCGGCGGGGTCGCGCCCGCCGAGGGTGCTTTCACGCTTTCGGGCGCCGACGGCGAGGCATCCGAAGCCTCGCTTGTCCTGTCCCAGTACTTCGCCGCGGTCGTGATCCGGGCCTCCGCGGCGATCAGGAAGACCCCGCTCGTCGCGACGGCCTCACCCGGGGTCAGCCCCTCGAGCACCTCGTCCAAGCCATTCGATTCGGCGCCGATCTGCACCTCCGTGGGCCGGAAGCGGCCGTTTCCGAGATCCACGAAGACGAGCCGCCGGGGTCCGGTAAAGACGACGGCCGACGTCGGAACCTGAACCCGGACGCCCAGATCGGAGGACAGCTCGACGCTCGCGTACATGCCCGGTCGGAGATCGAGCTCCTTGTTCGCGATCTCGAGCCGAACGCGGCCTGTTCTCGTCGCCGGATCCAGGTAGGGAGCCAGAACCGCGACCTTCGCGTCGTATGCGCGCCCCGGTAGGTAATCGAGTGTGATGCGGGCCTGCTGTCCCACGCGCACGTGGGCAAGGTCCGACTCGTAAATGTCGGCTTCGACCCAAACGTTGCTGAGCCCAGCAATCCGGTAGAGCTTCATCCCGGCGTCCACCGAGGCGCCTTCCACGACGTTTTTCTCGATGACAAACCCGCTCGCGGGCGAGGGGATGGCGAGGTCTTCGGAGGGCTTGCCATTCTGCGCGATGGCATCCATCTGGGCGTCGCCAAGCCCGAGCAGGTGCAACCGCTGCCGAGATGCCCTGGCAAGCACCTCTTGGCGACGCGGATCCGGCTCGCCGGCGATTGTCGTCGCAGCCCCTTGAACGCCAAGCAAGAAGTCCTGCTCGGCGTTGTAGAGATCGGGGCTGTACATCGTGAACAAGGTTTGACCGCGTGCGACGCGCCGGCCGGTCTGGCTCACGTAAAGCTTGGTGATCCAGCCGTGGACCTTGAGGTTGACGTCAACGAGTGCGGACTCGTCGTACGTCACGTGTCCGACGGCTCGGAACGAATCACTCATCGGAGCGAAGACGACCGGCTCGGTGCGCACGCCGATCAGCTGACGGCGAGCTCCATCGATTCTCACCACGCCTTGTTGCTGCTGCTCTTGGGTGACGGGCACGAGATTCATGGCGCAGATCGGGCATGAGCCGGGCCCGGCTTGCCTGACCGACGAGTGCATCGAGCACGTGTAGTGATCGATCGCGCCCGGCGAGGCAATCGGCGCGTCCGTGCCTCCGGCGGTCGCCTGAGTTGCATTGCCGTCTCCGCCGCCAGGCGTGAGCCCCGCGGTGCCGACCGTCATTTGAAAGGTCTGCGACGTGGCGCCCGAGTCGCCGCGCACGCTCACCCTGAGTGCCCAGCTGCTCGCCATCGGTAGATCGAACCGAGCCCGAACCATTCCGGGGCCCACGGAGGTGACCTGGGCTCCTCCTTTCATCTCCGCCATCGCGCCCATCGCAGGCATGTCGTAGACGACTTCGACGGAGGCGTGCTCAACCGGTTTGCCCTTGCCATCCCGGATGGCGAGGACCAGTTCTTGGTCCTTCTCTCGAGGCGGATCTGGCGCAAGCCTGGCTTCGATGACGAAGGGGCCCGCCCGCGCGGTCACCGGGGCCCCTTCGGAGAAGCCCAGCGATTTGACTGTGAACCAGTCGACCAGAGTGGCCCGAAAGACGAAAAGTGCGACAGCGCCGAGGGCGAGGATCATGACGCTCGGAACGAGCGAACGTCGCGCCCGAAGATGGATGGGCGCGTTCACGGCGCCACCTCACTTCCGCCCGTCCCTGGAATTCGACCGAGCGCGCGGTCGAGTTCGGCGCTGCGACGGTCGCAGTCCGCCCGGGCCATTTGCAGGTCGAGCTCCACGCTCCGCAGGTTCTTCTCGGCGTCCACCACCGCGACGAAGGGCGTTTGCGACGCCGTAAAGGCCGCAAGCGCGGCATCGACCTCATCGCGGGCCACCGGCACGAGGCGCTGTTCGTACAAGTGAAGCACGTGCTCCGATTCCTCGAGTTGCTTCAACGCCACGACGACCTGTGTGCGTGCCGCGTCGCTCAACCGCGACGCGTCCGCTTCGAACTGCGCGCGCATCGCATTGGCCTCGTCCACCTGGCCCGCGCGGCGAGCGACCTGCACCGGCAGGTTGAAGTTGAGGCCGACCGTCCAGCGCTGCTCGGGCGCGTCCCAAAACGAGCTGTAAGCGGTGGAGAGGGTGACGTCAGGAAGGAATTCGCGGCGGGCGCGATCGGCTCGCACCTGCTCTGCGCGGGCGCGCTCGCGCATGCCGAGGATGTCGGGACGGCGTTCGACGGCTTCGCGCTGAAAACGCTCGCGGTCGACCGGATCTCGTAAGGCGGGTGCCGGAAGGTCACTTGGCGGCGGCGGCAGCGGAAGCTCCGGAGCGCGATGCAACAGCTCGTTCATTTGCGCCAAGGTGACGTCGCGTTGCGACGCGAGGATCACAGTGTCGTGCTCCATGTGCGCCAGTTCGAATTCGGCCTGTAGCGGATCGTGCGCAGACCCGCGGCCGGTCTCGTACTGGACTGCTGCGGCCGCCCGCATCGACCGCATCAAGTCGACGTGGTGTGCGTTGATCTCGATGGATCGCGCGCTCACGAAGTACTGGTCGAAGAGGAGCGACGCCGTGAGGGCGAGGTCCCGCTCGGCTGACTCGAAGTCGCTTCTTGCGGCGTCGGCCTCCGCGCTCGCGAGCGCCTCATCGAGCGCGAGCTTGCCCGGCCATAGAAGCTTCTGACTGACCATTGCATCCCAGGACATCCTCGTCTTGGACCCGATCGACAGCGGGGCGACGCTCACCGTCATCGTCGGATCGTCGAACACGCCCGATTGGCGAACGCGGGCGACGGCTGCGCGCCAACCTTGCCGCGCCGACTCGATCGAGCGGTTCCGAGCCAGCACGGCGCGCACAAACGCGGCGCGGTCCAGCACGAGGCCTATCAGGGCGCGGTCGTCTTCCGAATGCCGCCGCTCGTCGGCAGCACCGGTGCGGTCGAAGGCCGAGCGGACGGACTCGGCGGACTCCAGCCGGGTCGAGGCGCAGCCCATGACAACCATCCAAGGCACAACCCAGAGGGTCCGCCGAACTGCACGCAGGTTCATGACTTTCCTTCCGCGGCGTCTGCGAGCCGCATGGGCTCGACGCGCTCACTGCCATTCAATCCAGAACCACTTGCCACCTGGACGCCCGCATGACGCTGCCGAGCGGGCGAGCGGTGATTCACGATTCAGGGCCGTTCCGCGGCGCGATTGCGCTTCAGGAATCACACGCGGGCGCGCGAACACGGAACGAGGGAAAAGGACCTCGTCCACATGTTTCGACTGTTGTCCGATGTCCACGACGCGCGCAAACGCGAGCCCCGCGTATCGTCGGGGCCCCAGTGCCGAGGACCTGACTGCGCACCGTGGAGCCGGCGGCAGACGGGAAGCCCGACGGCCGCTATCGGACGTGTTCGCACAAGCAGAGACGGCCGATTGAGGGTTCGCCTCGGTTGCTCGTAGGTACGGTGGCGGTCGGCAGACGCGGCGCGACCCGACCGTCGGGGGTAGCCGTGCACCGAGCGGGCTCGGATCGAACTCGAGCGCCGCAACGGGCGTTGCCGCTTCCGGTGGGCATCAGGCCCCGGCGAATCAGGTCAGATAAACCATCAGCCGTGCCCGCATTTCGCCGGGCGCCCGTGGGGGCCCTCGCCATGCGCGAAACGCCTGGCCGCACGAAATGCGCTCGTCACCGGATGTGCGTTCCACCCACGGGCGGGCCCCCATGATCGCCAAAATCGGCGCGGGTCGAACGGTAGGCCGCTCCGCCCTTTGACTCTCCGGCATCGCCGGAAGGACCACGAGCGCGCAGCAATCATAACGGTGAACGCGAAAGGCCCTTGTGGGGCATTCGGTGCGCCCGCTGTCGGGAGCCTGGGCGCAGGGATCGGAAAGCGAGAGCCCAAGCGCTTCGCAGTAGAAATAGTGGCCACCTGAGTGCGCAATGCCGCACAGCAAAACGGCCGCCAAAGCCAGACGCCAGAGTGCGAAAGGCTTACTCGCCCGCCGTCTGCCCTCCTGCCACCGTGGCGTTCGCCTTCGGTTCACCGTGACGCTCGTACCATCCGCCGCCGTACGGGGCAAGGAAGGCCCCGCTGCAAACGGGCGCCCCGGTTCACGAACCGGGCCGTGGCACCGAACCGTCAACGTGCGAGCCGGAGACGCTCGGCACCTTCGCGAAATACGGATCGAGCGCTTCCTCGAGCGTCGTTGTCCCCTTCTCAACGCGGTGCCCCGGCTCGACGCCGAGCAGCCCCTTCAGTGCGCCCTCGTACATCTCCTGCATAAGGTTCGCCATCGACTCGCCCATGCCGCTCTTCTGGATCGCCGCCGAGGCGGCAGACACGGGCAGGTTGAGCAGCTGGATATCCTTGCCGAGCTTCTTCGACAGGTACGCGGCCTGGTCCACCGCGCCGTATTCGTGAGTGCCGAGCACGTAGACGACCTGCGTTGCGGCGGGCGGGGACAGCAGCGTGCGCACGGCCGCGGCGGCGATGTCACGCGTGGCGATGGTGGCAACCTTGTGCTCGGGCGGGAAGAAGTTGGGAAGGATGCTCTGGTGCTGCGCTGCCGGCAGCATATAGAGCAGGTTCTCGGTGAACGAGCCCGCGCGCAGGAAGGTCGAGATCGCGCGGGTCTTCTTCAGCGCCTCTTCCAGGACGTGAAGCCCGACGATGGGACCGGTGCCGGACGGTCTCTCCGCCCCCCACGACGACAGCAAGACCACGTGACGGACGCCGCTCTCGGCGACCGCGGCCGCCTCAACACGCGCTACGCGATCCTGCAGAGCGCGCACGTCCGGCGCGTCGTTCGCCGGCGGCGGCAGCAACAGGAAGGCCCCGTCGGCTCCGCGCAGGGCGCGTGTCAGGAAGCTGACGTCGCTCAGCTCGCCGGGGAGTAGCTCGGCGCCCTGGCCGGCAAGGGCCTTGGCCTTTTCGACGCTGCGCACGATGGCGCGGACTTGGTGGCCCGCGGCCAAGAGCTCGCGAGCGACGACCGAACCAACGTGACCGGTGGCACCTGCGACGACGAATAGGGACATGGCGACTCCTCAGGCGGGTTCGATAGGTTGCGGGAACGTTGTCCACGTTCGATGTCGGCACGGGCAGGATAGTTCCGCCAGCGAGTCGAGGCGCCGCCGGGCGCGGGGTCCGGAGCCCCGCCCGGGGCGCCGGTCACTCGGCGATGGCTGGCGCGCCCGATTCGGCATGCTCCGCGGCTGCGCCCCTCTCGCCCGCCGCGGCCCGCTCGTGGGAGTGATCCTTGGCGAGCAGAACATACACGGAAGGCACCACGAACAGCGTGAACAGCGTGCCAATCGACATGCCGCCCACGAGCACGATGCCGATCGAGTTCCTGGCGACCGCACCGGCGCCGGTGACGAGCGTGAGCGGGAAGTGGCCGGCTACGGTGGCCACCGTGGTCATCAGGATCGGGCGTAGGCGCGTGGTGGCCGCCGCGCGAACCGCGGCGACCTTGCTCATGCCGGCCTCCTGCTGAACGTTCGCGAACTCGACGATGAGGATGGCGTTCTTCGAGATGAGCCCGACGAGTGTGACCAGGCCCACCTCGGAGTAAATGTTCAGCGTGGTCGTCCATCCATCGGTCAGCCTGAAGCCCATCCCAGGTGGCCCCGAGAATTTCAGGAAGGTGAAGATGAGCGCGCCGAACATGGCGAGCGGGACGGACCCGGCGAGGATGACGAGCGGGTCCCGGAACGAGTTGAACTGCGCGGCGAGGACGAGGAAAATGAGCACTACGGCGAGCCCCATGGCGGGCAAGAACTTGCCACCCTCTTGCCGCAGTTGCCGCGACTCGCCCGTGTAGTCGACGCGGTAGCCGGGCGGCAGGATCCTTGCCGCTGCGTCCTCGAGCAGGTGCAGTCCACCCTCCAGCCCACGCGGTGCGAGGCCCGAGATTTTGACGGCGTTGAGCTGCTGGAAGCGGTTGAGCGATCGAGGCTCGACGCCCTGGCGCATCCTCGCAACCGCGGACAAGGGCATGAGCTGACCGCCCGGGCCCGAGATGTAGATCTTCTCGAGCTGGTCGGCGGTGAGGCGGCCGGCACGCTCGATCTGCGCGATGACCTTGTAGGCCCTGCCGTCGATGTCGAAGCGGTTGACGAAGTTGCCGCCCACCATCGATGCCAGATCGGTGCCCACCTGCTGCAGCGTCAACCCCATCGACGAGATCTTGTCGCGGTCGAGGACGATCTCGTCGCTCTCTTCGTCGATCTTCACGTCCACGATCGGTGGGAACGCGAACAGACCGCTCTTGACGGCCTCCTGCACCAGCTGGCCCGCGTAGCGCACCATCTCGTCGTGACCGGCGGTGGACGCGATCACGAACTCGACGGGGAACGTGCCCGGGCTGGGCAAAGCCGCCGGCAGGAATGCGGGCGACCGCAGCCCCGCGATAGCCGTCAGCCTGCTGTTTAGCTCCACCTGGATGGGGAAGATGTTGCGCTTTCGCTCGTCCCACGGCTTGGCGAGCATGCCGCCGAAGCCGCTACCGGGGAACGTGATCTGGAAGCTCTGCTCGAACTCGGGCTCGCTTGCGAAGATGTGCTGCACCTGGGTGACGTACGGATCGAGCTGTTCGAGGGTCGCGTTGGCCGGCACGTCGAGCGCGCCGAAGACAACGCCCTGGTCCTCGTTCGGGGCGAGTTCGGTGGGCGACAGCAGGTAGAGCGGCACCACCATCAGCGACACGACGATCCAGACGACGTAGACGGCGGGGCGGGCGCCGAGCGTCGCGCCGAGCGCGCGATCGTACGTCCGTCGGACGAAGTCGAAGCCAGCGTCGATACGTCGCGTCAGCCAGCCATGGCTCGCGTAGGGCTGGAGCAACTTCGACGACATCATCGGCGAGAGCGTCAGTGCGACGACGCCCGAGATGAACACCGCGCCGGCCAGCGTGAACGCGAACTCGCGGAACAGCGCGCCGGTCAACCCACCCTGGAAGCCAATGGGCGCGTAAACCGCCGCCAGCGTGATCGTCATGGCGATAATGGGCCCCACGAGCTCCCGCGCGCCCACAAGCGCGGCGTCGAGCGCGCTCTTGCCGTCGCGCATGTTCCGCTCGACGTTCTCGACGACGACGATCGCGTCGTCCACCACGAGCCCCACGGCCAGCACGATGGCCAGCAGCGTGAGCAGGTTCACCGTGAAGCCGAGCACCTGCATGAGGAACACAGCGCCGATGAGCGACACCGGGATCGCGACCAGGGGCACCAACACGCTGCGGAGCGACCCGAGAAACAAGAAAATCACGACGATGACGATGAGCACCGTCTCGACCAGGGTGTGGACGACGTCGTGGATGGCGCTGTCGATGTAGGTGGTGGAGTCGAAGGCAATAATCGCGTTCATGCCGGTGGGAAGCTCGGCGCGGACGATGTCCATCTCCTTGCGAACGCGGGCGATCACGTCGACCGAGTTGGCGTTGGGCAGCACCCAGACGCCCATGAAGACGGCCTTCTTGCCCGAGAGCCGGACGTCGGTGTCGTAGGAGTCCGCGCCCAGGATTACGTCGGCGATGTCCTCGAGACGGACGAGCGTGTCGCCTTCGCGCCGGATCACGAGCTTGCGGAACTCGTCCACCGACTTCAGGTCGGTCGAGGCGGTGAGGTTGATTTGGACGAGCGCCCCCTTCGTCTGCCCGACGGCGGCCAGGTAGTTGTTGGCCGAGAGCGCCTGCCGCACCTGCGACGGGCTCACGTTCAGGGCCGCCATCTTGTCCGGCTTGAGCCAGGCGCGGATGGCGAAGGTCTGCCCGCCGAGGATCTCGGCGCGCTGCACGCCTTCGATGGCCG
>JBEKOY010000111.1:0-17371 GCA_049521295.1 Polyangiaceae bacterium | reverse complement strand
TCGTCGTCACGCATCGGACGCGAGCATACTCGGCAGCCGCGACCGGGCCACCATGGCGCTTGCGAATGCGCCGGAGAAGGTTGGGACGCCGAAGAACAGCGTTGCCGTGAGCGTCTAACTGCGCTCCCAGTGTCGCGAGTCTGGTGGTTACGCCGGGTGGCGCGTTGGCGGCGTAGCGCGCTTAGGGCGCGGCAATTCGCAGAGGGTGAAGGGCTCTCGGTGTCGCTTCGGTGGGGGTCAAGCCCGTTGGCTCGTCCTAAGCGTGCGGAGCGCGGCCTTGCAACCTCCACCCAGCGCGGAGTCCTTCAGCGCGCCGACGGAGTCTCCGCCTTGGCCTCGAGTCAGTCACCTTGTGACGATTCACCGGCGTACGGTGACCAAACAAATGGCTATGGGCACCCGCCTCGAAATTCTGTAATCGTGAGACTTGGATGTGCCTCGCGCTCTGGGAAGGCAACCTGTGAAATCCGACGCCATCTCCATCGTCGAGGCGGCCTATGACTGCGAATCGGAGGCGCGCGGTTGGCTTGAAGGGTTGCTGGAGCGGGTGGCCCCCAAGCTCGACCGCGGCTTTGGCGTCGGGGCCTCGATGTATGCGCCCGGCATCGCGCCGGATCGGATGCCGATCGCGTCGCGCTGCCGGGACGAAAAGATCGCGTCGGCCGCCATCGGCATGTGCGTCACTTACCCTGCTCACTTTCATCGTCTCAACGCAACACATCGGGCGGTGGCGACTGCGTCGAAGACGCTGAACATGACTGCGGACGAGTTCCAATCGTGGCTTCCTTTCGTGGAGTTCCTGCACCCGTTCGGCATCCGCGACGTCACGGGAGTCCTCGCTCGTGATCCCAGCGGTCACGTCATCGCATTCAACGCACCCATGCCCGACTTACGCCCCCCGACGCCTCGAGACACGAGATTGGTGTACGTGGGAGTCATTGTCCTTTGTCTGCTTCAGCCCCCTGAACTTGCCGGAATTTAATGGAGTCGTTCAGAAGTGAACGAGATTCCATTCCGGACAGAAGAGGCGACAACTTCCCTGACGCAGGGGGGTTCATGGTCGCCCGCAAGAATGACCCCGACGTGAGGGACCCCCGCGCCCTCACCCTCCGCGAACGCCAGGTGCTCACCTACGTGGCCATGGGTCAACCACTCAAGCTGATCGCCTACTCGCTCGGGGTGTCGCCATCTTGGGTCTCGGTGCGGCGCCGAGCGGCGATGAGAAAGCTGGGGCTGCGGTCGACGGCGGATGTGGTCCGGCTCTTCGCTCCGCCGACGGGCGAGTAAGCCGTGCAACGGGTGTCGCTCGACGAGGACATGCGACGGGCGTTGCCGTACGCGTTCACGATCATGCAAAAAGGTGCCATCCCGTAGCCGACCCTCGCATCGATAAGAAGCGCCCGCGATCGAGCTGGTCCCTATCGGCGACAAGACCGTCGCCGCAAAAGCTGGTGCCGGTCGGGCTCGCGACGACGAGCTCTAGGCCTCATCGTCGTCCACCGCGAGCGGCCGTGCGACGACCTCCCGCCAGGCAGCGAGTACGGCTTCACCCGCATCCAGGGCGTGCAGCCTTTCCGCGACGACCCCTTCGTCGGTACGCAAATCGGGAAAGGCTCGCAACAGACGGTGCAGGTCGAGGCGGTCGGATAGACCCTTCTCCTGGCCGCCGCGGGCGGTCATGCTGATCGCCTTCATGGCAGCCAGCTCGGCGGGCTCGATCACCTGCACCCCCTCAACAGTGCGGTAAGGCGGCAAAATTGGCACTGCACGCACATCGACCAGGTGTCGGTTCTTCGGCGTCCGCAGCTGGTAGACTCGAAAATGGCCGGCGACTGGTTCCCTTACGCGTGTCGCGATGTGAAACTTCTCGGCCAAGCCACCACGAATTCTCTCGGCGAGGCCCGACGCATCGGTGGAAAGGATATCGATGTCCGCGGTCATCCGTTCGGGCTCGCAGTACACGTTCACCGCGTGGGCACCGAAGACGACAGCGTCCGGCCTCATCGCGAGTTGGGCGAGAACCTCGCGAAAGATCATCGCGAGAGGCACCGTCTCCTGAGTCATGAACTCGCGCAACGTGAGGGGACCATCCGTGAGCAACACCCTTGCAAGAGTAGCATCGAGGTCGGACGGACGCGCCCACTCAAAAGCGGGGCCGACCCCTCGCTCGGATCACCCCGAGCGGAAACATCGCCGTCGCCCGCCCGCAAGACGCCATCGCCCGGCGTTTTGGCCTTTCCTCGCAGCGTGCCGACGACAGCCACCGCCCCTTCGCTCGCTTCTTCCTTGCTTTCCCCGGCTCGGTATCGCGACGACGGTCACCGACGCCGGCACCGTGGCATCTATTCGCTCCGCGGCGGCGCACGATGCCCGGTAGCCCTGGAAAGCTCCGAGTGGCACTTTCGGACCACGTCGCGGCACGCTTCAAGAGCACGCTGCGCGTCGTCGAGTAACTCTTTCGGCGCAATGGGGCGGCAGAGATTCATCAACACCTGCGATTGAAAGAACTGGGCGCGCTGGATCGTCGTTCCGTCCGCCTCCACGATCGCAATGAGGCCGAGACATTCGCCACTTCGGCGTCCCGGCCGAGGCGAAAGCACACGCGGAGCCGATCGATCATGGCCTGGATCAACTGCGGACGGCGTCGTCTCGGCGGCGCCCCGATTTCGCAGCCATAGACCCCGAGGGCGCGATTGTAGAGATCGAGCGCGCCGTCGAGGTTCTTCTCCGCTTCGAGCGTCCTGAGAATGACGCGCTCAACGCGACGCAATGGGCAATGCCTTGCTCGCGCGTGAAGGGAGGCGCGGTGCTACTCCGGCCCAATCGTCCGGAGAGCCAGATGGATTGTTTAGAGAAGACCTGGGTCGCGGAGTTCGTTCGAGGCGATTTGCCGATCTCCGACGTCTCCCGATTCGAAGACCACCTGGGACCACTGGGGCGTTGTTTGGACGTCGTCGCCGCGACGGCGGGATCGTTCACCGCCGAGCGCGCCCCCAACGTCCAGAGGGATTCGATCTGGGTTCATTTGGCCGCGCCTATTGCGCGTGCGTCCGATCGGATGGCGACGCGGATATGCTGCAAGGTCGACCCATGAAATCGTGACTGAAGACCCCGCTCGCGAATGGAGGATGGGGTCCTCTTTTACCGCTTGGAAGCGAGCGGGCAAGACGGAATCCAAGTGTGGACATCCGCACTTTCGCACTGCGAAAAGCCTATCATTGGGATCGGGGTGGGCTGCAAAGGAACATCCCGATGTGCGCTACAGCCGGGACGAGACGTCGTCATTCGCGATAAGACGCATCGACGAGCGCGAGGACGACATCGAGCGGCCTCGCCCCGCTCCGGCTCTCGGGGATCGGCCGCCGCTCGAGTCGGGACATTTCGGCGAGGGCATCCTCGTGCAAAGGCTCGTCGAGCGCGCTTAATTCACGTGCGCGATGGAATCACCGAGCTGGTCGGGCGAGGGCTCGAGCGCACGGTTCATCGACCAGTTGACCTCGCTTGTTCTCTTTGATAGCGGATGATCCACGGGTAGGCGATCCCGTTACTCCGGCCCAATCGTCCGGAGAGCAGATGGATTGTCCAGAGAAGACCTGGGTCGCGGAGTTCGTTCGAGGCGATTTGCCCATCGCCGACGTCTCCCGATTCGAAGACCACCTGGACCACTGCGGGCGTTGTTTGGACGTCGTCGCCGCGACGGCGGGGTCGTTCACTGCCGAGCGCGCCCCCGACGTCCAGAGGGATTCGATCTGGGTTCACTTGGTCGCGGCGATTGCGCGTGCGTCCGATCGGATGGCAACCGCGGATCTGCTGCAAGGTCCCGTCCGTGACCGTTTCGGGCCTTATCGCGTCGTCGCCGAGATCGGCCGCGGCGCCATGGGTGTGGTCTACTCGGCGGTCGACGAACGCACCTCGCGATCGGCCGCCGTCAAGACCGTGACCCATCGGATTCCGGCGGCCCTTGCGGCGATGCGCCATGAGATCGCGTTTCTTCAACGCGCGCGGCACTCGGGCATCGTCCGAATTTACGAGGAAGGCATCGTCGACGGTGACCCGTGGTACGCGATGGAGTTGCTCGAGGGGCGGACGCTCGCGACCTTCAACCGCTCCTGCTGGGGAGACCCGGCCTCGAGACGATCGAGCCCGCCGGGTCCCGTCTTGCAGGCGCTTGCCCCCGCGGCGGCCGGGAAGCTCGACGAAGTCCTGTTGCTGTTCGGTCGAATGTGCGCACCCCTATCCTTCGTCCATCGCGCAGGAATCGTTCACTGCGATCTCAAGCCTTCGAACGTTTTCGTGCGCAACGACGACCAACCCGTCCTCGTCGATTTCGGCCTCATGTCGCGCGCAGGCGGAGCGATCGGTCGCGAGACCCTCGAGGTGGGCGGGCTGCGCGGGACCTTGCCGTACCTGGCGCCGGAGTTGATTCGCGGCCAAATTCCCGACGCGCGGGCCGATATTTATGCGTTCGGCTGCATGCTCTACGAGAGCCTCACGGGTCGGCCTCCGTTCACGGCAACGACATCGCACGACCTCTTGCACGCGCACCTTTACAACGTTCCGACGCCCGCATCGCACCGGGTCGCCGGCTTGCCCGACGCGGTCGACGAGTTGCTCGGTGGCCTGTTGGCCAAGAAGCCAGACGAGCGACTCGGCAGTGCCGAGATCGTGGCGCACCTTCTCGGTTCGATGGGCTCCGCGACGGTTGCGCGTCCCCCTCCCCCATCGCGGACTCAGTATTTGTTTCGACCCCGGCTCGTAGGGCGGGACGACATCGTCGGGGAAGTCGAGGATCTTGCACGGGGAGCTTTGCGCGGGCAAGGTCACTTCGTTCTCATCGGCGGCGAGAGCGGGATCGGAAAGACCTTCCTCGCCTCCGAATTGGCGCGTTTGCTCGCGCGACACCGGTTCGACGTGGTGACGGGAGAATGCGTGGCGCTTGCGCCCACCTCGGAGTCGGGCCCGCAGGTCGCGGGTATCGCGCTCGAACCGTTCCGCGGCCTCCTGCAGCGCGCGTCGGATGTCTGCCGTACCTGGGACGTGGCGATGGACTTCTTCGGGTCGCCTCCGGCGCTCCACGTCTTGTCCCAATACGAACCGGCCCTGGGTCACTTGTTCGAGGGGCACATGGACCCTTGGGGTGCTCTGCCGCCGCCCGCAGAACGGGAGCGCGCGGTGGAGTCGATGCGCGAGCTCATCGTGCGCTTCGGTCGCAGAGGCCCTCTTCTGTTGGTCATCGACGATCTGCAGTGGGCCGATGACCTGTCGCTTGCCGTTCTCGATTCCATTGCCGGTGAGGACTTCGCGAGCACCGGTGTCCTCGTCATCGGCCTTTACCGAGTCGAAGAGGCGTCGGGCGCGATCTCGAAGCTCGTCGACCATGCGCACGTGCACTCGCACGTGCTCGAGCGCCTCGACGAGGCGGCGCTGACGGTCATGGTCGGCGATATGCTGGCACGCCCCGCGCCCCCCGAGGTGATGCGCGCCCTGGCGGATCGGGCGCAGGGCAATCCGTTTTTCGTCGCGGAGTACTTGCGGGCGGCCGCCTTCGAGGGACTCTTGGCGCACACGGCCGAGGGATGGACACTGTCCGATCGTCTGACCGCCGTCGGATCGGTCGCCGACATCCTGGATCTCCCGCGGTCGCTCCGCGAATTGCTCGTCCGACGGCTGGAGCTGCTGAGCGCAGGGGCGCGCATGGCCGCCGAAGTGGCCTCGGTCCTCGGCCGCGAGTTCAGGTCATCGATGCTCGCCGAGGTCAGCGGCGAGCCCGAATCCCACGTGTCGCCATGGCTGAGTGAGATGCTCGATCGACAGCTCGTCGAGCGCGCCCGCGGACAAGACTTCCGCTTCGTGCACGACAAGATTCGAGAGCTTGCTTACGAGCGGTTGGATCGACGACGCCGAAGCGCCCTGCACCTCGCGGCGGGGGAGGCCCTGCAGAGAGAGCACGCCGGGGGACCGAACGCCGCCAGTCACCATGCCGAGATGGCCTATCATTTTCGCAACGGCGAGGCCTGGCATCGTGCGATTGACTACTTCGAGCGAGCTGCGGAGAACGCGCTGCGTACGTCGGCGAACGCCGATGCGGTGCGGTTCTTCCGTGAGGCGGGTTCCGCGAGCGCTCTCGGCCACGTGCCGGTGCCGGCCGAGCGGCGCGCCTATTGGGCAAGGCGCATCGGAGACGCCCTCCAGGGGTTGGGCGATCTCTCCGCCAGCAAGCACAATCTGCTGGAAGCGGTCCGTCTGCTTGATCGGCCGATGCCTGAAAGCCCGGCGCGCCTGGCCCTCGGCGTGGCCGTGAAACTCGCGGGGCAACTGATCCACCGTACGGCCCCTCGTCGATGGGTCGAGTCGGACCCGCGAAAGAGTCCCGCTCTGCTGGAGGCCGCTCGTGCCTACGATCGTTTGACGCAGATTTACTATTACCGCGGAGAATACGGGCCATTGCTCTACGCGAACCTCGCGACGTTGGATCTCGCCGAGCGGGGTGCGCCGTCGCCAACGCGAGCCGTCGGCTTCACCAACGCGGCCGCCACGGCGGGAATCATCCTGCTCCCAAGGGTCGCGAGAGCGTACTTCGCTCTGGCCGAGGGTGCGCTCCGCGAGGCCTACGATCCCGAGGTCGAGTCGTACTACCAGGTGCTTCATGGCCACTATTTGAGCGGTCTGGGCGACTGGCAGCGCGCTTCGGCAGCCGGCGATCGGGTCATGCAGCTCGCCTTTGAACTCGGCTTTGGTCGGCGGTGGGAGGAGGGGGCCGGCCTGCGTTGCAGCGTCGAGTGGGGTCGAGACTTCGACCGGTGCCTCGCATGGTGCAACCGCATGTTCGACTCGGCCGTGCGACGCAACGACGTCCAGACGACGAGCTGGGGTTTCCTCCGCCGTGCGGAGATTCACGTGGCGCGCGGCGAGATCGATGCTGCGGAGGAGAGCCTGCAGTCCGCCGAGCGTCTCGTCCCTCAGCTCGGCCTACCCGAGCAAATAAGGGCGTTCGCTCTGCGCGCGTACGTGCTGCATTCACGAGGCTTCGCCGACCGTGCGCTCGCCGCAGCCGACGACGCGTCCGCGAGGATCGAAGCGGCAAGAGCGGTCCACCTCTTGTGCCTCGACCCGTATGCCCGTCTCGCCGAGGTGCGTTTGGCGGCGTGGGTGGCCTCGAACCCGCGCGACCGGATGTACGAGGTCAAGGCTCGCCGCTCCTGCCAGACTCTCCGCGCCGCTGCCCGCACGTTTCCGGTCGCGCTGCCGCGGTATTGCCTGCACGAGGGCACGAGATGCTGGTTGTCCGGCGCGAAGAAGCGTGCCATCGCGATCTGGGAGCGCGGCCGCCGCGCGGCTACTTCGCTCCAGATTCCCCACGAAGAGGCGCTCCTCACACTCGCTCTCGCCCAACACAACGCCGCATCGCACGACGACGCCGAGCCGCGCGCAAGGAGCACCCTCGCGCGCCTCGGGGTCCACATCGGTGCCGACGCACCGTCCGCCGCTCATCAGCCATTCGAGTAGACGTCCAGGCTCGTGTCGACGTTGCGTCCGCGTGGCGCCTTCGACGCGACCCAGGTGCCGAAGGCCACGCACGCGTGGGAACAAAGCCATTGGTACCGCGTGTCGGTCGTCGAGAACACCGGAATGATCCACGCACTGGCCTCCAACGGGCGATCCAACTCCAGACTCGCGGCGGCAGAGACGCGGAAGCGCAGGGTGCCGGCATACGAGACCTCGATGGAGGCCTTGTCATTCGTCTTGAGCAGCAGTCGCCCCTCGATCGTGGCCACGCGGCGATCGTCGCGGAGAAGGACGACGGACTCGTCGATGTGCTCGATGGTTCCAATGGGGCAATTGTGCCGTCTGTCGTCCACGCCGGCGACGCTGGTCTCGTCGTGAACGTGAAAGAATTCGCCCACCCTCGCGTGGCCTTTGCCGCCCCGCCCGGGGCGGGGGACGACGATGACCCGCTCGCCGGTCGGGGTGCGGGTGATGCTGTCGGTCGTGAACCAGAGACGCGGGTCGAACGAGCACGCGTATTTCATGTTCCGGTCGAGAAATCGTTTGCGAACGTTTGCGAGATCCATGGGTCCCTCACGACATCGCGTAGATATCGTATGTCACGCGCCGAAACGTGCCGTCGACTTCCTGAACCCGGCCGAACCCGACGCACTGAAGTTCATTGAGCCACGTGTATTTCGAGTCCCCGGTTTGATACGTCGGAGTCACGACCAAGCGAAACTCCGCGGGCGCCTCCGGCTTGCCGATCTTGTCCACACCCCCGGCAATCGCTCGAAACACCCCCAATGCGGTCGGCATGACGCCCCGGTAGGTTGCATCGATCAAGGCGCCATCGTCCGTTTGGATCGTGGCGCGTACGTGGGCGATCGCAACGTCATCGGAGCCCAACAACGATGCGTCTTCACCCCAGATGAGCTTGCCCGACAGAGCCGCGTAGCCCAACGCACCGACCTCCCGCTCTCGAAGAACGTTGTATACGCGCGTGCTGTTCGACACGCAGAACAGATTGAAGCGCGCGCCCAGAGAGACGAGGCCGAGTTGTTCGAAATTGAGTCCGAACTCGATGTCGGTCGAGAAGAGGTAGAGAAGCTCCCGGTCGACGAAAACCCTTCGATGGTCCATGCGATGCTCAGGATGAAACAACGAGGGCGTAGACTTTCAATCCGACCCCGGTGACGCGGCCATGATCCAAATGCACGTGGCCGATTGCGATGCACTGATGGCGAAGTAAAAATGTGTAGTGTTCGTAGCTCTGAGATCGCTGCCGGAATAGCGGCTTCGCCCACGTCACGGGGGGGCCCGCCCCTTCGAACGCAACGGGGAGGGCGACGGGATGCTTGCGGTCGTACCTTCCGGCGTTCGTCCCGAAGTCCGCCACTCCGGTGATCCGCGCGTTGATGAGGTAGTCGTCGAGCGGTCCCTCCATCCCGAGTTTGTAAGCGTGTTCGGCGGGAGTATCGCTCGAGGGCAGCACCTCGTTGCGACTCTTGCCCAACGTAAGCCGCGCGTCGAATGTCGCCGCACCGTCGTCGGCGACCAAAATCCAATCGCTCCCACTGAGCACGTAGCCGCAGAGGTTGGGCACGGCGCTGTGCTCGCCCACCGTGACCACGCCCCCTTGATACGCTACGCGCAGGCGCGTACCCCCGGGGACTGGGCTGGGATCCATCGAAACGATGTCCGCGGCATCGCACGTGATCTCCAGGCAGAATGCGAGCTTCACCGGCTTCGTCTGGAGGCTCTCGGTAAGCGCCGGCCCTGACGTGGATGGCCGGGCGATGGGGTCCTTCGCTGTTTCGTTCATGGTCTCTTCCAAAATTGCTTGAGGTGATCCGTTGCCCGTCCCGCGAGGGCGCTGAGCGTGTTCAGGGCCCCGCTCGCCGTCTCCAGCGAAGCACCGGCGCCAGGCCACTGGTTCACCAAACTCAAGACGGAAGCCATGCCGGCCAGTGCTTCGCCATCTTGCAGCGACCACGTCTTGCACCTTGGATACCGAGAGCCCGACGTGTCGAGGATCGCGTTCGTGGCGTGGCGCGCGGCTTCGTTCGCGCCCTCCATGCACGCGAGGTTGGTGGCCGTCCTCACGTAGTCCGCCGCCAAAAACATGTTCTCGATGGGCGTGCGCGCGGCGGGCCTCAACTGCAAGAAGCCGGGCCGATTCACGAGGAGGGGCTCGGCGTTGAACTCGAGCCGGTCTCCGAAGACGAACGGCGCGTCCGGGTGCTCCGCCGCGCTCTCGAGAAGCACTTGGGCCCCTTCCGCTACCGCGGCCGCGCGCTGAATCGCCTGGTCCACCCCTCGGGCGAAGAACGCGTGCTTTTTTCGATCGTACCGATCGACGATGTCGTCGTCCAGACTGAAGCTGCCGGCGACGGTTCCCTTGATGAGCATCTCGTCACGAAGGACCTCGGGCTCGTTGGTTCGATTGAATGACGCTTTGAGCTGTTCCCACACCTCCGTCGCGATCTCATGGCGCGTGCAATTAAATGCCTCTTTTCGAACAAAACGTCCCTTTTGGCCCCAGGCGCTGATGTCGACGGAGAGAATCGCCTGAACGCCCTTCGGCAACGCGACGTCTCGCCAGAACTGGGTCTGCTCGATGGCCGTAAGCGCCCATTCGGAATCCCCGCACACGATATGCCCGGGCGCGATGTCCAAAGGAAACTTGAAATAGAACTGGACCCCGGCCATCCAGTCGAGCGCGGTGCTGAGCTGGACGATGCGACGGAGCGACGGAGCGTACGACGTCATCGTCGCCGAGCGGCTCACGTAATACGCCATTTGCTCGGCGGGCAGCGCGAACACATAGAAGTCCGCGTCGGCTGTATGGCGCTCGTCGACCGGAGCAAACGAGTTGAGCTCTGCGGCCGCCGTGGAGTGGATGGACTGCAGGGATGCCTCGGAGGTCCGAACCGAAGCATTCGATCCACTGCGATCGAAGTATTCCCGCAGCAACCGCGCTGCGCTCGTGCGGTCGTTGCTCCGGAGGGCTTCGCGGAGTTGTCGGCGGCAGACCCCACTCTCGCTGCGCACAAACGACAGAGATCCGATCCGCGGGCCCTTGCCATCGAAATGGATCGAATCGAGCTCGTAGCCCGCCTTGAGCTCTACCCCTCGCCCCTCGAGGTAAAGGAGCCATGGTTTGATCCAGACCTCGGAAGTCGGTCCGTCGAGGACGGCATCGGACCTCAACGGCGAGTCGAACAGCGTCCGTACCGCCAATAACGCGATCGTGTAGGCGCTGGCCTGCTCGGCCTTCGCCGCAAGAAGCGTGCGCGTCGTCGCTACGATAAGTGCGCGTAGGGCCTCCGATCGTTGGTCGGCTTCGATGAAGTCCCACCACGATGTCCGGTCGTACAGCCGCTCCCGATCCTCCTCGGGGGTACGGACGAATTCGGCCAAGCGCGTCAAGAATGCGGAGACATCGCGCGCCGGGAGCCCCATCGCCATCAACTGACGAGCGAACGCGACGAGCGCACGCGCCTGCGCCACGCTCTTCGGCGAGTAGAGAACGACGGGCATCGGTTCGCGGCCGTACCGAACGAGCAGGTTGCGATCGGTCGGGACCAAGTGGTCTAGAACGCTGTGCTCTTTTTCGCGGTCTCGCCGCCCCCCGAGCGGGATTCGACCCATCGTGTCCGGCAGATGTCGGTACCAGCCGGGGAAGAACCGAAAGCCGTGCTCCGCAGGGAGGCGATCGATCACCCCTCCGGACGGATCGGAGACGGTCACGCGCCTGCTGGTGGCCTTTCCACCGAATTCCATTCGCCGCTCATAGAGGACCACCTCGAAGTCGCGCTCGATGAGCTCGTGCGCCGCCGTCAGACCCGCGACTCCACCACCGACGACGATGACCTTGTGGCGTCTGCGTACCGATGATTGAAGCGGCATCCCGCGATCCTTTCGAACGGTGTGTCCTTCGTGGCTTACCCCCCAGACGCAGCCCGACTCGGGGCATGCGTCGGGCGGTGCCCTTCTCACCAAATGAGACGCAACGGGGACTCAGTCGTCCGTGTCGGTGTCGCGCAGCAGTTGCGAAATACTCAGATCGATATGACTTCGGACGTCGCGGATCACGGACTCCAATTCGGCGTCGCCCAGGCCGTGAATCCGCAGCTGGCGTCGTACGTCCGCGTGGAGCTTGAGCATCGCGGCGTCGAAGGATCGGCTCACCGTCGACTGGTGCACGTGGAGCATGCGCGCGATTTGCGTGAATGTGACCCCCTTGGCCAGGTGCAGCCGTACGGTGGTTCGCTGGCGGCGATCGAGCGTTGCGAGCGAGGACCGCACCGCGTCTCGTACGACTGCTTCGTACCGGCCGCTCGCGTACCGCCCAGGCTCGTCCGTCCCGTTCGCGGGCAGCGCGAGACGGTCGATGTCAACCACATGTCGCAGGCGCCGCTCGCTTCTGAGCAGTGTGAGCGCCACGTTGCGCGCGACGGCGGCCACGAAATGGTCCAGTGGCGCGCGGCCACGGTACTGACCAATCCGTGGAGGCGCACCGTTCTGGGGCAGAAGAAGGAGGTCCTCGAGCCGTTGCTGCACCTCGTCGCGATGCGACCTGGCCCTTGGCAGACAGCGGAGGTATTCGTCGATCCTCGGCAGATAAGTTCGCGCGAACGATGCGATGGCGCCGGGGATGCCTATGAGGCAGCCGTACGCCAGATAGACGTCGTCGATGCTGAGTTTTTCAATTCTCGCTGCCCAGTCTAGATCGGGGCCGGCCGTTACGGGCTCGGCGTCGAGGATCGACTGGAGTCGTCGAACAAATTCGTTGCGTTCGATGCGCCATCCCGAAAACCGGGCTTCTGCCGCCTCCGCCGTGCGTTCGAGGAGGGCATCCCGGCCCGCCGAAAGAGACATCGCGTGTGCGACCTTACCACGTTCTCCCACCGCCGATGATCTGACGCGCGGCGAGAGCCCGGTCCCCTGCCTCACCCAGGGCACGCGCGACGGACAAGCCGTCCCGTTGCTTGTTCACGCTCTGCGTGACGATCGGCCGCTGTCCGCGACCCCGACCCCGACCGCGACCCCGACCCCGACCGCGACCCCGACCGCGACCCCGACCCCGACCCCGACCCCGACCCCGACCCCGACCCCGACCCCGACCCCGACCCCGACCCCGACCCTGATACACTCTCGGTGGAGCTGCAGCGGTCAGGCCTAGAGCTAGAGCTAGACATGCACCACAGACAGGTGCGACGTGCCGATCCGAAGTTGCCGTGCCGTGCGGCGGCGCTCGACGATGGCGTTCGCATCGACGCCGAATCCGCGCAGTCGCTCCCGCATTCGGAATACTCCGATATTGATGTGTGTCGGCGCCATCGTCGGGTCGTGGTCGAGTTCCTCCTGCGAGACCCACCCGCACGCGGTATCGTCCAATCGCTCCGCGGCGTCAGCGAGCCGCCGACGAGCCAGTGTAAGCAGTAAATAGTTGTAGAACCCGTCGCCCAGATTGAACGTGCGGCTCCCGGCCCTCGCAGAGAGCGCCACGTATTCTTCGTCGCGCGAGACCAAAAAGACAAATGCAGTTGCGAGAGCGTCAAGGCGACGATTGGCTTGGGCGCCAGCTGGCACGCGAAAAATTCGGCGCTGCACGAATGCCAAGTCCCACCGGCTCCTGTGGCCATGGACTGGGCGAGGATGACGGACCCGTAGGCGTAGGTGCCGTTCGTATGGCAACCGGCCGCCACGAGCCGCACGGTTCGCTGTGCTGTCTCGGTTGGGCGGCTTCGCGCCGCTTCGCCCACCGCATCTGTCCGCGTCGTGTCGAGCCCACCTGCGACGCTGAGCTCCGCCGGGCCTCGTCCGGCGGGATCGTAACGTTGCACCAGTCTTGCCCTGCCGTCCATCGTGCCCTCCGAGAAAGGGAGCCCTTTCACACGCAGCCCCCCTTGCTCTTGCAGATGCTCGCGCGCCTCGGGTCATGCACAGTATTTTCGTTTGCGCCGCCCGAGCGACGTACGACGAAGATCCCCCTTGCGAACGGCGGCCTCGTAGGCGCTTCGCGGAGGCGTGCGACCCCTATCCAACGGTCTGGCGATGCGATCTTGCGGGATCGATGGCCGAGCGATGCAGACCAGCCTCACTCGAACAGGGCGGCCTCAGACGAGGCGTTAGTGTACGTGGGCGACGCCACGATAGACCTTACCGTAGGTCGGCCCGACGATGACTCGAAACGACTCGTTCGCCGGCACGTCCGCGGTCGTGGCATCGATCCGGTCGATGATCTCGACAACTTTGTTCGGATCGGCTCCGTTGTCGCCCGAAGTGCTCGACGTTGACGTCGTGGCCCACAGCGTCACGCGGTCCCCTTCGACGATGCCGGTCAGGTTACGTAGACCGATCGTCGTCACATCGGGCCACGGTCCGTCCGCGCCGTCCAAGTTGCTGTCCACCGTGCCGATGAGGCCCGCGGTCAGCACGTAGTCGAGCTGCCACACGCCGTCGAGCAGGCTCCACTTCTCGAGACCCGCATGGCTCGCCGCGTCGAGGGCACTTCCAGTGCCCTCATCGGTCACATACAGCGTCGTGGGGTTGGCGAAGAACACGGCGAAGGGCGTGAAGTTGCCGCCGGTCGTCTTAGCGGAATCGGTCGGGAAACCGGGCACGACGCTGATCGGCGTCGAAACCGCATCGGCCACCGTGGGCAGCGTGCTGACGGTATAGACGGTATCGATGCCGTTGCTGCCGCTGCCTTTGGTGAAGTACAACGCGCCGCCGTACTCCGTCACGCCGCGAAAATTGTTGTCTTTGCCGGGCTTGTCGGCCTTGGCGCCGAACGTGAGCTGCCTGAGAGGGTCGACTTCCGCCGAGTTGTCGGCAGGAATCGCGACCTTCGACGAACGCCCGTCGATGGGCGTCACGACCTCGAGGCCCGTCGTCTCCGTGACGTCGGGGTTGGTGCCGTTGGGGCCGAAGGTCGCGGCGTTGCCGTTGTTGGCGTTGCCGACCGCATAGTAGAGGCCATTGGATCCCAGGAGCGCCGCCCGGCCGTTGTTGCCTCCGTAATCGCTCGTGGGCGTATAGCGAAGGTGTCCTTGCTCGTTCACGGACACGATCGTGCGGGCGAAGGCGTAGTTCGAACCGAACGCAAACGTCACGGGGTTGGTCGGGTCCTGCCCCGCGACCGCGTCGGAGTTCGACACGTCGATCGCTCCGACTCCGGCGCCGGCGTACGCGACGAACACGAGATGCGCACCCTCCACGTCTTTGGCGACGTGCAGGCCGAGCTCCGACTTGGAGGAGAAGCTCGTCGCCACTTCATCGGGCGGCACCGCCAACCGGTGCAACACGCGACCGCTGTGCGGCTCGACTTCCACCAACTCGATCGCGGACGTCACGCCGAAGCTGCCGTCGACCGCCGCGTTGTTCCACACGTGCACGTAGTCGTTGCCGGCTGTCGCAGGGGTTGTCGCCGTCGCCGTGTTGGGAAGCGGCGTACCGACGGTCAGCGACCCGACCGCGCCCTGGGAGCTATCGTACGTGCTGGTGCTGATGACCAGCGCGCCGGGATGCAGGAACGGCCGTTCGGCGCGCGCGACGGCGCTCGACGTGCACAACGCGAAGATTCCACAGCCAGAGAGAAGGGCTTGCTTACCCGCTCGGCAAACGACCGTGCGCATGGCTACCTCGGTTCGATGGGAGACGTGAACGTGGAATAGGCCGACGAGGACATGGGTCCACGAGGACCTGCGGGCAGCGAGCCTGACCCCGACACGTTCGTTTGCGGGGCCGAATGCGTTGCATTTCGGTGAAGATCGGGCGCAGCCCTCGGATCGCTGCGTGGGCGATCCGTCGAAGCAGGAGAAGGGTCGATCGCGCACGGGGCCTCGGTTCGAGCGGCCGCTCGCGGACTTCACCCCCTTCTACGCGTCGTGTCAGGCAGAAGGCCGCAGGCGGTCCTTCCGCATACATCGCTGCCGAGTCTCGCGTGGGCTTGGCGGGGACAAGGTGGGCTGCACCTTCGGTGGTTCGGGTCGGAAATTGCAGTAGCAGGGACGAATGAATCGGAGACCCCTGGTGGGTTCCATCGTCGTCGTCGGCACGGGGCTCGTGGCGGCGATCGCGTTTTGCACTTCGGCGGAGCCTTGCGGGTGCGTCTTGTTCACGGTTCCCATCGCACTTTGCGCGTTGCAACCGTCGCGGGGACTGCTCTGGGGTACCGCGGCCGCCAGCGCCCTCTCGACCGTTGCTGCCGAGCTTTGGGGCGTCAGCCGGCCGGCGCTTTTGCACCCGTGGGTGGCGTTCGCAGACCGCGGCATGCTCATTGCGAGCTTCTTGATTCTCACAACCTTCATCCACCTCTGGATGCACAGACGTCAAGCTCCGGTGTCGGGGGCCATGGACCTGGAGGGCGAAAGCCGTCGATCGGTAGCCGAGAGTACGCCGGTCGAAGTCCCGACCCACACGTCGCACGACGACCTCAAGGACGGCAGCGTGTTTCCGATCGAGATCCTGCTAAGCCCGTCGCAGGGCGCCGAGGGCATGGGGGTCACGGCTGCGATGCGCACCGTCAGCGAGCGCAAGGACGCCGAAAACCGGCTGGCGCAAACGGAAAGCGCGTGCCAACTCGGAGAGCAAGCGCTCCGAGAAAGCGAAGAACGACTTCGCATGCTCGTCGATGAGGTCCAGGATCACGCGATCTTCATGATCGATCCGGACGGGCTTGTCGTCAGCTGGAATGCCGGCGCCGCGCGAATCAAAGGTTACCAAGCCGACGAGATCATCGGTCAGAGCTTCTCCCGCTTCTTTCCTCGGGAAGACATCGAGCGCGGGCGGCCGGAGGAGGTCCTCCAGAGGGCTGCCACGACCGGTCGGCACGAGGAGAGGCGGATGCGCGTGCGCAAGGATGGATCGCGATTTCTGGCGAGCGTCACCCTCGTGGCGTTGCGCGATGCAGCGGGCGATTTGCGCGGGTTTTGCAAGTTCAGCCACGATCTCAGCGAGAGCAACACGGAGTGGGGGGCGAAGTACAAGGGGCTTCTGGAGGCCGCTCCTGACGCGATGGTCGTCGTGGGCCAGGACGGCCAGATCCAACTCGTCAACGCCCAGACGGAAAGGGTTTTCGGCTATGCGCGCTCCGAGCTCATCGGCCAGCCTCTCGACGTACTGATTCCCGAGCGCTTCCGCTCGAAGCACGCGACCCACCTCACCCGCTACCTTGCGCAACCCGAGGCGCGTCCGATGGGGTTCGGGGTGGAACTCTTCGGTCGGCGCAAGGACGGATCGGAACTGCCCATCGAAGTGAGCCTCAGCCCCCTGCGTACGGGCACCCGCTTGACCGTTTCGGCGGCGATCCGCGACATCAGCGTTCGCAAAGCGGCGGAAAACCTGCTGGCCCAAACGGAAGGTGCGCGCCGACTCGGGGAGCAAGCGCTCCGAGAAAGCGAAGAACGACTTCGAATGCTCATCGACGGAGTCCAAGATTACGCGATCTTCACGATCGATCCGGACGGGCTTGTCGTCAGCTGGAATGCCGGCGCCGCGCGAATCAAAGGTTATAAAGCCGACGAGATCATCGGTCAGAACTTCTCCTGCTTCTTTCCTCGGGAAGACATCGAGCGCGGACGGCCGCGGGAGGTCCTCCAGAGAACTGCCGCGACCGGTCGCCACCAGGAAGACGGGATGCGCGTACGCAAGGATGGATCGCGATTTCTGGCGAGCATCACCCTTCTGGCGTTGCGCGATGCAGCGGGGGAATTGCGCGGGTTTTCCGAGTTCAGCCACGATCTCAGCGAGAGCACGGAGAGCCGATACCGCGGCCTCTTGGAGGCCGCGCCCGACGCGATGGTGGTCGTCAACCAAGATGGACGGATCGTTCTTTTGAATCTTCAGGCCGAAAAGCAGCTCGGATACCGCCGCG
>JBEKOY010000110.1:0-19827 GCA_049521295.1 Polyangiaceae bacterium | reverse complement strand
GATCTCGCTGAAAAAGCACGGCGAGAGTCGCTGCCCGCGAACATCCGAGCGCTGGGATCCGCTCTGCGCGAGCTGCACCGGGTCGAAGTGGGTGCGGAGCCCACGCGTTCGGTCGCGCAAATGCGCCAAGCCATCGACTCGCTGACGGCCGAGGCGCTCGTCGGGGGGGACGAGACGCTGTTGCGATTGCGGGCCGTGCAACTCGAGTCGTTTCTCGCGGAGGCTCGTCGCTTCGAAGCGACCCGGACGCAGTCCGCGGAGCTCGTCAGCGTAGCCGGTGGCTTCGTGCATTCGATGCAGAGCGAAGGCTGGTACGACGGTCGCTCTTTCGAGGCGTCGGACGCTGCGCTTCGGGCCATGTTCAAGGAAATGTGGAATGCGGTCGTCGGTCTCGACAAGCGCGAGTCATTTCGGCCCTCTCTTGACGAGGAGCGGGCTCTGTACGCGCTGTACCTGGCCCATCCTCACGCGGCGCCCGCGATGCGCGACGCGGTCGCTGCTGCGCGTCGTGGCGCTCGCGATGCGCGGACGTGCGAGGCTGTGGCCGTACTCCAGCGAACCGCCGTGGAGACCTGGCGGATCGAGCGCATCTCGCGGTTGGCGGCCATCGATCCGCAGTACCCGGCGGCCTATGCGCGGGGCATCGCAAACCTGCGGCGAGGCGAGTACGCGCGCGCGGCCGATGACCTCAGCGCCTGGCTGCGCGACCACCCGGACGGTCCGCTCACCCTTCGCGCGCACAACTACCTTCGCGCGGCGGTTGCCGCCTCGCGAGTGCAGTGACGATGCGCGTGCTGCTCGTCGACGACGATCGGGAACTCGCGCGCCTGTTGCGGGAGTATCTCGGGACGCACGGCATTTTTCTGGACCCGGTGGAGGAAGGGGCCAGAGGTCGGGCGGCCGTCCGCGGGCGCTGGGGCCTGATCCACGGGGCGGAAATCGGCTTCGAGTTGCCCATTTCACACGGGGATCGATAGCCTCGACGCGACGTGCATGCGCGGATGGCTCAAGGGACTCACGTGGGTGGTGACGATCGCCGGGGGCGCGCTGATCGCGCTTTACGTCACGACATTTGACGTTTGGAAGGTGCCGACCGACGACCCGTTGCTCGCGGCCTCGGTCCAACCCACGCTCATGGCCGGGGATCTGGTCGTCGTCACGCGCCATACGAGCGTCGACCGTGCCAACTTGCTCCGATGCCCGGACCCGCAGGCTCCGGGACGTTACGTCGTGGCGCGGGCCATCGGCGCCCCGCGCGAAGAGATCGAAATCCAGGGCGAAATCGTGACCCTCGACGGCCATCGGCTTCCGAGCCCACGAGCGTGCGATGAGACGGCATGGGTTGTCTTTGACCCGAATGCCGACCAGGACGTTACGCTCGCTTGCGCCGAGGAGGACTATGGAGAAATGCCGTTTTCAGCCCTTCGCTCGATCGATCATCCAGAACCGCCCACGAAGGCTCGGGTCGATCCCGGCCGATGGTTTCTCGTGAGCGACGACCGTCACGTTCACCTCGATTCACGCGACTACGGGCAGATCGATGTGGCGAGCTGCCAGCATGTCGTCTTCCGCCTGCTCGGGGCCAAGGGGATGTCGGATGCTCGATCGCGGCTGAACATCATCTGGTGAGCGCCTGCGGCCGCTTTTTTTGGTACGGTCGCCCGAGGGATGTCTTTCGACATCGGCATCGTTTGCGGGCGCTGCGATCGGTACAGCGTGGCGAGCGCGAAGCAGTGCGTTTGCGGCCACGATCTCGCCCTCGGGCGGACGACCCTCGCCGTGCAAGCCGAGGTCGGGTTGGCCGAACCGCAATCGCTCTTTTTCGGCAAAGACGATCTGAAGCCCCGCCGGGCGCCGTCGGGCACCGGCGTGGCGGCCGCTCGCGCGGCCACTAATGACCGCCGACAAGAATCAGCGCTATCTTCGCCGCGAGTATTTGACGACGATGTCCCGTCAGGGGAAGGCGAGGCGCTCGCGCAGCCCGCCCCGTCGCTGGAGGAGTTGATGGATCAGGCCAAGAACTTCGTCTGCAAGTCGTGCTCGACGCCCGTGCCGTTGGGCCACAAATTCTGCGGACGGTGCGGCGCCGCGATCCCCGCCGAAATGGTCAACGTGCGCACCCATTTTTTTGGACAGCTCCAGGTTCTCGGCAAGGCAAAGCTCATCTTGATCCGGGGCGACGGGGTCGAGGGGTTGAGCTACCAGCTCAACGCGGAGCAGCATCTCGTCGGGCGTAATGGGCAGCTCGTATTTCCCGACGATCCGTTCATCTCGCCTCGGCACGCCAATCTGTTCTACCGGAGCGGTCGCCTGGTCGTTCGCGACGAAGGTTCGACCAACGGCGTGTTTTGGCGCGTACGCGGCACGGTCGACCTGGCTCCCGACGACTACTTCCTCGCGGGCGAGCAACTCTTTCGGATCGAAGGGCCGCCTCGTCCGAACGACGGCCCGGGCGCCGATGGGACCTACTTCTACTCGTCGCCGAAGCACCAGACGCGCTTCAAAGTCATCCAGTTCCTTCAGGGGGGCGCGCCTGGCATGGCGGTGTGCGCCAAAGGCAGCGGCTTTCAGATCGGCCGAGAGGGCGGGGAAATGAATTTTCCGGGTGACCTCTACATGAGTGCAGCCCACTGCAGGATCGAGGACGCCGGAGGGCGACTGACGCTGACCGACTTGAACAGCAAGAACGGCACTTACCTCCGACTCAAAGCGGAGAGGGAACTTTCCCACGGCGATTATCTGTTCATCGGGCGCAAGCTCCTGCGGGTCGAGATCACGGTGAATTAGCCCGCTTGGCCCGCGCCCGCGGCGCGGTCCGAACGCGCCACCGTCAGGCGGGCCCGCAAACCGCAGACAGGGTCGACACTGGGCACGGCAGTGCGACTGTGCCAGTTTGCGCGGACGAGCGCTCATGCCGAATCGACTCGTCCGCGAAGTGTCGCCCTACCTGCGTCAGCACGGTGACAATCCAGTCGATTGGTTTCCCTGGGGCCCCGAAGCGCTCGATCGCGCCGCGGCCGAAGACAAGCCGATTCTGCTGAGCATCGGTTACTCCGCCTGCCACTGGTGTCACGTCATGGCGGCGGAGTCGTTCGAGAACAAGGCGATTGCCCAGCTCATGAACGAATGGTTTATCAACATCAAAGTCGACCGCGAGGAGAGGCCGGATCTCGACCAGATCTACCAATCGGTGGTCCAGCTCACGGGCCGAAGCGGCGGGTGGCCCCTTACGGTCTTTCTGACCCCCAACCAGCGCCCTTTTTTTGGGGGTACATACTTCCCTCCGGTCGACCGGTACGGCATGTCGGGCTTTCCCAAGGTCTTGCAAGCGGTGTGGGAGGCGTACCGGACGCGGCGCGAGCAGGTCGACGCGCAGGCCGACGAGATCGCCCTCGCGATCGCAGAAGCCTCGGCGCCCGGCCCCTGCGATTCGGTCGGCCTGTCCCCCGCGCTCATCGATCGGGCCATGCAAAAGGTCATCGCACGGTTCGACGACGCCCACGGTGGCTTCGGACACCGTCCGAAGTTTCCCAACGCCACGTGCCTCGATTTGTTGCTTCGGGCGGGCGCGCGCGAGCGACTTGCCCAAGCGCTTTACGCCATGCGCCTGGGCGGGATTTGGGATCACCTTGGCGGCGGATTCCACCGCTACTCGACCGATGAACGCTGGCGGGTCCCTCACTTCGAAAAGATGCTCTACGACAATGCGCAGCTGTTGCGGCTCTACGCAGACGCCTGGCGGGCGGTCGGGGACCCGCTCTACGAGCGGACGGCGCGCGAGATCGCCGCGTACGTCGCCCGCGAAATGACGGCGCCCGACGGGGGCTTCTACACCTCCCAGGACGCCGACAGTGAGGGACAAGAAGGAAGGTTCTTCGTGTGGAGCCCACGCGAAATCGACATCGCCTGCGACGCCGACGTCGACGCCGCTCGCGTCGCCCGGCTCGCGTTCGGCGTGACGGAGCAAGGCAACTTCGAAAACACCGGATCGACTGTCCTCTCGCGCACCGAGCCGCTCGATCGTGTGGCCCAGACGCTCGGTTTGGGGCTGCGCGAGGCCGAGGACGCGCTCGATCGGGCGCGTTCGGCGATGCTGTCTGCCCGTGAGCGGCGCGTTCGACCGCTTCGCGACGACAAGATCCTGGCGAGCTGGAACGGCTTGATGGCGGGAGCGCTCGCCATAGCGGGTGCCGCGCTGGACGACCGGACGATGGTCGCCGCGGCCGCGCGCGCGCTGTCCTTCATCGAGGGTTCGCTCGTCGTGGCCGAGAGCGAAACGCGTACGAGGGTGCTGCGTCATTCCAAAGACGGCGTCGTGCGCGGTCCGGGATTTCTCGACGACCACGCGTTCGTCGGCGATGCAGCGCTCGATCTCTATGAAGCGACCGCGCGTCCGGAGTGGGTGCGGCTCGCGAGATCGATTGCCGAGTCGATTCTGGCGCACTTCCACGACGCCTCCAACGACACGTTCTTCTTCACGCCCGATGACGGCGAAGCCATTCTGGTCCGCCCGAGGGACGTTTTCGATCACGCCGTTCCGAGCGGCGCGGCTATCGCGTGCAGGCTTCTGCTGCGACTGGGGGGGCTCGCCCACGCGCCGTACGGCGAGGTCGCTGCAAGAGCGATCGAGAGGCTCGCACCCGCGGCCGCCAACAGTCCGCTCGGGATGAGCGTCACCGTGGCGCTTGCCGATCGGCTCGTTCGCGGTTGTGTCGACGTGGTGATCGTAGGCCCGACGGAGAGCTCGGAGACCCGGGCGATGGCCCGTGTCGTCCAGCGCACGTACGTGCCCGACCGGCTGCTGGCCTGGGCCGACCCCACGAACCCGCGCGCCTACGAGGCGTGCGTCCGAGCTGTCGAGGGCAAACCGGCGGAATCGGGCACAACGGCCTACGTCTGCCGCGATCGTTCGTGTTCGTTGCCTTTACGGGACCCTTCGGAGCTCAGGCGCGCGTTGGTGTCTGGCTGAAGCCGCAGACCGTGGGAACGGATCACTCGACGACCCGACGGGGACGGGCGCCCCGGACATTGCGGTGAATGGGCGGCGGTCGGGCGGAAGTGGCTCGAGCCGCGCCCGCATCGGTCGACCTGAGCTTGAGCGCTGGGTCCCTGCTTTTGCCTGCTGCGGTGAGCTCGACTTCAAACATGTCGACGGCAGAACTCATCAGTTCGGTGCGCGCAAAGCGGCCTGCGCGGCCGGCTTCGAGTCGCGGCAGAACGGCGACGATGCGCCTCACGCCGTCGGCGATGCGTCGAGGGACGGCGATTCGTTCAATCACCGGGTCGAGGAAGTCGGCGAGCGCCCGTGCCTTGTCGCGTTCACCCGCGCAGGCCTCGTCGAGGGGCTCTTTGAGCAGCAGAGCCCAAAGCACGATGTCGTCGAGCGGACGCCCACGGGCTCGCGTCATCGCGTCGAGCGCGCCCATCTTGCGGAAGAAGCGCACTGCGCCGCCGGCCGTCGCTTCGTCGTCGTCGAGGAACGCCGCGAGCTCGGGCAACATCACCGACATCGTGCCCGTCTCCCAGAGAAGCCACATCGATCGGTGCGCCGCTCCGCCCCGGAGCAAGCGCAGAATCTCTTCGAACAGACGCGGTCGCGCGGCCTTCGCCAGGTCCTCGCGCGCTGCGACCATGGCGTCGTAGACGTCCGGCGCGATCCCCAAATCGAGCCGCGCAGCGAACTTTATTGCGCGCAAAATTCGGATAGGATCCTCGCGGAATCGGACCATCGGATCGCCGATCGTGTGAATCGTACGCTGCCGGATGTCGTGCATTCCCCCGCACCAGTCGAGGACATGCCGGCGATCGAGATCGTAAAATAGCGCATTGATCGTGAAGTCGCGCCGTAGCGCGTCTTCGTGCGCCTCGCCGAACACGTTGTCGCTTCGAATGAGGATGTCGTCGAAAACTTCGCTCGCCTCGTCTTCCGGCGCTTCCATGGCGGGGTTCCGCCGAAAGGTGGCCACCTCGATGACTTTTCCGCCACCGAACAAGATGTGGGCCAGCCGGAAGCGACGGCCGATGATCCGACAGTTTCGAAATAACGCACGGACATCCTCCGGCCGAGCGCTCGTCGCGATGTCGAAGTCCTTCGGTTTACCGCCGAGCAGAAGGTCTCGGACGCAGCCCCCGACCAGGTACGCCTGGAACCCGCTGCGCTCAAGCCTCCTCACGACCTTTGCCGCGTCCGGATCGATCCGGTCGTCATCGAAGAGCCCGTCGTGATGGCGAATCAGGCCCGTACCGGCGTGCCTCTCGAGGGGGTCACGCCGACGGGACACGTCCGGGGGGCTCGCGTCTTCGACCGTAAACGACGGGAGGTCAGGCGGCGCGGGCAGGTGGTCGTCGGGCGGAGGCATAAGGCTCGCTTCTGAGCCATTGGACTAAGCGAGATACCGGCAACGGTACCACGTTACGGGTCTCGGCTCCAGAGTGACGACCTCAAATCTCGGATGGAGGCCAACGACCCGGCAAGGCGCCCGTACCGGGGCGCACGGTCCCGTTCGCCCCCTTCGCCCGGCGCCGTTGCCCCTTCGCTCAGCGTCAAAGTCCGTGCCGTTGACGCCACGACCCTGGTGGTTAGGTTCCAGCGCGGGTCGCGCTTCGTCCGAGGGACCGGCAGTTTCCGGCAATCACGAAGTCGTCCCGTCAATTTAGCAGCCGTGACGCGCGGCGAAAAGTGCCGGGCGGGGCTGTAGTTCACCCGCGGATATCAGAAGATTCGGAGGCAACCGACCATGGGCAAGATCATTGGCATCGACCTCGGCACGACCAATAGCGTCGTGGCGATCATGGAGGGGCGCGAGCCCAAGGTGATCGTCAACGAGGAGGGGGCACGCACGACGCCTAGCGTGGTCGCTTGGGACGACAAGGCGGACGTGCTGGTCGGCCAAATCGCCAAGCGACAGGCAGTGACCAACCCCGAGAACACCATCTTCAGCGCCAAGCGCTTCATCGGCCGGCGCTTTGAAGAGGTGCAGGAAGAGTTGAAGCGCGTCCCTTACAAGGTCGTTCGCGCGAACAACGGCGATTGCGCCTTCGTCGTGCGGGGAAAAAATGCGAGTCCGCCCGAGGTGAGCGCCCATGTCCTGATGAAACTCAAGAAGGCGGCGGAGGACTATCTCGGCGAGAAGGTGACCGACGCGGTCATCACGGTACCGGCCTATTTCAACGACGCTCAGAGGCAAGCCACGAAGGACGCGGGGCGCATCGCGGGACTCGACGTCAAGCGCATTGTCAACGAGCCGACGGCCGCCGCGCTCGCGTATGGCCTGGACAAGAAGAAGGACGAGGTCATTGCCGTCTACGACTTCGGCGGCGGCACGTTCGACATTTCGATTCTCGAGGTCGGCGACAACGTCGTGCAGGTCATCTCGACGAACGGCGACACGCACCTCGGTGGCGACGACGTCGACAACCTCATCATCGATTGGATGATCGCCGAGTTCAAGAAGGCCAACGCGGTTGATCTCCGCAACGACAAGATGGCTCTGCAGCGCCTCAAGGAGGCGGCCGAAAAGGCCAAAATCGAGCTGTCGAGCGTCCAGGAGACAAGCATCAACCTGCCGTACGTGACCGTCGGTGCCAGCGGGCCGATGCATCTCGACATGCGACTTTCGCGGGCCAAGCTCGAACAAATGATCACGCCGCTCGTCGAGCGATCGATGGATCCGGTCCGCAAAGCGCTGGCCGACGCCAAGAAGAGCCCGAAGGAGATCGACGAGGTCGTGCTCGTCGGCGGTTCGACGCGAATTCCGCTCGTTCAGGAGACCGTGAAGAAGTTCTTCGGCAAGGATCCCCACCGAGGCGTCAATCCCGACGAGGTGGTGGCGATCGGCGCCGCGGTGCAGGCGGGCGTGCTTTCGGGCGACGTGAAGGATCTCGTGCTGCTCGACGTCACTCCCCTGAGCCTGGGCGTCGAGACCTTGGGTGGAGTCATGACGGTCATGATTCCGAGAAACACCACCATTCCGACGCAGAAGAAGGAAATCTTTTCGACCGCGACCGACAGCCAGCCGAGCGTCGAAATTCACGTGTTGCAAGGGGAGCGAACCGAGTCGCGCTACAACCGGACGCTCGGCAAGTTCCACCTCGAGGGCATCATGCCGGCGCCCCGCGGCGTGCCCAAGGTCGAAGTCACGTTCGATATCGACGCGAATGGCATCTTGAGCGTCCACGCAAAGGACACGGCGACCGGCAAGGACCAGAAGATCACCATCACCGCGAACTCGGGGCTCAATGAGAGCGAAATTCAGAAGATGGTGAAGGAGGCTCAGGAGCACGAGAGCGAGGATAAGGAGCGGCGCGAGCAGATTGAGCGCCGCAACCGGCTCGACAATCTCTGTTACACCCTGGAAAAAACGATCGGCGAAAACAAGGAGAAGCTCCAGGGCCAGGACGTGGCCACACTCGATGCGCTCATCAAAGAAGGACGCGAGGCGGTCGAGAAGCAAGACGACGCCAAGGTGCAGGACGTGAGCGCTCGCCTCGAGAAAGAGGCCCATCGGCTGGCCGGGGTCATGTACGGAGCGAACGGCCCGCCCGCGGGGGGCGCGAACGGCGGCCCGGCGCAGCCGTCGGGACCGGACGGGGCGGCCGGTGGCGACAAGAAGGGCGGCAAGGAAGGTGGCGTGATCGACGCCGAGTTCGAAGAGACCGGAGGCTGAAAGCCGACGACTCCGTCGCCTGGAAACGCTCGCAATCCCGTCGGGGTTGCGGGCGCTTCTCGTTGGTGCAATGCGGGCGGCCTCTTGCCATGCGGGTAGCGAGGTCCTCGTGAGGCCTGCTCGGTGGCAAGGCGTCTATTGCCTGGCGCTTCTGGCGGCTCTCGTCGTCATCCAAGGGCGGGCAGAGGTCCGCCAGTGGCAACGGGGGTACAGGCCGCTCGGTCATGCTCCGGTCCGCGTCCCGTATTCGTGGGACATGTTCGCGATTCGAATCGACCGCTGCTCGATCCGATGGGATCCTCCGATCGAGATCGCAGGCGCGCGCGTCTCGAGGTGGCACGATCGGACGTTTCCGATCGAGTTCGACACCGTCTACGACCGCGCGCAGGCGTACGAGGGGGCAGCCCGGTTAGGCTGCGCATTTCGTACCACGCACAAGACCGTATTCAACCTGGTTTGCGTTCACGGCGACGGTCTGATCGATGAGTCCAGTTTCGCTTGCCATTGAGCGCATTTCCCAATGGGTCGGCGCCGAGGACGCGGACCAGAGCCTCGCAACGTTCCGCCGAGTCTTTGCGGGTGTATGGCTGCTCTATGACGCGATCGATCTCGTCTGGGGGACGACGGAGCGATCGCTCAGCTGGTTTCCGCATGCACGCGACTGGCGTCTCGCGGCCCTGCAGGTGGTTCTGGTCGCCAGCGGGCTGATGCTCGTCGTCGGCAAGCGCATCTGGATGTTCGGCATGGCGGCCGCCGCCGCGAGGGCCACCGAAGCTCTCGAGATGTTTCCGTTGAACGATTTTTATTTTTGTTCGATCGTCTACGCCCTGATCGCCCATTCGGGCGGAGGTCCCTTCGCTGAGGGACGGCGTCCGAAGTGGGTTCACGATGCGCTTCTGGTCGAATTCGCCTGGGTGTACTTAGCCACAGGCGTTCTCAAATTGAATCGCGATTGGCTGAGCGGAGGACATCTGTTCGTCCGCACGCAATATCTGGTGCAAAGTCAAGATTGGCCGTTCCCGCTGCCGGTAGAGCGTGCCCTGAGGTCCCTCCCGATCGACGGCGTCCTGGCGACTGTGGGAGCCGCGCTGGAAATCCTGCTTTCCGGGGTGATGTTCGCGCGGCGTCCGTATCGCCTGGGGGTCACCCTGGCCGTCGCGATCCACGGCGCGGGCGCACTCATCACGAACGTCTGGTTTTTTTCCGCTTCGATGATCGCCGGTGTCGCGTTGCTGCTGCCACGAACGCATCGCGCGAAGTCATTGACCGACTCGCGACTGCGCCCGCCCCCACGCGCGGCCAGCGACGACGGATGATGCCCGTGAAGAATGCGGAGGGTTGCCGCCCCCAACGCACTGCGGGACACGCCGAAGCGGGCACGTCGGCTAGCGGGGCCCAAAGCCCCGGCGATCACGTCATAGCGCTTCCACGTACGCCTTCAGCGCGTCAAGCGTCGCGAACGCTTGTTGTCGCCCGCCGATGCCGCCGCACGCGCCACATGCCCGCATCCGTGAAAACATGGGCGCGGGCGGGGGGTTGCTGCATTCGTGGCAAACCGCGTACAGCGTGAACGGTTTCGAGAGGTCGATTTCGATGGGGTGACTCGCTTGCATCCGAGCGAGTACGCGCGTGCTCGTCAGGCGATAAGGGGGCTCGCGTCATCGCCGTTGACGTCGCCCGTGCGATCGGCCGACCGGAGCTAGCCCGCGTGCTCGGTCAATCGCAGGTCAGGGTCACGGAGCTTTACACGCACCTGCTCCCGGGCCATTTAGACCGCGCCCGAAACGCCGTGAGCCTCCCCCGGGCCCGACTTGGACAGCACTTGGGACAAGCGATCGATAAATATTTGAAATCATTGAATGCGCCACTAGCTCAGCTGGATAGAGCGACGGCCTCCGGAGCCGTAGGTCGCAGGTTCGACTCCTGCGTGGCGCGCCTTAGAAATCATTGAGGATTTGTGGTGGCGCTTACTGCGGCCCGCAGTAAGACCCGCAGTAAAATCCGCAGTAAGACCTACGGCCTGCGGGGCCGGATCCACCTCTCCGACCGCCCGCATCGGCAGCGCGATCAGCTCGCCGCTGGAGAGGTCGAGTTCGATGAGCTCCACGGCGTCGCGAAGCTTGGCCAGCACCGCCGCTGTCATCGCCGTGTAGTGTCTCTCGCCCACGCTGGCGGGGGCGTGACCCATGAGCCGGTCGCGTGTCTCTGCGTCCACCCCGGCCTCGCGGAGCCACGTCGAGAAGCTTCTGCGGGTCGCGTGCGCCGTGTATGGGTGCCCCTCGAACGCGGCGGGCAGTCCGGCCGCGCGCAGGTCGGCGCGGAGCATTTTTGCCGTGGCGGGGCGCCAGCCTTCGCCGCTTGCGTTGGGAAAGACGAAGTCGGTTGGCTGCGGATGGCGGCCCACCCACCTCGCCCATCCCGTCGATCTCCACGCCTTGAGGGCTCGCACCGCCAACGAGTGCAACGGTAGCGTCCGAACCCGGTTCGGTGTCTTGGGCCGCCGCATCGTCGCCCAGCCTTCGGCGCCCTCGATCGCGAGGGCCTTTGTCACTCGCGCGACCGGAAGTGCGGCGTCCAGATCCAGATCGTCGAGGTGCAAGCCGGATAACTCGCCCTCGGCCATTCCGGAGGTGACGGCGAGCAGCGTCCGGACGCGGCGCCATTCGGGCACGGCGGCGCTCGATAGGATACGTTCGGCCACCGGTTTGGAGAAGTGCACGATCGTGTGCTTGCCCGCGAGCGTTACCGCCTCGGGCACCTCGCGCCGAACCGCCTCGTGCCTCATCGGGTTCGCAGGGAGATCGCCCCATTCTTCGGCCATCGCGTCCGCGAAGAACCCGGCCAAGGAGTTCACGACGTTGCGGCAGGTGTACGGAGCGAGGGGCCCGCCTCGCACGAGCATGCGAACGCGCCGACCGTCGCGCGTCTCCCACTTCGGCCTCACCTTGCCGTCGTCGCGCACCTTGCGAAGCCATGCGCGCAGCGTGGCCGGCCCGAGCTCCGCGATCGGCACGTCCGCGATTTCCGGGTACGGGAACACGTGGTGCGTTATGCAGGCGTGGCGCTGCTTACGAGTTGCGGGCGACAGCTTCGGATTCCGCTCGTTGAGATCGAACCATCGCTGCGCGAGGCTGCGGATCGTGAGCCGTGCGCTCTCGACATCCGGAGGGATCGGCTGCGCGCCGATCTGCTTCTGGAACTCCTTCAGCCATTCGTGCGCATAGCGCTGGGCTGCGCGCTCGGTCCGATGCGTTCGGGGAACGCGCGTCTCGCTCCACCTGCCCGGCTGGGTCCTGTACTGCAGGATCCACTGGCCATCGCCCCGTCGAAATAGGTTCCAGCCGCCATCGTCTTTGGTGCTCATGATCCCCGCTCCGCAGCTTGAAATATGGTTTTCAATCTAGACTTCGCCCTGAGCGTTTTCAAAGGCGCGAAAGCGTTGTGTCCGCTGTACGCGGCGCCTCCGCGGTCGCATTCATGCACATGCTTTCGCGCGAGCCGATCCGGTGATCGAAGCGTGTCGCGCCGCCGTGAGCGGCGAACGTCGGCCGGCCCGAAATGTCCTTCTCGGCACACCTGCAGAGGGGCTTGCGCTTCATCGCGATACCTTCGCTGCCGCGCGCTGCGCGGCTCGCCGAGCCTGACTTTGGATTGCGGCGTCGACCCGATCGCGCTGGCCGCGGAGCCACTCATCGGCCTGCGCGACGTCGATTCGACGCGATCTTCCGCTGCCGATCGTTGGAAGCCCTCGCGCGACCAGCGCCCAGACCGTGCGCTCGGCGAGCGAGATTCGGCGCGCATACTCGGCGGCCCGCAGATAGATGGCCTCCCGCTCCTTCGCCTCCTCGACACGTTGCACCCCGAGCATGCGGCGCACGCGCTCGGCGAGCGCCGGGTCGCGCTCGGCTGCGTCAATGATCTCGAGCAATAGGTCCCGACCGAAGCTCATCCGGCTTGCTCCCTTTCTGCGTTCGTGTCCGATGCCCGCTCGAGGACGTCTCGGGCGCTGCGAAGTCTTGGCGTGGTCCGTTCAAGGAGGGCGCGATGACGCGGCTGGGGCCTTCGGCGCCGCCGGTCCCCTCGGTCAACGAATCGTCGTGGTCGTCGACCGAGCCGCGGCTCCACGCCGTACAGAGGCGCCTGCCCTTCCAGCGGGCGTGGGCACCGCCGTCTGCCGAAATCGAAAGTCGGTCCCCCCAAATCAAATGACGAAAATGACGAAAATCGGATCGTCAGGGGCATCACGGCCTCGCGCAGCGCGTGGACGGGCCGGAGGCCGAGGCGACCGGGCCGAAAAGGAAAAGCCGGTCCCCGCAAACCAAATGACGAAAATGACGAAAATCGGATCGTCGTGGGCGGGACCGTGTTGCGTGGGGTTGATGGACGGCGCGGACCTTCCTCGGGTGGGGGGGGCGCCCCAAGATGAAAATTCGGTCCGCCGAAGCCCAGTGACGAAAATGACGAAAATCGGATCGCGCTGGGGGTCGCCGCGTCTCCTTGAGGATGGCGCGTGCGGAGGTCGGGGCGAACTGCCCCAAACGGAACCTCGGGTCCCGCCGGCGACGAAAATGATGCAAATGACGAAAATCGGGACGACATGGCGTCACTGCCTCGCGCGCGGGTTGATCTCGAACACGGGACTCGAAGGACGACCGCGACCCGGTCCAACGTCCTGGACTTCACGTAAGAGGGCGCGCTCGACGAGCATGGCAATGGCGGCATCCAGATCGGGCGCCCGCTCGACTCGGCATTGCATCGCGCGGTGCATCGCGTGGCGCGTGACGGAGCCGGTATCCGATCGGCCGCACCATGCCCAAATGTGCTTCGCGAGGGTTGTCGCGGAGTCGGCCGCCATCAGGCCGAAGGCCGCGCGCGCGTGCTCGAGCGCGTACCGACCGAGCACGACCGCGCGGTCGACAGCGCCGCGCTCGATGGCCAGCCCGAGGGCCCCCTCGGCGTAGTCGCCCACGTGCAAGACCCCCGCGAGGCGGGCCACCAGACCGGGCAGCTTGTTGCCCCAATCCGCCATCGAGTGCAGATCGCCGGCGGGCCCGAGACGCGGCTCGATCTCGGATTTGAAGGCGATCAACCCGCCGCGCGCAGCCTCCGTGAGCGGAATCGGATGAGCGACGAGCTCCCCGTGCTCGTCGAAGTGCTCCGCAAGGCCGGCGACCGTCCGCACGACGCGCCGGTACTCGGAGCGCGCCGATTCGGTGACGGCCTCGGGATCGGCCTTACGAGTGCCGACCCTCGAGCGCGGCAGCGCGTAGAGAAATCGCGCCAGAAGACCCAGCGTGCGAAACGCAGGCGTCGATGCCAAACCCGCGATGACCGACGGCTGCACCGTCAAGCCAATCGTCAAAAGCGGCGCCGCGAGATGAAGGCTCGGCCGGCCGATGCGATCGAGATCGTACGCGTCGCCCGAATGCGCCTTGCAGAAGAGTTCGCAATTGACGCGGCCGTGGGAATAGCGCCCGGCCAGGATCGCGAACGGGCCGCCCTCGGAGGAAAAGACCCCCAAGCGACCGTGCTGCTCCGAGAGCAGCCGCCCTACGGCCTCGGGGGTCGCGTCGTCGGCGACCAACCGCGGCGCCGACGGGGCCCGGCGACCGACGCGCTCGACCGCAAGCGCGCGTAGCTCGTCCTCGAGCGCGCGCCGTTCGACGTCGTGATCGGCTCGGGCCGCGCGCTTACGCAGGTTCTGGGTCCGCTCCTCGTGCATCCGGTCGCACTCTTCAGCGTCGGCGATCTGCGGAGCGCGACGCGCGCGGAGCTCCCGTTCCCATTCGCGGAGCGGTGCGGTCGCGGCGGCGAAGATCGGCGACTTGCCCTCGCCGGGCGCCAGCGCCACGGCGACGTAAAGGTTGGTCGGTTCCAACCACCCGGGCTTGATCTCGACGGCAACCTTCTTCGCGGTCGTGAACGACAGAACGGCGAGGCCGAGAAGCGCGGGCAGATCCGCAGGGGCCTGAACGGCATGGGCCTGCTCGGCGGCCCAAACCCCGAGCCAGGGCGGTAGCACCTCCAGCGGAAACGCGGGCGCGTCGCTAAATAGAATAGGCTCGTCCCACGGGTCGCCCGAAAGCATCGGCACCGCGTCGTCTTCGGGGTCCACCGGCAGCTGTCCGCCGCCCCCGGCCGCCCCTTCAGGCCGGGCCGTGGATCACAACCCCGCCGTGCAGTGGATCACGACGAGGGCGCCGCTGAAGCCGTGCTCGACCCGCTGCCAGTAGCCTCGCCACGGCACCGGTGCGTTCAACTTCTTGCAGTGCTTCGCGAACGCAACGTCTGACATCCCGAAGTCCGCCGCCACAACCGTCATCGGCTTGGACCACACGAGGTCGTAGAGCTGTTCGCGCGTTAGGACGACAGTTTCCTGGTGACCCATTGCGCCACCGTAGGCCACGGCGGGGGGCGTGAGCCGTCCAAGCCCAGAGCGTCCCTACCGGGACGAATTTAGAACCGCGCTGCCTGATCTGGCCGCAGGGTGAAACGGCTCGGGCGGTCTCCCGCTCGCGCTCGCCGACGGCTCATCCGGGCGCGGGGCAATGCGCCGAGCTGATCATCATCTCGCGCTACAGCAAGTCGGCTTTCCGCAACTGTCGGCGTACGTTGCGTTCGACCGCGTCGAAGTGCGGAACCTCACCCAGATACTGCGAGAGCTCATCCTCCCAATGGCTCCCGTAGTCCTCGACGCGCTTCTCGAACTTCTCGGCGAAGGTGGCCGGGTCCAACTTGCGATGGGCCGCCTTCTTGCGAAACAGATCCGCCGCCGCAGCAAGATCCTGCTCGCCCAGAAGCAGATCGAGATCTAGGAAATCGCGGCATTGACGCCGCTGTAGCACGCAACGGAGCTTCTCCGACGTGATCTCAAGCTTCGTGTACGCCGTGACATTGCATGCTGGAGTATCAGCCCACCGTGGGAGCAGCGCGCGCTGTTCCGTGTTCACCACGAGTTCATCGTCGGCGAGGTCGAGCTTGATGGTTCGCGGTGCTCCAAGCGGCCCCACGTAGAGGATCGAATCTTCAACGAGTTCGAGCGCGCTGATCGTATCAGGAGGCTTCCGAGCCAACGCGGCTTTGATCAGGTTTCGCGCGTTCTCTTTACCTCCATTGATGACGGAGTAGTCGAGGTCCGCCGAGTAGCGATACTCGGTGAAATGCAGCAGCCGCAGAGAGGTTCCTCCCTTGAAGACGAGCGTGCGGTCCGCATCCTGTTCCGAGATGAGCGCGACGACGTGGACGAGCACGTAGTCGCGCTCGACCACACGCGCGTCCACGCCATCTTTGCTCGCGATCTTCGTGATCTGCCCCTTCGATGTCATTGGTGCACGACGTTCTGTAGCTCCGACGGCGACTGATCCCAGCGAACCCACCACTTCGCGTCACGGTAGGACGACGCCTTGTGGCCTGGTTCGAGATCGATGTCGCTGTTCGGCTTGGTCAGAGGTTCGAGATGGCCTGCCAAGCCAGCAATATGCAGCGTATCGGCGAGGGAACCGATCCGGCGAAACGCAGGCCCCCACGACAGCACGCGCGCGTACTTCGTGAGCTTGTCCGCATCGACGCCTTTGGAAGATGCTGCGCCGAGCGCCTCCGCAAGAACGGCGATGCCACCTACGAGTTCTGGGCGCGCAGCGGCATCGAGCAGCGAGCGTTCCAGGTCCGAGATGAATACGCCATCCTGCTTTCTCGCCCCCACTTCGAGGGCAGTCTCGGGCTCCTGCACTACTGTTAGTCGCCGCCCCGAGAGAGTTTCGCTTCGCGTTGGCTTGGCGAGTGCGACCTGGATCGAGCGCGACGGATGAGCGAGTAGATCGAGCTGATCCAGCGCGGTCCGGTACGCGACGCGATGTCGCACATCACGGAACCCCGCGGCGACTGAGAGGAGGACATTCTCCGCAGCTGCGGTCGTACCAAGCGTGCCGAGTTGCCGGATTGCGTAGTGCCCACGGCGAACGCGATCAAGCAGCCCGTCACGAACTAGGCGAGCGAGAAGGTTCCCCGTTGCAGCCGCGGATCGTCCGAGACGCACGGCGGCCTCAGCCGAGGTGAACTGAGCACGACCCTCGCTAACGAACTCATCGAGCAGCTTCAAGCCCGCGGATTGTCCTATGGGTCGCATAAATCACGCCTTTCATGAACAAAGCTATTCTTATCACTGAAAACGTAGTCGTCAAGCATGCGAACTTCACGTTCTACGTGTAGAGCGCGAGTCGTAGGCCATGGCGAAGGTCCACGATTTCCGCGAGGATTTCCGAGAGGTTGCAGAGGCCGGCTTCCCGGATCAGCTGTGCTCAACGAGCCCCGTGCTGGCTACTTCGCCGATCGGGCCGAAATACTGCCTTTCACGCGACTCGCCGGTAGTCATGATGAAGCCCGCCGAGCACTGGGAGCGCGACGATGTTGCCCTCGGGAGGGCGCAACGCGGGCACGGGCGTCTGCTGGCGAAGCCCCTGGTGAGGGCGTGCGGCGTTGAAGTAGCGGATGTACTCGGTTACCACGCGGTGCAAGTGGCGGTCGTCAAGCACCAGGATGTGGTCGAGGCACTCGCGACGCAGCGCGCCGAGAAAGCGTTCGCAGATGGCGTTCATGTTGGGGGCGCGCACGGCCGTGCGGATCACGCGGATGCCGGTGGCAAGGGCCAGCGCATCAAGCGCGGTCCCAAACTTGTCGTCTCGGTCGCGAATCAAGAACTTCGGTGCCACGCCGAGGGGGGTCGCGTTGCGAAGCTGCTGCGCGACCCATGCCTGCGACGGCATGCGCGTCGTTGCGGCGAACACGACGTTGAAGAACAAGTCGTAGGCTTGCAAGAAATCGCAAGCCCAGACGTTGCAGGCATGGTTTCGCAGAAACGTGGACCAGCGCTGCCCTCCAGGCGGATGTGTTCGCGCGGCGCGCATGTACTTCTGAACCGTGCGCTTGCTGACTTTGATTCCGAGCTTGAGCAATTCTCCGCGAATCCGCTCGGCCCCCCACAGCGCGTTTTCGCGCGCCATCGTGCGGATCAGCGCCACGGTCTCGGCCGCGATGCGCAACGTGCACCCGGGCCGACTGCGCCAGCGCCACAGAGCCTTGAAGCCCGCGCGGTGCCAGCGAAGAAGCGTCTCGGGTTGGACCACTCGCAGCACGTTCCTCCACGTCGGCGTGATGGCGGCGAGTGCCACCAGCACGATCCGGTCGAGCCGCGTCACGCGCGGTCGGGCGACCGACCGGTGCAGCACGGTGAGTTGGTGTCGGAGCAAGGCGATTTCGGTGAGCAACGACCGTCGCGAGCGAAACAGGTCGACCACTGCGGCGGCGAGAACGGTCACGATGGCGAACATCGTGCGCGAACATAGCGCTGTCCCTAGCGCATTTTCGGCCGATCGGCGAAGTAGCCAAGACGGGACCTGGACTCGGCTCGGTCCAGCCGGTGATGCTCGTTTCCCCCGCGATCATTTCACCCGGCCAAGGTGGTTTACGCGGCCTTCACGTCGACCTGGAATTTCAGGCCCCCACGGTTGATCAGGTCTTGGAGAGCAAGCTGGACGAAGCGGGCCTCGGAGTAACCGAGGATCTCGGCGAACCGGACTGCGCGCTCCGGGCTAACCGCCTTGCGGCCCTTCTCGATGTCGTTGAGATGCGACCTCGAAAGACCGAGCTTGTCCGCGAACGCGGCCTGCGTCAGCTCCTCGCCGAGCCGCACCGCCTCGAGGAAGCGGCCCAAAGTCACGGGGCCGCCCGTCAGATTTTCGAGAAATCGTCGAGCGTTACTCTTCTTAGTAGACATGCTTGTCGACTCCTTCAACGCGTAGGAACTCGACCGCGTCTTTCACGACCCGGTAATAGGCGCGATATCCCTTGCTCAGCCGAATCGAGCGCTGCCCCTTCAGGGCTCCCTTGAGCGGCTCGTCGTGGTAGCCATGGATCTTGCGCACGGCCTCGACGCCTCGTTCTTCCACATCCTCCACCCAGTTCTGAAGTTTCAACGCTACGTGTATCGGGACCGTCGCCAGGTCTTTCTCTGCCTTCTTGGACAGAAGGACCCGCTTGATCACTCGGATCATTGTACACCTGTATGGTGTACGCGCAAGCCGGCTGCCTGGGCGCCTCGCCGATTCGTGTCCCGTTCGCCGATCCCGAGCTTGCGATCGCGCTTCTCCGCCGGGCACGTCGCCAGGACTTCGTTCCGAAGACGCTCGACCGCCGCCCTTCGCTCGTTCGGCCCGAGGCATGCGAAGTCCGGCACTTCGTCCTGCTCTCGCACGGTGATGCAGAAGTCCTGCGCGTGCAGCTCGGCCCTTGTCTGTATGAGGCAGACGAGGGCGCGACGCGGCGCTCGTCAACCGGCTTCTGGGGCAGGCAATGCCTTGGGCGGAGCCTGCTCGGTCGGTTCGCTGATGTCCTCATCGATCGCCTCGCGGATGACGCGTGTCGTGAGCTCGTCGAGATGGGCATGGAGCTCTTCGGACAGCGCGAGAAACTCCGGCCATAAGGTCTGCTCCTGGAACGCCTTGGGCGCGCGCAGCTGCACCGTGCTGTAGCGCCGACCCGCCTGGCGAAAGGGCTTGAGCCCATAGCGACGACAGAGGGCGAGGAACAGCTTGCGCTTCCACGGATCGGGAAGGCTGTAAAGCAGCTCCGTGTCCTGTTCGCTACCCCGGAGCTCGGCGAGACGGGCGCGAATGCGCTCGGCGGCCCGCCGCGCGGCTTCTCGTTCGCCATCGACCGTTGTGCCGGCGTGCAGGGCCTCGATCTTGCGCAACTTCTCGAGCAGCGTTCCTTCAAGCGGCAGCATGGGTGCAACCAAGCACGACCGGGGCGTTGCGTCAGCCCTCATGCCGCATGCGGGCTACGCGGCGATGGGCGGTGTGTGCTGGACATGCGAAGCGGCGTAGGTCAGCGTGGTGAGGCTTTTTCCTCCGGCGAGGAGCTTTGCCCGTGACGACGAACTCGCTCGGCCCGCACCGGCAGAGGGGCGGCCCTCATGGGCGTGCTCGCCGTGCGCATGATAATGTGTACACATGTCGAAACGGACCATGACGGCCGCGAAATTTCGCGCGGAATGCCTTCAGGTGCTCGATACGGTCGCGTCAGCGCGAACGGAGGTCCTCGTCACCAAGCGCGGCAAACCCGTAGCCCGCATCGTACCCGTCGGTGAGCCGCCGGCCTCCCGCTT
>JBEKOY010000109.1:0-17709 GCA_049521295.1 Polyangiaceae bacterium | reverse complement strand
CCTTCTTCGACTGCACCTTCACCAGCGCCGCCGTCAGCGTCGTCTTCCCATGGTCAATGTGACCGATCGTCCCCACGTTCACGTGCGGCTTGCTGCGTACGAACTTCTCCTTGGCCATGACGCGTTATCTCTCTTTCGAATTCGCTGGAGTAGGGGTTTCTCAGGTGCCCTTGACCTTCGCCACGAGCTCCTCTTGGATCGCAGAAGGCACCGGCGAATAATTGGCGAACTGCATCGTCGAAGTCCCGCGACCCTGTGTCATCGAACGAAGATCGGTCACGTACCCGAACATCGTGGCGAGCGGGACCTCTGCGTCGATGACCTGCGCGTTGCCGCGCTGACTCATTCCCAAGATCCGCCCACGACGAGCGTTAAGATCGCCGATGACGTCGCCCATGTACTGCTCGGGGACAACGACCTCAATCTTCATTATGGGCTCGAGGAGTACGAGGCCCGCCCGTCTCGCTGCTTCCTGGAAGCAGAGCGACCCGGCGACTTCGAACGCTTGCGCGCTCGAGTCCACGTCATGGTAGCTGCCGTCGTACAAGCGCGCCTTCATGTCCACGACCGGGAACCCGGCCAGGACCCCCCTCCTCATCGCCTCTCGCACTCCCTTTTCGATCGCCGGGATGAACTCCTTGGGGATCACGCCGCCGACGATGTCATTCTCGAAGATGAAGCCGGAGCCCCGCTCCCCCGGCTCGATTTCCATGAGTACGTGGCCGTATTGACCGCGCCCACCGGACTGCTTCGCGTACTTGTACTCGCCGTCTTGCTTTTTGGTGATCGTCTCCCGAAACGCGACTTCCGGCTTGCCGACATTCGATTCAACTTTGAACTCCCGCTTCAGCCGGTCGACAATAATTTCCAGATGCAGCTCGCCCATGCCGCTGATAATCGTCTGCCCCGACTCCTCGTCGGTGTGAGCGCGGAACGACGGGTCCTCCTGCGCGAGCTTCTGGAGGCTCACGCCGAGCTTCTCAACGTCGGCCTTCGTCTTGGGCTCGATTGCGATCGAGATGACGGGCTCCGGAAAGATCATCTGCTCTAGCAGGATGGGGTGCTTCTCGTCCGTGAGTGTATCGCCGGTGCGCGTATCACGGAGGCCAACCGCCGCGAAGATGTTGCCCGCATCCGCCTCCTGGACCTCCTCGCGCTTGTTCGCATGCATACGGAGGATGCGCCCGATGCGCTCGCGCTTATCACGAGACGAATTGAGTACCATCGTACCACTGCCGACATGTCCCGAGTAGACGCGGAAAAAGGTCAAATTGCCGTGCGGGTCATTGATAATCTTGAACGCCAGTGCGCTGAACGGCTCGTCGTCCGATGCTTTGCGGACGGACTGAGGCTTGTCCTTCTTCGTAGGGTCGACCCCGGTGACGGGCGGGATATCGACGGGTGACGGCAGGTAGTTGACGACCGCGTCGAGCAACATCTGGACACCTTTGTTCTTGAAGGCGGAGCCGCAGATCACGGGAACGAGTTTGAAGTTGATCGTGCCGTACCGAATGGCCCGATGAATCATCACGTCCGTCACCTTCTCCGGGTGGCCGTCGAGGTAGAGCGCCATGATCTCATCGTCCGAGTCAGCACACGATTCGATCAACTTATCGTGCCACTCCTCGGCGATTGGTTTGAGATCGGCGGGGATGTCAACCCAATCGAACTTTTGCCCCTTCGACTCGTCATCGAAAACGGCTGCCTTCATGCGGATGAGGTCGATGATCCCCTTGTGCCGATCTTCTTCGCCAAGAGGCCATTGAATCGGGACGGGGTTGGTCCCGAGTCTTTCCCTCATGCTGTTGACGCACATGAGGAAGTCGGCACCCACTTTGTCCATTTTGTTCATGAACGCGATGCGGGGAACGTTGTACTTATCCGCTTGACGCCAAACGGTTTCGCTCTGTGGCTCAACCCCGTTTCCTCCGTCAAATACCGCAACCGCGCCATCGAGAACGCGCAGCGAGCGTTCAACCTCAATCGTGAAGTCGACGTGACCCGGCGTATCGATGATGTTCACCCGATGGCTGATTCCCCCCCACGGCCCGTCCACCGGGCGCCAAAAGCAGTTGGTCGCCGCCGAAGTAATCGTGATGCCGCGCTCCTGCTCCTGAATCATGTAATCCATCGTCGCGGCGCCTTCGTGGACCTCGCCGATCTTGTAGTTGACGCCGGTGTAGTAGAGGACGCGCTCGGTGGTCGTCGTTTTACCGGCATCAATGTGGGCCATGATGCCGATGTTGCGCGTCCTCTCCAGCGGGTACTCACGAGCCACGGTAACCTCTCCAATCATCTTTGGGGCGCAACGGCGCCACAGCAGGGGCGGAACACGTTTCAAATCGCACGGTGCACCCCGCTTCGTGGCGCGAATGCACGAAACCCCCTCCGGCCTGCTTCCCCGCGCTTTGGGGAGGCGCCGAAGGTGCGTGACCTGCGGCTGATCCGGAGAGGGTGTCGGGGCACGGCGTAAAGACGCCCGGCGGAGCCGGACGGCGAAGCGTGACCCGATCCTTATGTCGGCTGCGTCATGTGAATTGATCGAGCTCCTCGGTTTTGGGGATCGCGTGCTGCGGGCACGCCTACCAGCGATAGTGCGCGAAGGCTTTGTTGGCCTCGGCCATTTTGTGAGTATCGTCCTTCTTCTTGACTGCGTTTCCGCGTCCGTTGGCGGCGTCCACGAACTCCGCGGCGAGCCGCTCGCGCATCGTTTTTTCGCCCCGATCGCGCGCGTATGCAACCAACCAACGCATCGCAAGGGTCACGCGCCGTTCCGGCCGGACCTCGACGGGCACCTGATACGTAGCGCCGCCGACGCGCCGACTCTTGACCTCGAGCTTCGGCTTGACGTTGTCGAGAGCCTTACGAAACACGTCAAGGGGTTCCTCTTTGAATCGGTCGCGAATGACCTCGAGAGCGCCGTAGAGAATGCCTTCCGCGGTCGACTTCTTGCCCTCGAGCATGAGGGTATTGGTGAACTTCGTGACGAGCTTGTCCTTAAACTTCGGATCAGGGATAATGCGGCGTTTCGGTACTTCGCGGCGACGAGGCATTGGTCTTCTCTCGGATTCGAGCTCTTGGTTGTCGCTGAAGCGGGCACGCTTCCACGCAGCATCAAGCCTTGGGGCGCTTTACGCCGTATTTGGAGCGCTTGCGGTTGCGATTCACTTTGTTGGTCGAGGAGGGACCTATGGCGCCTGACGCGTCGAGCGTGCCGCGCACAACGTGGTACCGGACCCCTGGAAGATCCTTGACCCGACCGCCTCGGATGAGGACGACCGAGTGCTCTTGCAGGTTGTGGCCTTCGCCCGGAATATACGACGTGACCTCCATGCCGTTCGTAAGGCGCACGCGGCAGACCTTCCGAAGCGCCGAGTTCGGTTTCTTCGGGGTCGTTGTGTAGACACGAACGCAGACCCCGCGTTTTTGAGGACAAGCGCGGAGAGCCGGCGAGGCGGTTTTCACCCGCGCGGCGATTCGGCCGTGACGTATGAGCTGGTTGATCGTGGGCATCGGGTTCGTCGTCTCGCACGGGGCGCTGACAGAGGGCGCACGCGGGCCGTCCCCGGGCTGAGAGGGAGGCGCACTTTACTTGTAAGCCAGGGTCTGTCAAGCCTGCGGGGCTATGTCGCTCGAGACCCCTCTCGATATGTCGCCGGAGGCGGTGCGCGCCGCGCTCGTGCCGATTCGGAATGATTTCTCGGTTGCCCTGGTGTCGCCTGGCAATGCTTTTGCCGTCGGGGCGGTCATCCGCATTGCGCATAGCTTTCTGGCGCGCGAAGTGTTCGTTGTAGGCGGCGGCAGCTGGTACGCAAAAGCCTCTATGGGGATGGAGAAGTACGAGACCATCCGGCGCTTTGCAGACGTTACGCAGCTTATCCATACCCTCCACGACCGGCCGCTATGGGCGATCGAGAAGGATCATGCCCGGAGATCCATACGGTCGGTGCGAGCGTTCCCCCGAGGAGTTGTCTTCGCATTCGGCAGTGAAAGGTTTGGGCTTCCTGCCGAGCTCCTTCGTAGCTCCCAGGAAGTCGTCGGCATTCCCATCTATGGAGTGAACCATTCCTTGCCCGTCGCCGTGGCGGCTGGGATCGTCATGCACGAGTGGGCGTGTCGCCGGTACGTGGAGGGCTCTGTTGCTTAGCTTAGCGAGGAGCCATCCCTTAACTTGGCCGTCTCAGGATGCGCCACTAGTATCGCACATTGTGGTATCAATAACCCCGCTGCGAGTTGCTGTCTGCGCCGAATTTCCAAACAACATCCATGTCGTACACGGGGGTGCAATTTGGTGGTGGGAGGAGCCACTCGGACACGCCTCATGTCAGCCGGCAGGCGGCGAAGGCTCCGATTCGTGCGCGGAGCGTCATGACGCGACCGACCCCGATGAACTTGCCGGGATCATCGAAGTAGTGGACGAGCTCGCATTCGAAACCGTCGACGAGCCGCCGTTCGTGGCCGAACCTCCGCTGTCCTGGCGCATCGACGGCGCCGAAGTGCCCCGCTGGCACGAACGGGAGCAGGAGCCGTGCATCCACGACGCATTTGTTACCTTTGCCGCGGTGCTCTCGAGAGTTGCGCTCGAGTGCGGTGCCAACGCCGGGGATGCCGAACTCGTCAAAGCACTTCTGGGGATAAAGAGGATGGAAGAATATCTACCTGGCGCCGATTGCACAGAAGCGCTCGTGGCGGGTCGAATCGCCATTTTGGCCCCTCCGGGCCTCGTGCGTACGCCCCAATTCACGGATGAGGTGCTTTCCTGGCAACGCCTGCTCCGCGGCGAATCCGATGATTTTGCCGCGTGCGGAACGTCGACCCTCGATGAATGGGCAGCGAACCTCGTGGCCCGAGCCACCGGCGACGTCACGCGCACACAGGCGATACGTCGCGAACTTCGCCGATACGGAATCGCCGCCTTCGGCCTGGTGACCGAGGCGGCGTAGACACGCGCTACTCCTCGTTGACCGCCGTGAGAGGAGTCTCGGCGGGCCGGGCCGCCGGAGTGGAAGGGACGTACCGCTCCTCGTCGGCCTCGACGACCATCTTCAATTGCCTGTATGCCGCGAGTCCCGTCCCGGCTGGGATCAAGCGGCCCATAATCACGTTTTCCTTCAGGCCGCGCAGGTAGTCGACCTTGCCGGAAACCGCCGCTTCAGTGAGCACCTTCGTGGTCTCCTGAAAGGAGCTGGCGCTGATGAACGACTCGGTCGATAGGCTCGCCTTCGTGATGCCGAGCAGCAGCGGCTCGGCGACCGCAGGTCGCCCGCTCCGCTCGATCACGCGCTGGTTCTCGCGTTCGAAGATGTACTTCTCGACCTGCTCGTCGATGAGAAAGTTCGTGTCCCCGACGTCCTTGATGCGGACGCGCCGGAGCATCTGACGAACGATCACCTCGATATGCTTGTCGTTAATGGCGACGCCTTGCAGCCGGTATACTTGCTGGATTTCGTTGACCAAATACGCCGCAAGTTCCTTTTCGCCTTTGACCCGAAGGATGTCGTGGGGATTCGCTGGACCATCCATCAAAGGCTCACCGGCGCGCACGCGGTCACCAGGCTGAACCTGTATGTGCTTACCCTTCGGGATTAGGTACTCGCGCGCTTGATCCGTCAGAGGAGCGCCGTCTGGGGCGAAGGGCGTAATGACCACCTTGCGCTTGCCTTTCGTGTCCTTACCAAAGCTCACCTCGCCGTCGATCTCGGCAATAATAGCGTGGTCTTTTGGCTTACGTGCCTCAAACAGCTCGGCAACGCGCGGCAAGCCGCCGGTGATGTCCTGTGTTTTCGTGGTCTCTCGCGGAATCTTGGCAAGAACGTCCCCGGCGCCGATCTCGTCGCCATCCTGTACGACGATGTTCGCGCCCACAGGCAAGAGGTAGCGGGCGTCGAGCGTGCTTCCCGGCAGCTTCAGCGTATCGCCGCTTTGCGTGCCTTTCAGAGTGATTCGCGGCCTTAGATCGGCCGCGCGCGATTCGACGATCACCTTGCGCGACAGCCCGGTCACCTCGTCGAGCTTCTCGGTCATCGTCACGCCCTCGACGATGTCGCCGAACTTCACGATGCCCCCGACCTCGCTGAGAATCGGGACAGCGAACGCGTCCCACTCGGCCAGTAGCTGCCCCGCCTTCACTTTGTCGCCTTCGCTCACCTTGAGCAAGGCTCCGTAGACGAGGCGATGATGTTCGCGTTCGCGACCGGTGTCGTCGACGAGAACGACCTCCCCGTGACGGTTCATCACGATGAAGCCGTCTTGTTTCTTCGCGATGTTCGCGCTGCGAATCCGCACGTGACCTTCGTTGCGAGCCTCGAGCGAACTTTGTTCAATCTTGCCGCGTGCCGCCGCGCCGCCGATGTGAAATGTTCTCATCGTCAACTGGGTGCCCGGCTCGCCGATTGACTGGCTTGCAATGATGCCAATCGACTCGCCGATGTTCACTTTGTAACCGCGCGCGAGATCGCGCCCGTAGCACTTTGCGCACACGCCCCGCTTGGTTTGGCACGTGAGCACCGACCGGATGACCACCTCTTCGATACCGGCCTCCTCGATGACGTGGACGAGTTGCTCGTCGAGTTCCGTGTTCGCGGCCACGAGCACTTCCCCGGTGAGCGGATCGACGATGTCTTCGAGCGCGACGCGACCGAGAATGCGATCGCCGAGTGGTTGAATGACTTCGCCCGCGTCTTCGAGCTTGGTAACGCGGATCCCATCGAGTGTCCCGCAGTCGAACTCGGCGATGACCGCGTCCTGAGCGACATCGACCAGACGGCGCGTCAGGTAGCCCGAGTTGGCGGTCTTGAGCGCAGTATCCGCCAATCCTTTGCGCGCTCCGTGCGTCGAGATGAAGTACTGCAGCACGGTCAGTCCTTCGCGGAAGTTCGCCGTGATCGGTGTCTCGATGATTTCTCCCGACGGCTTGGCCATCAGACCCCGCATCGCCGCGAGCTGCCGGATCTGCTGAGTCGATCCGCGCGCACCCGAGTCGGCCATGATGTAGATGGGGTTGAAGCTCGGCTCGATGAGTTCCTTGCCCGTCTCCGGATCGACGATTTTCTCTTTGCCGATCTCGTTCATCATCTCCTGCGTCACCTTGTCGGCCACGCCGGCCCAGATGTCGACGATCTTGTTGTATCGTTCGCCGTCCGTGATGAGGCCTTCCTGATATTGGTCTATGACCCGCTGCACCTCGGCCTGAGCTTCGCCGAGCAAGACGCCTTTGGCTTGTGGAATCACCATGTGATCCATGCAAATCGAGACGCCGGAGCGCATCGCGTAGTCGAACCCGAGCGTTCGCAGCCGGTCGGCCAGAAGTACGGTCGCCTTGTTGCGGTGCAGGCGGTAGCAAGCATCAATCAGTGACGACAACGCTTTCTTGTCGAGAGTCTTGTTGACGAGATCGAACGGCAACCCATCGGGAAGGATCTCCGAGATGAGGCAGCGGCCAACTGTGGTACTTACGACCCGACCCTTGTCCTGGCCGACGGGAACGCGCACGCGAATCCCGGAGTGGAGGGTGACCTCTCCGTGGTCGTAAGCCATTCGGACTTCATCCACGTTCGAGTAGACGCCGCGCAGATACCCCTCCGCTTGGCCTCGCTTGTCGACGGTCAGGGACCCTTCGCGGAAGCAGCCTTTCGCAAACTTGCGCTCGCGCGTTGCGTAGTACAGACCCAGAACGATGTCCTGCGTCGGATTGATGATCGGACGGCCGTTGGCAGGCGACAGGATATTGTTCGTGCTCATCATGAGCACGCGCGCCTCCATTTGCGCTTCCACAGACAGCGGCACATGGACGGCCATCTGATCACCGTCGAAGTCGGCGTTGAACGCCGCGCATACGAGGGGGTGCAGCTGAATTGCCTTCCCCTCGATGAGGACCGGCTCGAACGCCTGGATCCCAAGGCGATGCAACGTCGGAGCTCGGTTCAGAAGCACCGGGTGCTCGGTGATCACTTCCTCGAGGATGTCCCAAACCTCGGGACGCTCCTTCTCGACCATCTTTTTTGCGCTCTTGATGGTGTTGACGTAACCGCGCTCTTCGAGCTTGTTGTAGATGAACGGCTTGAAGAGCTCGATCGCCATCTGCTTCGGAAGTCCGCACTGATGCAACTTGAGCGTCGGGCCCACAACGATGACCGAGCGACCGGAGTAGTCGACGCGCTTGCCGAGCAAGTTCTGCCGGAAGCGCCCTTGTTTTCCCTTCAGCATGTCGCTGAGGCTCTTCAGAGGTCGCTTGTTGGGGCCCGTGATCGTCTTGCCACGCCTGCCGTTGTCGAACAGAGCATCGACAGCTTCCTGCAGCATGCGGCGCTCGTTGCGGATGATGATCTCGGGCGCGTTCAGCTCGAGCAGCCGCTTGAGCCGGTTGTTGCGATTGATGACGCGCCGATACAAATCGTTCAGATCGCTCGTCGCGAACCGGCCTCCGTCCAACGGAACGAGGGGGCGCAGGTCCGGCGGTAGGACGGGGATGACCGTGAGCATCATCCATTCCGGCCGGTTGCCACTCTCCCGGAACGCCTCGCAAACCTTCAGGCGCTTCACGATCTTCTTGCGCTTCGCCTCGCTCGTCGCCGTGCGCATCTCCTGGCGGAGCTGCTCGCTCATCGTGTGCACATCGACCTGCTTGAGCATGTCGAGTATCGCCTCGCCGCCCATTCCGGCAACGAACTTGTCGTCTCCGTACTCTTCGGCGAGCTGCATGTAGCGCTCTTCCGTCAGAAGCTCGGCTTTCGCCAAACCGGTCTCCTTGGGGTCAATCACGATGTAGCTCTCGCAATAGAGAACCTTCTCCAGGTCCTTGAGCGAGATGTCGAGAATGTTGCCAATGCGGCTCGGTAGAGACTTCAGGAACCAAATATGCGCGACTGGTGTCGCGAGGTTGATATGGCCCAACCGTTCGCGGCGCACCTTGGACTGGATGACCTCCACCCCGCACTTTTCGCAAACGATTCCCCGATGCTTCATGCGCTTGTATTTGCCGCAATTGCACTCGTAGTCCTTCACCGGACCAAAAATCTTGGCGCAGAAGAGACCGTCCCGTTCCGGCTTGAACGTTCGGTAATTGATGGTCTCGGGCTTCTTGACCTCACCGTGCGACCACTCGCGGATCTTCTCGGGCGACGCGAGCGAAATGCGAATCGCGCTGAAAGAGAGCGGATCCTTGGGCTTCTCGAAGAAGCTGAAGATGTCGCGCATCGGGGTATGTCCTTTTCCTGACTGCCTACGAATAGAAACCTGCCAAAAGAGCCTAATGTAAGGAGCATCACGGTAGGAACGCGGGCGCCGGGAGACTTCTCCAGATGCACCCGGTCCGCCCGGATCTCACTCTTCCGCCGCGTGCTCCGCACGCTGCGCCGCGCTCGGCTCAATCAGCTCGATGTTGAGACAAAGCGCTTGGAGTTCTTTGATGAGGACGTTGAAACTCTCAGGCAGACCTGGTTCCAAGTTGTACTCGCCTTTGACGATTGCTTCGTACATCCGGGTTCGCCCTTGAACGTCGTCGCTCTTGACGGTGAGAAACTCTTGAAGCGCGTACGCCGTGCCGTACGCTTCCATCGCCCACACCTCCATCTCGCCGAGGCGCTGACCGCCGAACTGGGCCTTTCCTCCGAGCGGCTGCTGCGTCACGAGCGAGTACGGACCGATCGACCGAGCGTGAATCTTGTCATCGACCAGGTGGTGCAGCTTGAGCATGTACATGACCCCGACGGTCACCTCCTGATCGAATGCCTCGCCCGTACGACCGTCGAAAAGCACGGTTTGCCCGCTGGTCGGGAGGCCTGCGAGGGCGAGCGTGTTCTTGATTTGCAGCTCCTGCGCGCCGTCGAAGACGGGACTTGCGTAATGCACGCCGCGTCGCAGCTTGTACGCGAGCGCGCGCACATCCTCCTCCGACAGCTTCGTCAGGAGCTTGGCGATGTCCTCGTCGCCGTCGAATATTTTCCGCACGTGCTCGCGCATCGCGCCGACGCCGAACTTCTCGTCCAGCATGTACTTGAACTGGGCGCCGAGCACGAGTGCGCCCCAACCCAGGTGCGTTTCGAGAATTTGGCCCACATTCATTCGGCTCGGGACACCGAGTGGGTTGAGCACGATGTCGACCGGCGTGCCGTCCTGCAGATAGGGCATGTCCTCCTCCGGCAGGATGCGTGAGATGACGCCCTTATTGCCGTGACGGCCCGCCATCTTGTCGCCTACCTGCAGCTTCCTCTTGATAGCGATGTAGACCTTCACCATCTTGATGACGCCCGGAGGAAGCTCGTCGCCCTTGGTGAGGCGATCGATCTTGTCGCGAAAGTGGTCCTCGCGAAGTTGAACGATCTCCTCGAGCTCGCGGACCTTCTGCGCGATCTCTTCGACGCCATCGACGGGCAGCTCCGCCCAGTATTTGCGCGGTATGGATTCGATCGTTTCGTCGTCGAGCACGGTGCCCTTCTGGAGCAGGACCTTGCCCTTGTCGTCGACGAGCTTACCGTTCGTGGTGGACTTCGTGAGTTGCTTCTTGATCTGCCGATAGAACGAGTCACGCAGGATCTTCATCTCTTCGTCGCGCATCTTCTCCAAGCGCGCACGTTCCTGATCCTCGATATCCTTCGAGCGCTCGTCCCTTTCCGTGCCCTTCCGCGAGAAGACGCGAGCATTGATGATGACTCCGCCGACGCCGGGCGGAACCCGGAGGCTGCTGTCCCTCACGTCGCCCGCCTTTTCTCCGAAGATCGCACGGAGCAACTTCTCCTCGGGGCTGAGCTGCGTCTCGCCTTTCGGGGTGATCTTGCCGACCAGGATGTCACCCGGCTTCACCTCAGCGCCGATGCGCACGATCCCGGATTCGTCGAGGTCCTTGAGCGCCTCTTCCCCGACATTCGGAATGTCGCGCGTCACTTCCTCTTTGCCGAGTTTCGTGTCGCGGGCAACGCACTCGAATTCTTCGATATGGATCGATGTAAAGACATCATCCTTAGCGATGCGTTCGGACACCAAGATCGAGTCCTCGAAGTTGAAGCCTTGCCAAGGCATAAAAGCGACCAGAACGTTTTGTCCGAGGGCGAGCTCGCCCATGTCCGTGCTCGGACCGTCCACCAGCACCTCGCCGGCCCTGACGCGGTCGCCCGCGCGTACGATGGGCATCTGGTTGTAACAAGTCGATTGGTTCGAGCGCTGGAACTTCATCAGCGGATAAATGTCGGGAATCTCGGGCTTGTCGCTGTCGGGACGAACGACAATGCGCGTCGCGTCGACGCTCTCGACGGTGCCGTCGCGGCGCGCGAGCGAGCAGACTCCCGAGTCGCGCGCGAGCTTGCCTTCCATTCCCGTGCCGACGAGTGGGGCGTGGCTTCGAATGAGCGGCACCGCCTGCCGTTGCATGTTGGCGCCCATGAGCGCGCGGTTCGCGTCGTCGTGCTCGAGAAATGGCACTAGGGCGGCGGCGACGCTGACCATTTGGTTCGGAGCGACGTCCAATAGCTGGATCATGTCGGGCGTCACCATGTGGAAATCGCCGTTCAGTCGGGCGCTGACGAGCGATTCTCTGAACTTGCCTTTCTCATCCACGGACGCGGAGGCTTGGGCGATGTACTTGCCCTCTTCTTCGAGGGCCGAGTACCACGCGACCTCGTCGGTGATTCGTCCTTCCGCGACTCGTCGATACGGGGTCTCGACGAAGCCGAACTCGTTCACGCGGGCATACGTGGAGAGCGACGCGATCAGACCGATATTCGGACCTTCCGGCGTCTCGATGGGGCAAATTCGCCCGTAGTGCGTCGGGTGGACGTCGCGAACCTCGAAGCCCGCCCGCTCGCGCGTGAGACCGCCCGGCCCAAGGGCGCTGAGCCGTCGCTTGTGGGTAACCTCGCTCAACGGATTCGTCTGATCCATGAACTGAGAGAGCTGCGAGCTGCCGAAATACTCCTTGACGACGGCGCTCACCGGCTTGGCGTTAATGAGATCATGCGGCATAAGCGTGTCGATTTCTTGCGACATGCTCATGCGCTCCTTGATCGCACGCTCCATCCGCACCAGGCCAATACGATATTGATTCTCCATCAATTCGCCGACGGCACGGACACGGCGATTGCCCAGGTGGTCGATGTCGTCGACCGAGCCACGGCCGTTCTTCAGCTCGATGAGATGGCGAACTGTCTCCAGAATGTCCTGCGGCGTAAGAACTGCGGTGTCTAGCGAAGGACGCTGGTCTTCAGCAAGGTCGCGGTAAAACTTATAGTTGAGCTTGAGTCGCCCGACCTTGGACAGGTCGTAGCGCTCAGGATTGAAGAACAGATTGTGGAACAGCGTCTTCGCTGTTTCGAGTGTCGGCGGATCACCCGGCCGCAAGCGCCGGTAAATTTCCATGATCGCATCCTCCGTTGTCTTCACTTTCTCTGCGAGAAGCGTGTCTCGCAGGTAAGAGCCGACATTGAGGCCATCGATAAACAGGATCTTGAACTGATCGATGCCGGATTCGCGCAACTTCTCGAGTTTTGCCTCGCTGATCTCCTCGTTGACCTCGAGGACGACTTCGCCCGTCTCCTTGTCGACAACGTCGTGCGCCGCTACTTTGCCCACGAGCTCTTCCGGATCGACCGGGAGCCGATCGATCTTCGAATCGCGAAGCTTTTTGATGGCTGCCTTCGTGAACTTGGTGTTCTTCTTGACGATCGTTTCCGCGCCGACCTTGATGTCGCGTGTGGCGCGCTGGCCGGGCAAAAGATCGAACTCCACGCTCTTCGCGTATTTGCCGCCCTTCTCGAGGTACACCTCCTCGGTGCTGTAGAAGTAGTTGAGCAGATCCTGCGTGGAGTAGCCCAAGGCGCGAAGAAGGACCGTCGCGTGCATCTTGCGACGCCGGTCGATGCGCACGAACATGATGTCTTTCGGGTCGAATTCGAAGTCGAGCCACGAGCCTCGGTACGGAATGATGCGCGCGCTATAGAGCACTTTGCCGCTCGAGTGCGTCTTGCCCTTGTCGTGATCGAAGAATACGCCAGGGCTCCGGTGCAACTGGCTGACGACAACGCGTTCGGTCCCGTTGATGATGAAGGTACCCGTGTCCGTCATCAGCGGGATCTCTCCGAAGTAGACCTCCTGCTCCTTGATGTCGCGGACGATGCGCTCGCCACCCTCACGGGTATCGTAAATCATGAGCTGAGTCGTCACCTTGATCGGCGCGGCGTACGTCATTCCTCGCTGACGACATTCCTCGACGTCGTACTTCGGCTTTTCGAGGTTGTAGCTGACGAAAACAAGCTCGCTCGTCCCGTTGAAATCCTTGATCGGGAATACGCTACGGAACACCGCCTGGAGCCCGACCTCCGCGCGCTCGTTGGGCGACACCGTCGTCTGGAGAAACTTGTCGTACGACGTCTTCTGTATGTCGATGAGGTTCGGAACCTCGATGACCTTCCGAACACGTCCGAGATGCTTACGAATGCGGAAGTTGGACTGGATGACGCTCGCCATCACTGCTCCTGACGTTCTCGTCGGCAGCGATTCCCAGGGCGATTGGGCCCCGGGCCTGCGGCCGACCACCGCGCAACCGAATTTTTTGGAATGTCCACTTGCCCGCCGGTCATGCGCGTGTGACCGGCGTCAAGCCTGCAAGCCGACGGGGACCTTAGTCCGAAATTTAGACGGGCGAAGCAAAAGGTACGCCGTCCGGAAAGGCTTGCTAGCCTACCCGGCGGAAAAAATTGTGCAAACTCAGCCCTGACGATTGTCGCCCCCCCCACCTGCCGGGCAACGGCAACCTCGGCAGCGGGGCGAGGGTAATGGGCACGTGCACGGGGGGAACCAATCGACCGAGAGCGCGAGCCCCGATGGTGGGCGCCACGCTCGAGCTCGCGCCGAAGCCAAGGAGAAACGGTCACCTACTTGAGCTCGACCTTTGCTCCCGCGTCCTCGAGCTTTTTCTTCATGTCCTCGGCATCCGCCTTCGAAACGGCTTCTTTGACCGTTTTTGGCGCGCCCTCGACCAGGTCCTTGGCTTCCTTCAGTCCGAGCCCGGTGATCTCCCGGACAACCTTAATGACCGAGATTTTGCTCGCCCCGGCCTCTTTGAGCTCAACGTTGAACTCGGTCTTCTCTTCGACCGGAGCGGGCGGAGCGGCGCCGGCGGCCGCCGGCCCGATGCCCGCCACAGCGACCGGAGCCGCTTTGACGCCCCACTTGTCCTCGAGCGTCCGGATCAGATCGGATAGCTGAATGACCGGCATGTTCGAAAGAAAATCGACCACCTGCTCACGCGTAATCTCTGCCATTTGAATTCTCCGTATCAATCTCGAAAGGGATCGTTGAAAAGTGGTTGGTTTACGCGCCTTCGCGCTCCTTCGCCGACAGGAGGTAGACGAAGTTCTGCGATGGCGCCGCGAGCAGAGCGACGAAGCTCTGCAAGGGCGCTTGGAGCGTCGCGAGGAGGCTCGCACGCAGCTCGTCCTTACCGGGCATGTTTGCGAGCCGGTCTTCGACTCCTTTCGCGTCGAGAACAGAGCCCTCGATCAGCCCGGCCTTAATCAGGAGCTTTTCGCCAGCGGGATCCTTGCGGAACGCCTTGACGACCTTCGCGGCCGCGCTGGGATCTTCGTAGCTCCAGGCAATACCGGTCATGCCTACGAGCGCGTCGTCGAGCATCGCCGTGAACGAGGCACCTTTCAGCGCGTGCTTCACAAGGGTGTTTTTGCACACCTTGTAGTTGACCCCAGCCTTGCGAAATTCAGAACGGAGTTTCGTGACGTTCTCAACGGTCATCCCCTTGAAGTCGAGGAAGACGGCCGCGGTCATCTTGTCGAAGCGGGCTCGGATTTCGCCGATCTGCCCATCTTTCGTCATTCGGTCCATGGTGTCGCTATCCCTCTTCGCCCGCCGTGATGAACTGCCCGGGATCGATCTTGATGCCAGGCCCCATGGTCGAGCTGACCGTAATGCTCCGCAAATAGCTTCCCTTGGCAGTCGACGGCTTTTGGCGAACCAGCGCGCCGATCAGCGCCTTCGCGTTGTCCGAGAGCGCCTGCTCATTGAACGAAGCCTTGCCGATTCGAGCGTGCACGATCCCCGCCTTCTCGACGCGGTATTCGATCTTGCCGCCTTTGGCGTCTCTGACCGCCGCTGTGACGTCGAAGGTGACCGTTCCAACTTTCGGATTCGGCATGAGGCCGCGCGGACCTAGCACACGACCAAGCTTTCCGACAGAGCCCATCATGTCAGGAGTGGCGATAACCCGATCGAACTCGAGAAATCCCTCCGAGACCTTGGCCACCAGGTCGTCGCTCCCGGCGAAGTCGGCTCCCGCTTCGCGGGCCTCCCGCTCCTTGTCCCCTTTCGCGAAGACAAGCACGCGGACGTTTCTGCCGGTCCCGTGCGGGAGGACGATCGCTCCACGAACCATCTGATCCGCGTGCTTTGGATTGACGCCGAGACGGACGGCGAGGTCGACGGTTTCGTCAAATGCCGCGTACTTCGCCTTTTTCACCAGGGCGCACGCCTCCTCGACGCTGTACTTACGCGCAGGGTCCACCAGAGCGGTGATCGCCGCGCGCTTCTTAGCAATAGTCGCCATGTTTCTCCTTGTTCGGCTCCGTTCGCCTCCCACCGTTTTCCGCAACGCGACGGGCGGTGGTGATTGAGAGGGGACCGCAGAGCCCGGGGAACGATTCGCCCTTCGGACCTCGACGGCTTGTCGTCATCGTCACGCTTCTACGACGTCGATGCCCATTGAGCGGGCGGTGCCCATCACCGTCTGAATCGCCGCCTCAATATCGGTGCAATTCATGTCCGGCATCTTCTGCTCCGCAAGGTCCCGGACCTGCTTCATCGTCACTCTGCCGATTTTCACTTTGTTCGGTTCCTTCGAGCCCGAACCCGGCTTCTTGCTGGTCGCCAGACCAGCGGCCTTTTTGAGCAGAACGCTCGTCGGCGGCGTCTTCAGCAACATGCTGAAACTACGGTCGGAATACACCGTGAGAACGACGGGGATAATCATATCGCTCCCCTGCGTCTTCGCATTGAACTCCTTGCAGAACGCCATGATGTTGATGCCATGCGGACCAAGTGCTGGACCGACGGGCGGGGCTGGGCTTGCCTTGCCCGCCGCAAGCTGGAGCTTCACGATTCCGGAAACCTTCTTCGCCATGACTCAGACCCTTTTCTCGACTTGGCTGAAATCCAGCTCCACCGGCGTCGCGCGCCCGAAAATGGACACCTTGACGCGCAACTTCTGCTTGTCCGGCTTCACTTCCTCCACCGTTCCGGAGAAATTTGCGAACGCACCATCAATCACGCGAATCTCGTCGCCCGCTTCGAAGCTGACGCGCGGCTTCGGCTTGACCGCGCCTTCGATGATGCTCTTGCGAAGGTCATCAATCTGGGGAGGCGTGACCTCCTGGGGGCGCTGATTGCCGATGAAGCCGGTGACCTTGGGGGTGTCTTTGACCAGATGCCAGACGTCTTCGCCCATGTCCATTTCCACGAACATGTACCCCGGAAAGCTCGTCTTCTGACGCATGCGACTCTTGCCACCAGCGCGCTGCTCCGTCACCGTCTCGGTCGGGATCAGCACTTCGCCGAACCGCCCTTCCATGTGGTGCTCCTTGATTCTCTGGAGAAGCGCCTCTCGCACTTTGCTCTCATACCCGGAGTAGGTCTGGATGACGTACCACTTCTTCGCCATGACGCCTCAGGTCCCCCCGTACACGAGGTTCGTGATAAAGCCCCAGAACTTGTCCATCAATGCGAAGAACACCGTCGAGACCACCGTGGTGAGGATGACCACGACCGTCCCGTTGGTCACTTCGGTTCGGGTCGGCCAGGTGACCTTCGACATCTCGGTCGCGACTTCGTCTGCGAGCTCCCGAGCTCGAGTGCGGTACCAATAGTACACGGCCGCCCCTGCACCGATGAGGGCCGAGATTGGCATGATGATGTCGTCACGAGCCTCGCCGACCGCGGGTTTGTACGATTGAAGCTTGACCCACGCGAAGTCGAGCACCTTGGAGACGAGAAACGCGATCGCGATCGCCGCTCCGAAGTAGGCAGCGTACACGAAGCGGCGCGTTCCGAGTTGCGTCGGCGACGCCGCGCCGACGGAGCCCGACTCGCGGAGCTCGTCCGCCGCTCCCGCTGGCCCCTCGAGGGCGCCTCGCGGCTCTTGATCCGGAGCGCGCTCGGAACGCGCGCGGGCGTCGGGACTGTCGTCGGTAGACGTTCCCTTCTGCCCGGCCTGGGCGCGCTCTCGTTTGACATCTTCATGAACGGTCATTGCAATCGTCTCGGCGGCATAAGAATCGCGGCAGGGGCTGAGGGGCTCGAACCCACGACCTGCGGATTTGGAATCCGCTGCTCTACCAACTGAGCTAAACCCCTAGTTGTTTCCGAATTTGCGGCTGGCCCCCTACGCGGGAACTCGTGGAGACCTTCTGCGGAGTCCTCGCTTCGCCCGAGGCCCATTCACTTCGTCTCCTTGTGAACAGTGTGCCGCTTACAGTCCGGACAAAATTTCTTCAACGTTAGTTGCCCTTTTCCGTCGGTTTTCCGGGTGGTCTTGTAATTCCGCGATTCGCACTCCGTGCATGCCAGCACGACCGTCACCCGCTCGGCCATGCGACTACTGAAGGATTTTGGTAACGATTCCGGCGCCTACGGTGCGGCCCCCTTCGCGAATGGCGAACCGCTGTTGCTCTTCGAGCGCCACGGGAGTGATGAGCTCGATGATCATCTTGGTGT
>JBEKOY010000108.1:0-17779 GCA_049521295.1 Polyangiaceae bacterium | reverse complement strand
CCGGCCGCGCTCACCTACACGTTCGGCAAGATGGTCAGGGACACCCGTCAGGGCTGGACCATCCTGGCGGCCATGTTCATCGTGTTCGTTCCGCTGCTCGCGTTGTGCGTGTGGCAAGAGCAAGCGGGCAACTCCGTCCTGTCGGCTTTGCCCATCGATCAGGTGGCCAGCGGGCTGCAGGCGGGCGGCAATATGGAGGGCAAAGAGGTCCGCTTCGGCATCTCCGCGACCGCACTGTTCGCCACGGCCACGACCGGCGTGTCGTGCGGTGCGGTCAACGCGATGCACGACTCGTTCACGCCCCTCGGCGGTCTCGTGCCGCTCTGGCTCATTCAGCTCGGCGAAATCATATTCGGCGGTGTCGGCGCCGGAATGTACGGCATTTTGATGTTCGCGATCGTGGCCGTGTTCGTGGCCGGCCTGATGGTCGGACGAACGCCCGAATACATCGGCAAAAAAATCGAGGCCAAGGAAATGAAAATGGCGTCTCTCGCCATTCTCTTCCCGGCCGCGACCGTACTCATTCTGACGGCCGTCGCAGTCGTGACGGAGGCGGGCAAGAAAGGTGTCTTCAACCCCGGACCTCATGGCTTCAGCGAGGTGCTCTATGCCTTCTCGTCCGCCGCGAACAATAATGGGAGCGCGTTCGGCGGGTTGAGCGCCAACACGCCCTTTTACAACACGCTCCTCGGCATCGCGATGTTTCTCGGCCGATACTTCGTCAAGATCCCCGTGCTCGCGCTTGCCGGTGCCCTCGCACAAAAGAAGCTCGTCCCACCGGGCGCAGGAACACTGCCGACGCACACCCCACTGTTCGTGGCGATGCTCGTCGGAACGATCGTCATCGTCGGCGCGTTGACGTTCATTCCATCGCTTGCGCTCGGACCCATCGTCGAGAACTTGCTTGCGAAATCATGAGGCTCGGAGAATCGCAATGACCACGAACAAGCTCGCTGCAGAGACGCTGCCGGAGCCGAGCGCTTCGATCGGGGCAACGACCCAGCCGTCGAACGCGATGGCTTCCGGCCCGGTGGGCGGCACGATCGAGCACGGCAAGAACCGTCGACGAGGCCAGGCGCGACCGCTCTTCGAGGCCGCGATCGTGCGTCGCGCGATCGCGGACAGTTTCCGAAAGCTCGACCCGCGCCACCAGGTGAGAAACCCGGTGATGTTCGTGGTCGAGGTCGGCAGCATCCTGACCACGGCGCTGTTCGTTCAAGCGCTTCTCGGCCACGGAGAGGCACCGACCGGGTTCATCGGCGCCATCTCGGCCTGGCTCTGGTTCACCGTGGTCTTCGCGAACTTCGCCGAGGCGATGGCCGAGGGACGAGGCAAGGCACAAGCCGACTCGCTGCGCAAAGCGCGAAAGGACATCCAGGCCAAGCAGGTTTCCGAGCCGCGCCGCGGCGCGATCCCGAACCCCGTCTTCGCCTCACAGCTCCGCAAAGGCGACTTCGTCTTGGTCGAAGCGGGCGATTACATCCCGGGCGACGGCGAAATCGTCGAGGGCGTCGCCTCGGTGGACGAGAGCGCGATCACCGGCGAGAGCGCGCCGGTCATTCGCGAAAGCGGCGGCGATCGAAGCGCCGTCACCGGGGGCACGCGGGTGTTGTCCGACTGGCTCATCGTGCGGGTCACGGCCAACCCGGGCGAAACGTTCCTCGACCGAATGATCGCGATGGTCGAGGGGGCGAAGCGGCAGAAGACCCCGAACGAGATCGCGCTCGACATTCTGCTGGCCGCGCTCACGATCATTTTCCTGCTCGCCACCGTGACGCTGCTGCCTTACTCGCTGTTCAGCGTCGAGGCGGCAAAGCAAGGAACGCCGGTGACGATCACGGTCCTCGTCGCATTGCTCGTCTGCCTCATCCCGACGACGATCGGGGGCCTGCTCTCGGCCATCGGCATCGCCGGAATGGATCGCATGATTCAGGCCAACATCATCGCGACAAGCGGGCGCGCGGTCGAGGCGGCCGGCGACGTGGACGTGCTGCTGCTCGACAAGACGGGCACGATCACGCTCGGAAACAGGCAGGCGACGACGTTCCTGCCCGCGCCGGGCTGCACGAAAGAGGGCTTGGCCGACGCAGCGCAATTGAGCTCGCTCGCCGACGAGACCCCCGAGGGCCGTAGCATCGTCGTGCTCGCGAAGGAGCAATATGGAATTCGCGAACGGGACGTCCGGGCGCTCAAGGCTACATTCGTGCCCTTCACGGCGCAAACACGGATGAGCGGCGTGGACCTGGACGGCCGCGAAATCCGCAAAGGGGCTGCGGACGCCATCGAAGCGTACGTCAACGCCAAGGGAGGGGTCTTCGCCGCCGACGTTCATGCGAATGTCGCGTCCATAGCGAAGAGCGGAGGAACGCCGCTCGTCGTGGCCGAGGGGGCGAAGGTCCTTGGCGTCATTCAGCTCAAGGACATCGTCAAGGGCGGCATCAAGGAGCGCTTCGCCGAACTGCGAAAGATGGGCATCAAGACGGTGATGATCACCGGCGACAATCCGACGACCGCGGCTGCGATCGCCGCGGAGTCGGGGGTCGATGACTATCTCGCTCAGGCCACCCCCGAAACCAAACTCGCCCTGATTCGAGAGCACCAGAAGGGCGGGCGTCTGGTGGCCATGACCGGCGACGGGACCAACGACGCCCCCGCGCTTGCCCAGGCCGACGTCGCCGTCGCGATGAACACGGGAACGCAAGCGGCCAAAGAGGCCGGCAACATGGTGGACCTCGACTCGAATCCCACCAAGCTCATCGAAGTGGTCGAGATCGGCAAGCAGCTCCTGATGACACGGGGCGCGCTGACGACGTTCAGCATCGCCAACGACGTGGCCAAGTACTTCGCCATCATCCCCGCCGCGTTCGCGACGACGTACCCGGCACTCGACGCGCTCAACGTGATGCACCTCGCGACCCCTCAGAGCGCTATTTTGAGCGCCGTCATCTTCAACGCGCTCATCATCATCATCCTCATTCCGTTGGCCCTTCGCGGGATCGCGTATCGGGCCGTCGGCGCGTCTCGGCTGTTGCGCGACCATCTGATCATCTACGGGCTCGGCGGCATCGTGGCGCCGTTCGTCGGGATCAAGGCCATCGATCTCTTGCTCGTCGTCCTCCACCTCGCTTGAACGAAGGGTATGCCCATGCTGTCTCAGATTCGCGCTGCGCTGGTCGTTCTCGCCGCGTTGACGTTGGTGACGGGCGTTCTGTATCCGCTCTTGATCACCGGCATCGCCCAAGCGGCGTTCCCCTACCAGGCCAACGGGAGCCTCATCCTCCGAGATGGCAAGCCCATAGGTTCGAAGCTCATCGGCCAGTCATTCGACGATCCCAAGTATTTCTGGGGGCGTCTGTCGGCGACGACAGACGCGAATGGAAAAGCCCTACCGTACAACGGCGGCTCCTCGGTCGGGTCGAATCTCGGACCCACCAACCCGGCGCTGACCGACGAGGTCAAGGGCCGCGTGGACGCGCTCCGGGCTTCGGATCCGGCCAACCAGGCGCCGATTCCCGTGGATTTGGTGACCTCTTCCGGCAGCGGCCTCGACCCCGACATCTCTCCGGCTGCGGCCCACTATCAGGTACGTCGCGTCGCCAAGGCCCGGCGCCTCGACGAGGCGACCGTTCGGGCCCTGGTCGATGAGCATAGTGAGAGTCGCCAGCTCGGCATTCTAGGAGAGCCGCGGGTCGATGTCCTCGAACTGAATCTCGCGCTCGACACTGTGAAGTAGCGTCGCATCCGCGCGTCCTTCGGCCCTACAGTGGGCGCGGTGACCGAGGCGCGCGCCAACCCGGACGAGCTCCTGCGGCAGGTTGCCGCCGCCGAGCGGCGCGCGCGGCGCGGCAAGCTCGTCATCTTCTTCGGGGCTGCGCCGGGCGTGGGAAAGACGTATGCGATGCTCGAGGCGGCGCGCAGCGAGCGCGACTTGAAGCGCGACGTCGTCATCGGCGTCGTCGAAAGCCACGGGCGTTTCGACACGGGCGCGCTCGTGATCGGTCTCGAAATGTTGCCCCGACGCCGAGTGGAGCACCGCGCTGTGATCGTGGAGGAGTTCGACCTCGACGCCGCGCTCGCGCGAAAGCCGGGACTCATCCTCATCGACGAACTCGCGCACACCAACGCCCCCGGTTCGCGCCACGCCAAGCGATGGCAGGACGTGGAGGATCTGCTCGAGGCTGGAATCGACGTTTACTCGACACTCAACGTACAGCACCTCGAAAGTCTGAACGACGTCGTCGCTCAGGTCACCGGCATCGTCGTGCGCGAAACCGTTCCCGACCGGGTGCTCGATGAGGCGACCGAGGTCCGCCTCATCGACCTGCCGCCCGACGAGCTCATCGAGCGGCTCGGCAGCGGCAAGGTGTACATCCCCGACCAGGCCCAACGTGCGGTCGAGAGCTTCTTCCGAAAGGGCAATCTCATCGCATTACGCGAGCTGTCGCTCCGCAGCGTCGCCGAGCGGGTCGACGCCGACATGCGTACGTACAAAACCGAGCACGGCATCCAGGGCGTCTGGCCCACCGCCGAGCGGATTCTCGTCTGCGTGAGCGCGAGCCCGGCGTCGGCACGACTCGTACGCGCAGCGCGACGAATGGCCGCCAGCCTGCACGCGCCGTGCATTGCCGCTTTCGTCGAGACGCCGGCGGCGTTGAGGATGACCCAGGCGCACCGCGAGCGCCTCTCTGAAAACTTGCGTTTGGCGGAACAACTCGGGGCTGAGCCCGTCACCCTGAAGGGTGAGATTGCCGCAGTCGAGATCGTCCAGTTCGCGCGCGCGCGCAACGCAACGAAGATCGTCATCGGAAAACCGACGCATCCCCGCTGGCGCGACTTCGTCTCTCCGTCCTTTCTCGACGAAGTCGTCCGGTCGAGCGGCGACATCGACGTGTATGTCATCTCCGGAGAGACGACGCTCACCCGGCCGCGGAAGGACGAGAAGGCGCGTTCGGAGCCGGCGTTCCGCACGCGCGCGTACGCCGCGAGCGCCGCCATGACGTTCGCAGCGACGGCCATAGCCTGGGCGCTCTTCGGACGGCGGCAACTGGCCGACGTCGTCATGATTTACCTGCTCGGAATCATCCTCGTATCGCTGCGGTTCGGATACGGACCGTCCATCGTCGCAGCGGTCCTCAGCGTCCTGCTGCTCGACTTCTTCTTCGTACCACCCTACCTGAGTTTCGCCGTCTCCGACTTTCAGCACGTGGTGACGTTCGCCGTCATGTTCGTCGTGGCCGTCGTCGTCAGCAATCTCACCCGCCGTGTCCGCTTGCAGGCCGACGACGCCCGGTATCGCGAGCGGCGCACGGCGAGCCTGTACGGGCTGAGCCGGGAGCTCGCCGCAACGCGGATCACAACCAACCTCGCAGCCGTCGCCGCGCGGCATGTTCACGACATTTTCGAAGCCAGAGTCGGCATCTTTCTCGAGACGGCAGACGGTAGGCTCGACAACGTGGCCGCTGGCGATCACGCCTTCGCTCCCGACGAAAAGGAGCGCGGCGTTATCCAATGGGTCTTCTCGCACGACAAGCCCGCCGGGCTGGGGACCGACACGCTCCCGTCCGCAAGCGCACTCTACGTGCCGCTCCGAGGCGCACAGGGTCGCCTCGGCGTCCTGGGCGTTCAGCCCAAGGATCCTCGCCGGCTCAACGAAGCCGAGCAACGCACCCTCATTGACGTCTTCGCCAGTCAGATCGCATCGGCGCTCGAGCGCAGCCGGCTCGCCGAACAGGCGCACCAAGCCACGCTGCAAATGGAGGCAGAGCGCATGCGAAGTTCTCTCTTGAGCTCGGTCTCGCACGACCTGCGCACGCCGTTGTCGGTCATTACGGGAGCGGCAAGCGCGCTTCTCGAATCGGAGCCCGCACTCGCGCCGGAGGCACGACGCGACCTCGCGGAGACGATTCACGAGGAGGCCCAGCGACTGAATCGGCTCGTCCGAAACTTGCTCGACATGACTCGACTCGCGTCGGGGACGGTGCACGTGACCAAGGAATGGCAGCCCATCGAAGGCGTCATCGGCGCGGCGCTCGATCGGCTCGAGGGTCAGCTCCACGACAGAAGCGTCGCCGTGCACGTTCCAACGGGCCTGACGCCCGTACCGATCGACGGTCTGCTCATCGAGCAAGTCCTCATCAACCTGCTCGAAAATGCCGCCAAGTACACGCCGCGCGGCTGCCCGATCGACATTTCCGTTCGAGCCGAAGGCGGCACTCTCGTCGTCGAACTCGCCGATCGAGGGCCCGGCATTCCCGACGAGCTCGTCGACCGGATCTTCGAGAAGTTCTATCGACTGCCGCGCGAGGGCACGAGCGGCGGCGCGGGTCTGGGCCTTTCAATCTGCCGCGCCATCATCGAGGCGCACGGCGGCCGCATCTGGGCGGAGAACCGCAGCGGCGGCGGAGCCGTGTTCCGATTCACGGTGCCCGTCGACGGTCCCGCTCCACAGCTCGCGCCCGAGGACGAACGATGACGGTGCTCACCGTACTCGTCATCGACGACGAGTCGCAAATGCGGCGGTTTTTGCGCAGCTCGCTGGCAGCGAACGGATGCAAGCTCATCGAGGCCGCGAACGGAACGGAAGGCCTCGCCGAGGCGGCGTCGCAGCATCCGGACGTCATTCTGCTCGATTTGGGCTTGCCCGATATCGACGGCATCGAAGTGACACGACGCTTGCGCGAATGGACCGACACGCCGATCATCATCCTGTCGGCGCGCGGGCAAGATCAGGACAAGATCGCCGCACTCGATGCCGGCGCGGACGACTATCTGACCAAGCCGTTCAGCCTCCCGGAGCTTTTGGCACGCATCCGCGTAGCCGAACGCCACGCCGAGCGGCGCAGCGACAAGAAGGACGCCGTCTTCATTCTCGGCGATCTGCGCATCGACCTCGTCAGCCGTGTCGTGACGGTAGCCGGCGACGAGGTGCGCCTCACCCCGATCGAGTACAAGCTTCTCGCAACTCTCGCGCGAAGAGCCGGACGGGTCCTGACGTATCAGCAGTTGCTGAAGGAAGTCTGGGGCCCGCGTTATGCTACACAGAAGCAGTATTTGCACGTCTACATGGGTCATCTAAGAAACAAGTTGGAGCAGGATCCGGCGCGTCCGCGCTTTCTCTTGACGGAGCCCGGCGTCGGCTATCGGCTGAAACTCGACTGAGCGCGTGTTGAAGAGCCCCCAACGGCACGACCGATGCTAAAAGCGTCCGCATGCACTCACGTCCACTTTTTTGGGTCGCTCGCTTGGCACTCTCCGTCGTCGCACTTTGCGCAATCGGCGGGTGTGCGTCCGAGCTTGTCGTGCACACGATTACGGCACAGAACGCGCAGTTCGGCCGCTATCGCACTTTTTCATTCGACCCGAGCGTCGCGGCGCCCGACAAATACGTCGTAGCGCCGCAGTCTGCGGAGGTGCGAAGCCACATCGAGCAGGCCAGTGCGAAGATCCTGGAGGCCCGCGGCTACACGCTCGCAGCCACCGGCGGATCCGACCTCGTCGTGCGCGTCGAGACAGGCCGGCGACAATCGCCGGTCGAGGAGACGCCTCTTCCGCCCACAGGGGAGGCGCACGACACGGGGGGTACCCAAATCGCATTTGGGGGCGCCCCGCTCGATGACGAACGGCACGATCTGGTCGAGGGGTCCTTCGTCATCGATGCTTTCGACGGGCAGACTCATCAGATGCTCTGGCACAGTGCGGCTCGGGAAGTAATCGATGCGTCCCACGTGGACTACGATCGGCTGCAGCGCGCCATCGAAAAGGTCATGGCCTCATTTCCCGCTCGCACCAGTTCGTAGTGGGATCGGGCGATACGCGTAGGCACTCGTTTGCTGCGACGTGGCTCGTGGGCGAAGGCCGAGATCGACTCGCCGCCGCGCGAGCACGAAGAGCGTCCGAGAAGACGTAGTGCAAGGTGCGACCCCACCCCGCTGAACCTGGGGTGAAGCCGCGCTCGATTTGCGCGGCCGACTTCCCGTACCCTCGCGGTCCATCATGACCGACCGCAGCTTTCTTACCGAAAGCGATCTCGCGATGAACCGCGAGGCTTTCGAGCGCTCGTTCGCAGCGCACGTCGAGTACACGATCGCCAAGGACGAATACTCGGCGACCCCGCGCGACTTCTATCGCGCCATCGCTCTGTCCGTGCGCGATCGCATCGCCGATCGCTGGAACAAGACCCTTCAAAGGACGTTCCGCAAGGCCGAACGGCGCGTGTATTACCTCTCGCTCGAGTACCTGATAGGCAGGCTGCTCGCAGACGCGATGCTCAACTTGGGCGTCACCGGCGAAGCCGGTGCCGCGCTCGCCGATATCGGCATCGACCTGAGCGAACTGACTCAGTACGAGGACGACGCGGGCCTGGGCAACGGGGGCCTGGGGCGCCTGGCTGCTTGCTTTCTGGATTCGATGGCGAGGCTCGGCATTCCGGCGATCGGCTACGGCATTCGCTACGAGTACGGCATCTTCCGTCAATGCATCGCGGACGGCGAGCAGATCGAGCAGCCGGACAACTGGCTACGCTACCCGAACCCCTGGGAGATTGCTCGCCCGGAGCGACTCTACGTCGTTCGCTTCGGAGGCCACGTTCAAGCCGAGCAGCACGCAGGGCAGTCGACCTTCCGCTGGGTCGATACGGAGAACGTGATGGCCATGGCTTACGACACGCCCGTGCCGGGGTACCGCAACGACGTCGTCAACTCGCTGCGCCTTTGGTCGGCCAAGGCCACGCGCGAATTCGACATCGGCACGTTCAACCGCGGCGACTACGTCGCGGCCGTGCACGATAAGACCGCGAGCGAGAATCTGGCCAAGGTGCTCTATCCGAACGACCAGATTGCGCAGGGACGGGAACTGCGCCTGCGGCAAGAGTACTTTTTCGTCTCGGCGACCCTGCAAGATGCCATCCGCCGGCACCTGTCGCGCTGGCCGGACGTGCGCAACCTGCACGAGGCGGCCGTATTCCAACTCAACGACACCCACCCAGCCGTGGCCATCGCGGAGATGATGCGGTTGCTCGTCGACGAGCATGCCTTGGGGTGGGACGAGGCGTGGACCATCACGACCCATGCGTTCGCCTACACCAACCACACCGTGCTGCCGGAGGCTCTTGAACAGTGGCCCGTGTGGCTGTTCGGTCTGGTGCTTCCGAGGCACCTGCAGATCGTGTTCGAGATCAACCGCCGGTTCCTCGACGAGGTCCGCAGCCGGTTTCCCGACGACGACTCCCGCAGGTCGCGCATGTCGCTCATCGAGGAGGGGCCCGAGCAGCGCGTCCGGATGGCCCATCTTGCGATTGTCGGCAGCGCGCACGTCAACGGCGTCTCGGCGCTTCACAGTCGCATCCTGCGGGCGCGCCTGTTCCGCGACTTTGCCGAGATGTGGCCGGAGAAGTTCGGCAACCAGACCAACGGGGTGACGCCCCGCCGGTGGTTGCGAAAATGCAATGCTCCTCTGTCCGAGCTCATCACCGGGCAAATCGGGGAGACATGGGTCGCCGATCTGCCGCAACTCGCCCGACTGGCACCGGCCGCCAACGATCCCGCAGTGCGCGCCCATTTCCGGAGCAGCAAGCTCGCAAACAAGGAGCAACTCGTCCGGTACGTTCAAGCGACACTGGGGCTGCGCCTCGACCCGGCGGCCCTTTTCGACGTGCAGGTCAAGCGCATCCACGAATACAAGCGGCAGCTGTTGCCGATCCTGCATGTCGTGCATCTTCACCAGCTCGCGGCCCGCGGCGAACTGCGCACCCCCCGTGTCGTCCTCATCGCGGGCAAGGCCGCACCCGGCTATGCCATGGCCAAGCGGATCATTCGACTCGCCAATGACGTGGGGGCGACCCTCGAGCGCGACGAGCGAACGCGCGATCGCATCCGTCTCGTGTTCCTTCCGAACTACTCGGTGACGCTCGCCGAGATCGTCATCCCTGCCGCGGACCTGTCCGAGCAGGTCTCCACCGCGGGCACGGAGGCTTCCGGGACCGGGAACATGAAGCTTGCGCTCAACGGGGCGCTCACGATCGGCACCCTCGACGGAGCGAACATCGAGATCCTCGAGGCCGTGGGGGCCGACAACATGTTCATCTTCGGAATGACCGACGAGCAAGTCGACGCGCGCCGGCGCGCCGGCTACGACCCGAGACAAGCGTGCCGGGAGGACGCTTCGCTCCGCGAGGCCCTGGACGCCATCGCGAGCGGCGTCTACTCCGTTCATGACCCCGATCGGCATCGTCCGGTAGTGGACGCGCTCTTGTCGCGCGACCCGTTCTTCGTCTTGGCCGACTTCGCGGCGTATGCCGCCGCGCAACGCGACGTGGAGGATGCCTACGGAGATCCCGAACGCTGGGCCAAGATGGCCCTCGTCAATATCGCCAACATGGGCCGATTTTCGAGCGACGAGACCATCCGCGGGTACGCGCGAGACATCTGGAAAGTCCCCGTGCAGGCTTGACGACGGTCTCTTTTGCGCCAGCACGCGCCCGCCGTGTCGCGGGTTCTGCGCGGCTCTAGAACCGGGGGTCGGGAAGCGCAGCTACGCGCGGTGCTCCGGAGCCGTCGACGATCCCTCGGTACATCGAGGGCGTAGAGAAGGGCATCGTGACCGTGCCGTCGCGGGCGACGGCGATGCACCCGCCACCCGCCGCACCGTTTCCGGCCAACGCCACGACGTCGGCCAGGGCGCGGCGCGCTGCTTCGGCAAGCGGCAGGCCAAGCCCGGACATGCCGCAGGCCACGCCGTGCGCGAATGCCGTACGGATGAAGAACTCGCCCCTGCCCGTCGCGGACACCGCGCAATACGCGTCCGCCCACGTTCCCGCGCCCACGACGGCCGAGTCACCTACCCGTCCCGACAGCTTGCCGGATAAGCCACCGGTCGCCGTCGCGGCCGCGAGCTGTCCGGCCGAGTCCAGCGCTACGGCGCCGACCGTGCCGGGCACCGCTTCCGATGCCGATCCACCCCCGACGTTCAGGAAAAACCCAGCGGTTGCGGGTGCAACGCCGGCGGCGAGCGCGAAATCATCGGCCGCGGCCCCTACCAGCAGCACATGATGGGTCCGATCCATCACGAGGCGAGCCGCCGAGACGGCCGTCGCGATCCGCCCCACCGCGCCCACCGCGCCCGCGGCGCGCGTGGCACCGTCCATGATCGCGGCGTCGAGCGTCGCGGCGCCCGAGGCATCGACAACCGCGCCCCGTCCGGCGTTGAAGCGTCCGCTCCGCTCCATCGAAGCCACGGCCTGCTCGACCGCGTCGAGCGCGCGGCCACCGGACGCGAGTACGGTCCAGCCCGCGCCCAAGGCGGCGATGAGCGCGCGCTCGCGGGCAGCGTGCGCCTCCCCCTGCGTCGGCGCCGTACCGGCACCGCCATGAACCGCGAGAATCGGACTCCGTTGAGTCATGGTGCCTCCGAGCCTTGAAGCCGGCTTGCCAGCCGGTCGTGCCGCTCTTCCACCTTGGCTCGAGCAGCGGCACGTGTTCTCTTGCCGGCAATGCCGTTCTCTCTCAAGCTCGAGGCCTCTGCCGAAGACATCGGTGCCGCAGCGTTCCACGCGCTCGTCGCCAGCGCCTGGGTGATGTTCGAGACGATGCAGATGCTGTGGTTGTCGCGTCGCGCCCGATCCAGTCTTATTCCCCTCGAGCTGCGCGAACGCTGGGCACACACTGCATTTGATCTCGTCGGCGGCAACCTTCCGGAAGCCAGTCCGTATGCCCGGGAGTTGCGGCGGTACGTCGAGGAGGAAGTCCCGTTGATTCTCGGAAGGCGAACCCCAGCGAGCGCCCCGACGACGTAACGCGAGACGGCGGCCGGCGCGCGCGACTCGACTTCACGACCTGGGCGAACACCCGCGGCCGCATCACGGGACCCGTTCCGCGAAAGGGTCCAAGCGGTCCGGTGCACCGCGGGCCCGGCGCCACAGCGAAAAATGATGAGTCTGCCCTCCAAAGGGATTAGACCTGCCGCGTCGGTTTGTTTCATTTTCATTTACGGAGGGTTTCCAAATGAAAGTTTTCGTTCAGATAGCGGCGGCTGCCATGGTTGCGGCGTCGATGAGCGGCTGTGCAACGGTAACAGGCGGTGACGGGGTGGCTGCCGGCGCGATCTACAGCGGCTACAAGATGGGTGGTGCCGTCGGTCCAGGCACCGGAACGAAGACGGGCCGCTCCTGCGCCATGTCCATTCTGGGCCTCGTGGCCCTCGGCGACGCCTCGATTGCGAGCGCCAAGGCGGCGGGTGGAATCACGCAGGTTGCGTACGTCGACCACGAGATCTTCAGCGTTCTCAGCGTTTACGGCACGACTTGCACGGTCGTCGTCGGGCAGTAAGAGCCCGCTCAGGGCCTTCGCCGTTTTTCGCGCACCGAATCGCAAGTCCGGCGCTCGGGTGGCGGCGAGGGCGGCGCACGCGAACGAACCTCGAGCGCCTCTCCGCTCGGCCCATGCGACCCGCCCACTTTCGCACTAGAGTCTTTCGCATGACGCGCATCTTTCTCGCATCGGTCGTGCTCGCTACCTCCGCCTGCAGCCGCCCCTCGTCGACGTCTCCGGAGCCAGTTCCCGCGGCGCCGCCAGTCGCCATCGCCTCTGCAACGCCCGGCTCGTCGATAGCCCAAGCCGCAGTCGGCTCGCCCGCCCCCGACTTCACTCTTTCGGATCTCGATGGCCACGCCGTCACCCTGTCAGGCTTGCGGGGCAAGACGGTGGTGCTCGAATGGTTCAACCCGGGCTGCCCCTTCGTCCGCAAGGCGCACACCGTCGGCTCGCTGAAGGACGCGCCGGCGCGCGCCCTTTCGGAGGGCGTCGTCTGGCTCGCGGTCAACTCGGCGGCGGCGGGCCATCAGGGCAACGGCGCGGACACGAACCGAAAGGCCGCCGCAGAGTATGCGATGAGCTACCCGATTCTTCTCGACGAGACGGGACGCGTGGGACACGCGTACGGCGCCACGAACACCCCGAACATGTACGTGGTCGATGCGCACGGGACGCTGGTCTACCGCGGTGCCATCGACAATTCGCCCGACGCCGAAGGCCAATCGCCGACCGGCGGAAAGCTCGTGAACTACGTCACCGACGCGCTCGACGCATTGAAGGCGAATCGACCTGTCCCCGTGCGCGAGACGAAGCCCTACGGTTGCGGCGTCAAGTACGGCAGCAGCTAGACCGCGACGTCGCTCATTGCGCGTGACGGCGGGCGCTGCGGCGCGCCGCCGTGGACGCGCCGCACGCTGACCGCAACCGCCTACTGCTCGGCGCCGGAATCGACGGCCGCATCGTGGGTGGCACCGGCATCCGGTGCTGCTGTACCGGCATCGAGGACCCCCGAGAATGGCTTGACGTTGCTGATCGTGAAGATCATGTCTTGGAAGTCGTCGTTGGTGGCCTCTTCCAGAGCGATGAGGTACGCATTCGCGACCGGGTTGCCGCCCCGGTCCTTGAGCGGCCAGACGCGGTAACGGTGCACCGGCGACGTCACGAAGTGGTTGACGCCGGCCTCGATGAGGTCGTCGGGCAGCGGGGGGTTGCCGGTTTGCGTCACGACATTGAGCAGGTCCTGTGAATAGTCGTAATCGCCGTTCAGAGGGGCGGACGCGCTCGTCCTCTGGTTGCCGAAGCACCAGAGGCCGAAGCTTGCCGTTGCAGGCGTGGGCATGAAGGTCCCCGCGGGATTGGTCCCGGTGATGGGTGGAAGGACCATCTCGCTGTGGTCGGACGTATAGTTGTCGCTGCCCACGACGCTTTCCATCGTGGCCACCCACTGCAGGCCTGCCGGCAGGTTCGCGGGAGCGGCGTCGGGCGGAGGCTCCGCGTCGGCGGCGCCGGGTTGCGCGGAGCCGGCATCGATCGAGCCGGTGGCGTACCATCCGTACGCGAAGTCGTACTTCGGAGCGAACCGGGCGGGGGCGAGCAGTACGGCCGGCTGGGTGGGGTCGGCGAGCACGAATTCCTGCACGATGACTTCGTCCGAGGGCGTGTCGCCGTTGGGCGGAGGATCCATCGCCAGCGCGCTCACCTGATTGACGTTGAGAAACGTTTGCAAAAGGGTGCCCACGTTGACCTGGTACCCGAGCGTCGCGATGATCTGGCCGAGCGTGGGCTCGTAACGCCCATAGTTCGACGAGGGTACACCGGCATCGCTGATGCTCTCGGAGTTGTTCCAGAGCCCGACGCCATAGAGCCCGGCCTGGACGCAATCGCTACTCGACTGCGCCACGAGCAGTGCGGCCACGGCGTCGCCGCCGGTGTTGTCGTAGCGGGTCGGCGGATTCGTCTTGGTCGAAAGAAACTGGACCACGACGTCCAAATCGCCGCCTACGGCGATCGTCTGCGGCAGGGTCAGCGCGGTGGCTGCCCCCGTCCCTGCATCCGACGTCGCCACGACCGTGGCATTGAACGCGCTGGGGTTGCTGGTTTGCCGGAAGGCGACCGGAAAGAGAGTGGCCTGGGGGGCAATTCCGACGCTCGTGATCGTGACCGAGCTCGTGCCCCCGTTGTGCAAGCGCAGGATCTGCGTATAGGGGTCGTCCACCGTATTGATGCCGCTGAAGATCGCCTCGGTCGTCGCGCCCGAGCTCCCGCCAGTGGTCGACCTCGCGCGTGGGTCGTTCAGGTACGTCTGGTTGGTGAACGACAACGGCGACGTGCCCCCATCGGAGGGGCAGGCCGCGACGATTTCGCTGGGCGTCGGCGTCGTCGAGGACGAGCTCGCGGAACCGTCGCTCGTGGCGGTCCCGGTCCCGGTTCCGGTCCCGGTTCCGGTCCCGGTCCCGGTTCCGGTCCCGGTCGTGGTCGTGGTCGTGGTCGAAGCATCGGGCGTCGTGGTCTCCTGGGCCGGCGCCGTGGTGCTCGAGCAGCCCGACGTGAGACATCCCATGAAGCCCAAGGCCGCAGTCAACGACCCTTGGAAAGCGCGCGAGACGAGGCCGCACCGCGCGGCTCGACCCTTCCAAAAGAACGTCGTGAAACGATTGGAGATCATGGATCAACCCCTCTTCAAACGTGAGATCGAGAGCGCAGGGTGAGGACGAAACTCGCCCTGACCGACGGAGTACCGCCGATGAGGTTGCTCTCGGGAACGTACCTCTACGCACTTTTGTGGCATTGGCAATAGCTTTCTTTGCAGCCGCGTGGGCTTTTCTTCGCTTCGCGCGGCCAATCTGGCGATGTTCCATTCGTTTTTCCGAGCGTCGGGCCCGGACATGTAAACAAATGACTATGGATGGAACTCGCAAGAATCGATTGCCTCGTCAGCGCGAAAGCGGCGTCGCCCCGAGAGCGCTGCGCCGCACGTAGACCACGGCGATGCGACCGCGCCGAACCCGAACCCAATCGGGACTGGCCCCGAGCGCCCGATCGAGCGGACTGCCACGCTCCCAAAGCACGGTATTGACGCCGTAATCGTCGAGAATCGCCTCCCAAGCGTTCAGCGACGCGAGGCGGAGCGAGTCGTCGAACACCCGACGATCGTAGAGCTGATTGCGCCCGTCGATGAAGACCTTCCTATGTCCTGCCCAGACGTAATCCAAATAACCGCCCCAATGGTAGATGTTCGCGACCCGGTCAGGCAGGCCGAGTTCGTCGATCAGCCTTGCCTCGACGACCGGAACGTCGCGCCAGGGATCCTTGTCGACCGCCAACTCACGAAACGAGAGCGCCGCCGCCGCGGCGGCCATGGCGAGCCGCGCAGGGCGCGCGAACGCTCGACCCCTCGGCGCGGCCGCCAAAAGCCGTCGGCTCAGTATCCGGCCAAGGACAACGATGGCAAAAGCAAGACCCAACGGCTCATAGCGACGAGCCGTACAGCCCGCCAAGAGAAGCGCCCCGAGCACGAGGGCCTCGGGGACGCCCGCCTCGGGCGTCCGTAACCCGAGAGACGCGATCATCGATCCGACGACCAGGGCCAGGCTCAACCACGTCCCGGGGGAGCCGAAGTCCGGCGGCCGAAAAAGATCGATTCGATGCGTGCTGGAGGCGCGCATCAGCGTGACGAGATCGGCGACGAGGCGAATGCCGTAGGGGTTGAGCAGCGTGCCCGCTGCGACCAGCGCCGAAAAACGGACCCAGGGGCCAAGCGACGGACGACGCGTCGCGGGCGCCGACAGCACCGCCACACCGAAGCCGACAGGCATCACGACCGCCAGAAAGACCGACGCGTGCAGGTTGATCCAGAGGCAACCGAGCGCCATGGCAATTGCTCCGTGAACGGCTCGACCATCCCGAAGCCGGAAGAGAAGAAGCAGCAAGACGGCATAACCAAGATCGCCGAAGACCTGACCGCGCACACAGAGGTCGTCGGCTTGCCGGAGGACGAGCCATAGGACCAGCGGCCAAACCCACATGCGCGCGGCGATGCCGCGCGCATGAGGAAGCCACAACAACAGCAGGGCACCCGTAAACAGAAGCGACCCGAAGAGGACCAGCCCCATCACGCCAAACCGTTGCATCACGCAGGCGAACAGGACCTGACTGAGCGGCATATGGACGATCCACGGGCGCTCGGCCGTATACGAAAAAGGATCCTCCACGGGCAGCCGGCGGTGCGTGAGGATCCATTGGCCGGTTGCTACGGACCAAAAGCTGTCGCCGAGCAAATCCATGTTGCGCCATGTCGCCGCGAACAAGGCGACGACCCACAGCGCGAGGCAACCCCGGTCCACCCAAGCCCAGCCCGGCGCCTCGCTGTCCTGCAGTCGAGTCGCGTCGTTCGTCTTCACGTGAGCCGGGATCTAACATCCCCCGGGATGCTCTCGTTCGAAGACTGGTTCTCACGGCGGCACGCGAACCTTCCCGTGGCGTCCGCGAAGGCGGTCCTCGCTCTCACGGAGGGCGGGGCCACCCTGCCCTTCATCGCGCGGTACCGCAAGGAGCAGACCGGCAACCTCGACGAAGTCGCGATCCAGAGCGTGCTCGAGGCAAAAGAGACGTGGGACGCGGTCGTGCATCGGAAAAAAATCGTCTGCGACGAGATCGAAAAACAGGGAAAGCTCACCCCCGAGCTGAAGGAGAGGATTCTCGCGACGTACGATCTCGAACGCCTCGAGGACCTCTATTTGCCCTACAAGCTGAAGCGCAAGACCAAAGCGACGGTCGCGCGCGAAGCCGGGCTTGAGCCGCTCGCCGGGTGGATGTGGCGCGTCTCGCACGAAGAGACGGCGGAGGCCGTCTCCCTCGTCGAAAAGGCCGCTGGGTTCCTTTCGCCCGAAAAGAACGTCACGACCACCGATCAAGCCATCGACGGGGCCCGCGATATCGTCACCGAGCGACTCTCCGAGAACGCGGACCTTCGCGAGCACGTCCGGAGGGCTCTCTTCGACGCCGGGTTCGTGCGCTCCAACAAGGGCGACAAGGCAAAGCCGAACAGCAAATACGAACGCTACTTCTCTTTTCACGAGCGCGTAAGCTCGCTTTTGCGGCCGGAGGCCTCGCACCGGTATTTGGCCATGCGTCGTGGATTTTTGGAAGAGGAGCTCGTCCTGTCGATCGGCGCGGCGTCCGCGCGAGCGTGGGCCGATCCCACGGATCAGGACAAGGCCCTCGCCACGAGCCTCTACGACGAGGGCAGGGCGCTGTTCTCCCAGAACAAGGTGTCCGAGGCCTGCCGCAAGTTAGAGGAGAGCCAGCGGCTCGTCCCGGCGCACGGCACGCTCCTGAACCTCGCAGCCTGCCACGAACGCGAGGGGCTCGCAGCGAGCGCAATGGCCGAGTTCCGCGAGGCGCGCGAGCTGGCCGAGCGAGACCACGACAGCGACCGCGTCGCGTTCGCCGACGAGCACTTGAAGGCGCTCGCG
>JBEKOY010000107.1:0-18163 GCA_049521295.1 Polyangiaceae bacterium | reverse complement strand
GCGGCGGACCCGAGCAGCGTGCTGGACCAGTCGAGCGCACGCATGCGCTCGCCCATGTCCCCCCCGCCCGTGAAGAAATCGAGATTGTCCGTCATTCGTGTCAGGCCCTCCGTAGCAGCCGAGACTCGCGACGCCATGTTAAGTGAAGCCGCGACGCCCGTTCTCGCCGCCCAGCGCGCCTTGTCGAACGGGCTGCCGAACGGAGTGGTTCGTGTCGCCTCGAAAGAGCACGACCGCCACAATCGTGCCGGGGTACGAGGCGCGCGAGCACTGCGCCCGAGCTCGTTTCACATCGCTTGACCTCGGTCCCGCTCATTTCAGCGACGCGCGGAGGTGCTTCCCAAGAGTCGGCTCCTTGGAACGCATCGGCTCGTAACCGATCCACCTCTTCGTCATGCTCGTCATGCGGCCTCGGTCGCACTGCTTTTGCGTTTGAGGGGCTTGGAACTCTTCACCCCCTTCGAAGCATTCGCCGGGCGGGCGCCCTTCCCTTTTTCTTCAATGCTCCTTTTCAAGAGCGACATCAGATCGACGACGTTGGTTCGCTGCGGCTCGCGCTGAGGGGGGCGGTCGACTTTTCCGGTCTTTGCCTTCTTTTCGATGAGCGCGAGGAGCTCGTCACGATACGTGTCCTTGTATTTGTCAGGCTCCCATTCTGCGCGCATCGATTCAACGAGGTCCTCAGCCATTGCGAGCTCGCGCGCAGTCGTCTTCGCCCGCGGGTAAGCCCCACTCGGCAAGCCGGCGCCACTCGCGGCGCGAAGCTCGTGAGCGAAGCGCAGTATCTCGAGGCGGAGCGTTTTCCCGTCTGCGTAAAGCGCGCATATTCTTTGCCGCGTCCGAAGCACGAACATGCCGATCGCCGCAACTTTTTTCCTATCGAGGGCATCGCGAAAGAGCGCGTAAGCCTTTTCACCGTGCTTTCCAGCCGAAACGAAATAAGGCGTCTCAAAGAAGGCGGGCGAGATCGCGCTCAAGTCGACGAAGTCCTGAAGATCGATCGTCTGGGTCGCCTCGACGTTCGCCGCCTTGAAATCGTCGTCGTCGACGACCACGTACTTGCCTGGGGCGTATTCGTACCCACGCACGATGTCGGACCAGGCAACTGTCTTTCCCGTCGATGCATTCACGCGTTCATATTTGATTTGCGATTTATCGTGCTTGTCGAGCTGGTGAAAGTGCAACTCATTTTGCTGCTCCGCCGTGCGCAACGTCACGGGTATTTGCAGGAGTCCGAAGCTGATCGCGCCCGACCACAGCGCGCGTCTCATCTCTCCTTCTGCCTTCCCTGCGACGACGCCACTCGGCGCTGCTCCTTTCGCGCGGCGACCGTTCTTGGGGTGGGAAGCTTTTTCTCGTGCTTGCGCGGCTGCCATCGGGTCGTCTCCTCAGGTCGGGTCCAAAGCATATGCCGTTCCGTTCCTCTCAGAATGGTCATCGTGACCGCGATCGGCCCGGTCTCTTTTGTGCTTCAGCGATCGCCGTGTGGCGAACGGCAACCGGCCTCTTGTCGACTTTCTCCCTCGCGGCCTGTGGCGCATCGCTGCCCCATCCCCCGTATGCCGCTCAAGCCACGACCTCACTTGTGGTGATCCCCCTGGGTCCTCCGCCAGGAAGAATCGAAGTCGTTCCGAGACGGCCGGCCCGAGCGGACGCGTGGGTCGACGGCGAATGGGTCCTGCGGCACGGACGCTGGTACTGGCTTCTGGGCCGCTGGGTTCAAACACCGGTCGGCGCCCGATACGCGCCATGGGTCGTGGTTCGCGCCTCGGACGGGACGCCCTTTTATGCACCGAGCTTCTGGCAAGACGCGAAGGGCATGGCTTTGCCGCCCCCCCCTGCGTTGGAGTACGCAAAAGGCAACGGGCAGGCCGTATTCGACCCCGAAGGTGAAGCCGAGCCCACCGGACGGAACGTCGAGACGATTCCCCCGCCCGCGGGCCCGAGTGACACGTCGCCTCGATAATTCACGACCTCAGCGCGGGCGAGCGGTTCGGTTGGCCGACGGCACGTGCCTGGCCCAGGCCTGGCCCCGTAACGACACGCTCGTTTGGATCGGGGCGCCTCTGCCGGCGCTTCGCGGGTTATGTCTCAGGCCCGGCCCGCCGGTTTGGCGGGGGCGCGGCAAGGGCCTTCGGGAACTCGACCCTATGGATGACCCACCGGCGAACCGGCGCCGAGACAACCCAATGGATGAGGCTCAGCCCCATGGAGCGAAGAACCTCGGACCCCAACGAGGGTCGCTCCGATCGGAGGACGCGACGGGGATGCTTCCACAGGCTCACGAGCAGCTGCCATCGGTCACGGCGGCGGCGCGCAGGTGCCGCGGCGAAGCGGTGGGCGGCGATTCCGACGGTAGCGACCAGGGCCACGGCGACGACCCCGCTGACCATCGCGATCTGACGCAGGTGCACTCGTATTTGGTGGCCGAGGTCGAGTGCGTCGTGTCGCCGCCTATCGAGCTGCTCGACGGTGTCAAGGAGCTTCGCGCGGACCCGATTCGCCTCCCGGGCGAGGTCGTCGCGGGATCGATCATTCATGCGAGGCGCTCCTTGAGCTGTTTGTAGTCGGACTCGAGCCGAGATCGAGTTGCGCCCAACGGCCGCTTCGGCAGCGCCTTCCATCCCACGATGCCCACCGTGAGGGAGAGCAGCAGAAGGGTACCGCCCATGACGCACGCGGCGGGCCAGCTGACCACGAATGCCAGCGCGACCGAGACCATGAACATCGTGATCGCCAAGACCGCGGCCATCGCCGCGAGTGCCAAAGCGATCGCTCCCATTTTCACCTGAGCGACCTCTTCGGCAAATTCCTCGCGCGCCAGTGCCACTTCCAGCTGCACGAGCTTGCGTGTCTCGTCGAGTGCCACACGGATCAGTTGAGCGGTGCGGTCTGCCTCGGCAGACGCGGCGACCGCTTTGCCTTCGATGTCATCGATCATGGGCCTCGCCTTTCGCTCGCGCCATTCGGCCGCGCCGTCCCACGGTGCAGCCGAGCCATGGGGTGTGGCCGATTTGTCGAATCGCATTCGGCCGATCCCGCCATCGACGATGTGGATTGCAACGAACGTAGCGGCGGGGCTTTCGGCGGAGGACGAGGCGGCGGAAGTCGAATGTTGGCCGATTGTTCCTCGGCGAAACCGCGGCGCGCAAGTCGGCGCCGTGGGGCGGATCTCGCGCCAAATCGAAGCGGCCTTCGTTCATGCTCGATTTCATCAGCAATCGGCGGGCCACGCATGCACCGCCGCGGTCCGATCGAACCCATCATTGCTCTGGGTGAAGGATCATCCAGCCGACGAGTCGGTCGCGCCCGTCGGCAGACGGGGGTCTTGTCTCGATGTTGCGTCCGGATGGCTTCGACCCCCAAGGACCGTGGTAGGCGCGGCCGTTGCTGAGCGGCCTATGGGGGTGGGGCACCGATGTGCCACAGGCCACGAGGGGGAGCCAACCATAGCCGGTCGCCGAGCTGCCGTTTCTTCGCGCGTCGGTCGACCCATCGTCCAGCGAATCGAGAAGCCAATCGGTCTATCTCGACCGTCCTCGTGGCTCACGGCATGGGTGCTGCAACTGCACGCTTCGAGTTCAGAAAGGAAGGACCTACCATGTTGTACTGGGCTGCTGTGTTTTTCGTCATCGCGATCGTTGCCGCGATTCTCGGTTTCGGAGGTCTCGCCGCGGGAGCCGCAAGCATCGCGAAAGTCCTGTTCGTCGTGTTCCTGGTCCTCACGGCCGTTTCCCTGCTCGTCGGCCGGCGGGGGCGGACGCTCGTCTAAATACGAGCTCATCCTCGTGGCGAAAGCGCTTTTTCCCGCGATGGAGAATGGCCTGTTACGGCCGCCCGCGATGGGCCAAAGCCTCACGGCCGCCCGCGATGGGCCAAAAGCCTCACGGCCGCCCTCGATGCGCGAAGGCCGGTCACGGCTGCCCATGGAGGAGAGATGGTCTCTATAGATGAGATTCTGGCGTGGACGGCGATGGGTGGCGCCGCCAGCCTCGGAGGGATGATATGGCCGTTTCGCCGCGGCTTGGTCGGCGTGTTTCTGAACGTCGTCGTGGCCGTCGTCGGCGCCCTAGGCTTGGGTCTCCTGAGTGGTGCGTTCTTGCCTCGCGCCCATGCGGGCGCGACACGTCTTGCCTTTGCTGCGCTCGGCGCGATCGTCGCCCTTCTGCTCAGCCACGCGGTATGGAGCGGGCAGATCCGCCAACCAGGAGCCTGAAGCGCTCGGAGCCGCGCGTCGGGTAGACTCTCCCGTCACGGCATGGGTATTGCTCGCTCTGCGCGCATGAATACCGAACAGGCAGAACAGCAACCGACGGATCCGCATTCAAACGGCCGCGCGCGCATCGACAGCCGCGAATTTGCGCGCCGCGCCAAAGCCGCAATCGCCCAACTGCCCTCCACTCTCGCGCAACTGCCCTCCACTCTCGACAAGGAGATCCAGCAGAGCCCTCACGCCGTGCTCGGCATTGCGTTCGGCGTCGGAGCGGCAGCGGGCGTGTTTCTGAGCTCTCGAATCTTGAGAACGGTTCTCGCCAGTGCCGTGTCGTATGCGGCGATCGAGCTCGGGCGCTCGTACCTGCGCGATGTGTTGGGCGCCAGTTGGGGGGAGGCCGACTGGATTCGGGCCGCGATCGACGAGCGCCCTCGGGAGCGCTAACCGAAGGCTTAGGACGACGGCGGCCGTCGGTCGGGCATTCTGACGGCGCGGCGGCGTGCTCAAGCCAGTCGCGTCTGATGTTGGACGAGTTGGCGCAAGAACCACGCTCGTCTTCGAACGGTCGCGGCTCCCGGCCGTGGTTTCGCCTTCCAAGGCAAGAATTGGCAGGGCATGGGCATTGCGTGTGGGCAAGGAGTCTGGGCGGACTGAGTACCATGTTCGACTATCTGATCGTAGGGGCAGGCTTCGCCGGAAGTGTCATGGCGGAACGCCTCGCGTCTCAATACGGCAAACGGGTCCTCGTGGTCGACCGGCGCGCTCACGTCGGCGGAAACGCGTACGACACCTTCGACGACGCCGGCGTGCTCGTGCACCAGTACGGCCCTCACATTTTCCACACGAACTCGCGACGCGTTTTCGCCTACTTGTCCCAGTTCACCTCGTGGCGGCCCTACGAACATCGCGTGGTGGCGCGCGTGAAAGAACGACTCGTTCCGTTTCCTATCAACATCGACACGATCAACGCCGTCTATGGCACCCATCACGATGCGGCGTCGCTCCAAGCCTTCTTCCGGAAGGTCGCCGAGCCGGTCGCTCACCCGCGCACCTCCGAGGAAGCCATCGTGGGCACGGTTGGGCGCGAGCTCTACGAGATGTTCTTTCGTGGTTACACACGAAAACAGTGGGGACTCGACCCCTCCGACCTCGATGCGTCGGTGGCGACGCGCGTCCCCGCACGGCTCGACCACGATGCCCGCTATTTCACGGACGCGCACCAGGCGATGCCCGCCCACGGGTACACGCGCATGTTCAACCGCATCCTGTCCCATCCGGGCATCCGGATTCTCCTGAAAGCGGACTACCGGGAGATCCGGGGCGAAGTGCCGCACCGCGAGGTGATTTTCACCGGGCCCATCGACGAATATTTCGACTTTCGCTTCGGGAGGCTGCCGTACCGCTCGCTCGAGTTCCGGCACGAGACGCACGCCATGGAGGTCTTTCAGTCGGCCCCCGTTGTCAACTATCCGGACGCACACGAGTACACGCGTGTCACGGAGTTCAAATATCTGACCGGGCAAAAGCACCCGATGACGAGCATCGTCTACGAGTTTCCACGCGCCGATGGCGACCCGTATTACCCCATACCCCGAGCCGCCAATGCCGAGCTGTATCGGCGCTACAAGGCGCTCGCGGACGTCACGCCGGGAGTGCGTTTCGTGGGCCGCCTCGCGACGTACAAGTATTACAACATGGACCAGGTCGTCGGTCAGGCGCTCGCGCTCGTCGACCGAATCGCGACCGGAACCGATACCGCCTTCGAGCGACCGGCTGTCGCCCATGGATGTGTCCGGGCTGGTGCACGGGGTTCTTGACCTCTTGATCGATGGCGACAAGGGCATTGGCATTTCTCAGGCGATGCAGCCACAGGCCGCCTCGAATACGCCCGGTCCGCCTGACGCCGCAACGCAGAGCGCGCTCGCCAGGCAGGCGGCTGTCGTCTTCTTCACTGATTCTGAAGAGATCGGGCACGCCGCTGCCCTTGCCGGGCTGAGCGTCATGCACCCGAGCGACCCCCGGCCCGCGTGAACGTCGAATTCGGATGAGCCCGTGCGCACCACACTGTGTCACGACGCCACGGTTCGAAACGACCGACCTTCTTGGCGAAACCGCGTGATGTGCGTCTTCGGTACGGGTCGCAACGCTCGTGTCCGCCCGCTGGATCGGGGGTTGCACAAGCGGGTGGGTGAAGAGGAGGACATCCACGGTCTCGACCCGAGCGGGGCAGATGCCGCGCACGTCGCCACTCTTTGGCCAGGCCTGGCAGGCCCGTAACCCCATCCCGAATCGTGAAAGGAAATGCTCGATGAGCTCTATTTCGACAACCACGGAACACATGGCCGACCGCGCGAAAAGTGCGGCGAGAATGGCTCGCGGTTCGCTGGTCGAACTGGGAACGCAAGTGCTTCGTCTCATGAACGATCTGAGGGAGCGCGAGTCGTACGGTTTGCTTCTGCGCGGCCTTGGACGTCGCCGCGCACCGAGCCCTCTCTCATCCGTCTTGTGGTTTGCCGCGGGCGCGGCCGCTGCGGGAGGAGCGGCGGTCTTCTTCGGGCCTCAAGGGCGCCCCCTGCGCGAGCGGATCGGAACCGCCGTCAGCAGCGCTCAGAACCATGTCACCTCCTATCTTCGTGACACCGAAGCCAGCATCATGAACCACGAAGGGGCCAGAAAAGCGGGCAACGAGCCGATCCACATGACCCACGAAGGGGCCCGGAAAGCCGGCAGCGAGCCGCTCCACTTCGAAGCGGGCCGGTGACCCCGCCCGCGAGCCTGTTTGCCCACGAGCTCGGGGCCTCGAAAAGCGGTAGCGTGTGAACCGCACAGGTGGGCCACGTCGTGTGGCAAGCGTGCTCGTGGCGACATTGCTGGCCGTCCCGGCGTCCGCGGGGGGGCAGAACCTGCTCAACTCGAGCGAGAAACCTTCAACGGCAGCCGCGAAGTTGCCTCCAACCGACGGTAAGGACGAGTTTACGCTCCTGCCCGCGGCTGGGGGCAGCACCGATATCGGCATTGCAGTCGGGTACTTCACCGCATTCACGCGCATTCAAAAGCGGTACATCCCCTACGTCTGGAACCTCGAAAGTGCCGGTCTCGTTTCTTTCGGTCTCAAGAGCGGCAGCGTCGATTTGCCGTATATCGACGTCTACGGCAAGCTTACCGTGCCGCGTTTTCTGGAACGTCCGATCGAACTGGAGGTCCGTCCGTCGTTTACGGACGAGCAAGCCCTGTACTACTATGGCATGGGCAACGCCTCGAGCGCCCTTCCTCCTCGGGGACAATCGACGACGTATTTCGAATACGGGCGCGTTCATCCGTCTTTTCTCGCCGACGTGAGATTCGCGATCCGCGATCACATCGGCGCAATCACCGGCTTTCGCTATACGGGCAGCTGGCTCGATATTCCCGCGGGCTCGAGCCTGGCTCAGGCTTTGGGGAGCGGGAGCCCCGAGGTCCGAAGGCTCATCGGTCCAACCGCCCCGAACCTGGTCGCCTTATTCGTTTACGGGCTGCAGGTCGATACGCGCGACAGCGAGGTGACCCCGCATTCGGGTACGTTCGACGAGGCCAAATTCAAGTGGAGCCCCGGAGGCAACGGGATCCTGCCTTTCCGTTATGGCGAGGCGAGTCTCAACGTTCGCGCATACGTGCCGATCGCGTCGCGAGTGACCCTGGCGGGCCGGGTCATCGGCGACGTCCTTTTCGGGAGCCCCCCCTTCGCTGAACTGCCTCGGTTCGAAGACACCTATTTCGGCGGCGATATTCGAGGCGTGCCGGCTCAGCGGTACTACGGGAAAGTGAAAGTCATCGGTAACCTCGAGGCCCGGGCGCGCGTTTTCGACTTCCACGCCTTGGCCAAGTCCATGTCGCTCGGCTTCGCGGCGTTCTTGGACAGCGGGCGTGTCTGGGCAGACACAAGCCCGCATCCCGAGCTCGATGGAACCGCGGTGGGGCTGAAATACGGCCTGGGCGGGGGCTTGCGGCTCACCTCGGGGACCGCATTCGTGCTCCGAGCGGATCTCGCCTGGTCACCCGACGCCATGCCCGTCGGTGCCTATGTGACGGCCGGCGAGATGTTCTGACCGAACGTCACGATCCCGTAGATCCGCGCCGAGAACGATGCCCGTGGCAGCGCTACGTCATCGGGCTGACGTCGCCGCCGAGCCGAGATTGGATCCATGCGCGAGCGTTGCCTCGCACACCAACGCTACGGTCTGGTCGGCAAGTTTGCCCACCAGATCGCTCATGGCCGATACGAGTGCCACCGTCGTGCCGCCGACCGGCGCTTGCTCAAGGCTCACAGCACGCGTGCCTACCGGTGCGTGAGTTACACCGTTCTCGACCGCCACTTCGGCCAGGAGATGCAGACGGCCCGCGTCACCGACGTCGAACCGGCGCACATCGACCTCGATGGTGGCGTCGGCGTCCGCCGTGATCGGCCCGTCTTCGACGAAGACGCTCGTTCCCCGAAAGCGCTGCTCGATATCCTGCGCCAGGACGCGCCCGAGCATCTCGTCGAGAGGAGCGGCCCAACGGTCAGAGTCCACGAGCCCGAGCCTGAAATCCGCGACCTTCTGCACCACCTCGGGCCGATCGAGGTAGGCAGGGATTCCCGGCCGGCGCAGGCGAATCGTGTGCACGTATGCCGAGTGCGCAACGCCGGCCTCGGGTACTAGAGCGTAGAACGTCGAAGGAGGCGACGACCCGCACGCCATCGCACCGGCGACGAGAATGACCCGTGCGGTCGACGAGCGCTTCACCGGGCCCCCGACTGCGCCACGCGGCCACGAATCAAGGCTTCCGGATGTCGGTCCAGGTAGTCACCAAGCGCGCGGAAGCTCCGCACAGCGTCGTTGACCTCGCTCAGGACTCTCTGAAGGTCATGCTGGAAGTCGGAATTCTGGCCGTACCCCGCCGGGCCGAGCGTCAAGCTGGCGCTCTTCGCAACCTGCGCCATCTCCTGTGCGATTTCGGGCAGACGCTCGAGGGCGGGACCCGCTTCGGTGTCGACCCGATCGACGAGGCGCTCGATGCCGACCAAGGCGGCGTTTGCATTCGCCCCGATCTGGTCGAACGGGATGGAGTCGACTTTCGTGGCTACATCCGCCAGGGACGAGGTGAGTCCGTCGATGCCCCCACCTTGACTGGGCAGCACGGTCGCGTTTCCCTCCTTCGGCAGAGGCCCAGCCGTCGTATCTTTCGCGTATACGATCGACAGGTCCTTGGAGCCCGTGAGGAAATTGCTCGACTCCAGAACGACACGCATCCGAGTGTTCGTCAATGCGCGCCGCACTTCGTCGGCATCGGCCGCACTCTCCTGACCGGCCGGACTTTCCTGAATGGCCGCACTCTCCTGACCGTCCGCACTCTCTTGACCGGCCGCACTCTCGTGACCGCGCCGAGCCAGCAGGCGCTCAGGCTGGAGATCGAAGGCCACTCGCGCGATCATGCCCTGCTTCGACGGGTCGTAGACGAGCTTGACGTCATTCACGCTTCCGACCTGGACGCCGGAGATCGCGACGGGGGACCCGCAGGCGAGCCCCTGGACCGACGTCTGGAAATACGTCACGTAGGGGATATTGTCGCGATAGAATGCGGCGTCCGCAGCGGCTTTGTCGGCGAAGAGCTCGAAGTTTGCCGACTCGGGCGCGGGCGGATCCTGCTCGTTCGCGCGCGGCGTCTCGAAGGCGATTCCGCCGCTCAGCAACGTTTGGATCGATTCGACCTCCAGGTGCATACCCTCCGCCCCCATCGTCAGGGAGAGTCCCGACGCGTTCCAGAATCGCGTCTGCGGGTGGACGAATCGATCGAACGGCTCGCGCACGAAGATGCGCAAGGTCACGGGACCGAGCCCCTGTCCGAGCTCGTAGCCGAGGACATCTCCAACCTCGACATCGCGGTAGTAAATGGGCGATCCGGCCGCGAGCGATCCCAACCGCGGGGCTCGAAGCAGATAGACATGGCCGGGCTCATCGGATTCCCGGCCGGGTGGCTCCGCCAGCGCAGTGAACTCAAGCTGCTTTTTGCCTCCCGGCACGCCCGGATCGACCTCGATGTAAGGACCGGAGACGAGCGTTTCAATGCCCGTGAGACTGCCGGCGGAAATGCGGGGACGGATCACCCAGAATCGCGCATGCTCGGTGAGCGCGGACTTCATGCCTCCGACCATGCGCACCTTGACCACGGCTCGCTTCATGTCTGGGGTGAGAGCGATGTCGTCGACCGTGCCGACGGTCACGGCTTTGTGTTTGACCCGGGTCTCGTCCACAGTGAGCCCTTCCGCAGTGGCCAGGATGAGGGTCACGGTGGGGCCGCGATTCTCGAACGACGAATAGCCGAGGTAGACGACCAGCCCGGCCGCGACCATGGGAATGAGCCAGATGGGGGAGAACCGCCCATGGGGCTTGACCTTTGCGGTCTGCGGTTCCGGACCGCCCTGGGGATCATCGTTGGCCATGAGACACCGCCTCTTGCACGAAAACAACGTTCTGCCGCTCTGCGGCGTCCCACATGAGCCTGGGGTCGAACGTCTCCGTAGCGGCCATCGTCATGACGACGATCGAGCAGAATGCCGCCGCTCCCAACCCTGGCAGAACGCTGGCGATCGCGCCGAGACGCACGACTCCCACCAGTACGGCGAGCGCAAAGATGTCGATCATCGACCAGCGGCCGATGATCTTGACGGCCCGGAACAACCGAGTTCGTCCATGAAGCCAACGAGCCGACCGACGGTGGGTCAGTACCAGCATCGCACTCAAGGAAAGCAGCTTGACGACCGGAATGATGACGCTCGCCGCCAGCACCAGCAGCGCGAGAGGCCAGAGATGGCTTTGTGCCAGCTCGACGACGCCGTGCACGATGGTCGTGGGACCCCCCTTGCCCATCCGCTTGATGGTCATCACCGGGAGCACATTGGAGGGAACGTAGAGCAGTGCCGCAGTGAGGACGAGCGCCCACGTCCGGTGGAGCGTCCGCTTGCGGACCGAGAGCGGATGACGGCATCGCGAGCACATTTCCCCTTCGGTCGCACGCGCCACATATCCGCACGCGTCGCAACCGATGATCGGGGTGGTCGTCGCTCGAGCGCGTGCAACGCTATCCTCGGCCGCCGCCGAGCGATTGCCGAGGGCAAGCGGTTGGCGCAGGCGTGGCTCTGCAGGGATTTTAGGGCAAAGGGCGCGCCAGACCGCCTCACGGTCGAGTGTGGCGTCGATCGCCACCATGCACAGCATCGCACCCGCAAGCGCTAACGCCGAAACGCCGACGTGCACATGGGCCAGGGCCTTGAGCCTCGAGTAGGCGATGAAGGAGCCCAGGAGGAAGATTTCGATCATGGCCCACGGTGAGAGGCGATCGAGCCCGGCGAAGAGCCACGCGAGTGAGCGCTGCGGCTGGTGCGCGCGCGCACCGAACAGGACGACGATCTCTACGGCGAGCTTCGCGGCGGGCAAAACGACCAGTGTCATGAGGACGACGACCCCGAGCGCGGCAAAGCCGTCCTCTTTGAGCCTCTCCGGCCCGGAGAGCAACGTGGAACTGCAGAATCGTCCTAAGACACGGAGATCGACGAGTGGCAGCGCGAGGGCCAACGCCAAAAGGAAAGCGGCCGCGACCGCGTTGATGCGGGCGAAGCTCAACGAATTCTTGAAGGTCCTTCGCAGCAGCGCATCGCACCGCCCACACGTCGCCGCTTCGCCGTCGGCGAGGGCCGGTAGTCGCTGGAAGAGCCCGCAGTCGCGGCACTCTCGCCATTCGTCGAGATCGTCCATGACAACCGAGTACGGCATGACACCCCTTCTCCGAGCACAGGTCGGGCCAGCGGTTGCCCCGGACCCAATCGCCGTGGCTCGAGAACGTGCCGTTCAATCGGCATGAGACAAAACAACTCCCATGCGCACAATTGCGACACAGACCGCTTTCCGCTCGGGTCCGCATCCGTGGCCTGCTCGCAACCACGAGAGACCGATCGGCGCTGGAGACGCCGCACCCGGCCCCTTAAGTGCGTTCAGTATCGCGTCTGCCAAAGCAGGTCGAAAATCGTGGTTCCGGCATCGCCCAGCGTCGACGCGAGAGACCACTTCGAGAGAAAGCGCCAACCCAGCGTGAGAAGCGTGTGGTCGGGATTCACGCCCGGCGGCGGTTGGCCCAGGACGACGGCAATCTGGACCGAGATGTCCCGGGCGATTTGGACTTCGACTTCGGGCTTCGGAGTTTCGGCTTGCGACGTGTCGACGTTTGCGGACACCGCACCCAACCCAAGCTGGTTGAGCATGTGGTTGAGCGGCTGTGCCGCTTCTCCGCCAGCCGTAGCGATCGCACTCGTGGTCGGATCGGCGGAAGGCGATTGCACTTGCTGTCCGGTCGCCGTTCCGAACATCAAGAGCTCGACGATTTCCTGCTGAGGCAATGTCGGCTCGGAGGTCAATGTGACTTTGCCCGTTTTCAGCGGACCCACGAAGTTGGCGTATACGACCGTCCCGTCCGGCGCCGTCCACCCGGCCTTGACGACGACCTCGGGGTTGGAGGGGTCCGAGACCATCGTGACGGTGCCGTTCTCGACCGAAAAGTTGCGGCCCTGGACCGAGATCACGCCGCCTTTCTTGAGGTGAATCTGCCCCTGCACGTCGGTCGCCGCTCCGGTCTTGACGTTCAGGCGGCCGTCCAGTTCGATCTGGATGTCGGTCCCTCGGACCACGCGCACGTCGCTCAGGTCCGTCGCGATCGTCAGGGACGACGACGGGCCTTGCTTGGGCCCATCGGATCGCTTTATCGGATCGATGGGAAGCACGACAAACGTTGCGGGATGCCCTTGGTGCGCGCCGATGCGAACGGCACCGTCCATGGGCCCGAGAGACAGCGCATGGGTCGTGGAGCTGTCGGGAAGCACGACGCGCAAGTTGGGCACGTTCACGCGAACGCTCATCGCGCTGTTTTGGCCATCCACCGCGGATTCGCCGATTTCGAACCGTCCGTCGATCGTGCCGATTTCGGTGCCGTCGACACTGAGCGGAATCGCCGAACGGCTGGGGATCACAATCGTGCCCTTCGCGGACTGCAGGTTCGTTCCCGCCATGCGGGCCGACGCCGTCGCTTGGAAGGCGCCGGTAACGCCGGAAGCCCTCAGCTTGTCGAGCGTGATCGTCCCATCGGGAGAGAAGCGAACATTCGCCGAGATATCGTGGAATTCGCCGCCGCCCGCCACCGCTTCGAGCTTGCCTCCGCTGAGCGCGAGGGAGCCCGAGAGCGTGGCGCCACGAGTCTTCGGGTCGAGCGCGACGCGAGCATCGCCATCGAGGCGCCCATCGAGCGCGGCGAGCGTGGATTCGACGAACGGCAAAAGGGCCGCGATGCGAAAGTTCTTGGACGACAGGGTCACGTCGAGGGGCTTCGAAGGATCGAGAGCGGGCGCGACCTTCGCGCCCCAGTCGATCGCGCCGTGCGCATTTGCGTCGGCGAAGCCGTCGGTTTGGTCGACGTGGATCAGGGCGTCGAGCTGGTGACCGCCCGCCGCAAGCTGAATGCGTCCCGATTTGTACGGGATCGTTGCCACCTTGAGGCGGTCGATGGCGAGCGTTGCCCATGCTCGAGCGTCCTCATGCAACTTGTCGAGGGTGAAATCTCCGTCGAGTTGCCCCGACACCCCCTTGTCGTCCAGGAACGCGATGGTTTGCAGCGGGAATTCAGAAAAGTGCGCTTTCGCGGACGCGCTCCACGGCAGTGCGGCCGCGCCTTCGATGAATGCAGCGATCGGGGCTTGCCACTTCGTCTCGACGTCGAGTGTATCGTGCCCACCGGAACGGCCCTTGAGCGCGGCGATCGCTTCGTGACCGTCGTAGTGGGCACGAACGTCGAAATCGATCGGCGCGGCGCGGCTCGACACGCGCGAGCCCTTCAAGGTGGCTGCCAGATCCAACGTCGGTGTCAGGATGGTTCCGTGGAACGTGACGTTCGCCTGGAGCCTGCCGTCGACGATGTCTTGCTTGAACCAATCCGGCCATGTTCCAAGGCCGCGTTCAGGGACGACCAAACGGAGGTCGAACGGCGTGTCGTGCAGATCGGTCGACAGGCGGCCGGTTCGCACCCACGCGTCCTCGTAGGGGAAGTGGGCCGACCGGACCTGCAGATCGGCCAACTCGCCCGTCTTGTCGCGAGCCTGTGTCGATAGCTCGAGAACACCGGTTTGGCCGTCGAGAGTCGCGTCGGCCTTGAAGTCGACCCCTTGCAGATGCCAGCCGGGCGCCGGCAGAACGAGTACGCCGTCGATCTCTCGCTCCTTCGATGTCCGGGGCGCGAGCTGCAGATTCGTCGTCGTCATCGAAATGCCCACGTCGGGCGTGAAAGCGCGACCGGGATCACGAGCCCCATGCGCTTTGAAGGTGACTTCGCCACGAGCCTCGAGGGGCAAGTCCTCGGACGGGACCAGCGCCGCTGCTTCGGCAAGATCGACGTGTCCCTCGATTCCGAACCACCCGGAGGCCTCCTTCCAGGAAGCGCGAATCAGAGGGCCCGCCCCGGCGAAGGCGACGTTGCGCGCGTCGATGTCCACCGACCCGACCCGCGCGGCTTGCGCATGCGCCTTGCCCGTCAGCCTGCGACCTTCGAGCTCGAGCTCGAGATGCGCAGCGGCATCGTTGACGCTCGCGATCGCCGCCCGGCTCAACGTGAAGCTCGCGCGGCCGGTCGCGGCATCCGTTCGGGCGGTCACGTCGGCATCGAACGCCATGATCCCGTTTCGGAGAGTCTTCTCGACGTGCACCAATCGACCCACCCGCGCCAAGTCGATTCCCTCGGTAGCGGCCTCGACGCGCACCCGCTGGGACGACGTCGACCACGTCGCCGTCACGGGTTGTCCGATCCCTTCGATCCGTGCGCCTTGGACGCGCATGTCGCTCCCGTCGATTCTCACGTCCTGCGCCGTCACGATGGCGCGCTCACCCGACCGCGCCACTGCAATGCGCGGCGTGCGAACCGACACGCCGCTCCGCAGCGATAGGTCTGCAGTCGCGTCGACGTCCGGGACGTCCTGACCGCGAACCGACGCGGTGACGTGGGGGGCGCTCGCGTGGCCCGTGGCCGTCACGTCGGCGTGATCGAGATGCCGCCCGGCGATCGCCACTCCTTGAGTGTGGAGGGCAATGTCGATCCGCGGGTCCGCCGCTGCTCCGCGCAGGCCGGCATCCAAGACTGCCGCGTCGGCGCGCGTCGATCCCTCGACGATGTTGGCGGCGCGCGCGTGCACGACGCCATCGACGGTCGACCGCCCGAGGTCGAGGCCTCCGCTGGCCCGAACATGCACAGCACCTCGTAGGGTGTGTTTGAGCTGCGGCACCCGATCGAGATCCGGGACGTCCGAAGTCAGATTGAAGTCGAGTACGGACGACGGGCCCTTGGCGGAGGCGGCTAGCGCGAGACGTGTCGGTGCGGCGGGCTCGTCGACGACCACATCGGCGTGCGCGGCAAGCGTGTTGGGATTCGTACGCCGGGCCGTCGCCGTGATCGACACGGGCGGTGCCTCGTAGGCGCCAAGGCTTCCGCCGCGAAGGTGGATGCCGAGATCCATGTCGAAGGTGCCGTCGGCTTTCGCCGCCCCACGGGCGAACCCGTCAAGACCGAGACGCGACTTCGGCGCCGACGCGGCCAACTCGTGGGCGTCGATGTCCGCCACCTCGAAGGACACCCGCGCGCGCTTCTCGTCCCCAATGGACGCGCCGGCCTTCGCCGTGAGCCGAGCGTTCCCCAAGGTCGCAATCAGTGTTGCGTCGACGTCAGGAAGAATGCCATGCGCCTCGGCGTGAATCGTGCCAGATCGGTCGATCGGGGAAGCGGCCCACAGAGCGCGGATGCCCTCGGGGTCGATGTTCGGCGCGTCGACCGTGGCATCCACCTTGTTTTGTGTGAGGCTCGCGTGGATCCCATGCGGCATGCCGGCCACGAGCCCTTGCCAGTCGACCCACGCGTCCATTCTTGCCTTCGGGTCCGACGGTTCTCGAACGTGGCCCTGCAGCGACCCCGCGACGTCGGCGCCCATGGCCAAGCGGCGAGCAGCTATCGTGGCGCGCGATACTTCCGCCTCGAGGACGTCGGGCGCGTAGGTGAGAGTCCCGTCGAAGTCGTCCATGCTGATGTCGAGCGGGGGGGCTCCGGCCATCTGCCCGTGCGCCCGCGCGTGCCGCACGGCGAGATCGCCGATGACGAGGCACAGGCCGCGTGCGTTCGGATCGGCCGCGGTGCTCGGCGTTTTGGAGGCGAACGCATCGAGCAGATCGAGCTCGCCCCTGGAATTCGTATCCAAACGGACGTCGAGCTCATCGACACCGACGTGCTTCAAGTCGATCGTGAGGGGGTCCTTCGTGTCGAGCAACGCCGACCGCGCGGCGGCCAGGGTGGCGACCGTGACGCGAACGCCGCGCGCCACGAGCACGGGAAGACCCGCCGGATCGTCGACTGTCACGTCCGTGCCTGCGAGACCCAAGACCCCGAGGGCACCCAGTCGGTCGATGTGGACCCGTCCCTGAAACAACGGTCCGAGGACCCCATTCACCTCCGCGGCGACGATCTTCCGAGCAGACGGCGTGTCGAGTTGGGTGATCAAACCGACGCCGGCGCTCAAGGCGAACAACACCGTGCCGCCGACGAACGCTCCGAGCCACCGAAGGACGCGGATCGGGCTCACGCGATTCGGGTGTCGATCGGCCGCGCCGAATGTCCGCGCAGACTCGACATGGCGCGAGACGGCCGGCGTCGACATCAGAAGGCCTGGCCGATCCCGAACGCCAGCGCGATCGGTTGTCCGAAAATTCTAGGTTGAATGCCGCCCGTGGGTTGCTTGTCCGGGGAATCGGCATAAGCCGCTTCGGTTTCGTTTTTGAACCCGATTACTTGCAAGGGCGGAACGCGGTAGCCGATGTCGAGTCGAATCGGGCCTACCGGGGTGTCGTATGCCGCGCCCACGCCGCAGGACAGGTGAAGATAGCTGAAGCGAATGTCGTTTTCTCGGGGCGATACGTCGCTCATATCGCAAAAGAGAGCGCCCGACAGCGGCCCAGAGATGTCGAAGCGAATCGCATTTTGGAATTCCCAAAGCGTGAAGCCTCCCACGGGCAGAAAACACGATTGCGCGTTCGCCGCGGAGCCCGGGGTGAAATCTGCCGGGTTGCAATTGAATTGAACCTGTTGCGCGGCAGTGCCCGGGTTGAGAAACGGCACCACGCCGTGCGGCGACACACCGAGAAGCGGATAGCCTCGGTTCGTCGCGGGCCCGCCGGAAAAAAAACCTCGAAAGTACATCGTCTCGACGTCCCGTTCCAGGTTCAGACGGGCCGGCGACGCCCCGCCCGCCGCGATCGTGGCCGACTGGTCCAGCTCCGAGGTCCACTGCCTGCCGTAGTTCGATGCCCAGAGAAAGCCCACGGATGCTCGCGTCGCAAACGTCACGCCACGCGCGATGGGAACGTAAGTTCGGACTTCCGGCTGCACCCGCACATCCGTCGCCGTCCCCCCGAAAACGCCACCCGCAGCCTGAAGTACATTGCCCAGATAAATGCCCTTGTGAGGACGGACTGCACTGTCACGAAAGTCCAGATGAATGGTCAGCTCGGGGAAAGAAATGACCAAGGTCCGAATATCCGGATCGAGCGGGTAGAGGTACGAGAATGGGTCCTCCACCTGAAGGGTGTAGTCGAGGGCCACGTAGAGCTTCTTCCACAGGGTCCGATCGACGCCGGCCACAAGCTTCACTTCGCGAAAACCCGGGACCGGTGAATTCGGCGGCGGATCGACCTCGACGAGCATCGGGAATACGTTGAACTCCGGACGAATGAAGCCAGTCGTCCGGGCCTCGACGAAGCCGGGCTGTCGGAGCTCGGTCTTCAACCACTCTTCGGGAATCGGGTGAAAGGTTCCGCTCCAATTGTCCACGCGGTACGGGTAGAAGACGAGCCCGGGTTT
>JBEKOY010000106.1:0-18272 GCA_049521295.1 Polyangiaceae bacterium | reverse complement strand
CCGACCCCGACCCCGACCCCGACCCCGACCCCGACCCCGACCCCGACCCCGACCCCGACCCCGACCCCGACCCCGACCCCGACCCCGACCCCGACCCCGACGCCGATCCCGACTACCACGACCCCGACATCGACCCCTCGGTCCGGGTCTTGCGCCGGGACCGCTGCAAATCGCGGATCATTGAGATGTGCCAGCACCTGGGTGGGATGCTATGCTGGACTTATGGGCAGCACGGCCGTCCACCGAGAGGGGGAGCCCAGCCGCATGTCTTTGGGCGAGTGGGCCGCGTTGTCGAGCGATGTGCGGGGCGAGCTCGTGGACGGCTATCTCACGGAGGAAGAGGTGCCCGATTACGCGCACGCGTTCATCATCGCGTGGTTCATCCAACTCCTGCGAAACTGGGGTTGCGCGCGCGGTGCACTCGTCGCGGGCTCCGGCGCGAAGTTCTCGGTGGGCCCCGGCCGCGGTCGTATGCCCGACGTCACGGTGTACCTGGCCGGCTCGCGCCGGCCCCCCAAACGTGGACTCATTGAAGTGCCGCCGAGCATCGCCGTAGAAGTCGTCACCGCGACGCCCCGCGACGAGCGGCGCGACCGCGTCGAGAAGCTCGTGGAGTACGCCGCATTCGGAATCCGGTGGTACTGGATCGTGGATCCGGAGCTGCGAAGCTTTGAGGTCCTCGAGCTCGGCACGGATGGGCGCTACGCGCACACAGTCGCTGTGGACCATGGTGTGGTTGACCTCGTGCCAGGCTGCGAAGGCCTCACCATCGATGTCTCGGTGCTTTGGACTGAACTCGACGCGATCGAGTGATGGCCTGCTTGCCGCGGGTGGATGGTCGGAAATCTCGATTCCGACAATTGCCCGCACCGCAGCACATCGAACGCCTGGGCGAGTCGGTCCGGGATACGCAAACCCAGTCGGCATTTGCGCCTGCTACGGTAGCCGGGATGAGCCACGCCACGGCGAAGGTGACGATCCAGGCGGGGGTCGGTCTCGCAAACCTCATCGTCGTGATGGGACTGGGGCTGTTCGCGCCGGCCGGCACGCTGCAGTTCGTCGAGGGCTGGGTGTTCTTGGCGCTGTTCTTCGGAGCGGCGCTCGCGATCACGGTGTACCTGGCGAGCAAGGACCCCGCCCTGCTCGAACGTCGAACGCACGCCGGCCCGATCGCCGAGAAGCAGTGGAGCCAGAAGATCATCCAGGGCGTCGCGAGCGTCTCCTTCCTTTCGACGATGGTCGTGCCGGCGCTCGACCACAGGTTCGGGTGGTCCCATGCGCCGATCCCGGCCGTCATCGCGGGTGACGTCCTCGTCGTCCTCGGGTTCCTCATGGTCTTCCTGGTCTTTCGGGAGAACACGTACACGTCATCGCTCATCGAGGTGGCTTCCGAGCAGCGCGTGATCCATACCGGACCGTATGCGATCGTGCGGCACCCCATGTACGTGGGAGGGCTTGTCCTGGTCGCGGGGATCCCGCTGGCGCTCGGCTCGCTTGTCGGGCTCGTGACGCTTCCCCCCTTCGCCGCCATCCTCGTGTGGCGCCTACTCGACGAGGAGCGCTTCCTCCTGGGCCACCTGGCCGGCTACGCGGACTACCGCCAGAAGGTTCGATGGCGGCTGATTCTGCATGTTTGGTAAGCCTCAGGGCTCATTGGGGTAGGTACCTGCGGGCCAGCCAAACAGCGGGCCGGTCACGAGCACGGCAAAAGCCAGGACGCCCGCGACGAGAGCAGAATGCCGGCGCCCAGCGCGTTAACGGCGAGTATGAGGATTTCCCGTGTCGGCCTCGTTCAGCCACTGGAGGAGACCCGGACGTAAAGGGTCGTTCCCGCTCACCTTGCCACAGGTGAATCTCTGTCCCCATTCTCGCCGACGAAGAGATGCGGAAACCGTCCAGGGATCCCGCGAAACCGCCTTAGGCGGCTCGTCGTCTGAAGCGGCGAACCGATTGGACGCAGCGTCACGCAGACTGGCGGGTGCGACGGCGAAACGCGAAGCCAAGGCATGCGATCAGCCCCAGCCATGCGCCGCATGTAGCGCCGGTCGGAGAGGCGCCCATCTGACAACCGCCCCCGTCGGCCCCGTCTTGGGACCTATTGGACGAGGCCGCTGTCGCGGCACCGGCAACCGTCGGAGCCGTGCCCCCATTTTCATTGCCGGCGCCGGAAGGGGCCTGGCTGACGGCGCCGGGAGCGCTTGCGGACTCGGAGGAGCCTCCGCTGACCCCCGTGCTGTACGGCGGGACACAGACTTGCTGGGAGGGAGGCGTCGGGCCGGCGTCCACACTGCACGGCAAGAACACGGACGACCCGTCGACGGCCATCACCGGCTCGGCGCACGCGATGTTCGACACGGCCACGAGCTGGCCCTCGCACGTCCACGTGGCGGGACAGTCGCTATCGGCGGTGCACACGATGGTGGCGGCCTGGCAGCTCGACGTCGACAGCGTGGTCGTGGTGCACGAAACGCCCGCGTCCTCGGATGCCAGCGGAGGCGACGCCGCATCGGCCGGGATGTCGGGAAGGCTCGAGGCCACCGGCGGTACCGCGACCGTCGTCGATGCACCGCTGCTGCCGGATCCGGCGCCGGCGCCAACCGCTGTGCCCCCGCCGGCGTTGCCGGCGCTTGCGCCACCCGAGCAGACCGAAACGGTGTCCGGGACGCACGTGAAGTGATCGCCGCAGTCGGAGTCGACGGTGCACGGCAGGTCGTACTTCGGCACGCAGCTACTCGGTCCGGTCGTAGTCGTGCAGGTGGGAGGGAGGACGGGGACGGGAGGCGGACACTCGTCGCCCTTGGCGCAAGGGGCTGCTCCGGCGGAGGTCGAGCACGTTGAGTACGTGTCGGCGTGGCACACCATACCGGTCGCACAATCGCTGTCGGTCGTGCAGGGCGCCGGTTGGCACGACGAGATCGTCTGCGGGGTGCAGGTCACCACGGGGGTCGAGCACACTTCGCCCGGGGCGCAGGCGGGCTGCCCGGGGCACCCGGAGATGCCCGAGACTTGGCAGGTGAAGCCCTTCGAGCAGTCGCTGTCGTGGGAGCACGTGGGAGCGTCGGCGCGAACCGCGGCGGGGATGACGAGTGCGCCCACGGCGAGCCACGTGGCGAGCGGCAACCGGAGCGAATGAAATCGATGAGCGCGAGCCAAACGGGGGATGACCATGGGACGTTTCTCCGGTGGCTCTGCTGGGTGCGACTCGGTCGCGAATCGCGTCCGAGGACCTCGCGGCCACGCGGAGTTTCAGTGCACGGACCCTGCCAAGTCGCTGTGGCCCGCATAGAGGCCACCCCACGACGGCTCGGCGTGCCAAAGTGAGCAGCCGGCCCAAGCGCCCGGATCCCCCCGCCATGGATGGGATCCACCCGGCCATCCGCCGGTTGGCACCGGCAATCACGCATCCGCGGGCATCGGCCGCGTGCTCCAGCCCTGCCAGCCGAGCCCTCCGCCCCGTCCCTGTGGAAACTGCGGCTCGGCCGTTGGGCCGCGACGCGGGCCAAAACGAGAGAAGTGAGAGCTCAAACGCAGCTTTTGCGTGCGCGCCTGAAAGAGAGGGCATCCATTTTCTTACGCTTTGCGCCGCTCCAGACCCCCGATGTCGCGTACGGCCCCGCGGGCCGCGCTCGTGGTCATAAGCGCGTAGGCCTGGAGCGCCTGGGAGACCGCGCGATCGCGGTTCGGACGCCAGGCGGAGGCGCCGCGCGCCACCATTGCGGCGCGGCGCCGATCGAGCTCCTCGGGCGCGACGACCAGGTCGACCGTGCGCCGCGGGATGTCGATGCGGATGCGGTCCCCCTCCTCGACCAGGCCGATCGCGCCACCCTCGGCGGCCTCAGGCGACACGTGCCCGAGGCTCAGCCCCGACGTGCCCCCGCTGAAGCGGCCGTCCGTGAGGAGGGCGCAGGCCTTGCCCAGGCCCTTGCCCTTGAGAAACGAGGTCGGGTAGAGCATCTCCTGCATCCCCGGACCCCCGCGCGGCCCCTCGTAGACGATGACGACGACGTCACCCGCGACGACGGAGTCCGCCAGGATGGCGTCGCAGGCGGCGTCCTGCGAGTGGAAGACGCGAGCGCGGCCCTCGAAGCGCCAGCACGACTCGTCGACCCCCGCGGTCTTCACGATGCACCCGTCGGGGGCGATGTTGCCGTGGAGCACCGCGAGCCCTCCCTCGCGGGCGTAGGCGTGCTCGACGTCGCGGATGCACCCCCCGGCCGCGTCGTCGTCCACCGACGAGAAGTACGTGTCCTGCGAGAACGCCACCTTGGTGCGGACGCCGCCGGGCGCCGCCAGGGCCCTGCGCCGGGCCGCGGCCGACGCCGTGGTCCGGCGGATGTCGCTGGCGTCGATGGCTTCGCCCATCGTCCGCGCGTGAACCGTGCCGACCCCCCGGTGGATGAGCCCCGCGCGATCGAGCTCGCCGAGGATCGTGAACACCCCGCCGGCGCGGTGCACGTCCTCCACGTGGTAGTGCGACGACGGCGCGACCTTGCAGATATTGGGCACGTTGCGCGAAAGCCGGTCCATGTCCTTCATGGTGAACGCGACGCCCGCCTCGTGCGCGATCGCGAGCAGGTGAAGCACCGTGTTGGTCGACCCGCCCATCGCGATGTCGAGCGCCATCGCGTTCTCGAAGGCCTCGAACGTCGCGATGCTGCGCGGCAGCACGGACCGATCGCCCTCGAGGTAGTGGCGCCGGGCAAGGTCAACGATGCGGGTGGCCGCCTCGGCAAAGAGCCCGCGGCGTAGCGCGTGGGTCGCGAGCAGCGACCCGTTGCCCGGAAGGGCGAGGCCGATGGCCTCGTTGAGACAGTTCATGCTGTTGGCCGTGAACATGCCCGAGCACGAGCCACACGTGGGACACGCCGCCTCTTCCATGCGCGCGAGCTCGGCGTCGCCTACCGAGGCGTCGCTCGAGGCGACCATCGCGTCGATGAGATCGAGCTTGCGGATGAGCGGCTTGCCGTCGCGGTCGTGCGTGCCCGCGATCTTGCCCGCCTCCATCGGGCCGCCCGAGACGAAGATCGTCGGGATGTTCAGGCGCATCGCCGCGAGGAGCATCCCGGGCGTGATCTTGTCGCAGTTGGAGATGCAGAAGAGCGCGTCGGCGCAGTGCGCGTTGACCATATACTCGACGCTGTCGGCGATGAGGTCGCGGCTCGGCAGCGAGTAGAGCATCCCGCCGTGGCCCATCGCGATCCCGTCGTCGACCGCGATCGTGTTGAACTCGACGCCCCAGCCCCCCGCCGTGTCGATGACCTTCTTCACCTCTTGCCCGACGTCGTGCAGGTGGACGTGGCCGGGCACGAACTGGGTAAAGCTGTTGGCGATGGCGACGATCGGCTTGTCGAAGTCGCGATCGGTCATGCCGGTGGCGCGCCAGAGCGAGCGCGCGCCGGCCATGTTGCGTCCGGAGGTCGAGGTGCGACTGCGGTAGGCCATCGGGCGGGTAACGTAGTCGAAGGGGGGCAAGGGGCAACGACCGGTTCGGATCGCGTAAGGCGCTGCGGCGTCACGTGGGGCGGGGCGCGCCTCGGCTCGGTGCCATCCTGCTTCGCGCAGGGTGCTGCGCCCGGCACGCGCCGCGGGTGGACCTCACGGCTGAGCCCGCGCGCGCCCCATCGGGGGTTTAGTCCGAGGCCTCGTGAATCCCAGCCTTCTGTTCGGCCTCACGGAGCGAGCGCTCAACCTCTTGCGCGTGTTTCGCGCCGACGTGCGAGACCATCTCGCCCAAAGCACGACGCGCTTCTTTCGGCGTCATGCGACCCCTCTCGAACTGCACGCAAACGATGCACATGAGATGACTCTAGCAGTGCCGTACCCGTGCGACACGGCGCCTCCCTTCGGTCGCCTGCAGCTCGACCGCCCTCGCCGGTCGCGCTGTCGCGAGTATGAACGGGGGGTCGACGGTCACGCAAGCTGACGAAAAAAGTCCGCGACGAATGGAGCCCATCCTGCTTCTGTGCGTCCTTTACCACCCGCGAAAGCTCGGCACCCCGCGCCGGTCTACGCGTGCGGCTCGTCGTGCGCCCCGTGGCCCGCCATGAACCGGCCGAGCACCGCGGGCTCGGCCCCGGCGACCGGCGTCTGGTGCACGATGCGTCCCTCGCTCATGACCAGGATCCGCGTCGCGAGGGCGAATATTTCGTCGAGATCGGCGCTGACCAGAAGCACCGCGGTCCCGCGGTCGCGGGCAGCGCGGATTCGGTCGTGGACCTCGGCGACCGCTGCGAAGTCGAGCCCCATGCAAGGGTTCGCGGCGATGAGGACGTCGACCTCGCCCTCGAGCTCGCGTGCGAGCACCGAGCGCTGGATGTTGCCGCCCGAGAGCCGACCGATGGGGGTGTGGATCGACGGCGCGCGGATCCCGTAGGCGCTCACGAGCTGCAGGGCCGTGTCGTTGATCTTCTGGGTCGACACGAACAGCCCGAAGACGGCGTAGCGAGGCTCGTCGAACGAGCGCAGGGCCATGTTCTCGGCCACGCTCATCGTCGCTACGCACGCGTTGCGAAGCGGCTCCTCGGGCAGGCAGCGCACGCGGCGCAGGCGCAATTGCGCGCGGGTCGGCGCGAAGTCGGCGCCGGACACCTCGACGGTGCCCGACGTGCGAGGGCGCTGCCCTGCGAGGACCTCGACGAGCTCCTCTTGCCCGTTGCCCGCGATGGCCGCGATTCCGACGATCTCGCCCGCGCCGACCTCGAGCGTTACGCCCCGGAGCGCGGCGACGCCCACGTCGTCGTCCGCATGCACGTCGGCGATGCGCAGGCGCGTGTCGCCCGCCGCACCGGCCGCCCGGCCCTTCGTCTCGGCGGGCACGGCGCCGCCCATCATCATCTCCGCCATGGCCTGGGGGGTGAGCTCTCCGACCTTGCCGTAGCCGACCTTGCGGCCCCGGCGGAGCACAGTGACTTCGTCGGCGAACTGCGTCACCTCACGGAACTTGTGCGTGATGATCACGATGCTGATCTCGCCCGCCCGCGCCATCCGGTGCAGCATCGAGAGCACCTCGTCGGCCTCGGAGGGCGTGAGCACCGACGTGGGCTCGTCGAGGATGACGACCCGCGACTCGAGGTAGAGCTGCTTGAGGATCTCGATCTTCTGTTTCTCGCCCGCCGACAGCGAGCGCACCCTGGCGTCGAGGTCCACCTTGAACGGCATGCGCGTGAGAAACGCCGCGAGCCCCGAGCGCTCCTCGGCCCAGTCGACGACGAAGGGCAGGCGCGGACGGGCGAGCACGAGGTTCTCGCAGACCGTCATGTTGGGCACGAGCGTGAAGTGCTGGTAGACCATGCCGATGCCGAGCGCCTGCGCGTCGCGCGGGCTCTTGGGCACGATCTCCCGATCGCCCAGGCGAATGCGGCCCCCGTCGGTCGCCTGGTACCCCATGATGCACTTGACGAGCGTACTCTTGCCGGCGCCGTTCTCGCCGAGCAGCGCGTGGACATGGCCGGGCTCCACGCGTAGCGAGACGTCGTCCAGGGCGAGGAACGCGCCAAACCGCTTGCTCACCCCCTCGGCCTCGAGTAGCGGCGGAGGTCCTCGTCGTGCGAGTCCGAGAAGCTCGGGCGTCGGGGCGGCGTCGGCACCCGTCATCGGGCCACCGTAAGTTCGGCGGGCTGCCCGGCCAGCGTCCGTCGCGCGGAGCTCGTAGCGATCATGATGACGAACGTGAGCACGTACGGCGCGGTCGCATAGAGGTTGTAGCCGCCCAGGATGCCGATCGACTGCAGCGCAGGCCCGATGGCGCCCGCCCCGCCGAAGAGGAGCGACGCCAACAGGCAGCGGACGGGATCCCAGCGCGCGAAGATGACGAGGGCCACCGCCATGAGGCCCTGGCCGCTCGAGAGCCCCTCGCTCCAGCTGCCCGGGTAGTAGAGCGACAGGAACGACCCTCCGACGCCCGCGAAGAAGCCGCCGACGGCGGTCGCGGCGAAACGCACTCGGTTCACGTCGTAGCCGAGCGCGCGCGCGGCGTCGGCGTCCTCGCCCACGATGCGCACGACGAGGCCCCAGCGCGTGCGCTGGAACACGAAGCGCATCGCGAAGGCGGCGGCGACGCCGACCAGGAACAGACCGTTGATCTCGAGCGCGGCGCGCACGGGCGCGCTCGAGCTCCAGGCCCCGAGCTCGAACGACGAAAGCCGCGGGGCCTTCGGCTGGATGAGCGGTTTTCCGAGAAAGAACGCTAGCCCGGTGCCGAAAAGCATGAGCGCGATTCCGACCGCGACGTCGTTGACGCGCGGCAACGAGCAGAGCCACGCGTGCGCCGCGCCGAGGACGACGCCCACGCATCCTGCCGCCAAAACCCCGAGCCAAGGCGATCCCGACAGGTAGGAGACGCCGTACCCGCTCATCGCGCCCATGATGAGGGTGCCCTCTTGCCCGAGGTTGATCCGGCCGCTCTTTTCCGTGAGGCACTCGCCGAGGCTTACGAAGAGGTAGGGCGCGCTCACGCGCAAAGCGCCTCCGACGAGCGCAATGGGCAACCCCCAGATGCCGCCGACCCCGTCGCTCATGCGGCCTTCTGCGTCGGTGCGGCGGGCGCAGGCCGCGGCGGCGACCGGGGGACCCGCGCCACCTGGGCCCCGAAACGGCCCCGCAGCGTTTCGCTCGCGAGGATGACGACGAAGAGGATGCCCTGCAGCACGTTCACGGCGGCGTCCGGCAAGTGCTCGGTGCGCTGCAGGAGCCCGCCGCTCGCGCCGATGCCGCCGATGAGGACCGCGACGGGAAGGATCCCGAGCGGGTGCTGGCGCGCGAGGAACGCAACGAGAACCCCGGTGTACCCGTAGCCGACGATGATCGAGGCGTTCGCCGTGCCGTGCACGGCCGCCACTTCGACCATGCCCGCCAGCCCCGCGGCCGCGCCGGCGAGGCCGCACGTGACGATGACGACCCTGTGCACGGCGAGCCCGCTCAGCTGCGCCGCGCGCGCGTTGCCCCCGATGACCTTCGCCGCGAACCCGAACGCCGTGCGGCGCATGAGCACGTAGGCCGCTACGCAGGCGATTACCCCGTAGACGAGACCCCAATGCACGTCCATGCCCGGAATCGTTCCGAGCGCGTAGGCCTCGCCGATCGGGCGCGTCGAAGGCTTGTTCAGGCTCGCCGGATCGCGCATGGGCCCCTCGACCAGGTGCTTGAAGACCCCGATCGCGATGTAGTTGAGGAGCAAGCTGCTGATGGTCTCGTTGACGCCCCGCAGCGTGCGCAGCGCGCCCTCGAGCGCCACCAGGGCGCCCCCGACGGCACACCCCGCCGCGGCCATGGCGAAGAGCCCCACCCAGGGGTTGCCTCCGTCGACCGCGTGCGCGGCGACGACGGCCCCCAGCGCCCCGAGGACGAGTGCTCCCTCTCCGCCAATGATAACCAGGCCGAGCTGCGCGGGCAGGGCCGTGCAGAGCGCCGTGAGCGTGAGGGGGGCGGCGCGCACGAGCGTGTTCTGGAACGAGAACCAGGACCCGAACGCCCCGCGGTACATCTGGTAGTAGACGTCCAGCACGTTGGCCCCGGCCAGGCCGACGAACCCGCCGAAGATCGCGAACGACACCGCGATCCCGCCGAGCGGCATGACGAGCCCCTCGACCCCCACCATGAGCCGTGCCCGGAGATCTCCCCCAAGGGCACGCGTGTGCACGCCCACGGGGGACCGGGCCGGGTTGTCTCCAGAGGTCGCGGGCTTCACCACGGAGCCGTTGTCGTCACGAAGGGATCTTCCCGATTACGCCCTCGACGAGGTAGTTCATCCTCTCGAGGTTGATGTCGGTCTGTGTCTGGGTCGTCCCGGCCGGTATCACCACCTTGCCCGTGTTGTCCTTGATGGGACCCGTGTAGATGACGAGCGACCCGTCCGTGAGCTTGGCCTTCGTCTCGTCGGCCTTCGCCCTCGCCGTGGCGGACACCGCCGAGCCGTAAGGCGACATCTTGATGAAGCCTTCCTTGAAACCGCCCCGGAGGATGTGGGGGTACGGCGTGCCGGCCTGGATCCAGTTGACGTAGTCCGTGTAGACCTTGCCCCAGTTCCAGAGAGCGCCCGTCAGGTAGCCCTTGGGAGCGAGGGTGGATTGGTCGGTGTGGTAACCGGTGACGTAGATGCCGCGCTTCTCGGCCGTCTCGACGATGACCTTGGGCGAGTCGACGTGCATCGTGAGCACGTCGACGCCCTGATCGACGAGACTGTTGGCGGCCTCGGCTTCCTTGACGGGAAGCGACCAGTCGCCCGTGAAGACGACGGAGGTCGTCGCCTTCGGGTTCACCGATCGCGCGCCGAGGGTGAACGAGTTGATGTTGCGCAGGACCTGGGGAATCGGCTTGGCCGCAATGAACCCGAGCTTGTTGCTCTTGGTCGTCATGCCCGCGACGATGCCGGAGACGTACTGCGCCTCATCGATGTATCCGAAGTAGCTCGCCACGTTCTTGGGGTGCTTGCCCTCTTGGTAGAGGCCCCCGCAGTGCAGGAACGTCACATTCGGATACCTCTGGGCCACCTTCAGGATGTGCGGGTCGAAGTAGCCGAACGACGTGGGAAAAAGAACCGACGCTCCGTCGAGCTCGATCATGCTCTCCATCGTCTTCTCGACGGCTTCCGTCTCGGGAACGTTCTCTTCTTCGCGGATCTTCACCCCGGGCCGGGCAGCGACGACCGCCGCGCCCTCCGCGTGGGCCTGGTTGTACCCGTAGTCGCCCTTCGGGCCGACGTAGATGAAGCCCGCCGTGAAGGTCTTCTGCGCGGGCGCGGCGGAGGCATTCGCCGACGCCGAGGCGGGGGCGGGAGCCGCCGAGCTGTCGCTCTTCGAGCACGAGCCCAAGACAACGGAGAGGATCGAAAGGACGACGAGACGCAGGCCGAGAAGGCCGCGCGCGCTCGGGCGGGTCGTCCCGCCGAAGGAAGAAGGAGCTATTCGGTGCATGAACGGGATGGAAACTCCGCCCCGGTTTCCGGGTCGTTACCGACCCGTGACGCGCGGCGCGAACGCGCGCCCCGTGTGCCGACCCTCAGATACCCACCGGATGGTTCCAAGATGAGTGACGCGTGTGCGGGTCGGCAGGCCTCTTCGGTGCAGGTCACGACCGATCTCGCCACTTGGCAAATTGCGAATGGGCCCGGCGACCGTGACGGTCTCGAGCCCGCTTGCCCTGCGACGCGGGATATTGCACTATGGCGCTCGAGTCTCGCCGTATCGCTTGGAGTCGTCGGGAAGCACGAACGCGGATAGGACCCGCACGAGGAATTTGTCGTAGACGCGCAGAGCCTGGCATCTGCAAGACTTGCGGGGAAGGCACCGCATTCGACGCGGGACATGGCAAGAGGTGGCGCCGTTCGTGCATGCGTCCGGTGCTCGTCACGCGGTCCGACGACGAACCTAACCGCCCCCCATGACGCCGAGAGTTCGCCTTCGCTTTCGCGAGCATCCCGTGGAGTTTCTCCTGGGCGCGTTCGGTGAGGTGCGGCCGGGGGAGGCGCCGACGGTCCTGCTCCTTGCCCTCAACGTCTTCCTGCTCCTGACTGCCTACTACCTGCTGAAAGTGGCGCGCGAGCCGCTCATTCTGCTCGGCGGTGGCGCCGCGGTGAAGAGCTATGCATCGGCCGGTCAGGCCTTCTTGCTGGTCTTCGCGGCGAGCTTCTACGGATGGCTCGCGGCGCGGGTCGGCCGCATGGCGCTCATCGCGTTCGTAACGCTGTTCTTCGCCATGAATCTCGTGGTGTTCTGGGTTCTCGGGATATGCGGCGTTCCCCTCGGCGTCCCGTTCTTCTTGTGGGTTGGTGTATTCAACATCGTCACGGTTGCGCAGTTCTGGAGCTTCGCCGCGGAGACGTACACCGACGAACAAGGCAAGCGTCTCTTTCCCATCGTCGGCATCGGGAGCTCGATTGGTGCCGTTGGGGGTGCGACCCTCGCGGGGCCCCTGGTCCAGCGCGGCTCGCCGTTTCTTCTGATGATCATCGCGGCGCCGATCCTCGTGGCGAGCCTGGGGCTCACAACCCTCGTGCATCGACGCGAGGCTAGGACGCGGACAACGGACGCGGCGAAACCAAAAGACGCACCTCTCGGGCCGGGCAACGCGTTCGCGCTCATCGCCCACGACCGCTATCTGCTGGTGTTCGCAATTCTGGTCCTCGTCTTGAACTTCGTCACCAAGACAGGCGACTACGTGCTCGACCGTATGCTGGTTGCGCGCGCGCCGGCTGCGGCCCACGCGCTCCATGTCGCCCCGGCCGTCTACATCGGCGAGTTCAAGGCGCGGTACTTCGAATGGATCAACGGACTCGGCGTCGTGATGCAGCTTTTCGTCGTGTCGCGCGTGATCAAGTACGCGGGCCTCCGCGTCGCGCTCGTTCTCGTTCCCCTCGCTTCGCTCGCCGGCTATGGAGCCGCACTCGCCGCGCCGCTCATCGGCGTGCTCATGGTGACCCGCATCGCGGAGAGCACGCTCGACTACACGCTCTCGAACACGACGCGGCAAGCCTTGTGGCTCGTGACATCGCCCGAAGCCAAGTATAAGGCGAAGCAGGTCATCGACACGTTCGTCATGCGCGCGGGAGACTCGCTCTCGGCTGTCGTGGTCTGGATCGGAGCCCGCACGGCCATGACCACGCGGGATTTTCTCGCGATCAACCTGGTGCTCACGCTGGCGTGGGTCGGCCTCGCTGTCTTGCTCGGCCGGAGGTACGCCGGTCGCGCCACGGCGCCCGGTCCTGTCGGACGACACATCGTACCGGTCCTGGCCTGACCGATGGCGAGCGCGGCGACGCCCAGGCTTCCTGCGGCTGCGCGCGTCGCCGCCGTCGCGTCCGCAACGATCATCGCGCAGCAGGTAGCCGCGAAGGCTACGAGGGACGCTCTATTCCTGTCGAACTTCAGCGCGACGAAGCTGCCTCCCATGATGGGCGTCTCGGCCGTGGCGTCTCTCTTCGCGGCCGTATGGCTCGCGCGCATGTTGACCCGGCATACGCCGGCCCGGATCGTTCCGCTGGTCTTTGGCGCAGGGTCAGCGATCTTGCTCGGTCTGTGGGGGCTGAGCTTCCTGTCGCCGCGCCTCTCCGCCATCGTGCTGTACCTCTACACCTCGATCTTCAGCGCCGCGCTGCTCTCCGCCTTCTGGTCGCTCGTCGACGAGACGTTCGATCCGCACACAAGCCGGCGCGCCGTAACGGCGATCACCAGCGGCGGTGCGCTGGGCGGGCTTTTGGGCGGACTCGCCGTATGGCGATTGTCCTTGCTCATCGCCGTGCCCACGATGCTTCCCATGCTCTCCGCCATCAACGCCGTGTCCGCGTGGGGGACGCTGCGGGTGGCAGGGGACGCCACGAAGCCTCCCCTCCGACCCAACCGGGTCGGCACGCCCCCGGATGGCGAACCCGTCTTTCCGCTCCGGGTGCTGCGTGAAGCCCCCTACCTCCGCAACATGGCGACCGTCGTTGCCCTGGGCGCCATCACCGAGGGCCTGCTCGACTATGCATTCAATGCGGCCGCCGCCCACCGGTTTGCTCACGGCCCCGCTCTGCTCTCCTTCTTCGCCATCTTCTGGGCCGTGGTCGCGGCCTTGTCTTTCGCTCGACAGGCAGCCTTCGGCCGGCTCGCGCTGAAGAAGCTCGGAGTCGCTACCAGCATCGCGCTCTCGCCCGCCATCGTCCTTCTTGGCAGCGCGGTATGCCTGGTCGTGCCCGGTCTTCCGAGCATCTCACTCTTGCGAGGCGGTGAGGCGATCCAGCACAATTCGTACTTCCGGGCCGCCTACGAGATGCTTTACATGCCGCTCGGCATCCGCCAGAAGCGCGCGGTCAAGACGGTCATCGACGTCGGCTTCGACCGCTTCGGCACGCTGATCGCCGCCGGGATCGCGTGGGTCGCCGCGTGGGTTGCGGGCGCTCGCGCAGGGACCGCGGTTCTGGTTCCGATCGTCGTGTGCGCGCTCGTCAGTCTAGCCCGATCGCGGCCCCTACATCGCGGCTATGTGGCGACGCTCGAGGAGAGTCTGCGCCTCGGCGCAGGAGACGGCGGGCTGTCGAGCCGCGTCTCTCTCGGCCCCGGAGCCGCCGACTCGAAGCCAAACGTCGTAGCGACGGTGCTGGCGGCCGCAGACCCGAATTCTGCGCAGGACCTCTTGGATCTGATGTCGACGGACCCGGAGCGCGCGCGCCGCGCGCTCTCGGTCGAGAGGCCGCTCGTTCGGACGATGGTTGCGTTCGCCATCGAGCGTCTCGCCGACAGAGAGCTTCACACCCTCGCCATTCGTGCGCTTCGAAAGGTCGCCCCGCTCGTCTCCGGACAGCTCGCGGACGCTCTCGCCGATCCGCGCGTCCACTGCGATATCCGCCGTCGCGTTCCTCGATTGCTCTCGGAATGCCCTACGCAGCAAGTGGCCGAAGCCCTCCTGCAGGGGGCCGTGGACGCGCGCTTCGAGGTTCGTTACGAATGCGGGCGCGCTCTTCTGAAAGTCACCCAGAAGAACCCGAATCTCGCGGTCTCGCCAAGCCGCGTCATCGAGATCGTCAAGACCGAGGTATCGCTCGATCGACGGGTCTGGGAGAGCCAACCCAAGCCGGAGTTCGACGACGACGCTGGCGAACCGGTGCTCATCGATCGTCTCCTGCGCGATCGCGTCGATCGCAGCCTCGAGCACGTCTTCAACCTACTGGCGCTGAACCTGGATCGCGGCTCACTCGCCATCGCGTTCAAGGCTCTGCACACCAGCGATCAGCGTCTGCGCGGAACGGCTCTCGAATACCTCGAGACCGTGCTTCCCCACGAAATCCGGGACGCCGTCTGGCCCTACCTGGGCGAGCAGCGCCCGATGCGGAGCGCACGCGAGGTTTCGGCGATCCTCGCCGATCTCGAACGTTCGGCCGCCGCGGCGCGCGTGAGCGAGTAGCCAAACGCAAAGCGCATCGGCCGACGAAGAGACGCCGAAAAGGTCGCACCGTCCCATCTCGGGGACTCAGGGGATAGAGCTGTCGTCACCCGCGTCACCGCCCCCGGTCGAGTCCGGCAGGCAAATGCCGTAGTCGGCGGAGGTTGCGGACTGGCATGTGCCACCCGTCGAACAGGGCAGGTTCACGTCGCTCCCAGGACACAGAGCGGCGCAGACCGCGCCCGCATCGCCGACTGTAAAACAAGCGGCATTGGCGACGCAATCAAGCGGCTCGGTGCAGGGTTGGCCCAAGGCAACCGTCCCGGCCACGACACATGCCAGATCGGCCGCGGTGAGCGAAGCCGGCGGACACCAAGAGCCTGCGGCGCAGTCGTCTCCAAAGGGTGTGCACGCGGCATCGGTCTGGTTGACGGCGATGCCTACGTTGAGTGTGCCGGACCCGGTCGTGACGGTCACGCCGTCGGTCTGAAACGTGAACGTTACGGTCGTCGTCGTGCCGTTGTCGATGGTGAACGGGACGTAGTTGCTTGACGTGAGCGTCGCGACGACGGGGTCGAATCCGCCCAGAGGATCTTCGCGCTCAAGCGTCCAATTATACAGGTCCGCGTACCAGCTTCCCGTCTGCAGCGTGGTGGTGAATTCGGCCGTACCCCCATCGCCCCCGGTGGTGATTACTGTGCCGCCGGCGCAGCAGAACGACGGATAAATATAGATAGAGGCATTGGCCAATATGTAGGTCGAGCCGTTCGTCGTCACGCTGAGCGGTACGCTCAGCGTTCCCGTTGTTTCCACACTCGTCGACCGGGCGCTGCTGCACCCCGAAAGCGCCGCGGCGGCCGCGACGATCATCCCCACAGCGGATTGTTTCATGGACATAGTCTCTCCCCGCGGGCGCAACGCGCCCCCCGATTGGTTGGGTCCACCTGTCTGGCGGCTGTCCTGACTGGGACAGCGCCATCGCGAACTCTGGCCGTCAGTAACCGATCGGTTGGCCCCGTGTCCATTTCACCCTATTTCAAGCCCCGTTGCCCTCGCAGGGATTGTGCCTCTCGACACGCCGCCGCGCGCATGACGGCGTGGCGCGTGCCGTGCCGGTCAGTTCGGTCCTGCGGGCGAGCGAGCGCAGTCCGGGCTCCGAGGCCCGCTGGTCAGGTGGGATCTGAAGTAAGCTCCGACGGGAAAGGCGGTTCGTACGTCATGAAGGCTGCCGTGCTGGTGGGGTTCGGGGGCGTCGATCAGCTGGAGCTCCGCGAGGTCCCGGAGCCGAACACGGCAGCTGGGCAGGTCAAGGTCCGGGTGATCGCGACGAGCATCAACCCGATCGACTGGAAGCTACGCGAGGGAATGAAGCGCCCCGGAATGTCGCTCGAGCTGCCCGCAATCCTCGGCCGCGACGCGTCCGGCGAGGTCGTCGAGGTGGGCTCGGGCGTGACGCGGTTCCGTCCTGGAGCACGCGTGACGGGCCTCGTCATGGGGGCCTACGCCGAGCGCGTCGTCGCGAAAGACGAGGCGTGGGCCGAGGTGCCGGAGGGATTGAGCCTGCCTGACGCCGCGGCACTTCCCCTCGTGACTCTTACCGGGTCGCAGCTCGTCGAAGAGAGTCTGGCTCCACCGCCGTCCGCGACGATCCTCGTGACCGGCGCGCTCGGGAGCGTCGGACGGAGCGCCGTATTCGCAGCGAAGCGGCTCGGCGTGAGGGTATGGGCTGGCGTCCGACGGAACCAGACGGATGCCGCCCGGGCCCTCGCAGTCGACGGCGTCGTCGCCCTCGACGACGAGATCGACTGTCGACGATTGCCGACGCTCGACGGAATCGCCGACACCGTCGGGGCGCCCGTCACGGAGCGGCTCCTCGACCGAGTACGGCGGGGCGGCGTGGTGGCGTGCGTCGCCAGCGACCCGAAGGGCGCTCAGGAGCGCGGGCTCGAAGTTCGTCACCACTGGGCGCACCCGGACCCCAAGCGCCTTGCCGCGCTCCTGCGCGCCGTCGCCGAGGGAGCCCTCGTCATCCCCATCGCCAAGCGATTCCCGTTCGCGCAGATCCGCGAGGCCCAGCAGTTTGCGGAGCAGGGCGCGGGCGGAAAGGTCCTCGTCCTCGTCTCGGACCGGGGCGGAACAGCCTAATCCGTGGCGAGCTTGGGTGAAGGGCCCAACGCGGCGAGCGACCCGGCGACTTGGGGGTACTTCGTGACGTCGGCGTGCACGTCGTCGTTCACTTCTTCGGCTCCCGAGAGCGAAGAAAAAACATGGCCGCTACAACGACCAGCACGACGATGAGGATCGGTTTCATGCCTCAGGCCCCATGATGGCGATCCTACGCGGTCCGTGGCGGACGGGAAAGGGCGGCGGCTCATCGGTCGAGCGCACGACGAAGACGGCGTTTCGATCGATGTGGCCAGCAAGCCGGCAACCATCGCTGGACCGGACCGGCGGGCGAGCGACCGCGGCGGTTTCGATCCGGTACACCCTCGCCCCCCGCGAGGTTTGCCTTCACCCCGCGTTGTCGGCCGCGCGCGCGTACCCTCGTGCTTGCGCCGCGTAAGGCCGGCCCACCGATCCCGTGTCGGCATCGAACGCTATCCGAGCTTTCTCAGTCTCTCGGCGATTTCGTACGCGTCGCCCTCGAACACGAGGGTGTCCCCGGTCTCGGACGCCAGTAGGGTGAGAGCCGTCGCCGTCGCCCTCCAACGGCGTCCTTGCTTGTCCACGTGCTCGATGACTTCGCCGTCGAGCAGGCGAAGGGCGAGCGCACGCACGATGAGATAACGGCTTGCCACGGCTGTCCCCAAAGCCGGGAACGGGCCGCCCGGGAAACCCTTGAGTCCGAGTCACGATGTCGCGGAAACGACCGCACGCGGGCAGCGATTCATCCGTCGCACACCGTCGAGCGCCGTTATGCCCACGACGTGCCCGACTGCGAATCGCGAGAATGTTCGGCGTCATCGACGCGGCGGCTAAGCCTCCGCTCGAGGAGCTACGGTCCATCCAACGGGAGGGTGGGGATCACCGACGCCGTGACGGCGTTCGCATGGCGATCACGGTGGCCTCTTGCGGCTCGGGACCGGACGGCGTCGCGGCCAACGCGACGTCGACGTCGTCGTCGACTTGCGGTGCGACCGCGCCGTCGACCGCTTGGGTGATCCCGTCGATCGTGCCGCCCCAGACGCGCACGCGTCGGGGGCAGTCGGTGGTGCCCCTGCATGCGGTCGGGACGAGATCCAGCGTCGTCTGGAAGACGCCCCCGACCTTGTCGGTCGTTGCGCCGACGACATGCGCCGTCGCGTAAACGCGCGACGGGACCGGGCGCTGTGCGGAGTGGGCGGGGAGCGGGCCGGCCCCGACTGCGAGCAGAATGGCTCCGAATGGCACGAGCCGGTGCGCACGCCGGCGCGAAGCGA
>JBEKOY010000105.1:0-18626 GCA_049521295.1 Polyangiaceae bacterium | reverse complement strand
CTCGCCGCTCGGGGCTGAGATTGACATGAGCCGGCCGCGGACCCAGCATGACCCTGCATCCAGAGAGGCGTGAGGGACCTGGCCCTGCGACCGCCTCGGCAACCTCCGCGTGAGCGAGAAGGTGCCAACGCCAGCCCCGCGCTGCGGGGAGCGATGGAGTCGGAACATGGTCGGATTGGCGGAAGTGTCCCACCTGCAGGTGTGCCGCGCATGCCTCACGCTTCGCGGCCCGTTCTACGACAACTTCAATCGTTGCGACCGGGTGCAGCCCTGCGGTTGCGACGCCGATCAGCCGCCCTGGAACGGGTACGACTACAATACCTTCGCGGAGCTGTGCCGTGGCTGCGCGGCGGAGATCGTCCACAGTGGCTCGAAGTGGTCGCCGTTCTTCTGCGGCGCCTGCAAGGCGCGCGTCCGCGCATACAACGAATCGGTCGGCTCCTGCGTCATTCCACTGGGTCGACATTCCCTGATGAACGGCGTCGTGCTTCCGGCCGCAGCGGCGGCGAGGCCTCGAAAGGTCGCCCAGTTTGTGGACGGGCTCTTCGGCTCCCTGGGTCGCTCCGACGGCCTTTCGAGGTTTCGTCGAGAGCGAATCAGCCGCGTCCTGAAGTCCCTGTCTGAGCCAGCGGGTGCGGTTCCCGTGCCCACGTACCTGGCTTGCGCGAAGACCGGTTCGGAGAACGGCGACGTGGTTTTTGCCGCGCTCGTATCGGCGATGACCGGGCGGAGCCCATGATGAACGGATAGGCTTTCGCGGAAACCATCGGCGACGTTCTAGGGAGGAACCCACATGGCCGAGGACCCACTGCGTCAACCCCTGACCGCGCGTTTCACCGAGGCTCTGATGCTCGCTTGCCTGCTGCACCGCTCCCAAGCGCGAAAGGGAACGCAGATCCCGTACGTCTCACATCTGCTCGGCGTCGCGAGTCTGGCGCTCGAGCATGGCGCGACCGAGGACGAGGCGATCGCCGCCCTGCTTCACGACGCCGTCGAAGACCAGGGCGGCTCGCGTGTGGCCATGCTCATCGAGGACAAGTTCGGAAGGGCGGTCGCCGACATCGTGCGGGCGTGCAGCGACACCGACGTCGAGCCGAAGCCTCCGTGGCAAGCACGCAAAGAGGCCTACATCGCCCACGTTCGCACGGCGCCCCACTCCGTCCGGCTCGTGTCCGCATGCGACAAGCTGCACAACGCGAGGTCGATCCTCGGCGACTACCGAGAACACGGCGCGTCCCTGTGGGAGCGCTTCTGCGGCGGGCGCAAGGGGACGCTCTGGTACTACCGGACCCTGGTCGAGGCGTTCCGCACGCACGGGCGCAGCCCGCTCATCGACGAGCTCGACCGCGTGGTGACGGAGCTCGAACAGCTGTGTCGCGCGGGCCCCTAACGCGACTTTCCTGTCCAGCAAATTCAAGGGGTTGCGGAAGTCTGGGTGCCGTTCGAGATGGCAGTACGCGTCGGGTGGGTGTGATGCGGCTCAGCCCAGCGACAGAATCGCGTCGCTTCGTTGCTCCCCACCGGCCACCGGGCCTATATTTCGTTCAGCATGTCAATTGCGGCGCAGCGGATCATCGAGCGAGCGAAGCGCCTTCCCGCGCGTGAACGCCGACGGGTCGTAGCGGTGCTCGCAGCCTCGCTGAACACATCGGGGCATTCGCCGGTTCCGCGACCGGCTCGTACCCGATCTTATGTGTCTTTGATCGCGCTCGCCGGGACGGCGCATTCCGATCTCGCGGACGTCTCGCGCGACAAGTACGCGCATCTTGCCGCTGCCTACTCCGACGACGACGTGTGAGGCGCGTCTTCGTCGACACCGGCGGATTCTTCGCGCTCCTCGTCGCGGAAGATCGGAGCCACGCGCGGGCGAAGGAACTCTTCGAGCGCGCCGATCGGGAGCGATGGCGGCTCATCACAACGAACGCCGTTGTCACCGAAACGTACACGCTGCTCCTCGTGCGAACGCGGGAAGGGCATGCGAAGGCAGTTGCATTCCTCGACGGATTGGCGGGATCCGCTATTCGCGTGGAACGCGTACGCGCCTCGGACGAGGCGCGGGCATTCGATCTCGTGAGATGGCACGCCGACAAGTCCTACTCGTTGTGCGACGCGTATAGCTTCGTCATCATGCAGCGGATCGGCATAACGGACACTATCGCATTCGACCGGCACTTTCGCGAGTATGGCCAGTTCACAATTCTGTGAACGACGAGACGATGTCCCGAGAAGGCTTGGATGCATGGGTTCGCACCCGCTGGACGACTCTCTGAATTTTATGAGACTACTCGCACCTCATTCCTTTCAGACCAGTCTGCCTGGTCGCACTGCTCGGGCTACTCACCACACGCAAAGTCTCCGGTTGAGCGACTCCAACTCCTTCCTCGCTCCGAGGACGACGGCCTCAGCGAAGCTCTGATCGCTGGCGCCGTCTTCGTCGTCCTCGAGGGATGGAACGCCACCGAGGAGGAGGCCGAACGCGTTGATGCGTTGGCGCATGACGCCGACGGCCTTCTCGTCACGAGTGCCGCCGAAGGTGGGATAGGCGTAGCAGATCGGCTGCCCCGTGAGCGCCGCCCACGATCCGACGCGACGAACGCGACCGTTCCGCTGGATCGTGCGCACCGGGCTCGGGTCGAGCTCGTAGTGGATGAGGTGTCGGCAGCAGCGATGGAGGTCGACGCCCTCGCTCAGCCGATCGGTGGTCACGAGCACGTCGGGGCCGAACGGGCTGTTGAACAGCGCGAGCACGATGTCCGGCTTGCCCGTGTACAGAGTCTTCGGCGGGTCGGCCGTCCCGTCGTGGCTCCACGCGCCCATGACGCGGATGCCTTCGTCGAGTCGCCCGGGAAAGTGCGAAGCTTTACCGCCGAACGCGCGTTCGCCCTTCGAGATGCTCTTCAGCAGTGCTCGAGTTGACGTCGACTGCTCTTGCAGGAGCGCGTCTGCCAACGCGCTTGCGGCCTCGCCGATCGTCGGCACGGCGTGGCCAGCGCCGCGTGGTCGCGTCTTGGCGATTTGCCCAGCCAACGCGTCCGCGGTGTTCGCCGGCACTCCGATCCAACTCGCGACCTGCGCTCGCAGGCCCGCGGTGCAGAGCCAGTCGATAATCGGCGAAACGAGATCGTCTTCACTCGGCAGCAACGACTCCCACGCGGTTCGCCATACCGTCACGGGCGGTACTCCAGTCGGAACGCGCTCGGTTTTGAGGGCGCGCTGGAGCACGCTGAGCAGTTCGCTCGCGGTCGCGCGGTGATGGCAGAACACCAGCACCTTCTCGCCGGCGTCGATCAGTGGGCGAATGGCCTCGCTCACGGCGGCGATCTTCGGGTGGGGGCTGCGTCGGCGGATCTTCAGCGAGGCCTTCGCCTCGTCGATGTGTCGGCCAACAACTGGGTCCGCATCGGTGCGCGCACGTTCCTCTGCGCGTTCGAGCTCGGTGCCAACGTGCTGCCAGCCGATGTGCAAGCGCGGATCATTGCGACGCTCTCCCTTCCGTTCAGGCGCAAGCTGAAGAAGGCGATCCATCCGCAGCAGGAGCTGAAGATCCTCTAGCGTCGCTGGAGGCGTCGCGATCTCCCACCGGGTCGCGCTGATCACTCCGAAGTGCTTGCGCTCGGCCACGGACAAGTCGTCGATCCCATGGCGAACGAGGTACGGTTGCAGCTCTTCAATCGCCGCCTTCGCAGCGCTGACCAAGCGCTTCGACTCCGCCGCGACATCGTGTCCATCGCCGAGCGCATAGAGCCGTTTCAGATCGTTCGCGTACCGCCCAACCGCTTCGAGGTTCGACGCCCCCGCGAACTGCAGGAGCTGCTCCAGCTCTGAGACCCGGATGCTGAAGGGCGTGGCGGTGAGGATCAGCTTCCGCGTCGCGCGATCGCCGAGGTTGCGAAGCGCCTCGTTGAACGCGCTGCCATCGCCCTTCGCGCGGTGGGCCTCGTCGATGATCATCAGGTCGCATGCGGTGCGCTGCTCGTTGTTGCCGTGGCTCTTGACGAGCGCGTGATGGGTAACGACCTGGATGTTCCCCAAACGTAGCCGCTCGACGTCGCCCTGTCGGATTCGGTCCTTGCTCGCGCGGATCTGCTCAAGCATCGGGACGTGACGCTCGAGCTCTTCCGCCCAGTGACGGCGCAGGACCTCGTTCGGCGCGTAGATGCGCACGCGCTTGTCCTGGCAGGCCACGACCCACGCGACGAGCGCGCTGACGGTCGTCTTGCCGAGGCCGACGTCGTCGGCGAGGAGCACGCCGCGGCCGTCCGCGAGGCGTGAGAGAATCTCCTTGGCCGTCTTGAACTGGCGCTTGAGCGGCTCGATCTTGAGCCCGCCCGTCTTCTCGCGCTCGATGTACTCCGCCGGGTTGTCGAGGAAGCGCCACCTGCGCGCGTCGATCTGAAAATCGTCCATCACGGTTCCTCTGCGAGGCGCCACTGCAGCTCTTCGGCGACTTGCGAGATCGCGTCGAGCGACTGGTTCATGTTCGTGACGCCGCACTGGGCGGCGAGGCGGGCCAACGGCCGAAGACGGAAGCGGTAGTCCGTCGCGGCGATGTCCGTGTCGGGAACAAGCGGGACCAATTTGCCGGCCTGTTCACGGAACCAGCGCAGCCCGCCGCCGTGCTCGTGGTGGTGCTTCGACAGCGCCCGCAGTTGTTCAGCGGGCGTCGCGACGGCCAGCACGGCGTCTGCGAGGCGGGTCACGACGCTCTCGTGGGGGAAGGTGCTTCGCCCCGGCGCACGCAGCCAGGCCGTAGCCGCCTGTCGCAGCCGCTCCAACCCGTCGCGGAGTTCCGCCGAGCGGGCGAGCTTCTCGACTGTGGGCGCTTGCTTCGCGTCGTCGTGGTTGATCTCGTTCCACAGCGTCCGCATCGCGTGCATCGCGGCGTCGGCGAAGCGCGTGAAGCTGGGGAGAGGCGCCAGCGACGCGGGTTCGATCTTCGCCGAGAGCGTGGTCGAGGAGGCGAGCGTGTCGCATAGCTCGGCGTGCGTCTGCACGGATCGCGCGCTCGCCAGCGCCTCCGCTGTGACGCGACGAGTGGAGCCGCTCGCGAAGATCGCGGGCTCGAGGAGGTTGCGCTCCTCTGGTGGCAGCCTCTTGCGGATGGCTTCGTCGGCCGTCGGTAAAAAGCCAGGGCGCTTCGACCACCACGTATGCCAGCCGCGCTCGACCCAGTAGCGGGCCTCCTCTCCGCCGCCCCAGATTCCCCACTTTGTGCCGTTCTCGAAGTGCTCCTGCCTGAGCCGGGCGGCGCGGGGGAGGCTGTCATTGACGAGGTCCGCGAGCTTGAGCGCGGTCTCTGCGGGGGTCCAACCATCGCCCGTCGTCAGCCCGGGGATGGCGCGGAAGACGACGCGATAGGCGCCGTAAGTGCCGACCTGCCGGTAGCGCCGAAACTGGTCGGCGGTCATGGCGAAGTTCGGGAGCTTTCGATCGGCGCGGCACCAGCGCTCGACGCTACGCCGTCCTCGGAGCTGCCCGCTGGTCTGGCCGGCCTCAAGCGTTCGGGCGATCCAAAGGAGCTCGAGCGGGCGCAGCCACGCGTACCGCGCCCGCTGGTCGTCGCGCCGAGCGAGATCGCCGCCACCAGCGCTGCGCCACGCGACGTGGGACCACTGAAGGCACCACGAGAGGATCGAGACCCAGCGTGCGTCGGAGGTGTTGTTGCTCAGCCCCGGGCGCCAGCAGGTCGGCGAAGTAGTCGGCGCCCGCGCGAACCCCGAGCGCATCGCCACGCCGGATCGGCACTGGGTCCCAGGGAGCGGTGAAGTACCAGCGGCCCGCCGTGCGCGCTGGGCGATCGCTGTTGGGTCGCCCGAACGGAAAGGAGCCCCAGGGACTCATCGACGCGAGGCTCCCACGCCCACGCGGAGCCACTCGCCAAAACCGCGCTCGGCCAATGTTCCCCCTCCCCCGACGCTCTGATCAAGCGCTCTCGTAAAATCAATACCGGATTCGAGGAGCTTCTCAAGTCGCTCGCTACGCCAATCGCGCCGTACGTGCTGACCTCGGTTCCTTCCTTAACGGCTATCAAGTCACTTCGAAGCGGCCGCCGCCCGCTCGATAGGGCGGCCCTCTTGTCCGTGAACTCGGCGCCGCGCGGCGGGTCAGCGCTCGCAAGCGTACCGGAGCGGCCGAACGCTGCAAATAGAGCGGTCCGTCATCGTCGAGGCCGTCAACGCCCGGTCCCCTCGAAGCGATGGCTGGCGGCTCTGCACGACACGCATGCGACGACCTCGGGCGGCGAAGCTCGACCGCGTAGTCGTATGTGCCCGCAAAGCGACTCCCCGGTCGGGCCCGAGATTGACATGAGCCGGGCGAGGACCCAGCATGGCCCGGCCTCCAGAGAGGCGACCGCGCGGGGTCCCGCGCAACCTGGACGGGTGGCGTAGCCCTGTCGCAAGGGGCGCTGACACATGATTCAGCGGTTCTACGAGATCGTCCTTGCGGTAGCCGTTGCCGACGAGGGTCCCCCTTCCGGTGCAATCAAAAGGCTGGACCGGTTGGGCCGACTGTTCGAACTTCGTCTGCGAGCTAGGGGGTGCGCACATGCTGGTGCAAGGGGAATTCCAAGGGTCACGTCCACGACGCTCGGGGGTGGGCACGCCGATACGAAGAATCTCGTGTTCTTGCCGTACCGTGTCCCGTGGAGACTCGCGCGCAGAGGAGCGGCCCATGGCGGACATTGCGGAGATGATGCGTAGGACGCGCCAACCGGAGCCAAGCTGAAACTCAGTCCGGCTGCGCACGACCGCGTGCGTTAGTCTCGCCAGAGGGGGGAAATGGATCTTCGTTCTTCGAATCGACTGGAGACGCTCGCCGACGCGCTCGCCGAGGCGCTGGGCGTGCCGCTCTCCTCACCGTTCGTGAAGGAGACTGTGCTCGTGCCGTCGCGGGCGATGGGCGCGTGGCTGTCGCTGGAGATCGCGAACCGGCATGGCGTGTTCGCGAACACGGACTTCGTCGCGCCGCGCGCGTGGATCGATCGGCTCACGCTCGGTCCCGAAGCCACGGACCCGTTTCACCCCACCCTGCTGACCTGGAGCATCGCGGCCAGCCTCCCGGCGCATCTCGCCGAGCCGCCATTCGCCGCACTCCGAACCTACCTCGAGAACGACGACGACGGCACGAAGCGCCTCGCGCTCTCCGCCCGCATCGCGCGGACGCTGGACACGTACGTCCTGTACCGCCCGGAGCTCGTCGCCGGATGGGAGCAGGGCCGGGACGACCACTGGCAGGCGCGCCTCTTTCGAACGCTCGTGCACAAGCACGGGAGCGTCCACGCGGCGAGTCGCGCGCGCGCGCTCGTGGCGCAGATCGGGCGACGCACCGATCTTCCCGAGCGGCTCTCCCTCTTCGAGGTCGGACCGCAGCCGCCCACGATCCAGCGTGCGATCCGCGCGCTGGGCGACCGCATCCGGGTGTGCCGCTACGTGCTCGAGGACGCCGCGAGCGAACCGAGAACACCGGCCGCCCTCTCCGTGCACGCCTGCCACAGCCCGATGCGTGAGTGCGAGGTCCTGCGCGACCAGCTCCTCGCGGCCCTCCAAGAAGACCGGACGCTCGAGCCGCGGGACATTCTCGTCCTCTGCCCGGACCTCGAGACGTACGCGCCGCTGATCGCCGCGGTGTTTGGCGTCGCCGCGGAAGACCCCCAGTACCTTCCGTTTCGCATCGTGGATCGGCCCTCCGGCGCCACCCTCCCTATCTTCGAAGCCACGCTCGCCTTGCTGCGCGTCGTCGGCTCGCGAATGACCGCGCCCGAGGTGATCGATCTCCTGGCGCTCGCGCCGATCCGGTCGAAGTTCGGGCTCTCGGAAGGCGATCTCGAGCCGGTGCGCGTGTGGGTCGACGAGTCCGGGATTCGCTGGGCTGCGGACGCCGAGCACCGGCGTGAGGTGGGACAGCCGTGGCTCACGGGGAACACCTGGCGCTTCGGGCTCGATCGGCTGCTCGTCGGCTACGCGATGGGCGCGGACGGCGACACGCTATTTCAGGGGACGTTGCCATTCGACGACGTCGAGGGGAGCAGCGCGGCTCCGCTCGGCGGGCTCGCGGCGTTCTGCGAGACGCTCTTTGCCCTGAGGCACGAGCTCGCGCAGCCGTCGACCTTGCCTGTCTGGCGCGACCGCATCGCGAGCGCCGTCTCGCGGATGGTGAGCGCGCACCCGTCGACGGAATTCCAGCACCAGCTCGTGCGCGAAGCGCTCGCGGCGCTCGTGGAGCGCGCCGAGGTGGCGACGTTCACCGAGGCGCTGCCGCTCGCCGCCGTGCGGGACGCGCTCGAAGAAGAGCTCACGGAGCAGGGTGCCCGCTTCTCGCTATCGGCGGGCGCGGTTCGCTTCGCCTCGCTCGCCGCGGGCCGGGCGGTGCCCGCGCGCGTCGTGGCGCTGCTCGGCATGAGCGACGGAAGCTTTCCACGGCGGCCGAGGCCGATGGGCTTCGACCTGATGGCGCCCGATCCCGCTCCGGGTGATCCCTCGGTGAGAGAAGAAGACCGGCGGGTCTTCGACGCAGCCCTGCTCTCGGCGCGCGAACGGCTCCTCGTCACCTACGTCGGCAAGAGCATCCGGAACGACGCCGAGCGGCCGCCGTCGGTGGTGGTGAGCGAGCTGCTCGACAAGCGCGACGTGGCCGTGGTCTACCACGCGCTCCACGCCTTCAGCCCGCGCTACTTCCGCGATCCCGACGGCCCGCTCTTCAGCCACGCCGCCGCGCTCTGCGACGCAGCCCGCGCGATGCAAGGCGCGCGCGCGGAGGCCCCGGCCTTCGTGCGGGCGGCCGTCCCCGAGCCTCCGCCGGACGAGCGCGAGCGGGTCGCCATCGACGACCTCTGCGATTTCTTCTCCAACCCGGCCAAGGCGTTCGTCTCGAAGAGGGTCGGCGTGTACCTGGGCAGCGACGTGGAGCCGCTCGCCGATCGGGAGCCGTTCACGCTCGACGGGCTCGAGAAGTTCGCGGTGCAGAGCGAGCTCGTCGAGCGGGTGCGCCGGGGAGGGCGCGTCTCGCATATTCCGCCCGCGATCGCCGCGTCGGGACGGATGCCGCTCGGGACGGTCGGGGAGGTGGTCTACGAGGATCTCCACGAACAGCCGGCGGAGATGGGCAGGGAGGTGGCCAAGCTGCTCGGCGCCAAGGCGCCTGCCCCGGTCGATGTCGACGTCCCGCTGGGCGATGGTGTCCGACTGATCGGGTGCCTCCGCAACGTCAGCGCGAAGGGACAGGTGCTCTATCGCTTCGCCAAACCGCGCGGAAAGCACCTCATGGATGCCTGGATCCGGCACCTCGCCCTCCATGCGGTGGGCGTGACGGTCGAGACGACGCTCTTTGCGAGAGGGGATCGCGAGCTAATGCGCTACCGGTTCGCCGCCGCGGCGGAGCCGCGCGAGATCCTGTCCGGTCTGGTCGCTCTCTATCGCCTCGGACGGCGCGTGCCGATCCCCTTTTTCCCGAACGCATCGGAGGCGTTCGCCGAGACGCTCCTCGCGGGCAAGCCTCGTGACGTCGCCATGGCCGCCGCCCACAAGAGTCTCTACGAGGGCTACGACGGGCCCGACGAGGACCGGTATTTCGCGAAGGTCTACGGGGAGCGCGATCCCCTCGCGCCGACGTTCCGTCTGGTGAGCGGTCCCGCCCTCGCCGTGCCGTCGTTCGAGGAGCTCGCGATGCGCGTCTTCGGACCGCTGCTCGAGCACAAGGAGGACGTCGAGTGATCCCGCTCGACGCGACGAAGGTGCCCCTCGAGGGGACGGTGCTGGTCGAGGCGAGCGCCGGGACCGGCAAGACGTACACGATCACCACGCTCTTCGTGCGCCTCGTCGTGGAGGTGGGGCTGTCGGTACGCGAGATCGTCGTCGTCACGTTCACCGAGGCGGCGACCGCCGAGCTCCGGAGCCGGATCCGGGGGCGCCTGCGGGAGGCGCTCGCGGCGTTCGCGTCGGCAGACGGCGACGTGGGAGACGACCTTCGCGCGATCGTGGGCGCATCGAAGAATCACGGACTGGCGAAAGAGCGCCTCGAGCGCGCCATCTCGGAGCTCGATCTCGCGGGCATCTCCACGATCCACTCGTTCTGCCTGCGGGTCCTCCAGGAGCGCGCGTTCGAGTCCGGCGCGCGGTTCGGCCTCGACCTGATGACCGACAGCTCCGAGCTGGTGCGCGAGGTGACCGAGGACTTCTGGGCGTCGCGCATGGAACCGATGGCGCTCGACCTGTTCCGGATGTGCGCGGCGGACTTCACGCTCGAGTTGAACCGCAAGCGGGTCGTGAAGGGCTTCGCGCTCCAGACAGCCCGCAGGCTGGTCGAGACCTTCATGCGTCACCCCGTGGATCTGCCGGTCCTCCCCCAACCGGCGCCGCCCGATCCCGAACTGTCGCGCATTCAGCTCGCGAAGGCCTACGAGCGGGCTCGTGAGGCGTGGCTCCGCACCGGCAAGAAGGTCGCTGCGATCCTGGAGAAGGCCAAGGCCGAGATCAGCCGCGACAGGAAGAACGGGTACACCCCGGACCGGATCGCCCTCTGGTGCGACGAGCTCGACGATCTCTTCGCCGACTCCGCACCGGCCTTCTACACGGGCGATGCGCTCAAGATGATGGCGACCAGCACACTCGAAGGCAAGACCCGCAAGGGCGCGACGACGCCCCGGCACGAGTTCTTCGATCGGGCGCAGACGCTCTTCGATCTCGGGAGTCAGGCCAAGAAGGGGCTCATCGTCGGGCTCAAGCGCGGCATCGTCGACTACGTCCGACGGGAGATGCCGGCGCGCAAGCAGCAGCGCGGCGTCCAGGGGTTCGAGGATCTGCTCTTCACGCTCGACCGGGCACTGCAGGGCCCTCAGGCCCCCGCGCTCGCGGCGGCCCTTCGCGGGCAGTTCCAGGCGGCGCTCATCGACGAGTTCCAGGACACCGATCCGGTCCAGTTCCGGATCTTCCATGCCATCTTCCATGGCAGCCGGACGCTTCTCCTCGTCGGCGATCCCAAGCAGTCGATCTATGCATTCCGTGGTGCCGACGTCTTCTCGTACATCACCGCGGCAAAGAACGCGGGCAAGTCGGCGTACACGCTCGGCACGAATCACCGCTCGGACCCGTCGCTCGTCAGGGCCGTGAACACGCTCTTTTCCAGGGCGAGGGCCCCCGTGTTCGTGATGCCGGAGATCGGCTTCCACCCGGTCTCGGCGCACGCGAAGGCGGATCGCATCGACCTTCCGAAGGGCGGCGGCGCTCTCGAGGTGCTCTTCTACCCACGACCCCCGGGCGAGGCCTCCCACACCAAAGGGGATCTCGAGCAGGACCTGCCCGACCTCGTGGCGGCCGAGATCGCCCGGTTTTTGGCGGCCGGAGCGAAGATCCTGGGCAAGCGGGTCACGGCCGGGGACCTCGCGGTGCTCACGCGCACGAACGATCAAGCGCGATGGATGCAAGACGCGCTGCGCAACCTGGGCATCCCGACGGTCGTGGAGACCGACGCGAGCGTCTTCGAGTCGAGCGAGGCCACCGAGGTCGAGCAGCTCCTGCGCGCGGTGCTCGAGCCGACGCGAACGCCGCTCGTGAAGGCGGCGCTGGCGACGTCGATCGTCGGGCTCCACGCGGACGAGATCGTGGCGCTCGAAGGCGACGAGCCAGGGTGGCAGGGCTGGTCCGATCGGCTTCGTGGCGTGCAGGAGGACTGGGCGCGGTCCGGCTTCATCCAGGCCTACCGCCGGATGCTTGCGTCGCTCGGGGTCGAGAAGCGGCTCCTGTCGTACGTCGACGGAGAGCGACGCGTGACGAACCTCGTTCACCTCGGCGAGCTCCTTCACCTGGCGTCGGTACGCGAGCGGCTGGGGCCGACGGGGACGGTGCGCTGGCTCGGAGCGCGGAGGGCCGAGGAGATCGCGCGGGGCGCCCTCGGCACGGAGGCCGGCGAGCTCCGCCTCGAGAGCGACGAGCGATCCGTGAAGATCCTCACGGTCCACAAGAGCAAGGGGCTCGAGTACCCGGTTGTCTACTGTCCGTTTCTCTGGGCGCTCAAGCCGATGCAGGACGACGTCTGCACGGCGTTTCACGATCCGGCCGACGACCGGCGCCTGAAAATTCACCTCGATCCCGACGACCGGACGAAGAGCGTCGCCGAGGATGAGCAGCGCGCCGAGAACGTGCGCATTCTCTACGTCGCCCTCACGCGCGCGAAGCACAGGTGCTCGATCGTCTGGGGCGGGATCCACCAAGCCGAGAACACGCCGCTCGCATGCGCGCTGCATCCCGAGAGCGCGGAAGTGCCCTCCGCCCAGCGCGCGGACGCCGAGCTGCGCGCGGACCTCGCTGCGCTCGCGAAAGCCGCCCGCGGCGCGATCGTCGTCAACGACCTCGTGAAGGGGACGGCGCCGGCCTACGTCCCCGAAGAGGCCGCAACGAAGGCGCTCGCGGCGCGGCGGTATGGGCGAAAGGTCGATGGGTGGTGGCGCATCGGGAGCTTCTCCGCGATGGCGTCCGGAGAGCGGGAGGCGTCCGCGGACGATGCGCGCGATCGCGACGAGGTCGACGAGCCGACGACGACAGCCGGCCCTACCCCGGCCGAATCGGCGGAGCGCGTCGTCCTCGACGGATTTCCGCGCGGGACCAAGCCTGGGTTCCTCCTTCACTCGATCCTCGAGGATCTCGATTTCGCGTCGAAGGACCGCGGAGCGCTCGAGGCGCTCGTCCGCGAGAAGCTCGCGTCCTACGGCTACGGCGACGGGCAAGACGAGCTCGGGCCGACGCTGGCGGGAGGGCTCGAGGCGATGCTCGATACGCCGCTCGATCCGGGCGGGTTCCCGCTCCGCGCCGTTGCCCGAACCAAGCGCATCGACGAGCTCGAGTTCCTTCTCCCCGTGGCGCAGGAGACGGGCGCGGTGACGGCGAAGCGCATCGCGGAGGCGCTTGCAAAGCACGCGAACGGGGCGGTTCCGGCGTCGTACGTCGATGGACTTCGTGGGCTCCGGTTCGTGCCGCTGCGCGGGTTCCTGCGCGGGTTCATCGATCTCGTCTTCGAGCACGAGGGCCGCTTCTACGTGGTCGACTACAAGTCGAACCACCTCGGCGGCGTCGCGAGCGACTACGCGCCGGCACGCCTCGTCGCGTCGATGGCGGAGCACGACTACTTCCTTCAGTACCATCTGTACGTGGTCGCCGCGGACCGGTGGCTGCGCCGCCGCGTGAAGGGGTACGACTACGAGAAGCGCTTCGGCGGGGTGTTCTATCTGTTCGCGCGCGGCATGTCCCCGGCACACGCGGCGGGGACCGGGGTGTTCTTCGATCGTCCGCGCGCGGCGCTCGTGGGCGCGCTGTCCGAGGTGCTCGATGGCTGATCGGCTGGGCGCGCTCGAGGAGGCGGGGGTGCTGGACGCGATCGACCTGCAGGTCGCGCGGGGGCTCGCGCGGCTCGGCGCCGAGTCGCGCGAGGAGGTTGCGCTCGCGGTGGCGCTGGCGAGCCGCGCGCTCAGGCAGGGACACGTCTGCATCCACGCGGCGGAGCTCGGCGGGGCGAAGGAGGCTCCCCCGGGCTTCGCGTGGCCCGAGAAGGACGCGTGGCTCCGGGCGCTCGAGGCGAGCCCGCTCGTCGGCGGCGCGGGCGACGTGACGCCGCTCGTGCTCGATGGGGACGCGCTCTACCTGCGCCGGTACTTCCGGTACGAAGCCCGACTCGCCGAGAATCTGCGCGCGCGCGCGGTGAGCCTCGACGAGACCGTGGACGGTAAGCTGCTGCGAAAAGGGCTCGATACGCTATTCCCCGAAGGAGAGGACGTGGCGCTCCAGCGGCGGGCGGCACTCGTCGCCGTGGTCGGGCGGTTCTGCATCATCTCGGGGGGACCTGGGACGGGCAAGACGACGACGGTCGCGAAGATCCTGGCGCTGCTCGTGGAGCAGGCGAAGAAGGCCGGCAAGAAGAAGCTGCACGTGGTGCTCCTCGCGCCGACGGGCAAGGCCGCGGCGCGGCTGCACGACGCGATCCTGGCGCAGGTCCAGAGTCTGCGAGTGAGCCCGGAGGTCCGCGACATGATCCCGGACGTTGCGTCGACGATTCACCGGGCGCTCAAGCCGTACCCAGGCAGCCTCACGCGCTTCCGGCACGGGCGCGATCTGCCGCTCCAGGCGGACGTCGTGCTCGTCGACGAGGCCTCGATGGTGGATCTCGCGCTCATGACGAAGCTCGTCGACGCGGTGCCACCGCACGCGCGGCTCATCCTGCTCGGCGACCGCAACCAGCTCGCCTCGGTGGAGGCCGGCGCCATCCTGGGCGACCTGTGCGGCACCGAGCGCGAGCCCGCGTTTTCGAGGCCCTTTGTGCGGTACGTGGCCAACCGGGTCGGCGACGAGCTCCCGCTGCGCAAGGATGCGCCCGAGGCGCGAGGGATCGGCGACTGCGTGGTGCAGCTGCGTCGCAACTGGCGCTACCTGCCGGCGAGTGGGATCGCGCGGCTCGCGGACGCGATCAACGACGGCGACCAGGCCGCGACGCGGGAGCTCCTCGCGGCGCCGCCGGCGGATCTCGCCTGGTACCCGTCGATCCCCAAGGGCGAGCTCGGCGACGCGCTCGAGGCGCGCGTCCGCGACGGGTATCGCGCGTACCTGGAGGAGAGTGACGGCGCGGCGTGTTTCAAGGCGTTCAACCGCTTCCGCGTGCTGTGCGCGCACCGGAGCGGGTCGTGGGGCGTCGAGCAGCTCAACCCGCTCCTGGAGGCGGCGCTCGAGAAGGCGCGGCTCTTCAAGCCCGCGGGCGGGTCGTACGCGAAGCGGCCGATCCTCGTCACGCAGAACGACTACCAGGTGAACCTGTTCAACGGCGACGTTGGGATCGTGTTGCCCGCTCCTTCTGCCGGCGGAGCGATGCACGTGTGGTTCTTCGCGCCCGACGGCTCTTCGCGGGTCCTCGCCCCGTCGCGCCTTCCTCCGCACGAGACCGTGCTGGCGATGACCGTGCACAAGGCGCAAGGCTCGGAGTTCGACGAGGTCGCCGTCGTTCTGCCGACGGCGGAGTCCCAAGTGCTGACGCGCGAGCTCCTCTATACGGCGGTGACGCGGCCGAGAAAGCGCGTGGTGCTCTTTGGAGATGCGGACGTCATCGTGGCCGCGGTGGGGCGGCCGGTGGAGAGGGCATCGAGACTCCGCCACCGACTCTGGGGGTGATTCGCGCCCGGGCGCTCAAGACGGAGGCGGCGGGTCTGAGTGAGTCGTCTGCGACGTCGCCCATCTTGCCCATCAAGCTACACGGGGGTGAGCGCGTCCAGCATCTCTCGCGTGCTCAGTTCCCCGTTCCAGTAGGCGAGGAGCGTGTCGCGGTTCGCGTTCACGAACTCGACCACCTGCTTCTTGATCGTGCCGGGCAGCTTGCCGACCACGACCGGAGGCTGGCGTAAGCCTTACCGAGACGGCCTTGTCCCGCGACTCCGGCGTGAGCGTCGTTCCCGGCAGGACCTTCATGCGCGGGCCGTCCTGAGCGTCCGCCCCTCCGAACTCGCCCGTTGAGACCCAGATGATGGCCCCCTCCACCCCCGTGTCCGAGGGACGGAGGTTGGACATGGCGAACAGGTCGAGCGCGAAGCGCTCAGCCACGCGCGGGTCTAGGCGTCGCAACGCAAAAAAGATGCGGCGGGCCTCCTTGGTCTTGCCCGCCTTCTCGAGCCTGGCCATCTCGATGACCTGCTTGAAGTGCTCGCGCTCCTCCTCGGAGAGTCGCTTCTCGACCCCGGCTATCGGAACCTTTCCCGCTTTGAGAAGGTGCACGATGTCGGCCGTGTCCTGGGCTCGACCCGCTCCGAGCTTCATCAAGACCAGTGCCTCGACGCGCACGACGGGAAGGCCAGCGAAGTGATCGGGCGAGCGGATGTCGTCCGAGTCGAGCCCCTCGCCGAGAAAGAGGAAGGCCACGTCGATCCCATCGACCGATACGGAAACTCCGCTCAGGAAGCCCGAGACGGGTGTCGTCTTCCCGAGCTGTTGGATGCTCTTCAATGCGCTCGATGGGACCAGGATGTCCACGTCCGCCGTCATGCGAGGATGCCCGTGCACGGACACAGCCATTCCGCCCGCTATCGCATGCGGCACCTTGTGCTCATCCAAGAAGGCCGAGACCTTCTTCGCGACGGCTACGACGGGGCCCGAAATCATAGCTTGGTATCGCGAAGACGCGACGACGACGGGGGTCAGAGAGTCCGCTCCGCCGCTGGAGCGTCATATCCGTGATCGGCGATGACGGTTCGGTCGTACTTCACCCGCCGACTTTGGTCGAACGCGGGCGCCTTGTGCAACCTCTTCCCCGAGGAGGATCCTCGCCGCCGCCCGCGCCTCCTCCCAGAAGTCCTCGATATCGGCGTCTTCGAGGCCCCGTCGCACCGTGCCGACCGCCTTCACGAACTCGCGCTCGACGTGCTCCTGGAGCGCTAGGATTGTCCTCCGGCTCATTTCCGCCACGGCTTGCTCGAACGCCTGCCGCCGGTCGAACTCCCGTTTTACGGGATGAATTGCGATGTCGATGATCCCCACGTGAAGGACGCGATCGAACTCCAGCTTCCATCCGAGCGTCCGCCTTTTTGGGCCATTCCGTTCTGCGAGCTTCGCCCTCGTGAAGACGAGGAACGCCTCGCCGAGTTTTTGCTCGACCTCGTTCACCCAGGTTCCCCGGGTCCAGCCGACCTTCGCACGCATGGCGCGGACGGCCTTCGACTTGTCGACGAGCTGTTTTTGCTTGCTGACCTTCATCGCGAGTACCCGTCCGACCGCGCCTTGAACGGGGCCCGAAGCGCCTCGGGCGGATCGTACTCGACGGCGAAGAGGAGCGGCTCGGGCAATGGCTCGTGATCGTGGATCTGCATGGTTCAACTTATGAAGAGGAACTCGGTGAGTTCGAGGTGATCGCGGTGGTCGGGGTCGTCGTTGGGGCCGACAGCAAGCAGGCCAGGGCTCGATTCGAGGTCGAGCTTCGGCAGGTTCTGATCCCAGTAGGGGTACGCACCGGGGTAGATGCGCTGCAGGTCAAACGTGCGCGTAAAGGCGTTGTGCATGCCGGGGTACGCCGTGAGCGTCACGACCGAGCCCTTGAGGTCCGCCTTGAGCCAGTGGTTCTTCACCATGAAGACGCTCCACTTGGATTCGAGGTCGTCGCGTTCGGCTCGAACCTTCGCTTCGAGCTTCTTCCACTCGCTGCCCGAGAGCTTGCCCCCGGCAGGTTCGAAGGTCCGCTTACCCGCTGTTTCCAGCCACGCCTTCGCCTTGTTCGGCCCCTTGAGCGAGTCCTCGTCGACGGTTTGCACGTGCATGCGCGAGTCCTCGCGAGAGAACCAGCCCCAATCGTGCCCCGCGACGTTGCGGATCAGGACCGTTACCGCGGCCCCGTACCGATCCGCTACCCGCTTCGATCGATCCTCGTCGCTCATCGCGCACCCCTAACCTCGGTGTCGAGCGATTTGCAGTTCAGCCTCCCGAGCTCATCGATCGCGCACTGCGGCTGCGGATCTTCGGGAGTGGAATGCGTTCGGGTTGATTGGACATGCCCCCCCTACCGGCGGGGAAGGCGCCGATCAAATCGATTTCACGAGTTAGGTGCGACCATGTCCCACCCCCTTGCGAGGCCCAGGCCGACCTGGGCGTCGCGATTCTTTCGCGCAAGCGCGATCTCCTCGAAGGCGGGTAGGCTGCCTTCGAGAAGGCCGACGCCGCCCAGACGGCGCTCGTGAAGGTGTAGGAGATCCTGGTGGCCAACGCGACGAAGAAGGCTACGGCAAACAAGCGTCTACTGAGGATCGTGGCGGTCGCGCCGATGACGGGCTTCACGGTCGAGGCGACGCTGACTGACGGGACGGATCGAGTTCTCGATCTGCGTCCCCGCGTCCGAGCGGATCAGTCACCTGATTGTACCCCGTGTATCCGTCCACCACGAGAGTGCCGCGAGTGCCACCCAGGATCTTCGCCGGCGTATCGCCGCTTCGATCGACGGCGAAGGCATACAGAACAAGCTTGCCGCCGCTGACTTCATCGTGGCCGTGAAACACCCAGACAAAGCCGCGCTTGGGGCGGTCCTGCAAGCGCATTGAGGTCTCGTCGGCGAGCACGACTTCGAGAGCCGCGATTCGTGTCTGCAGACGAGCGACGAGCGGTCGAAGAATCACGGCAGCCTTGTGAACGAGGTCGTTCATCGTGCTGCGCGAGATCGGGATCCCGAGTCGGCCGAATCGTTTCTCGATACGATGAATGGATGCGGCGAAACCGAAGCCGTACTGTCCACCGACGACGAGCTTCGGCGGCGGCGGCGCCGTCGGGCCTCAGCGCGCCAGACCCGGAGGCTGCCACAGCGCGGGGCGTTGAACGTGTTGGACGTCGATGCCATCGAGCAACATCGCCAGCTGCGTCGCGTCGAGCATCGCCGTCCGCGTGCCCGGCTGGATCGCAGGGATCCGAAATCGATTTCTCTCCAAACGCTTGTAGACCAATAAAAATCCCCCGCGGTGCCACACCAAAATCTTCACCCGGTCTCGTCGTTTGCCAACGAACGCAAACAGGTCCCCGCTGAAGGGATTCAAGTCCCAGCTCTTCACGATCGCGAACAGACTGTCGTGGCCTGCACGCATGTCGACCGGTTGCGACGCGAGATACACGCGAACGTGAGGCGAGAAA
>JBEKOY010000104.1:0-19291 GCA_049521295.1 Polyangiaceae bacterium | reverse complement strand
TCGTGATGTTCAACTATTACGGGATCCAGGCGAACGGACTCGGGTACTTCAAGCATCTGTTCGGACCGTGGCTCGGTTGGCCGCTCATCCCCGTCAACGTGCTGCTGTTCGTGGTGGAGGCATTTTCGCTCTGCATCCGGCCGTTGACACTGAGCATTCGTTTGATGCTCAACATGGCGGTCGACCACCTGCTCGTGACGATCGCACTCGGAATGAGCGCACTGTTCCTGCCGGTCCCCGTGCTCGTGCTGAGCACGCTCGTGTGCATCGTTCAGGTGCTGGTATTTTGCATCCTGACCTCGATCTACATCGCACTCGCCACCGAACACGAAGAGCATGAGGCCGACGCAAGCAGCCACCGATCCGGCGCCGCCCACGCGGTGGGGGCCGCGTCGTGAGCCCGTTCGATTTGGACGGGCTAGCCCCCCGGTCAAAAAGCGACTAAGAGGGGCCGGCCCGAACCGCAGCGCTTCAACTCTTCACGCACGAAGGAGTCAGTGACGATGTCGACCTCGAAGAAGCTCGCCCTAGCGGCGCTCACCAACGCCGCCACCTTGGTCGTTCCGATCGCAGCGTTCGCGCAGGACGACAAGGCGGGCTCGAACCTGTTCGACGTCCGAGCCTGGGCAGCTGTCGGCGCGGGCATCGCGATTGGCCTGGCCGTGCTCGGGGGAGCCCTGGGCCAGGGCCGGGCCGCTGCCGCCGCACTCGAAGGCATCTCACGCAACCCCGGGGCATCGAGCCGGATTCAGACACCGATGATTCTCGGCCTGGCGCTCATCGAATCGCTGGTCCTCATCGGATTCGTCATCGCATTCTGGCTGCGCAACGTCGCGGCGGGCTGAAACGGCGCCGCCGGCGCTACGCTCAGCGAACCCGCACGATACTCCCCGGGTCGAGGGGCGTCGGAAAGACCGCCGCCCATCCGGCCGGCATGCGCGGTGCGGTGAACGAGAAGAGCCAACGCGCGTCGCGCGGAGACAAGTTCACGCAGCCGTGGCTTCGGACGTGGCCGAAGTCTCCGTGCCAGTACGTCCCATGCAGGGCGACTGCGCCGTCGAAGAACTGCACGTAGGGAACTTCCTCCATGGAGTAGTTCTCTTCCGCCTCTTCGCGACCGACGTTATCCATGTCGGACGCGCGGATCTTGACCCAAACACGGTGCACTCCAGTCGGCGTTTCGGCGCCGCTCCCCAAGGCGCCGCGGCCCGTCGACGCGAGGGTCGCGTACACCGGCCGGATTCCTTCGTACGCAACTAGCGTCTCGGACGCCGTGTCGACGTCGATCCAATGCTCGTCGGGAGCGACGAGCTGAGCCGGCGGCTCAGCGGCCATGGGGCGCGCGAGGTCGCGCGCCATCATCCAACCGTCGTCTTCGACGCGCACCATGGGACCACGGTCCTCTTGGATGACGACCCTCTCGAAGCGAACGTGCGAGCGGTTCGGCTTGCCCTTCGGACTGGGATCCGACCAAACGTGGGCCAGGTCGGCGAGCACCCAGGCGAAGTCGAGGCGACCCCCTTCGACGGCTGTTCCGTGAAACGCAGAAGGACGCGCTGGCACGAGATCCCCTAACGAGAGCCAGATCCCCTTGGACGTTCTCGCCCATCGCTGCCCATCGACCATCCGTTGCTCGGCGACGCCGACCGCCCAGCCGCCCTCGAGCTCGTGATCGGAGGTGCCTTCCCGCGCCAACTCCAAACTCGTGTACGCGCTCGTTCCGGCCGGGATGACGAAGAAGTACTGCAGCCACAAGCCGTCGTCGCCGGTTTGCGATTCGCGAGATTGCGGCTCGGCCGTCAAGAGCTCGGCGTCGTCCGAACAAACCCACGCGAGCGCCCCGACGAGCCACCAACGACCGGAGCAGCCGGATCCACGCCTAGCCCCGTAGAATGGGAGCGAGGCTCCCGGCAACGTAGTGCCTCGCCGCGCACTTCCGCCGCTGGGTCCTGCTAAGAGCGTGAGGGCGCCGGAGTCACCCGGATCGCCGGGCTTCGACCCCACCGAGCGCGCCCACGAGGGCGGCGGCAAATCTCCCTCTTCGATCCACGGGGGCAGCAAAACGTCGGAGTGGGCTGAGCCCGCGACCGCAGGGACGACCGCGAGACAAGAGATCACCAACCCGCGACCGGGGCGCACGCTGCTCACACCGACGGCTGCGGCAAGCGCAGCTTGAACGTTGCGCCCCGGCTCGACGACTGCACGCTGATCGTGCCGCCGTGCTCGTCGGCGATTTTCTTGACGATGGCGAGTCCGAGTCCAGTGCCGCCCTTTTTGCCGCTGGTCACGAACGATTGGAACAGTCGGTGCTCGATGTCCTTCGGAATTCCCGGGCCCGTGTCCGAGAACGAGACAACCAGCGCACGATCCAGCTTGTCGCGCGTGACCTTGATGACGAGCTTGCCACCGCTGGGCCCCATGGCCTCCGCGGCGTTGCGCGCCAGGTTGTGCACGACACGAAGCAGTTTTCCCTCGTCGAAACGTGCCGTGCCCCGCTCTTGGACGTCGACGACGAGTTCGACGCCTCGCTTGGCCAGATCCCCCTCGAGCTGCTTGCGCACGTCTTCGAAGAATTTCTGAACGTAGACCTTACGGATGAGCACGCTCTTTTCACCGCGAGCGAATTCGAGCACCTCGCGCTGCATGGCGCCGATATGGTCGAATTGGTCGAGGATGAGCCGTGCAAAATCCCGGCGGCGCGACGGCTCGTCGGTCGACTGCATGAGCTGGACGTACCCGCCGATCACGGTAAGCGGGGTCTTCAGATCGTGGATCACGCTCGAGAGGAGCCTGCCGATGGTCGTCAGCCGCTCCTCGCGTTCGCGTCCCTCGCGCGACAGTTGGAGCCGGATGGCCGTCGACGCATTCGCCGCAACGAGCTCGAGCAGCTCACGGTCCTCGTCGTTGAACGGCCGGGCTCCCCGTTTGTTGTAAATGGCGATCGCGCCCATGGGCGCGTTGTGCTCGCCTTCGAGCGGAACGACCAGTGCGGTCTTCGCCCGGCCCGCGCCGATGCGCAAGTCGAGCGCTTCGTCGCGTCGTGGATCGCTTTCGGCGTCGTTCGACACGAGAACCTCGTCGTTGCGAATCGCCCAGCCGATGAGTCCCGCGTCCTCTGGATACGGCAGACGGCGCATTTTTTTGCCACGATCGTCGATGAAGTGGAGATCCCCGCTCCGCTCGTGAGATTCGCGCAATGCAACGGCCCCCATCCGGGCCTCGCACGCCCGCATGGCTTCTCCCAAGACCGCGATGAAAAGCTCTTCGAGCGAAGCCGCACGCCCCATCGCGTGCTCCAAGTCGAAAAGCAGTTTGAGGTCGTGAACCCGATGCTCGAGTTGCTCTTTGGTGTCGAGCAACTGGATGTTCTTCTGCGTCACTGACATGAACAGCCGCGAATTGTCGATGCTCACGGCGGCCTGGGTCGCCAGCGCCGCGAGAATCTCCGCGTCGTCGTCCGTGAATTCGTCGCGCTTCTTGTTGAGAACCTGCACGACGCCGATCGTCTTCCCCAGGTGATTCTTCATCGGGGCCGCCAGAATCGATCGCGTGCGATAGCCCGACAGCAGATCCCATTCGGCCCCGAATCGAGGGTCCTTGTAGGCGTCGCGCACGTGCAGCGGCTTGCCCGTGCGCGCGACGTGACCGGCAATTCCGTGGCCGATCTTCAGACGAATCGAGCGTACGGCACTTCCATGAGCGATGCGCGAGACAAGCTCGTCATTCGCCTCGTCGAGCAGGTAGAGCGTCGCGCGATCGGCTTCGAGCGTTTCGGTGATCTTTTGCAAGATGAGCTCGAGCAGGTGGTCCAGATCGAGAGTAGCGCCGAGCGCCACCCCGACCTCGCGCAACGCCTTACTGACACGCAGCTCGCGTGCGAGGGCCGCCTCGACGTCCGCCAATCGAGCGTCGAGAGCGCGCACGGGGGCGGGTTTCGGCGGCACGCCACCTATCTTATCAGCCGCGGCCCCTGCGCCGGCAGAGGCAACTTGCCCCGCCCACCTCTGTTTGCCGATGATTGCGACAGAGCTCGGTTTCGCGTAGCGTCGCGCGCCCGATCTCATGCCCCGCACGCTTATCGTTACGCCGACATACAACGAGCGACAGAATCTGGAGCGCTTCGTGAGCGGAGTGCGGAGTGCACTTCCCGAGGCCGACGTTCTGGTGGTCGACGACAACTCGCCGGACGGGACTGGCTCTCTCGCCGACGAGCTGGCGAACGCCGACGCGCACGTACGCGTCATCCATCGCGCGGGCAAGCTCGGATTGGGAACGGCATACCTCACTGCGTTCACGCAGGGCCTGGCCGAGGGCTACGATCGCTTCTTCGAGATGGACGCCGATTTGTCGCATGACCCCCGGTATTTGCCCGAGTTCGTTCGCGCGCTCGACGACGGCTTCGACGTCGTCATTGGCTCGCGCAACGTGGCCGGCGGCGGTGTCGAGGGCTGGGGGCCCGGGCGACATTTCATCTCCAAAGGCGGCAGCCTGTATTCCCGTCTCGTTTTGGGCCTGCCGGTACGCGACCTGACGAGCGGGTACAAGGCATTCGCCCGGCGCGCTCTCGAAGCACTGGACCTCGAGGGCGTCCGCTCCAACGGCTACTCGTTTCAGATTGAATTGACCTACCGCGCGGTCCTCCGCGGAATGCGCGTCAAGGAGGTCCCGATTGTCTTCGTCGATCGAACGCTCGGCCGCTCGAAGATGAGCCGGAAAATTTTCATCGAAGCGGTGGGCATGGTCTGGAAGCTTCGGCTCGATGCGATGCGCGGCCGGCTGTAGTCAAACCTTGGTCGCCGCGATCACGACATGCGGATACGGCAAAATATCGGGGACGCGCACCATGCGGACGGCAAAGCCGAGCGAGGTCAGCATTTGGGCCCACTCACGGTGATGACGATAGGAAAGCGGCTCGTCCCAGCCGACCATCAGCCGATCGAGCGCCTCGGTGAAGAGCAACCCGAGCCGAGGTTCGGTCGTGATGTCTTTGAGGAGCAGCATGCCCCCGGGCACGATGAGGGATCGGAGTCGCTCGAGGACGCGCCATTGATCGTCGGCGGGCAGGTGGTGCATCACGTCGAGCACGTACGCCGCGTCGAAGGGTCCCTCGAGCACGGCGTCGCGCACGTCGCCCACGACAAACGTGTGTTGGCGCATTCCGAGTCGATCCGCCACGCGCCGCGCGAGGCGAATCCTCCGGGGGTTTGGATCCACACCGGTAATGCGACGGCGTGGTTGCGTCTGGCCAAAGTACGCGGCAAATAGACCGAACCCGCAGCCAACGTCGAGAATGCGACCCTGGTCGGTCAGCATCAAGTCCATGACGCTCAGGAGTTTCGGCCGCAGGATCGAGAAACGCACCCGCGAATAGGCTCTCTCGACGAGCGGAAGAGCGCGAACGATTTGGGCTATCGCGCGACGGCCGTAGATTTCAGGGGCCTCGAAAGTCGCCGGGGCGCGCTGTGCCCGAAACGACTGGAAGCCGCGGAGCGGATGCGAATTACGACGGGGTACCCGGGCGGACGCGGACGGCAACGGGGCCACCTCGTAGGACGCGCCGACGAACCGCGTCAAGCGCGCCCGGAGGGATTCGAACCCCCGACCCGTGGCTTCGAAGGCCACTGCTCTATCCAGCTGAGCTACAGGCGCAAACGGCGAGGGCACGCCGTATCACGCGCGGGACGTCGATACCAGGGCGGCAATCCCGGCCCGGAAAATCGCCCGGATCACCGCCGCGCGAGAGCACTGCCACGCGCGCGATCGGCATTGAACTGGGACGGCCGCGCGGAACCCGGAGGCCGCGATCGCCGCCGCGCGTGAGTACTGCCACGCGCGCGATCGGCATCGAACTGGGACGGCCGTGCGGAACCCGGAGGCCGCGCACGACTGCCCCGAGTCCGCCCGGTCCCCAATCACTCAGCGGCGCTGGAGGCTGCGTCGTGCTGCGCGCGATTGCGTCCCCGCGCCTGGCCGCCCGCCCGGCCGATGACGGCCATATGGCTTCGGTCGCGGCTGACGACCTCGCCCCCCTTGCGACCTGCCACGCGGGCCTCGTCCGCCGTGAACTCGTGTGCCCGGCCTTGCCGATGAGCGGCCTTACCCCCTTTGCTCGCAATCTCCCGCTGCTTTCCCGCGTCCATCGACGCAAACCCACGGTTGCTTTTGTTACGCTCGGCGCTGTTCTGAAAGGTCATGTGATGATCTCCTCTGTGTTGTCGGTTGGCGGGTAAAGAGCCCGAAGAGAGGCGCCAGGCTTTCTGCCGCTACGGATCAACCCTTCCTTGTGCTCTGTGCCGGCTGCTGCCTTCGCGCCGCCGGCGCCCTGGGCCATTGCAGCGCTCATGCCTTCGCGGACGGATGTCCAAGACCGCGGAATAGCTTCATAATCGCGGAAGTGACCCGCTACGTGGACGTGGCGGATTGCCACGTTGGGGCGTATCGGCCGCGCTCGGTCGGAATCAAAACTCGAAGGCGAGGCCGAAATTCAAGGCCGTGCCGCCGACGCGCAGAGGGTCGCTTTGCGCCCCCAGGCCGTCCAGATCCTCGCGAGTCCACTCGAAGAACAAATACGAATTGTTCACGCCCATGGCATCGTCGAATGCCGACGACGCGTACGAGTCGAACGGGTTCAGGTTCAGCGCGAGACCCAGCGCCACGTGAGTTCCGAACGAATGCCCTTCGCCGACGCTCCCCCCAGACCTCGACGTGCCCAGGGTGTTGGATGCCCGCCAGAGCGCCAGGCCGAGCCCGACCTTGGCATAGGGCACGAACGGCACGCGGGCCCTGCGCCAAAGCGCATCCGCTCGCACGACGACCGCTCCATAGAAGGGAAATATCGTGATCGAAGTGTTCTCCCCGGAGATGGTGGTGCCGTTGTGTTCCTCTTGAAAGAGCGCGGGATCGCTCCGGGTCGCAAAGCCCGCTCCGACGCCTGGACCGACCGTCCCGAAATACGGGATTCGATAAGTTTGCCAATCGAATTCCGCACTCACGAGGATAAGCGGCGTGGTCCCGAAGACTGCCTTGTACGGTGTGGCGCCATGAAGCGCGGGGTCGCTGTCGATTTGCGGCCAGAATGGGGCAATGCGAATCTCTGCGGCGAAGTTCTGCGGGGATTCGGTCTTTCGCACGTGGCCGCCAATGGGATCGACCAGATCCTGGGCACTCGCACCCGCGGGCAGGAGCAAGGCCGCAACCGAGAGTCTGCCCGTCCAGCGTCTGCGCGTGCTCACCTCCGCCTCCGGCGACGCCGTGCGGCTGCGAAACCGCCGCCCGCCGCCGCAGCCCCGGTGCGCGCCGGGGCCATGGCGCGGCGAACCCCGGTCGCCGAGGCGGAAGCAAGCGTCGGGCACGCGCGATGAGGCATGTGGCTGGACGGAGGAGGGAGCATGGCACATGCCACGCTTGAATTCCCCATCGTTGAAGGCTTCGGAGTCTCGCGGCGCGGGCCGAACCAGCCAAGCTGTCAGCCCCTGCAAACGGCCACGCGCGTCTCATGACAAAGTGGCAGAGCGAGAGAGCGCGCCCGACGCCGTGAGCGCCCTTCGCTCCAACCCGCGCTAGTACCCCCGCTCGATGCCCCCGCACCTCATCCCCTCCCACCGGAATCGCCCGTCCGACGATCCGATATTTTCTCTTCATCAAGAGGCGAATCGGCGCAAAGAAAGCGGCGAGACCATCGTCGACGCGACCATCGGCGTGTTGCTCGGCGAAGACGGCCAACTCGCGATATTGCCGACGGCCGCGCGCGCCGTGCGCGAGGTGCACGAGGCCGAATGGGCCGCTTACGCGCCGATCGCCGGGACCCCCGAGTTTCGTCGCGCGGTGATCGATGACCTGCTGGCCGATGCCCCCGACCTGCGGGCTTGTGCCGTTGCGGTGGCGACGCCGGGAGGGTCGGGTGCACTGCGGCATGCCATCGTGAACTTCCTCGAGCCGGGGCAAGCGGCGCTGACGGCAAGCTGGTACTGGTCGCCGTACAAGACCCTATGCGACGAGTCGGACCGCAGGCTCGAGACCTTCGAGATGTTCTCGGCGACCGGCTCGTTCGACGTCGCCGGCCTCGACGCCGCCATCGGCCGACAATTGGCAACGCAGGGGCGATCGCTCGTCTTCGTGAACGACCCGGCACACAATCCGACCGGCTACTCACTGACTGACGAGGAATGGCACGCGATCGTCGAATCGATCGCGAGTCGTGCGGCCAGCGGCCCCGTCACGCTCCTCGTCGATGGTGCGTACATGCTGTACGGACCACGGTCTGCGCGAAGTCTGGCAGCCCGGTTGCTGCCTCTCGCGGGGACAGCGGCCGTGCTCTTTGCGTGGAGTGCAAGCAAGTCCTACACGCACTACGGTTTGCGCGTCGGCGCGCTGGTCGCGTGCCTCGCCGATGACCGTGAGCGGGCAAGGGTCGAGGCGGCGCTCAGTTATTCTTGTCGCGGCACTTGGTCGAACTGCAATCGGGGCGGCCTCGTCGCGATCACCCGCCTGCTCGTCGACCCGTCCGCGGCACGATCGTGCACGGCGGAACGCGATCACCTCAAGGCCACTCTGCTCGCACGGGTCGATCTGTTCAACCGGCTCGCACGCGAGCGTGGACTCCACTACCCTCGCTACGATGGCGGCTTCTTCGTCACCGTCTTCGTCGACCGCGCGCTGGAGCGTGCGGCGTCGATGGCCAAACGCGGCATCTATGTCGTGCCGCAGGTGCTCGCAAGCGGCCGTGGAGCGCTGCGCGTAGCGCTCTGCGCATTGGCGTCTCGTGACGTACCGCGTCTCGTCGAAGCGCTGTCGGATGCGACCTAGCGCAACCGCATCAAGTTTTGTTCCACTTTTCGCGCAAGCGCCCTGCCCTGTCCAATGCCGCAAGGTCGTCGTAGCCGCCGATCGCTTCGTCTCCGATGAAGATCTGCGGCACGGTCCGCCTTCCGGTGGTCTGCAAGAGCCATCCGCGCCGGTCCGGGTCGGACGTCACATCGACCTCTTCATACGGAATGTCGCGCTGCGCAAGCAAGCGCTTCGCTGCGATGCAGTACGGACAGACTCGCGTGGTGTAGATGGTTACGTCGGCGGGCACGGGATCGTCACATGCTAACTTGCCACCGCCATGGCCGCGGAGCAAACGATTCACCTCGACCGCTACGCACCCGACGCGAAGGCTCTGGTCGCGGGCGCGCAAGGGCTGGCCGACGATCGGAAGCACGCCCAGGTCGAACCGATTCATTTGCTCGCTCGCGCCATCGAACGAGATCGCGGCGTCCAAGAGGTCTTTCGGCGCGCCGGCGCCGACCCGGCCGACCTTTCCGTGGAGACCGAATCCGCGCTTGGGCGCATCAACAGGACCACCGCCGGCCTCGCCTATTTGTCGAACGCTATGCTCCAGCTTCTCAGCCGAGCGGAGAAGGAAGCGGACGGCGGAACGGTCGAGGTCGAGCACCTGTTGAATGCCCTCTCCCAAGAAATCCGCGGTTCCGCAGCCGTCGTGCTGCAGGCCTTCGGTCTCGGGCCGGGAAGCCTGCGCCCTCACATGGCCGCATTGAGAAGCGTCCCGCGTGAGGCAACCGCGACGTCCGCCGCCAGCGGCACTTCCGAAGTGCTCTCGCGCTTCACCCACGATCTCGTCGAGCGGGCGCGACGCGGCGGATTCGACCCGGTCATCGGGCGCGACGTCGAAGTCCGCCGGCTGCTGCAGATTCTCGAACGACGGCAGAAAAACCATCCCCTTTTGGTCGGCGAAGCCGGCGTCGGCAAGACCGCCATCGTCGGCGCTCTGGCCATGCGTCTCGCGGCCGGCGAGGTACCCGAAAGCCTCGCCACACTGAGCTTGCTTGAGCTCGAAACGGGACTCCTGGTCGCCGGGGCGAAGTTGCGCGGCGAGATCGAAGAGCGCTTGCGCCAGGTGCTCGCCGCCGTCTCGGCTGCGCCGAGTCGCGCGGTCGAAGATCCGTCCTCGCGGTCCTCGCAGGGCGACCCGGCAGGCCGCGCGGCGCCGGCGTCTTCCTTCGGCAGGAGAGACACGCTTCTCTACATCAACGGCATCGACTCGTTGCTGGGTCAGGGAGCGGCGGGCAGCGGCGTCGGTGACTTGCTCAAGCCGATGCTGGCGCGCGGCGAAGTGCGGATCCTTGCGTCGACGACCCTCGACGGCGCGCGAAAGATGCAGGAGCGCGACCCGGGACTGCTCCGCAGGTTCAGCGTCCTTTCGATCGAAGCGCCGTTGCTCGAGCCGGCCATCGAGATTCTTCGCGGAATCGCCTCGAAATACGAGGCACACCACAAGGTGCAGATCGGGGAAGGGGCCATCGAGGCCGCGGTCCGCCTCGCGAAGCGCTACCTGCAGGACCGCGCCCTACCCGACGCGGCGATCGATCTGCTCGACGAAACGGCGGCGCGCAAGCGCGTCGAGATCGACGGGGTCCCTGCAAAGGTGGACGAGGCGATTCGCCGTCTAGCGTCGCTCAAAGCGCAGACAGTGTCGCTCGCCGGAGACACCGACGCGTTGAGCGTCAAGACGCGCGAGCGACTCGAAAAGGAGATGCGCGCGCTCGAACCTGTCGTCAGCGAGATGCGGGCCAAACTTGACTCGCGCCGCGGAGCGATGGCCGCACTGGCCACGTTACGCGGTGAAGAAGAGCATCTTCAGGAGGAAATCCGCCGGGCACGTCAGACGCAGGCGTTCGCCCGGCTCGGCGAACTCGAGCACGTTCAACTCCCCGACGTCCAGCGCCGGCTCGAAGCGGCTGGCACGGCCGTGGGTCGCGAGGCACCGAGCGGCGTGTCGAACGTCGTGACCGAGGAAGACGTGGCCGTCGTCCTCGGCGAGTGGACGGGCATCCCCGTGAGCAAGATGCTCGAGGCGGAAAGCGATAAGCTGCTCAAAATGGAATCGCGGCTCGCCGAACGCGTCGTCGGGCAAGACGAGGCCGTCCGCGCCGTGTCGCGAGCGGTTCGACGCGGCCGCGTCGGATTGCGCGATCCTGGCAAACCGATCGGCTCCTTTCTTTTTCTCGGTCCGAGCGGCGTCGGTAAGACGGAGCTCGCGAAGGCCCTCGCCGAGTTCTTGTTCGATGACGAGCAGTCCCTGACTCGACTCGACATGAGCGAGTTCATGGAAAAGCACATGGCGCAGCGCCTCGTCGGAGCGCCGCCCGGGTACGTCGACAGCGAAGAGGGCGGATTTCTCACGGAGGCCGTGCGCCGGCGACCCTACAGTGTGCTTCTCTTCGACGAGGTCGAAAAGGCGCACTCGGACGTATTCAACTTGCTTCTCCAAGTACTCGACGACGGACGGCTCACCGACGGGCGGGGGCGCACCGCGAATTTTTCGAACACGGTCGTCATCATGACGAGCAACGTCGGCAGCAAGCGTCTGCTCGAAACCGACCCGAAGCTTTTCGGCACGCCCGAAGGGCTCGAGGCATTGCGCGAAGTGCTTCAAGAGGAGTTACGCGCATTCCTGAAACCAGAGTTTCTCAACCGCATCGACGACGTCGTCCTCTTTCGCCCCTTGTCGAAAGCGGACTTGCGCGGAATCGTCGACATTCAGCTGCACCACCTCGACAAGCTGATGAGTTACCGTGAGCTCACGATGCAGCTGACGGAGGCGGCAAAAAACAAGCTCGTTGACCTAGGCTACGAGCCGGCGTTTGGGGCGCGACCGCTCAAGCGCGCCATTCTCAAGAAATTGCAGGATCCGCTTGCGGAAGAGATCCTGCGCGGCGAACACCCACCGGCAACGATCGTGAAGGTGGATCTGAACGGGGACGATTTCGTGTTTGCCAAAGGCTGAGGTGCATGCACGTTCATCTCATCGGGGTATCCGGGACCGGGATGGGCGCACTCGCCGCTTTGCTGCGCGCAGCAGGCGACGACGTAAGCGGATCGGATGTCGCGTTCGATCCCCCCGTCGGTCCGACACTCGAGGCGATCGGCGTGCGCTGTTTTCAGGGATACGACGCGGCGCACTTGTCGCCGAAGCCCGATTGGACCGTCGTCGGAAATGCGATTCGCCGCAACAATCCAGAAGCGCTGGCGCTCGAAAGGCTGGACCTGCCGCGTGGCTCGATGTCGGCGACGCTGCGCCTCCGCTTCTTGGCCCAAAGGCGCCCACTCGTCGTGGCAGGCACCCATGGGAAGACGACCACGAGCGCCATGTGCGCCTGGATCCTGTCCGGTGCGGGACTCGATCCGGGTTGGTTCATCGGGGGCGTTCCGAAAGGCTTGGCGGCAGGTGCAGCGATCGGCTCGATGCGTGTGCGACCCGATCACGGGCGCGCGCCGTTCGTCGTCGAGGGCGACGAATACGACGCTGTCTATTGGCACAAGCAGCCCAAGTTTCTCGATTACGTGGGCGTGTCGCACGACGACGTCGCCATCGTTACGAGCGTGGAGCACGATCACGTCGACATCTACCCGGATGTCGAGTCGTACGAGGACGCGTTTCGTGCGTTCGTGCGCGCCGTCCCGCCGGGCGGCCTCGTTGTCTGCGATGCGGTGGACGCACGCGCTCGTTCGATCGTCCTGCGCGAGGCCAGGTCGCGCGTGACCTGGTACGCGCTCGATGGGGACGACACCGGCGAAGTGACACCCGTCTGGCTCGGCTCGCCGGCTGCGACGTTGCCCGGCGGCCTTCAGACGTTCGACTTGTTCGCAGCGGGGGTGTCGTGCGGGCGCTACACGCTGCGCGTTCCGGGGCGTCACAACATCCGGAATTCCATCGCGGCCATTGCGGCCTGCGCGGAGGGGTTCCGCGTGGGCGAACGAGAGGCCCGCACGTGCCTCGCTTCCTTCGAGGGCGTGCTCAGGCGGCAAGAGTTGCTCGGGGAGCCCGGAGGCGTACGGGTCTACGACGACTTCGCTCATCATCCGACGGCCGTCGATGCGACGCTGCGCGCATTGCGAAGCCGCCACGCGAGCGGGGCCCTCTGGGTCGCGTTCGAGCCTCGGAGCGCGACGGCATGCCGCGCGGTGCACCAAGAAGCCTACGCGCGGGCCTTCGATGTCGCCGATCACGTCCTTTTGGCCCCTCCGGCACGCACCGCGATCCCCGACGGCGAGCGTCTCGACGTCGGGCGATTGGCCCGTGAGCTCGGCTCCAAGGCTCGTGCCATGGGGGGGACCAGCGCGGTCGACGCCATCGCATCGCACCTGGCGAACAATGTGCGCCCGGGCGACACAATCGCGCTGCTGTCGAACGGCACGTTCGGCGGCATTCATCGCAAGATTCTCACAATGCTCGCCGACGGCGAACACGCGCAACCTCAAAGGTACGACGATGGCTGACGGCTCTTCCGACGCGTCTGGACTGGTGCAACTGGCGCTCGGGGCCGCACGAGCCGCGGGGGAGGTCGCACGCAAGGGCTGGCGCAACCATCCGGCCACGACTCACAAGGGACGCATCGATCTGGTGACTCAGTTCGATCTCGACAGCGAAGCGCTCTTGCGCGAGCGACTCTCGGCTGCGTCATTCCCGATCGTCGGCGAAGAAACGGGCGGACGGCGAGCGGACGGCCCGGATGCGCGGACCTGGTACGTCGATCCGATCGATGGCACCACCAATTTCGTGCACGGTCACCCGTTCTGGTGCGTGTCGGTGGGCCTCGCCGAGGGGGGCCGCCCGGTGCTGGGCGTGGTCGTCGCGCCGTCGCTCGGCGTCGAATGGGTGGGGGTCGCCGGGCAAGGCGCGACGCGCAACGGGGAACCGTGCGGTGTAAGCGCGGTGGACCGCTTCGAGGACGCGCTTTTGGCCACCGGCTTTCCCTACGATCGCCACACGAGCGCGGACAACAACTTCGACGCATTCGTGGCCATCAAATCGAAGTGCCAAGCCGTCCGGCGGTGCGGCTCTGCGGCCATGGACCTCTGCCTCGTGGCCGACGGCACATACGACGGATATTGGGAGAGAAAGGTCAAGCCGTGGGACATCGCCGCAGGCAGCGCGATCGTCCTCGCGGCGGGGGGTCGGGTGACTGGCTACGACGGTGCTCCAACCGAGGTCACGGCAGGCCAAGTGGTCGCGACCAACGGCCAGATTCACGACAGGCTCATCGCAGAGCTCGGCGCGATTCACGGCCGGCGCTAGGCGTCGAGGGAGCTACGAAGCCGATTCTCGGCGGGCGCTGCTGAGCGCAGCGTGGGCCCCGCCCAACTTGGCCAATGCGGCCTCGCATTCGTCGGCGATGAGCTTGTGACCGGTCCGCATTGCGGCCGCACGCGCTCGCTCGTATTCCGACCGCGCCGCGTCGGTTCTGCCGCGACGGTGCAGCAGCTTCGCCAACAACGCGCCGCCCCCCACGAGCTCCCAAACGAACTCCTTGCTCTCCGCGTAGGCCAACCCCTGCACGAGCAGTTTGTCGGCGTCGGCCGCTCCCTGCATCCCATCGAGATACGCGAGAAACATTCGGTTGTGGTTCGCGAGGCGCTCGTAGCCATGCTCCTCGCACATCGCGAGCGATTCTCGAAATGCCTGATGCGCTCGTGGCGCGTCGTCGAGTTGCACCAGGGCCACGCCGAGGTTGTGCAGATTGAGCATCGCCTCGTGCGTGAGGCCCATTTCGCGGCTCATGTCGATGGCCATTTCGCTATGCAGAACCGCCGATCGAAAGTCGCGAGTCAGCAGGTCGACCACCGACCGGACGTTCACGCGCTCGAGAGCGGCCATTCGATCGTCCGGCAACGCATGCTCGGCCTCGCCGAGTCTTGCCACAGCGCCGATTCGATCGCCGACACCGGCGCTCGCCTGGGCCAGATGCAGTGCCACGCGATGCTTCTCCCGCTCATCGGCCAGCGTCGGAGCGAGGTTTCGCAGTTCGTCGAGCAACTGCGCCGCCCGTCGCAGATCGCCGCGATTGGTGGCCAAGTCGGCGCCGGCGATCAGTACTGGGACCATCAGCTGCGGATCCGTCCCAGCCAGCGCCCGCGCGTCGTCGAGACGGCGACGGGCTTGATCCATCAGTTGAACCGCGGTGAGCAGCTGCCCCGCCGCGACGTGGGCACGCACCCGAACTCGACGGTCCTGCGCTTGGTCCACGCGCTCGATGACGCGCCGGCACAGCTCGGGTGCCTCGGGACAGGAGCGGACCAGGCGCACGGCCGCCGCCAGCCCGGCGAGCCACGCTGCGAGCTCCTCGGGAGTCCTCGTCACGACGTCTGCGAGAACGACGGCCCGAGCGTAGTCGCGCGCGGCAGCATCGAGCTGGCGCGTTTCGAGTCTACGCTCACCGCTCTTCGCGAAATACGTCGCGGCGCGCTCGCGGTCGCCGGCTTCGTAGAGATGGCCCGCGATGCGGGCGGCCTGCTCCCACGCGCGCGCGCCGAGCGTGCTTTCGAGTGCTTGACCCGCAGCCGCGTGCATCTCGCGAGCCGCTTCCGGGGTCAACGCGTCGGCGACAATCTCCGGCACGATCGGCGAAGTAAATCGCAGCTCGCTCGGCCCTCGGTCGACCACGAAATGATGCGCCTTCAACGTGGCGATCGAACGCTCGAGCGAGGGCATCGCTCGGCCGAGCATGCTCGATAAGACGTTGACGTCGATGGGATCGCGCAGCACCGATGCCGCCTGGAGCATCGCGCGGTCATCGCTGCTCAACCGTGAGACGCGAGACGCCACCAGGCCGCGCAGCGTCTTCGGCAGGGCCAGATCCTGGCCGACCAGATTCATCTCGACGACCCGCCGTTCCGCCACCGTGACCCCGCCGGCGTCGACCAGGCCCTTGATAACCTCCTCGACGAACAGCGGATGGCCCCCGGCGCGAGCCCGGACGAAGCGCAGAATTTCGTCGGAGACGCTGTCGACGCCGAGACGCATCGCGACGAGCCGCTCCACTTCCGGCGCGGCAAGATCGCCGAGGTCGATGGCGACGTGGCCGGTTGTTCTTTCGAGCGGGTGCGAGAACCCGGCGCGCGCCGCGAATATGAACACCAGGCGCGCCTGCCGCAGTCGGCGGAGCACCTCGTCGAGTAGGACGAAGCTCTCCTCGTCCATCGCATGGGCCACGTCCCACGCGAACGTGTGGGGGCGGTCTTCACAGAGGCTCTGCACCATACGCACGAACGCCTGACGCAGCGGCGCGTTGCCGTCCCCCGTCGCGGCAGGGACGTTCGCGCCGAGGACGGTGAGGACGGCGTTCACCTCGTCGGCGTTCAGCCCGAGCGCGCGCAAACGCGGCTGCACGGCCAGGATGCGATCGTTTGCGTCGCCCTCGTTCGTACCGCACAGCACCTGCAGCATGCTGACGATACCGGAAAGCGGAAAGTCGTTGCCGCGCGGAGGGCACGACGCGGTGTGAAAGCCGACGTTGTAGCCGCCCTTCCGCAGGCGCCGCTCCACCTCGTAAAGAAGACGGGTCTTGCCGACACCATTGTCGCCGCGAACCGTGATGACTCGCGACGTGCGCTTCGTCGCGGCCGCAAGGACCTCGCCGACGCGACGGAGCTCCTCTTTGCGTCCTACGAAGCGCCCGTACGTTTCGGCGGGGCCTCGCAGGGCCTTTACGAGAACGGAGGCGACGTGCGTCTGCTGGTCGCTCTCGGTAATCGGTTCGAATTCGAAGAGGGCGCGGACCTGCCTCATCGCGTGCGTGCTGATGGCCGCCTGACCGTCGCGCACGCGCGCGAGTTCGCGCGCGGTGTCGAAGAGAGCACCCATCCGATCGTCGTCCGTGGGTTCCCCCGAGGCGGAAATGTGGATCCGTCCGATGTGCAATCCCGCTCCGGGTGCGCGCGACGCGTCGAGACTGCGCAACGCGACGAGCGCGCAGCGTGTGGCCATCTCGGTGTCGCGACCGTCGGGGTCTCCGAGACCGAAGAGCGCCGCGATGTGACCCGCCTCGCGACGCGTCACGCGGCCACCCCACCGTTCGATGACATGGGCCGCTTTGTCGACGACGTGGTCCGGCGTCTCGCGCGGCAGTTCGAGTACCAGCGCAGTGACCTCGCGGCGCTCCCCCAAGTCGATGGCGCGCTCGATCGCGGCCAGACCCGAGCCCCGATCCACGCGAACGCTCGCAGCTCGACGCGTCGCGGGGATCTCGACCGGAGTCCGTTCGACACGAGGATTGGCCGCATCCGCTTCGAGCATCGGATCGCGGCTGGCGGTGCTCGTGCTCGCCTCGATCGAATCGCGGAAGCGCGACAGAAACTCGGCAAGCTCGTGGGCGCCGTAGCGACTCCCTTGCGTGTAGAGAAACGCGAGGAGAGCTTCGTACAGTCGTCCCGCATCGGGGTACCGATCGTCGGGGTGCTTCGCCATCGCGATTTTCAGGATGCCGATGAGCTCCGGCGGCACTTCTGGGCGCAAGAGCTCGACCGGGGGGTACTCGCAAGCCTGGACTCGGCGCAGCGTTTCGAACGTAGTCGGTGCGCTGAACGGGTTCACTCCCGCGACGCACTCGTACAGGATGGTACCGAGCGAGAACAGGTCACTGCGGGCATCGACCGATTCGCCCTGCGCCTGCTCGGGGCTCATGTACCCGAACTTGCCTTGCAGGGCGCGCGCATGAGTGTCCTCGTGACCGGACCGGTCGAGGGCGCCTCGCGCCTTGGCGATGCCGAAGTCGGTGACTTTGACCTCGCCTTCGAACGAGACAAGGACATTCTGCGGCGAGACGTCGCGGTGCACGATACCGAGCGGCCGCATTTGTTCGTCGCGGCGGCGGTGAGCGTGATCGAGCCCCTTGGCCACTTCGGAAGCGACGTAGGCGCCCAGCTGAATGGGCAACGCGCCTTGGGACCGGCGGGAGCGCCCGAGTACGCTCGCCAAATCGAGGCCCTGAACGTACTCCATGGCCATGTAGTAGGCGTCCGACCCAACGATCCCCTCGCCACCCGATGCCTTGCCGAGGTCGAAGACCTGCACGATGTTCGCGTGAGACAGCCGGACGGCCAGCTTTGCCTCGTGAACGAACATGTCCACGAATTCCTGGCTGCGGGCGAGCTCAGGCAGGATCCGCTTGATGACGAGAATTTTCTCGAAGCCTTCGACTCCGTAGCTCTTCGCTTTGAAGACCTCCGCCATGCCCCCCTGCCCGAGCCTCTCGAGCAGGCGATAGCGACCGAATGCCGCATTCACTTCGTTTCGCTCCGGAGTCGCTAAGCGGGGTTGGGGCCTCCGCCCGTTGTCGCCTCGTCGGCGGCGCATGAGCTCGGGCTTTGCTCGCCCCAATTGCCTGGGACGCTATCACCTCCCGGACACCGGTGCGAGGCTCGGAGTCATGGCAAGGGGGACTGGGAGCCTGCCGGATCTCGACCCGCAGCCGGGGAATTGAGCGGCACACCTGGAAACGGCGGCGGTGCCACGGCGTGACGGACGACGTAGACCGGGTTCGTGAACCCCATCGGGGGAACTGGAACGAAAGGCAGCACGTCGTCCATCGGCCGGTCGCCCCGGACCACGACCTGCACCCAGCCGTTCTCCGGCCCGACCGACAGCGCCAGATCGCGGTCGAGCCGAATGGTGCGCGCCTGCGCCTCCGCGAGCGTGCCCGGCTCGGGTCCGATGGCCGTGGGGCGCGAAGGCACCTCGAACGACCCGACGATTTTGGTTGTGCCACCGATCTGGCCCGCGACGACGTCCACGCGCGTTACGTCGATCCACGGCGCCGCGCGAACGCGAACATGCCCCAAGATCGGATCGTCGGTGGTGGACAGCTCGTCGCCAGGGCGTACGCCCGCGAGTTCGAACTCGATCATGGGTCCACTCGTGACGACCGAATGCCCCTTTTTGATGTTCGCGACCACGACGAGAGGGTCGACGGCCTTCTCATCCTCCAAAGCGGATGCGTTGGAGTCGACGGTCACCATCGTGCGCGGATAGCCGGCCCAATGGTATTGAATGCGATGCGAGTCGCTGCTTCCGGTCGCGGCGTAACGCCATCCGAAGTCGAGAAGGGCCCAGTAGTCGCGCAACACCTGATCGACGCGTTCGGGTAACTCGCTGTCGTACCCGTTGTACACTTCGATACCGTCGAAATCGACTCGATTGCGGATGTGGGTGCGCGGCGCTTTCGGGTCGAATCCGATGTTGTTGAAATAGCCGATTCCCTTTGGAAGCCTCGGATGGTTCAATTGAAAGTAGCGATTCGGGTCATTGGCGCGGACGGCCCGAAAGATCGACGCCATGTTCGTGTGCTTGTACGGTGGCACGGGTGCCGCCAAGGGGTAGGGGAATACGCCAAAATGGCCGAAGCCCTTGCTGTAGGTCGTTACCTCCACGCCCGGGACGCTGAGAAGCTCCCGCCCGAGATCGAGTGTTTCGATCGACGGGGCGTAATTGCCGACCACGTTGTGCTCGGTC
>JBEKOY010000103.1:0-31843 GCA_049521295.1 Polyangiaceae bacterium | reverse complement strand
AACGCCGAGCCTCAGGCCAACCTGTTCATCACCCTGCTCAACACCCTCGGCGTGCCGACCACCACCTTCGGCGCGGCCGGCACTGCGCCGCTCACAGGCCTGACGGCCTGAAAGCCGACTCGCCGCCAGGCAACGCGTGGCGCGCGATCGACATCGCCGAGGGGGGCTGCTCCATCTCGAGACCTCGCTTCGCGAGCGCCAACGTCGCGGGTCTCACTCACGGAAGCACAATCCGACCGGGCGCGCAGTTGGCGCCCTCCTGCGTGTGGCAGAAGTTGCAGTCCGCATTCGTCTGCGGTGTCGTCATGGCGTTGGACTTTCCCTGGTACGAGACGACGGCCGTGAAGGGCATGACAACCGTCTGCGCCGAGTAGAAATTCCCGACCGAGTTTGGGGTCAATTCAATTTTGTTGTTCTGAGCGTCCGTCAAGACCACGGTTGCGCTCTGAACGTCGACGCCATCGCAGTAGTCCGGCTCGTGGGCCGTCGGATATACCGTCCCGCCGACTGTGAACTGCAGCCCATGACAATTGTAGCAGGAATAGCCAGGCTCCATGGTTGGGCCAAATCCAGACATGTACGTCTTGCCGCTCGTGCACTCGACGGGCGTGTTGAACTGGACTCCGCCATCGGTCGGTACCGGCGAGCATGCCATGGACGAGGACGATGAGCTCGTGTCGGGCGACGGGATCCCGGCGGACGTGCTCGCGCTGGACGACGCACCCGTGCTGGACGAGGACCCGCTCGCAACGCCGCCCAGATACGTGGGTGCCGAACCGCCGATCACGATAGGCGTACCAGTGGCGCTCGAAACGCCTCCCTCTTCACCTGCGTCCGCGCCGACGGACGCCGTCGACGTTGCGGGCGCCGCCTTGCCGTCAGGCGTGTTGACGGGTGCAGGGATGTCGACGGCGGGCCCCAGCGAGCAGCCCCCGACCGCGGTTCCGAGAACCACGGCAAGGCGACGGCCGCTCTTCCGCGGCAACCTCATGAGCTGCGGTCCACGATGGAGACGAAACGCCAGCGTTTCGAGCGTACGTGACGCCCGTCGCTCTGGGGACGCAAACGATGGATCGATTCATCGTCAACGCAGGGTTCTGGTGTGAATGCCATAGGAGCGAAGTTCCCGGACGCAGGTGTTGGACAACCCCTTGGGGCAGTGCCGTGCGCGCACGGCTTCGGCTCAGTCCCAGACGGGGTTTCTGCGCGTGGGCTTTCCCATTTGGCAGTGATCCAGGGGTGCGGAGCGATCCAGCTCGCATGGCATGCGACTCCGACCTTGAAGCAGAGGCTATCACAGCTTCGATGATCCGGCCGCCGCCGGGGTTCTGTGTCAGACTTGGCCCTGGCGGGCAGGCGCCTGGGCGCCGCATGAATGGATGGGGTGCGGCTCCGAGAGCCCGGTGGAGCCATGGGATCGCCCAGGGCCCGTCCAATGGAAAGGAAGCCGGGTGAGGCGAATCGGCATCGTTGGGGGCGCTCTCGGGATGCTCGCATGGGGCGGTGCGGGATGCGGGTCCACGAGCGCTGACGGCACGTCTGCCTGTGCGCCGGCGTGCGGGTCGCGGCTGGTGTGCGATGGGAGCGAGCGGGCGTGCGTCGACCCCAACTGGGCCGAGTGGCCCATGCCCAATGCCCAGGTCGATGTGACGGCGGGCGCTCCCAACCCGGAGAGCTACACCGACAACGGGGACGGCACGGTCACCGACAACGTGACCGGACTCGTCTGGCAGCAGTCGGCACCATTGATCCAGTACACCCAGACGGCGGCTCTCGCGCATTGTACTTCGCTGAGCCTGGGCGGCCACGCCGATTGGCGCCTTCCGTCGGTCGTCGAGTTGGTCTCCATCGTCGACTCGAGCACGTACAATCCGAGCATCGACGGCACGGTCTTTCCCGGTACGCCCGTAGACTACTTCTGGTCTTCGACGCAGTACGCGGGTGCCGCCGACAGCGCGTGGGGCGTCTACTTCAACAACGGCTACACGGACTACAACGGGGTATCGATTATTTACTCCGTTCGTTGCGTTCGTTGACGATGCGCATTCGGAAAGACAAGAGGGCATCCCATGAAGCGTCCTGCCTCCCGTCTCCTCGTCGTCTCGGTTTTTGCCGGGGTCCTTGCGAGTGGAGGTGCGGGTCGCGCGTCCGCGCCGGCCGGGCACTACGCGATCGCCAACGGTGCGGTCTACGACACCAAGACGAAGCTTACCTGGCAGCAAGCGGCTTCGTCTTCGACTTACACGCAGCCCGCCGCTGCGAGTTACTGCGCGACCCTGGGCCTGAACGGCGCGACGTGGCGCCTTCCGACGATGAAGGAGCTTCTCACGATCGTGGACCTTTCGGTGTCTCCCCCCGGGCCGACGATCGACTCCACGGCGTTTCCGGGCACCCCGCCGGACTACTTTTGGTCTTCCACGCCGTATGCCGGCACGGTCGGCAGCGCGTGGTCCGTCCTCTTCTACTACGGACTCTCGTATGGCAACGACGTGACGAATACGAGCTACGTTCGTTGCGTGCGCTGAGAAATCCGCGGACGATTCGATCGCGGGGAGCCGTCGTCTGGGCCCGGATCGGCGGTCGCGGCACCGAGAGCCGCTACGAGGACGCGGTAAGGGTCCGCTGGCCCCATCGCACGGTCGTCAATCACCCAGGTGCACGTGCGCTTCGGGCGGGGCGAGCAACGCCGCCCGCAGCGACGGCTCGGTCGTGAGCATGCGTACGCACCGGTTCCAGCGCAGAAGCGGATCCGGCAGATCCGGACGCAGCGCCTCCGCCTTCTCGTAGAGGCCCAGGGCATTTTCGAACCCCGTGACGGCGCTGTGCGCCTCGCTTCGGTTCAAGTGGGCCTGGGCCGCGCGCTCCCACGCAACCCCGAGGTGATACGTGCGCTCGTACTCGTTCGACAAATGCGCGAAGGCCTCGAGGGCCGGCTCGAGCAGCGCAGGTTGCCCCGATCGCAAGCGGTCCGTCAGGGCTAGGCCGAGCAGTTTCCACGCCGTTTGGTGCTCGCTCTCCACATCGAGAACGTCCAGACAGATGCTTTCGGCCTCCTCGGGCTGGTTCAGGTCGCGGTAGTGTGCTGCCTTCTCGATGGCGGCGCCCAGGTTCTCGCGCCGTAGCCGCTTCAGATTCAATGCCATCGTCGGCCTCCGATCAATCGTGGCCACTCGGCTTGAAGGTGGGGCCGACGGCCTTGCGGGAGGGCCCGTCCGCCGGGGCGAGCGGCAACCTCGTCCTCCGCCTCTCGTCCGCGCCCGTCACCTTGTTCACGGCCCAACGGATCGGATCGAAGTAGGCGTCGGCCACCCGCTCTTTCAAGGGGATGATCCCGTTGTCCGTAATGTGGATGTTTTCCGGGCACACTTCGCTGCAGCACTTGGTGATGTTGCAATAGCCGATTTTGAACTCGTCCTTGATGAGCGCCCGGCGATCGATCGTATCCAAGGGGTGCATGTCCAGTGTCGCCAGGTGGATCAGGAACCGAGGGCCGGCGAAGTTGGCCTTCTTGTGATCGCGGATGACGTGGCACACGTCCTGGCAGAGAAAGCACTCGATGCATTTCCGAAACTCTTGAATGCGATCGATGTCCCGCTGCTGCATGCGCCACGTCCCGTCCGCGTCCCGCGGGCGAGGCTTGAAGGGGGGAATTTTCTTCGCCATCTCGAAGTTGAAGGAGACGTCGGTCACCAGGTCCTTGATGACGGGGAAAGCACGCATCGGCGTGACGGTGATCGGTTCGCCTTCCGGGAAGTGGGACATGCGGGTCATGCACAATAGGCGCGGCTTACCGTTGACTTCGGCGCTGCACGACCCGCACCGGCCCGCCTTGCAATTCCACCGCACGGCGAGCGTCGGCTCCTGCTTGGCCTGCACCTCGTGGATCGCGTCGAGCACCACCATGCCCGGATAGGTTTCCACCTGGTAAGTCTGGAGCGCTCCGTCCTCGGCATCTCCTCGGAACAGGTGGAGGGTCGCGTTCTGGCTCATCGTCATGACTCCTCGAGTATCTTGCGAATTTCGGGGGGCGGTTCGGGGTGTGCCGCCTCCTCGATGTGCATGCGGAACGCGGCGCGGCGGGCCACGATGTTCACTTTGGAGAAGTGCTCCCGGTCCATCTCGGGGAAGTCCTCGCGCGCGTGTCCGCCACGGCTCTCTTTTCGTGCGAGTGCGGCGCGCGCCATCGCCTCGCTGACGACGAGCATGTTGCGCATGTCGAACACCTGGTGCCATGAGGGGTTGTAGTGCCGGTTGCCGTCGACTTTCGCGCGCGACACTTCGTCCTTCAACCGCTCCACGTGGTCGAGCCCCTTCAGGAGGTCTCCTTCGTTGCGGATGATTCCGACGAGCGCTTGCATCTTGTCCTTCAGATCCTCGTGCAAGGCAAATGGGTTGGGCCCGCTTTCGCGTTCGAACGGCTGCAGCGCCTCGCGGGCGGCTTGATCGATCTCGATCTCGTCGAGCCTCGCGAACTCGCTCCGCTTGGCATACTTCGCCGCCTGCAGGCCTGCGATGCGCCCGAAGACCAGCAGATCCGAAAGCGAATTGCCGCCGAGCCGATTTGCCCCGTGCATGCCGGCGGCGCATTCTCCCGCTGCGAAGAGGCCCCTGATTCGCGATTCCTGCGTCTCCGAGTCGACGCGAATACCGCCCATCGTATAGTGGGCCGTGGGCCCGACTTCCATGGGCTCTTTCGTGATGTCGACGTCGCCGAGCTCTTTGAACTGGTGATACATGGCCGGTAGCTTGCGTTTGATGTCTTCGGCGCTCCGGCGTGTGGCAATGTCGAGAAAGACCCCGCCGTGCGGGCTACCGCGCCCCGCCCGGACCTCGCTGTGGATGGCCCGGGCGACGATGTCGCGCGGCAGCAGATCGGGGGTACGGCGGGCCTTCGACGCGCTGCCCGAAGTGCTCTCGCGGAGCCACTGGTCGGCTTCCTGTTCGGTGCTCGCAGTCTCATTGGCGTAAAGCTCCGGGATGTAGTCGAACATGATTCGCCGGCCGGTCTGGTTGCGGAGGGTTCCTCCCTCGCCGCGCACCCCCTCGGTGATGAGCGTGCCCCGCACGCTCGGCGGCCACACCATGCCCGTAGGGTGGAATTGCATGAACTCCATGTCCATCAGTTCCGCGCCCGCCAGGTAGGCGAGCGCCTGGCCGTCGCCCGTGCATTCCCACGAGTTCGAGTTGATCCGGAAGCAACGTCCGATCCCGCCCGTGGCCAACACCACGGCCTTCGCGTGGAAGAGGACGAAGCGCCCGCTGTCACGCCAATAGCCGAACGCGCCGCGGATCCGGTCTCCGTCGGTCAGAAGTCTCGTGATCGTGCATTCCATGTAGACCTGCATCCCGCAGTGGATGCCGTGCTGCTGCAGGGTGCGGATCATCTCGAGACCCGTGCGGTCTCCGACGTGCGCCAGGCGGGGGTATTTGTGACCGCCGAAGTTGCGCTGCAGGATGCGCCCGTCCGCGGTGCGATCGAAAAGGGCGCCCCAGGCTTCGAGCTCCTTCACCCGATCCGGTGCCTCCATGGCATGCAGCTGCGCCATCCTCCACTGGTTCAAGTACCGGCCGCCCTTCATCGTGTCGCGGAAGTGAACCTGCCAGTTGTCCTTCGGCTCGACGTATCCGAGTGCCGCGGCGACGCCCCCCTCCGCCATCACCGTGTGGGCCTTGCCGAGCAGCGATTTGCACACCAGGCCTACGCGGAGTCCGTCGGCGCTGGCTTCGATGGCCGCTCGCAAGCCCGCGCCGCCCGCGCCGATGATCAGCACGTCGTGTTCATGCGTTTCGAATTTGGTGTTCGCGTCTCGCGACATCCTCGGTACCTCTGCGTGGCGTGATGGGGTGACTCGGCGAGAGGCGACGAGTCGGGCTGCGAGCGAAAGCGGGGGACCTTAAAAGATCCGGACGTCGGTCAGGTGTCCGCTCGCCACGGAGCGAATGTAGAGGTCGGTGAGCGCGACGGAGAAGAGACTCATCCACGCGAAGATCATGTGTCGCTCATTCAACACGGTCACGAGCTTCCAGAGCGAGTGCCGCACGCCTCCGAGCGGTACGCTCGAGTAACTGTTCACGCCGCCGCCGACGAGGTGTCGAAAGCTGTGGCAGCCCAACGTGTAGCCGGTCAGGAGGACGACGTTCGTGATCATGACGAGCGTCCCGACTCCCGCATGCACGCCATCCTGCCATCCCACCAGGGCGAGGATGGCGTCTTTCCAAAGGATGACCAAAAACACGAGGGCCACGTAAAGCGCGTAGCGATGCAGGTTCTGAAACAAGAGCAACTTGGTCTCGCCATGGTATCGATGAGCCTTGCGCTCTCCGACGGCGCACGCGGGTGGGTCCCAAGCGAACGCGCGGTAATACGCCTTGCGGTAATAATAACAAGTGAACCGAAAGCTCGCGGGACCGGGCAAGATCAGCATCGCCGGGGTCAAGAACCCGAGTCCCCAGGATCGAGCCCAGTGGACGTCGAAGAACGGGGAGTAGAACGGCGACAAGTACGCGTTCCACTCGTACGCACCTCCTTCGAAGGCGCGCCACGTCGCGTACGCAATGAACCCGCCAAGAACGAGAACCGTTGCCGTCGGGCCGACCCACCAAGCATCTTTGCGCAACGTTCCGCCGAACTCGGCAACCGGCAAGTGTACGGTCTTATTGGCCATCTCTTTCGTGGGCGTGACCCTATCCCCGACAAGTCGGTTCGGGCAAGGGGAAGGGCGGCTGCAAGCGGAGGGGCTGCTAGGGACAGCCGGTTCATGGCGCACGTTCCGGCCGTGCTGCCGTCCGCGCCCACGATGCATCGCGACAGATCCAAGCAGCCGGGTCCGACCGTCGTATCGCAGGCGGTTCCGTCGGCGGCGGCGCCCGTGCATGTCCCCGGCGTGGTTCCGCTGGCTCCGGCACAGACCCCGTTGGTGCTGCAAGGACTGTTCTGGTCGTTCACGTCGCCGCAAGGCTGACCCGCCGTGGCCACGGCGATTGCGGCGCATTCCTTCGTCGTCGAGTTGCACACGAGGCCGTTGGCCCGGTCGCAGCCCCCGTGGCCCCCCGCCTTGAGAAGCGGATCGCAGGCGGCCCCGACGGTTTCGGAATCAGGCTGACACGTTCCCTGCGTGTTGGTCGTTGCATCGGAGCCGACGCACGACAGCCCGACCCCACACGGCTGTCCCGTGCCGCAGGCGCCTCCGCTCGCGGCCACGACGACGCAAGTCTGGGTGCCGCTCGTGCACGCGACGCCGGGGCCGCACGTCGTGATCCCGGCGCAAGACGAACCCAACGTCGGCTGCGCGGCACACGTGCCGCACGCGTCGCCCGGAGCGACCGCGCAAAAGCCCGATTGACACTGACCTGGGAAGGCACATCCGCCGCCGACCCCCACAGATCCGGTCTGCTGCTGGCAAGCCGTCGGAACGCTGAGGTCGTTCAAATAGTCCCGTGCACGACCAACCGGGATACGCCTGCGAGCAGGCTTCGGTGTGGGCGGGGCTATTGCCCGTCGATGGAGCCGCGAGCGAAGTGGTGCAGTTCGCGGTCACCCGGGACATGCATGTCGCGGTGTCGCCGTAGCGAAGGATCATGTCTATGGGCGAGCACGTCGCGAGCCTCGCGCACTCCGCGTTCCCGAGGTCGGCGCACGCCTGCGCCGCACTCGGTGCGCGCGAACCGGGCGAGGTGCTCGATCCGCCGCAGGCGAAGACCGCCGATGCCAAGACCGTGACGGCGATCCTTCGCTTCATCGATGGGAGTCCCTCCGCTTTGGATCCGCTGACGAAAATCCCATCACAACACATTGCGCTCGGCCGCGGCCGGTCACGATTCGGCGTCGGGCGCAAACCCACGTCGCATGACATTTTCGACGATCACGCGGGGAAAGAGAAAACTCTCGAGATAGCCTTTGCCGCCGGCCTTTGTTCCGGAACCGCTCAGTTTGAGACCGCCGAACGGGTGGCGCTCGACGATCGCGCCGGTGATGCCGCGGTTCAGATACAGGTTGCCGACGACCAACTCGCGCTCGGCGCGCGCGAGTGCGACCGGGCTTCGTGAAAACAGGCCTCCGGTGAGCGCGTAGTCCGATGCGTTGGCAATCGCGAACGCTTCGTCGAGATCGCGGGCCTGGAGGACGGCGACCACGGGTCCGAAGATTTCTTCGCGCGCGATGACGGCGTCGGGCGGCACGTCCACGAACACCGTGGGGGGTACGAAGTACCCGCCGCTGGCGAGGATGTCCGGCGAAAGGCGGGCCTGGAACGCGAGCTTGGCTTCCTGCTTGCCGCGCTCGATGAGGTCGAGGATTTTGGCCCGCGCGGGGGGGTCGATGACGGGTCCGACCACCGTGCCGGGCAGCGAGGGGTCTCCCACCGTGAGGCTCCCGCACGCGGCGACGAAGCGATCGACGAACGGCTCGTACGCCTGCGCGACCACGATCAGTCGCGACAGCGCCGAGCACTTTTGCCCGCTGAAGCCGAACGCGCTGTACAGCGCCGCCGGAATCGCCTCGTCGAAGTCGGCGTCGGTGTCGACGATGAGGGCGTTCTTCCCGCCCATTTCGCACACGACCTTCTTCAGGTTGGCCTGGCCGGGGCGCGTTTGCCCGGCCGCCGCCCAGATCCGTAGACCCACGGCGCGCGACCCGGTGAAGGCGATGAAGTCGACCTTCGGATGGGAGACGAGATACTCGCCGATCTCTTCGCCGTACCCGGGCAGAAAATTCACGACGCCCGCGGGCAGTCCAGCGTCGAGCAGCACACCCATGAACGCGGCGGCGATGACGGTGGTCTGCTCCGCCGGCTTCATGACCACGGCATTGCCGCTGACGACGGCGGCGACGGTCATTCCGCACAGGATCGCGATCGGGAAGTTCCACGGCGCAATCACGACGCCCACGCCGCGCGGCATGAAGCGCTGCACGCAGCGCTCGCCCGCCACCGCCTGGGTGACCGTTCCCCGGTCGAGCTTGCGCATTTCGTTGGCGTAGAAGCGGCAGAAGTCGATCGCTTCGCTCACGTCGGCATCCGCCTCGAGCCAAGGCTTGCCCGCCTCCAGGACGATGAGCGCGTTCAGGTCGTAACGCCGCACCTCCATCAGCCCCGCGGCCTTTTCGATGATGCCGGCGCGCTCGTCGGCCGAAACCTGCGCCCAGCGGGGTTGCGCCGCCAAGGCCGCGCCGATCGCAGCCTCGGCCTCACGAACCGTTGCGCGGGCCCAATAGCCGACGATCTGCACGGGTCGTGCGGGATTGACGGACGCGACGAACTCCGCCCCGGCGATCGGCTTGCCGCCGATGACGAGAGGCCATTGCGCGCCCAGACGAGCCGAGACGCGCGCAAGCGCCCCCCTCATGGCTTGCCGGCGGTCGCTGCGGCCGAAGTCGCTGTTGGCCGCGTTCGAGAAGGCATTCGGGGTGGCCGTCGGCGGCGCTGGAGAAGTCGGCTTGCCGTCGAGGAGCTCGACGGGGTTTTGCAAGAGCTGCTCCGGCGTCGAAGCGCCGAGCGCCTTCGCGCGGAGGAAGCCTTCGTTGCTCGTGTTTTCGAGCAAGCGGCGAACCAGGTACGCCATGCCCGGCAGAAGCTCCCCGACCGGGCAATACTCGCGCACGCGGTGGCCGCTCCCGATGAGAGCGATCTTGAGCTCGTCGGCCATTCCGTAGAGCGCCTGAAACTCGTAAGCCCGCGGATCGACGCCCAGGCGCTCCGCTTGGGCGATCGCGTGGGCCGAGGATCGAACGTTGTGGGTGGCGAACGCCGGGGCGATCCAATCGACGTTTTCGAGCAGCAACAACGACAACGCCTCGAAGTTCGCGTCGGTCTCGGCTTTCTGTGCCCAAACGGGCACTGGCCAGCCGCGCTGCCGGGCGAAGACGTGTTCGTAGTCCCAATAGGCGCCCTTCACGAGCCTCACTCCCACGGGTCGGTGGCTCCTGCGCGCCCAGTCGACGAGGTCGTGCAGATCGCGCGACGAGTCGCGCAGGTAAGCTTGCAGAGCGATGCCGACCGAGGGCGTCTTTCGGAATTCGGCTTCTTCGAGGATCGACTTGAACAGCGCGAGCGTCAGGTCTTTGAATCGAAAACTCTCCATGTCGAGGTTGATGAAGGCTCCGACTTCGGCGGCGCGACGTAGAATGGGCCGCAGCCGCTTCTTGAGTGCGACGATCGAGTTCTCGGGATCGGCGGGATGAACGTCGGGCGTGAGCGCGGAGACTTTGACGGAAAGGCTGAGGCGGGGCAGCACGCCGTGCGGGCCGATGTCGCTGAAGCAGGGCGCCGGATCTTGGGCGATCGCCTGCGCGACCGTATCGAGGACGTCTTGGTTGCGCTCGAGAAACGCGTCGGCCTCGAGGTCGCTCACGACGGCTTCGCCGAGCAGATCGATGGACGTGGCGATCCCGATGCGCGCATTGCGACGCAGCTGCTGGACGAGGTCCGCCGCGGACTGCCCCGCGACGAACTGAGACGCCATCCGAGCGACGTTGGCCTTCACCGGCCCGGCCACGAGTGCGGGGGCGAACGAGGACGCGGCCAGGCCGGCCTTGAGCGCGGGATTGAGTTCGACGGCCTTGTCTCCGAGATATTCCTGCAGATGACGAACGACCTCGGCCGACGAGGTCAAAGACGGCAATACGTCGACGAAGCGGAAGAGCTGGGTCTTGAACGCGGGATCCTTCATCGCCCACTCCATCAAGCGGCCGTAGATGCCCTTTTTCGAGAGCGAAGCGGGAGCGTGAGCCGCGTCCATGAGCGCAAAGAGCTTTTGGCCCTGAGCCCGGACGGTGGCTTCCAAGACGGGATCCGGCGCTGGGAAAGTCGGCGGCTTCATCGCTGCCGAGGTTAGCGCGAAGGGCGGCTCGGACCCGATGACCGTGGGCTGCCTTGCCGCTCGCGTGCTAAGCGCCGCGCCATGATTGCGGCCGACCTCGCACGCATCGTCGGCCCCGCGCTCGCATCCGCGCTCGCCACGAAGGGCTATGACACGCTGACTCCCGTTCAGGAGGCCGTGCTCGACGCGGCTCTCGAAGGACGCGATCTCCGGATCACGTCTCAGACCGGATCGGGCAAGACCATCGCGATTGGCTTCGCGGTGCGCGATCTGCTGGAGGACCTCACGACGACACAGCACGGCGGCGCTGCGCGGCCGCGCGTCCTCGTCCTCACGCCGACGCGCGAGCTCGCCAAACAAGTGGCCGAGGAGCTCGGGTGGCTGGTTGCGCCGCTCGGCGTGCGGGTCGCCGCCGTCACCGGCGGGGCCGGTTACCTGGACCAAAAGCGCGCCCTTTCATCCAATCCTGCGGTCGTCGTCGCGACCCCGGGACGCCTGCGGGATGCCCTCGAGCGCGGCAAGATCGACGCCTCGACGCTTTTGGCCGTCGTTCTCGACGAAGCCGATTCGATGCTGGATCTCGGTTTCCGTGAAGACCTCGACGCCATTCTCGCGAAGCTTCCCGAGGAGCGTCGATCGCATTTGGTCTCGGCGACCTTCTCGCGCGACGTCGTATCGCTCGCCGACCGCTTCCAACGCGATCCCGTTCACGTTCAAGGCACCCGCCTTGGCGAAGCGCATGCCGACATCGAGCACGTCGTGCACCTGGTCGAGCCGCGGCAGCGGGTCGATGCTCTGGTCAACCTTCTTCTGTCGGACGAGGACGCGAAGTCGCTGGTTTTCGCGCGAACGCGGGCGGACGTCGCCCGCATCGCCGGCGAGCTCGCCGAGGCTGGCTTCGTCGTCCGGACGCTTTCTGGCGAAATGGAGCAACCGGAGCGGGATCGTGCGCTTGCCGCGTTCCGGCAGGGTGGCGTCCAGGCCCTCGTCGCAACCGACGTTGCCGCGCGCGGGCTCGACGTCCGCGACATCGCCCGCGTGATCCAGATCGAGCCCCCGACCGATGTCGAGACGTACACGCATCGGAGCGGTCGCACCGGTCGCGCCGGAAAACAGGGCAAGAGCGTTCTGTTCGTGGCGCCGTCGCATTATCCGGCGATCGCGCGTGGTTTCGCGCGTGCCAAGATTGCGCATCGCGTGGAGCCCATCCCCGGTCCGGACGCCATCCAGCGGGCGCGCGAGGACAAACTCGTGGCTTGGCTCGCGCGCGACGGCGACGGCGAGACGATCGACCCCCAGGCCCTATCCATTGCCGAGCGCATCGTGAAGAGCGACCTGCGGGTCCACGCCGTCGCCCGCTTGGTCGTCAAGGCCGGACTGCAGGGCCCGACGCGGGCTCGTGACGTACGCGCCGTCGCACCGCCGCAGGACGACCGTCGCGATCGTCCCCGCGCCCCCAAGACGACTGCGGCCAAGGTCAAGGTCTCGGCGGAGAGCCCCGCCTGGGTGACCTTTCGCGTCAGCTGGGGTGGTCAACACGGCGCCGATCCGCGTCGCCTGCTCGCTGTCGCATGTCGGCGTGGCCACATCCAAGGCAACCAAGTGGGCGCGATCCGCGTCGAGCCGGCGTACTCACTCATCGACGTCGCGCGCGACGTCGCCGAGACGTTCGAGACCGCCGCGAGCCGCCCGGATCCGCGCGATCCGCGGGTGCGCATCAGCCGGTCCGACGCTGCGGCCATCGGCGAGACCGTGCCACCCCGCCCGTTGGGCCCGCGCAAGCCCGGCAAGCCTCCGCCACGCGGCGAGCGGCACGGCGACGCGCCTCTGCGGCGTTCCGTACCTAAGCCGTGAGAGCGCGCGTTCGTCGTCGGGGTCGCGGTCGGCGAGGTCGAGGTCGCCGCGATCCAGGTCGAGGCGCGAGAGTGACAAAATTCGGGATTTGACGCAGATTCTCGCGGCCATGAGCCGCGACCCTCGCATCGCCCCATCCGACGCCCTCGTGTTCTTCGGCGCCACCGGAGACCTGGCCTATAAAAAGATTTTTCCCGCGCTCCAGGCGATGGCCGGCCGCGGCAAGCTCACGTTCCCGGTGATCGGAGTCGCCAAGTCCGGTTGGAACCTCGGACAGCTCGTCGATCGCGCGAGAGCGAGCGTGACCGAGTTCGGCGGGCTGCGCGAAGAGGCCTTCCGCACGCTCGTCGGTCGTCTTCGGTACGTCGATGGCGACTACGGGGATGCCGCCACCTTCAGCGCGCTCAAGTGCGAGCTCGGCGATGCCAAGAGACCGACCCACTACCTGGCGATTCCCCCGAGCATGTTCCCGACGGTCTCTCTGCGCTTGGCCGAAGCGGGGCTGCACACCAACGCCCGCGTGGTGGTCGAAAAGCCGTTCGGGCGTGACCTCGAATCGGCCCGCGCGCTCAACGCGACATTGCATCAGTTTTTCGACGAGGCCTCGATTTTTCGAATCGACCACTATTTGGGTAAAGAGGCCGTCCAGAACATTCTTTACTTCCGCTTCGCGAACTCATTCCTCGAACCGATTTGGAACCGAAATTACGTCGAAAACGTTCAGATTACGATGGCCGAGAGCTTCGGCGTGGCGGGTCGCGGCAAGTTCTACGAGGAGACCGGGGTGGTTCGCGACGTCATCCAGAACCATATGTTTCAAATCGTCTCGTACTTGGCCATGGAGCCGCCTTCGAGCACCTACGCCGAAGCGATTCGAGACGAGCAGGCGAAGGTCCTGCGCAACGTGAGAGCCCTCAGCGCCGCGAACATGGTGCGCGGCCAGTTCCGGGGCTATCGCGACGAGCCGGGCGTTGCCAAGGACTCGTACATGGCCACGTACGCGGCGCTGCGTCTCTTCGTCGACTCGTGGCGGTGGGATGGCGTTCCGTTTTTGGTGCGCGCCGGCAAGTGCCTCCAGATGACGTGCACGGAGGTCATGGTCGAACTGCGCAATCCGCCGCAGGTCGTGTTCTCCGAGCCGACGCCGTCGGTAGGCAACTACGTTCGGTTCCGCCTGTCTCCTCACGTCTCGATCGCGATCGGCGCGCGCGCCAAGCGCCCCGGAGAAAACATGGCCGGCCAGCCGATCGAGCTGTCGGTCGTGCAGCAGCCGAAGAGCGATGAGATGGACGCGTACGAACGGCTCCTCGGTGATGCGATGGCCGGCGACGCGACGCTTTTCGCTCGGCAAGACGTGGTCGAAGCGGCGTGGCGTATCGTCGATCCGGTCATCAACGGGCCGAGCGAGATGTGGGAATACGAACCCGGCTCCTGGGGACCCCCCCAGGCAGACCGGCTCGTGGCCGAGATCGGCGGATGGAACACTCCCCGGTGAGGTGGGCCCGCGTTAGCGTTCGGAGCCGGGTGTAGCTTGCGGCTGGTGCGTCCATGAAAGTCGGTCGTCCGGGCCCAACGCCTCGACTTCGTGGAAACGGGCATAATCGATGGTGCGGTCGCCGTTGGGCTCGATCGTCAGGACGTCGACAAAACGCGCGTTGAGCACGATGTCCGAAAGCTTGTATGGGTAGCGAGCCTGAATCTGCTGGCCGAGGGTCTCGTCGATGCCCGTGAAGGCGAGGAAAAGCGCGGCGCCCGATTCGGACAATCGCGCGATGGCGTCCGCACCGCCCCAAAAGGGGCTCGTCGGGTCGATGCGATGCATGGGCATCCACGAGAGCGCGAAGAGCGCAGTTCGATCCCGCACCAGCGGTAGCTCGACCGGCATGCGAATGACGTCGCCCTCCTGGGTCCGTTGCAGCATGAGCAAGAGCACCCGTAGCTGTCCCTCTACGACCATGTTGCCGCGCCAGTTGGCGAGACGGAAGACGAGGTGAGGAACGCCGTCGCGAACGTGAATCACGGCCTTCTCCGCGAAGAGCACGCGCGCGGTCGGGCGGGCGAATTTGGCGAACGTGACGCCGGTCACGAGCGCGATGCCCAACGTCCCGACGAGCGCCTCGACGACCACGATGGCGTGCCCGTAGCGGGTCGCGGGGGCCATCGCGCCGTAGCCGATCGTCGCGAACGTCTGGACGCTGAAATAGAAGGCATCCTCCAAGCCCGGCGAGGCGTTCGAGACGCATCCCGGCTGTGCGGCATAAAGCGCGGCGAACCCGAGATTGGTCCCCACCCACATCGCCGTGACGACCGCGAAGAAGCGCCACCAGGAAACCGTCAGGACCTTGTGGTACAGGTCCTCGAAGTACGAGACGCGCTGTCCGCGCGTGTGCACGGCGAGAGCGGCCCGCGACGCCGATCGGAAGCGAATCGGCTTCGGCTTCGGACCGGCTCCGTTCGACACCCGGCCGAGCATAGCGTGCCTGCGCGCCGCCCCGCCGCCGAGGCGAAGCCGGCGCCGGCTTTCAGAGGTTGAACGTTCCTCGGATCCCGACGAACACGAGCGCGTGGGCGGCTAACTGGATGGCCGGCACCGGCTCGGCTTGTTGTTGGGTTGCCGAGCGGATCGTGATCGCCCCCGACTGCGTGTGGTACTCGCCGACGGTGCCCAAAAGGAACGGCCCCGCGCCGAAGTTCTCGTTGAAGCGCCAGTCGAACCCCGCCGTCAAAGACGCGAACTCCCAGCCGCGATCGGTGAAGTGCTCCACGACGGTCGCCGGCACGTAGGTCGTCCCTTGCGGCACGATGGTGGTCCCATCAAAGCTCGAGTGCAGAATTTCGTAACCGACGCCGAGTCCGAGGTAGGGATCGAATCGGAGCTGCGGCAAGAAGTGGTAGTCCCCTTCGACGCCGAGGCGATAATCTTGGGCGGCGCACGACCACCCGCTCGGGCACGTCGCGGCGTAGGTCTTCAGAAATACCGGAGCGTACTGGCCGTAGACGCCGAGATAGAGCTCCGGGACCACTCGCCAACCCACGTCGACGAGGATCGGCAGAGCGCCGGAGCTCGCGTCGCTCAAGTTCAACCCTTGGTAAACAACGCCAAAGCCGTACGTGTAACCGACGCGCACGCCCGCCTGCAAGCCGGTTCGCGCCCCACGGGCTGGGCCTGACTCGAGTGCGCCAGGCTCGCCGGACGGTTCGTCAGCGGCTCGGGCTTCGGCCGCGACACCGACCGCCGAGCAGGCTGCGGCCATGCATAGGCAAGCGATTCGAGACGCTCTCGACGTTCTCATCGGGCCATGGTTGAGGCTCCCGCTGCCCGGGCGCAAGGCCAAGATGGCGGCCCCTTTGCAGGCCGGATCGAGGTCGACGCCGGCCGCCCGGGTGAAAAAGCCGAGCTTTGCGGCCGATCTCGATCTCGGTAGCCGACTCCGATGCCGTGCGCGTGGCCGCTCAATCAGTGGGCCATCGACGCCGCGAGCGCCGCGCCGTCGAGCGTACTCGCTCGGCGCGGAAGCGGTCGCTCCTCGAGTGCCGCGTCGATGACTTGGCTCATCTGCGAGACGAACACGAAATCGATCTCGCGTTTGATTTCGTCGGGCACTTCGTCCAAGTCGAACCGGTTTCGCTCCGGCACGATGACCCGCCGGATGCCCGCGCGATGTGCCGCGAGGATTTTTTCTTTGAGCCCGCCGATCGGCAGCACGCGCCCTCTCAGGGTGATCTCGCCGGTCATCGCCACGTCCGGTCTCACTCGAACGCCCGTGAGCAGCGACACGAGCGCGGTCAGAAGAGTGACGCCGGCGCTCGGTCCGTCCTTCGCCATCGCGCCCGCCGGCACGTGAATGTGCAGGTCGTTCTTGTCGAGAAAGTCTCTCGCGATACCCCAGCGGTGTGTGTTGGCGCGCACGTAGCTGAGAGCCGCGGTGGCGCTCTCTTTCATCACGTCGCCGAGTTGTCCGGTCAGTGTGAGCTTGCCACTTCCCGGCATGAGACTCGCCTCGACGAACAGGATCTGTCCGCCGACGGGCGTCCAGGCGAGGCCTGTGGCCACGCCCGGTTCCGAGGTGCGCTCGGCGACGGGGTCCTCGTGGCGCGCGGGCCCCAAGAAGGACTGAATGTCTTCCTGGTTGCTGACGACGGTCGTTTCTTCCCGTCCTTCTGCGAAGCGCACCGCGACCCCACGAACGACGGCGGCGATGCCCTTCTCGAGCGATCGGACGCCGGCTTCGCGCGTGTAGCCGTCGATGAGGATCGACAGCGCGCTATCGGTGATCTCGAGCTTGTCCGCGGTGAGACCGTGCTCCGACAGCTGCTTGGGGACCAGGTGTCGCTTCGCGATGGCAAGCTTCTCCTGCCGCGTGTAGCCGGGGATTTCGATGATCTCCATCCGGTCTCGTAGCGGGGCCGGAATCGTGTCGGCGACGTTGGCAGTCGCAACGAACATCACGTTCGACAGATTGTACGGAATCTCGAGGTAGTGATCGGTAAACGTGTCGTTCTGTTCGGGATCGAGGACCTCGAGCAGCGCCGAAGACGGATCTCCCCGGAATCCGTCGTGTCCGAGCTTGTCGACTTCGTCGAGCATGAATACGGGGTTGGTGACGCCGACCTTCTTCAATCCTTGGATGATGTTGCCCGGCAGCGCGCCGACGTATGTGCGCCGGTGCCCGCGCAAAGCGGCCTCGTCGTGGACGCCGCCGAGGGAGATTCGATGGAACTTTCGCTCGAGAGCGCGAGCGATGCTGCGGCCGAGCGAGGTCTTGCCCACCCCCGGCGGGCCGATCAAACACAGGATGGGCCCCTTCTTGTCGCCCTTGAGCTTTCGGACCGCCAGGTACTCGAGGATTCGTTTCTTCACCTTCTGCAGACCGTAGTGATCGGCGTCCAGCACGGCACGGACGTGGGCGATATCGGAGGCATCCGGGGTGCTCGTCTTCCATGGGATGTCGAGGATCCATTCGACGTACGTCCGCACCATCGAAAACTCCGGCGAGCCGCCCTGCATGGATCGGAGCCGCTTGATTTGCTTGGCAACCACCTCCGCCGCCTCGGCCGAGACGTGCGCTTCGGAAGCGCGCTGTTCGAGCGCATCCAAGTCGTTGTCGCCGTCGCCGTCGCCCTCCCCGAGCTCCTTTTCGATGGCTTTCTTCTGCTGGCGAAGCAGGTGTTCTCGCTGGGTCTTGGTCATCTCCTCTTGGACCTGCGCGCTGATGTCGTCGCGCATCTTGAGGACCTCGCCTCGTCGAATCACCCGCGTGAGGACGGCGAGTACGCGCGCCTTGACATCGAGCGTCGCCAAGAGCTCGGTTTTGTCGGCCGTCGTCCCTTCCATCCGGCCCGCGACGAAATCCGCGAGGGCGCCGGCGTCGTCGATCGCATTGATCTGAGCCGCAAATTCCGCGGGCACATGCAGCCGGTCCATGACCGTCCGCACGGCGTGCCGCAGAGCGCCGAACAATTGCGCGAGCTCCTCGTCTGCGGGGTTCACCTCTCGGGCCTCGTGGACTTTGACTGTCGGAAGTGGGTCGTTGGACACGATCGTATCGATCTCGGCGCGGGCGACGCCGCGCAGAGTGACGACGGCACTCGGGGCCCGTCCAGGCACCGCGATCACGTTTGCGATCGTGCCGATGGGGTAGAGGTCCTGCGCAGCTGGAGCGTCTAGGGCCGCGACGTTTTTGGCCGTGAACACGGCCACGTACGAGGACCCGCTGGAGGACAAGCGTTGGGCCGTCTCCGCGCTCTTCATTTCGAGTTGGACGATCATGCCCGGGAACATGACGGCATCGGGCAATACGATCAGCGGAAGCTCGTCCGGAAACGCGGGGCCGGCAGGCGGTGCAGAAGTGGGAGTGGCCATATGTGTTCCTCTTTCTCGCTAACGCTCCGGGTTCGGGCGACTAGCGTGCGTCCACGCGTCCGTCTGTTGTCAAAGAGTGTGCACGGAACGCGCAGACCGGGTCGTCCCGCCGGATGACGGTCGGGCCGATGCGCCGATGATGAAACCGTAAGCACGTCTTCGGAGCGCGCTAGCTGTCGGGCTTCCGACGGGAACCGCCGAGCCGCCGCATTCAGTCGCGACGACGGTCACCCAGGATGCGCAAGAGGAAGAGAAACATGTTGATGAAGTCGAGGTACAGGGTGAGGGCACCCACGAGCGGGAGATTGGCGACGCTGCCGCTTCGCTGAAACATCTCCTTCAGGCGTTGCGTGTCGTACGCGGTCAATCCCGCGAAGACGATCACGCCGGCGAACGTGATGAGCCACTCGAGCCCGCTGCTGCGCAAGAACAGGTTGACCACGGACGCGAGGATCACGCCGATCAGGGCGAAAAAACCGAAGCGGCCCACGGCACTGAGGTCGCGCTTCGTGACGGTCCCGAACGCGGACAGGGCGGCGAACGATCCCGCGGTCACGAAGAACGTCGCTGCGATCGAAGACGACGTGTAAACGACAAAGAGCGTCGAGAAGGTGACCCCGGTGAGCGCGGCGTAGCCGAAGAACATGAGTGCTGCGACGGCGGTGCTCACACGTGGGGCGAGCGCGCTCAGAGCGAAGACGAGCCCTAGCTGGCCGAAGAGAAGCGCGTAGAAAAGGATCCGGTTTCCGACGAAAAAGTTCATTGCGGCCGGGGAATCCGCCACGCCCAGCGCGACCAATCCAGTCAGGGCCAATCCGACCGTCATCCACCGATACGTGACCCACAGCGCGTCGACGCTCGTATCGCGGGCAAGGCCTGAGGATCGTCCTAGCGCGTAATCCATGGCACCAATGTAAGTCGCTCAGGGGACAACCGGAAGGGGTCGGGGTCGGGGTCGGGGTCGGGGTCGGGGTCGGGGTCGGGGTCGGGGTCGGGGTCGGGGTCGGGGTCGGGGTCGGGGTCGGGGTCGGGGTCGGGGTCGGGGTCGGGGTCGGGGTCGGGGTCGGGGTCGGGGTCGGGGTCGGGGTCGAGGTCGGGGTCGGGGTAGGCGGGGTCGAGGTCGGCGGTGGCTAGTGCGGAATCGAAGCGAACTCCGGAATCGTCGAACACGTGTGACGAATGCAATGGCAACAAGGTGGCCAGCGAATGGGCGGAACCGAAGCTGCGCTTGCTAAGAATGGCACTGAGCCTGTTACGTAATGGTTATTTTGGATTGCATGGCCATCCCGTCGGCGAAAGGCGGTTGGTCCATACTGCGGAACTCTCGTTCGTGGCAGGGCGCGTGGCCGTGGAAGTAGCCAATTCGCGACGCAGAGATCGCGAACGGAAGGCCCAGGAATCCCATGAATCGTGGCGATGAACTGCTGCACTTCGAAGTCCGCTGTACGGACAAGAGCAGCAAACCGAATGCCTTAGACAAGCTCCGGCAGGTGGTCGCAAACGCTGTGGACGAGCGACTCAATCTTTGACATAAACGGTAGGAGAGCGCCATGAAGGCACGGACATTTCGCTCACCATGGCGTCTCGGCACACCTCCGAATGACTCGAGACCAGGAAGTCGAGGTTCCAAATGCATTCAGAGCAAGACGGAGCGAAAATCAGGACGCTTGGCAGCTCGCGTGACGAGTCGGGGACCCCGGACGAGTCGAACGACTCAACAGACGTGCAGGATCCGACGACCGGACGCTACGCGCGTGCTGCGCAGAAGTACGCCGAGTTCGTCAATCCCCACGTCGCCGATTTGCTTGAGCGCCTGCGCATGGACAAGTGCTACGTGCGCGGCGAAGGCCATCTGCTGGTCGACGCCGAAGGCAACCATATCCTCGACGCCGTATCCGGTTACGGCGCCGTTCCCTTCGGTCACAATTGCGATTGGGTCTGGGGCGCCGTCCGGGACTTCGAACGGTCACGGGAACCGGCCATTGTGCAGCCGTCCCTTTTGCCTGGCGCGGGGGAGCTTGCCGAGGTCCTGCTTCGTCACGCCCCGCCCGGGCTTCGTCACGTTGCATTTGGAAATAGCGGAACGGAGGCCGTCGAGGCGGCCATCAAAGCCTGCCGCGTCGCCACGAGGCGACTCGGGATTATCTCGACGGAAGGCGGCTTCCACGGCAAAACCTTAGGAGCCCTTTCGGCGACCGGAAGAGATTTTTTCCAGACCGGCTCCGGGGCTCCCGTGGCGGGCTTCCGCCGCGTCCATTACGGGGACGTGGATGCGCTCGCTCAGGTGCTCCGGGAGTGCGCCGCGAGCACGGCCGCCTTCATTGTTGAGCCGATCCAAGGCGAGGGCGGCGTCATCGAGCCGCCCACGGATTACCTTAAGGCGGTCCGCGCGCTGTGCGACAAGCACGACGTTTTGCTCATTGTCGACGAGGTTCAAACCGGGCTGGGGCGCACGGGGGCGCTTTTCGCCTGCCTGACCGAAGGAATCACCCCCGACGCCTTGACGCTTTCCAAGGCCCTTGGCGGGGGCCTCGTGCCGGTCTCGGCCTGCCTCTTGTCGCCGAAGGCCTACACAAAAGACTTCGCCTTCAAGCACTCTTCGACGTTCGCGGGCAACGGCTTGGCGATGCGCGTGGGTCTTCGAGTTGTCGAGCGGTTGGTATCGGATCGTGAAGCCGTGCTCGAAAACGTTGTAAGGCAAGGTGCCTACCTCAAGCGTGGCTTACTTGAAGTGCAGCGCGAGTACGGTTCGGTCATCCGTGACGTGCGCGGTCGAGGTTTGATGCTCGGTGTCGAGCTCGAGGCGGATCGCCCGAGCATCCAACGCGGCCTGGGTGCACTCTTGCCGATGCTCGGAGAGGGCCTCGCCCTTTTTGCGGCGAGCTACTTGCTCGATGTCGGCCGTGTTCGTGTCGCTCCGACGCTGAACGGGACGAGTGTTCTGCGCGTGCAGCCACCCCTGACCGTCACCCGCGACGAATGCGACTGGATCCTTCGAGCATTCGACGACCTAGCGTCGGTGATGGCTTCGGGCCGGTCCGACCGGTTCGTGCGGCACTTGCTGCCACCTGCGGAACCGATCATCCGGAGCTCGGGCTTTTATCCCGTCCGGAAGCCTCGCGTCCCCGCCGGGACTTCTCCACTCGCTGAGCGGGAGGAACCGCCGGATCTACCGTGCGGCGACGGTGAAGAGGGGCGCTTTGCGTTCATCGTTCACATGCTCGACGGCAAGAGCCTGTCCGAATACGATCGTTCACTCGAAGGGATCGCCCCGTCGGACCTGCAAGACATCGCGGAGCGGTTCTCGGACTCCGCCCATCCGTTCGTCGCCTCACGGGTCCGAATTCAATCCCTTGCGGGTCATGCCGCCACGGGGGACTTCATCATCCTTCCCAAGACGACCAGGCAGCTGCTGCGCCTGTCACCCGAGGACGCGCTCGAGGAGGTTGCGGAAGCTGTCCGTTTGGGCATCAAGGGGGGCGCGAAGATTGTGGGGCTCGGTGGTTACACCTCCGTCGTCACTCAGAATCTGAAAGCGCTTCTGAAGCTCGGCGTTCCGCTGACGAGCGGCAACAGTTACACTGTAGTCTCAGCGATCGACGCGGCTCTAGAAGCATCGAAGATCGCGGGCCGTCCCCTCGGGGCGGCCCGAGCCGTCATCGTCGGGGGTGGTGGGAGCATCGGCAGCGCGCTGGCGTCGTTGCTTGCCGAACGCGTTCCGTCGCTCGTTCTCGTAGGCCGCGACGGTGACTCCACCGCGGTACGCAGCCGTTACGCGGTGATTGTGGCGCGAATGATTCGCCACGCGGCGCGTCGACGACGGAGCGGTGCCGAGCTTCCGAAAGGGTCACTGGGACACGCGCTCGGCCACCTTCCGGTCGCCACAGAGCTCTTGCAACGCGATGGGCGGTTGCTCTTGAGCGACGCCGATCAAAGGCTCGTGTTGAGCCAAGTGAGCAATGTGCAGCTTCGTTGGACGACCGATCTCACCTCTGTGCTGGCTCAGGCGAACTTGGTGATCCTCGCGACAAGTAGCCCGGACGAGTTGGTCAAGCCCGAGATGGTACAGCCTGGAACGGTTATCTGCGATTTGTCGCGGCCTGCCAATGTGAGCGACGCGCTCCTTCGTCGCCAAGACGTCATCGTCATCGATGGCGGAATTGTCGAAGTCCCACGGCGGCCCGATCTCGGTTTCCACTTCGGCCTTGGGCATGGTCTCGCGTATGCGTGCATGGCGGAAACGATGATGCTCGCCTTGGAAACTCGTTACGAGCACACCAGCCTGGGTAGAGATCTCCAGGAAAGCACGCTCGACATGTTCGCTGCCCTTGCCGAAAAGCACGGCTTTCGATTGGCGGAGTTACGCGCCCGGCAGCGACCGCTCCAGATTTCGGCAACGAGAAGGGGGTCGCTTGCTCAGCGCATGCGCAGAGGCCTCCGGCTCGCTGCCAGGTGACACGGGGCAACTTCCGGCCTGAGAATCGGCGGGGCGTGCACGTGAACCACGCGACTGGCCCGGCTCGTCTGAGTTCGCGTCAGGGTTGGGGCAGGGGCGGAAATAGGCTCGACGTCGTGAACGTACCCGGGCGCACGACGAACGTGAGCGATCCCATACTCTTGCCCGCGGCCGTCGAAAACGCGCTGGCGACGACCAGCCGGGCGGGCGCGCTCGTGGGAACGTTCAAGAACGCGCCGATTCCCGAGCCGTCGGTCGCTTTCGCCGATGTGACGGGAACGCCGCCGATGAGGTAGTAACTTACGGTTTGCGAATCGGCGGAGTCCAGGCTGAACGATACTCCGGCGGCGGGGGTAAATAAGCAGTCAGCCGCATTGAGCGCGACCTGACCGCGGGTCGCATCGGGTGACGTGCCCGTTGCCATGGCCAGCTGTGCGAACTCGTCCTGCGCGACGAGCACGGTTCGGCCGCGCCACCCGTCCGCAACGACGTAAGGCACGGGGTACCATATCGCCGGAAACACCGGCGCTCCTGCGCCCGCGTCGCTCCCCGCGTCGCTCGCGGTGCCGGCAAGTTCGCCCCCGGTGACGTCGAGATACCCGTCGAATCCGGCCAGTCCCGGGGGGACGCTGAGTGTGACCAGGCCGGTCGCATCGGTCGTCGAGCGGTCAATCGGGGAGCTACACGAATAGTCGAGCTTGTCGCACGCTTTGACCGCCGAACCGACGAACGGCTCCTCCGTGCTGAAGTCGACGAAGGTCACCGAAAATGTGATCTTGGCCTCCGCTGGAGGCTGTGGCCAGAGATTGCTGCCAGTGAGACACGACCAGTTCGTGCCCGGCTGACACGCCGAGGCGCACTGCTGACCCGTGCAGCCGTACCAGGTGGCGTAGTCCGCCGATCCATCGGCAAACTCCGTGTCGCACGCGGCAGGACACGAGACCGCTTCAAAGCAATTCGAGACGCAAAGATTGAGCTGCGCACACGCGGTGTTGGCCGCACAGGTCGCGCCTTGGGAGCAGCAAGACGTCGCCAGACACGACTCGCAGCTCGAATTGCCTGAGACGAATTCCCCGCACGAGCTCCCGCAAGAACTCGCACAATTTTGTACTCGGCAGGCGCGTAACGCGACCAGCGTCGTCGGGAGTGTGTAAAACAAATTGCATTGCGCCATACACGTCGCGTCGCTGCAGTTGGCGAGGCAGTCCGACGCTTCTTCGCATGCCGGGATTGCGGCGCAGGCTTGCGCCTGCGCGCAGCAGTGTTGGTCCATGCACGACGCACAGGACTCGGAAGGCTGCGGCAGCGCGCCGCATTGGCTGACGGTCGACGCGACGCCGACTCCATTGGCATCGGCCGCTTCCGCGCGTTCCGGGCGCTCGTGAAGCCCCAGAATTTGTTGGCAGCCCGCCGAGGTTGCGACAAGGGCTATGACGGCAATCGGCCCGAACGGAAAGCCGTACCTCGAATGGCGCACGGGGACGCTCACTGCTGGTAGCTTAGGGGGTCATCGTCGCCGACCCCACGACGCGGCGCCGGCACCGCGACTCGCGGCAGAGCCGTACGTACCGGAAAAGTGTGAACAGGCTGGACATCGGCGTTCGGAGCGACCGGGGCCACCACTTTCGTCACATCTGCGGCAACGGTCGCGACCGCGGGCGCCGCAGACGTGGGCGGAGGCGGAGCCGCAGTCGTCTGTAGAGTAACGGCGGATCCGGACGCAGGAGCGGGGACCGATGGCTCTACGACCAAGACGCGCGACTGGAAAGTCGGGCGCCACGCGGCGACAACGATCACGAGGGAAAGAGCGACCAAGGCGGCGAGCGAAAAAAACGCCCAGCGCCACACGTTACGCTCAGGAGGCGGACGGTCGTTCGTTATGCCCGAGCCCGACGTTACCATGGCGTCCAAACGGCCTCCCGAACGCAACGGCGCTCGTTCCGAAGCCGTCACCGCGATCTGCCGTGACCCGCTCGACGAAGCGATGCCAACCTCGAAGGTCGGCAGTCCGAAAGCGCCGGCGAGGGCCTCGACCTGCTGCTCCGCCGAGGAGAATCGCCGTTCGGGGTCCAGCTGGCACGCGCGAAGAAACCAACAATCGAACTCGGGACCGAAGTCCTGTCCGATCTCCGAGGGTGCCCGGAGCGGTTCATGAAGAATCTCTTCGATCATCTCCGTCAACGTGACACCGGTTCGATGCGGTCGGCCGGTGAGCAATTTGTACGCGGTGAGCCCCAAGGCATACAGGTCGGTGGCTGGGCCGACTTGGGTCGGATCGCCGCGGGCCTGCTCGGGCGCCATGTAGAGCGGCGTGCCGAGAAGCTGCCCCCACTGCGTTGACCCTACCGACATCGATTCGGCGGCAATTCTGGCAATGCCGAAATCAAGAATCTTGATCAGTGGACTGCCGTCGTCACGCCGCGTAAGAAACAAATTGGCGGGTTTGAGATCCCGGTGAATGATGCCGAGCCGGTGCGCCTTGTCGAGGGGACCCGCGACCTGCCGCAGCCATTCGATGACGATGGGCGGCTCGATCCGTTGATCGTCCGACAGCTGGTCGAGGTCGACTCCTTCGAGCAAGTCCATGACGAGGTACGGCGCGCCACTGAGTTCGGGCGCCACGTCGGCATCGAAGATCCGAACGACGTGCTGGCTCCGAATCTTCGACACGACGAGCGCTTCACGCTTGAAGCGCGCGATCGCGTCTTCGGATCCGCCGAGATGCGATGTCATCACCTTGAGGGCGAGAAGCTCGCCGGTCAGCGTGTGTTCGACGGAGTAAACGGTCCCGGTCGAACCTGCCCCGAGGACGCTCCGGGGTCGATATTTGCCCCCGATGATCTCCGGCAAGCTCACGCCGCGCATGGTAAATAGCTCTCGGGCCTTGTCAATGATGAGCCGCATGAAAGCGGGCAACTGCGAACTTGGGAAACGCACATGAAAATTCTTGGCACCAGATTGGCGGCTACCACGGGATGCCTTCTTTTCGCGGGGATTCCAGCCCGCTCCGCGAACGCCGAGCCGTCGTTGGCCGACAAGACCGTGGCGACTCAGCTCTTCAACGAAGGGCGCGCTCTCTTGGATCAGGGGCGGATCGCGGAAGCATGCGCCAAGCTCGAGGAGAGCCAGCGGATCGAACCCGGGGGCGGCACGCTGCTCAATGTGGCCCTCTGTCACGAGCGGCAAGGCCGGACGGCCGCCGCGTGGGTGGAATTTACCGAAGCCATGGGCCTCGCGAGACGCGATGAAAATGCGCTGCGCGTCGACTTTGCGCGCTCCCACATCGCGCTGCTCGCGCCGCTCCTTTCCCGGTTGGCCATCCAAGTTCCGCCGGGTTCCGACGTCCCCGATCTCGAAGTCAAGTGCGACGGAAGCATTCTTGCGCGGGCCGCGTGGGGGTCGCCGGTTCCCGTCGATCCGGGAGAACACCTCATCGAGGCCGTGGCTCCGGGAAGGCTTCCGTGGAAGCAGAGCATCCTCGTCGGACCGAACGCGGACAGCAAGACCGCGGTCGTTCCCGTGCTCGAAAGCGCCCCGGTTCGTGTCGAACCGGTAAGCCCTTCACCCGCAGCGTCGAATCCGGGCGCGCCCGTGCGAGAGCCGCCCTCGACCGGGTCGTCTCGTATGGGCGCCGCGTCGGACCAGGCCGGAGGGCGCTCCCAGGGCAGCGCGGCCCCCGCTTGGATCGTCCTGACCCTGGGGCTCGCCGCGGGGGGCGTGGGGACGTACTTCGGAGTGCGGGCCCTCACCGAGAAGAACGACGCCGACCGAGCCTGTCCGAACAACCTCTGCTCGCCGCAAGGCGAAAGCCAAAACAGCCAGGCCATTCGATTTGCCAACTACGCGACCGCGGGAATCGCAGTGGGTGCTGCGGGGGTCGGTTTGGCAACGGTGCTTTTTCTGACCCGTTCGGGGGCCCCTCGACCGGCGCCGGATGCGAAGACCACGGGCCAAGGCGCTGCGTTCAGGGTGCAGATCGCAGACGCCGACCTCTCGGGGTGGCTCGGAGGCGCAGAGCTGCGGATCGCGGGTCGCTGGTGAGCCTCCGGGGCGCCGCTGGCCTGCGAGAAGCGTCGGAGTCCGCACGTGGCCATCGGTCATGGGCAAAACGAGCGGACATCGGTCCGCGATGAGCGCGTCGCGACGACAGAGGCGTTCCATATCGTAGTTCGGCCAAATCGTATGCATACGATCCGCCCCTGTCTTGCCTGGAGCCAAAAGAAAAGCTCCCGTCATCGTTCGAAGCGGTCTCCGCGCATGGATCGGGCCACGAAGTCGTCGCGCGCCTTAGATTGCAGGAGGAACTCGATGTTCGCCGTCCACGGCGAAGCCCCGACGGGCCGGGTTCGAGGCGCGGGCTAGGCGACTCCTGAGCGCAGGCCACGCTTAATTCCGTTGCGGCGAGAAAGGCCGATGTCGGCAGGCCCGCCAGCCTGTCGGCCGTCTCCGGACCCGGCTCCGCGCCGTCTCACGAAGGGGGTCCGTGAAGGGCGCCTGCCTCCACGAAATTCCCACAAAATTCCGCATTGAAAGAAGCAGAGGGCGCAATGCCGATGTGGGGCACGCAATCGCGGCGCAAATTTCCTATGCAAACGAAAGTTCCGAAGTTCCGCGTGGTTTCAGCCACTTTCCGTGAGCCATTTTTTCGTGGTTTGCCACTGCCCTAACGAACGAAGCAAAACGAGCAAACCAGCCGAACGCCCCGGGGGGACCACACCACCTCCGTTGCGGAGCGGCACTTGCTGCTGCACAGTGCATCGACCGCGCGGAGGCGTGACAATGAGGAAACTTACCGCTGTACACACGACAGGGTTGGCCGTCTGCACCCTAATAGCGGCCGCCTGCACTGGCGTCATCGGCAACCCACCCGGGCAGAACGGGTCCGTGGGCACCGCGGGAGGGGGCAACGGGGCCGCCGCGAACAACGATACGACGACGCCGGGAACGTCGGGCTCGGGCAGCACATCGCCTTCGGGCGTCAGCGGTGGCGCGACCGCAACCAGCGAAGACGGGGCTGCCGCCGGCACGCCGACGATCGTCGACACGCTCTTCGGCTCGACGGCCAGCGACACGACCGCCGCGGGGACGATGGTGCTCCGGCACCTCGAGCAGTTCGAATACATCAATACGGTCACATCTCTATTCGGAGCCGCGGCCGTTTCGACCGCGGGCATCAACACGACGAACGTCCCGGCTGAGCCGCCGGTGCCGAACACGTCGAGCGGCTTCCCGCTGCCGGGGCTCGTTGACGTGACGACGGCGACCGCCTACCAGGCCGACGCGGAAGCGCTCGCCGCCGCGGTGCTACCGAACGTTTCGACGCTTCTCAGCTGCACCCCGGGAACGGGGGCCGCCGACGCGAGCTCCAGCGACCTGACCTGTGCGAACACGTTTATTACGACGTTCGGTCAGCAGATGTACCGGCGCCCGCTGAACGCGACCGAAATATCGGGATTGGTCGGTCTCTACCAGACCGGCGTCTCCACGCTCGGCCTCGACTTCAACGGCGCGATCGACTTGCTGATTGAAGAGATGCTCCAATCGCCAGGATTTCTGTACCACTGGGAAGTCGGACCCGGAGCGACGGTCTATTCCGGCACCGAAGTGCAGCTCGACGGCTACGCGCTCGCCAATCGCCTGTCGTACTTCCTTTGGGGCAGCATGCCGGACGCGACGCTCTTCGCCGCGGCGGCCGCCGGTCAACTTTCGACTCAAGCCCAAGTAACGGCCCAGGCCACACGGATGTTGGCGTCTACGCAGGCGCGCACCGCCGTGGCGAACTTCTTCGAGCAGTGGCTCGGCATGACCCAATTGGCCGCCCAGCCGAAGGACGCCACCACCTACCCAACCTGGAACGCCACGCTCGCATCCGAGATGGACACGGAATTCCAGAATTTCATTACGAGCGTCATCTTCGACCGTACGGGCGAGCTCAATGAACTCTACACGAGCGCGACCACGTCGATCAACGGCGACCTCGCGACCCTTTACGGCGTGACGGGTGCTAGCGGCACCACCTTCCAGACGACCACATTGCCTGCCGCGCAGCGCTCCGGACTGCTCACCACGGCTGCTTGGCTCACGCTGAACGGCGACCCGGCCGGGTCGAATCCGGTATACCGAGGTCACTCGCTCTACACGCAAATGCTGTGCGGAATCATTCCGGCGCCACCGCCCAACGTGCCGCCTCCCGCTGCCGCCTCTGCGGGCGGAACGACGCGGCAGCGCTTCCAGATGCACGATCAGCAGGCGTGCGCGGTCGGGTGCCACAGCCTTATGGACCCGTACGGGTACACCTTCGAGAATTACGATGGCCTCGGCGAATGGCGGACGACGGACAACAATCTCCCGGTCGATGCGTCGATCGCGATCACGCTGGACGGAAAGAGCGTCACCGTCGCCAATGCCATCGCCATGACCCCACTCCTGGCCACGAGCCCCACCGCCCAAGAGTGCTTTACGGCCCAGTGGCTGACGTACGGCTTGGGCCGAACCGTGACGAGCGACGATGCCGCGTCGGCCCAAGCAGCCCAAGCCGCATTCGAGAGCGCCGATTTCAAAGTAACCACCCTGTTGTCGAGCCTGGCGAGCTCACGCACGTTCCGCTACCGGACCCCGTCTGCGGGAGAGGTGCTCCAATGATTTTGAAAGAGAAATATTCGCGGCGAGCCCTCCTCAAGGCCATTGGGGGAGGCGCGGCTCTGCTGCCCATCTTGAACAACGAGGCCTTTGCCGCCGATGGCGGCTCCGATGCCGGCTTGGCGAGCGGCGGATTTCCGAAGCGGCTCATCACCGTCACCTGGACGAACGGCATTTACGGCTGCAGCAAGTGGAGCAACACGACGCAGGCGCTCACCGCGGCGAACCTGCCGGCCATTATGTCGCCTCTGTCGCCGTACGTGGCCAAGATGATTCTGCCTCGCGGGGTCAATCTCCAGGCCGAGTTCGACGTGAACCAGTACGGCGGCCACTTTGGCTACCCGTGCATCCTGACGGGCACCCAAAACGGCTCGTCCCCGTCGATCGACTCGCTCATCTCCACCCAACTGACGTCTCAAGGCGTGGTGAAACCGCAGCTCAACCTCGGGTGTCTTCCGGAGGGCAGCTACACGAGCTGGAGCACGACCGGCCACAATACCCAGATCACGAATCCCTACACCCTGTTCAACCAGCTCTTCCCGAACGCGACGATGTCGACGAGTCAGCTGTCCGCGATCTCCCAGCGGAGAGCGAGCGTGCTGGACCTCGTCTCCACGCAGCTCACGGCATTTCAAAACGTCGTCGGCACCGACGACAAGGTGAAGATTCAGAGTCACCTCAACTCGGTCCGTCAGCTCGAGATGGATCTGCAGGCGGCCGTGGCGACGTGCAGCCCGCCGACGCTGACGCCTCAGGGCCTGGCGTTCAGCGGCATTACCAACTACACGAGCCAGGTCAACTTCATGATGCGTCTTGCGGCCGCCGCGGTGACCTGCGGCATCTCGCGGGCCGTGACGCTGGACCTCATCAACGACGGGGGCGGCGACATCTTGACGTTCCCCTGGCTGACCCCGCCGATCAACAGTCCAGATTACCATGCGATTGCGCACCAGGGTGCCGCCGGTGCGACGAACAAGACCGCGATCGACACGTGGTGGTACACGCAGGTCGCTACGCTGCTCGCCGCACTCGAGGCCTCGACCGAAGGGTCCTCGACGGCGCTCGACAACAGTCTCGTTTTCCTATGCAACGACATGCGTGAAGGCAACGACCACTACTCTGCCCAAATCGCCTTCGTCATGATTGGCAGCTTGGGCGGCTACTTCAGCACCGGGCAGTGGGTCGCGCTCGCCGATACCCCGAACAACAAGCTGTTGACGACGATCTGTCACGGGATGGGGCTGCAAGTGGCCGGCGTCGGCGAGGCCAAGTACACGGGAGATGTCGACTCGTCGTTGACGTGATTGTCCGGCATTGAGTCGACCGACCACCGTCCGGCGCGGAGTGAAGCAGCGACGGGCGCCTGGAAGTTCCCGCTGGCAAGGCAAGGCGCGCCGCTCGGGTCGGCTCGCGCGGGTAGAACATGAGGCGCCCGACACCCATGGACGCGGCGGGATCCCGCAAGCGGTGGGCTGGGTCGCGATCGCCGCGATTCTTGCCGGCTGCGGGTCCTCCGGCGAGTCTCCGACCGGGGCCAGCGTTACGGCGATCGCGTCGGCGGACGCCGGTGGGTGCACGCCTACCGGCCAACCGGAGGCTGGCGGAGACGCCTCGGCAGGCCCACCGCCGATCGTCGTCGATACGGTCGACTCCGAGATCGGTCCCGTTCAGGGCGCGTGCTCGCTCGACATGGCCGTCACGGCGCTCGAGCGTCAGGCGGATTACGGTGGCTGCAGGAACGCCCGAGGCGCGACCTCGATTTCGATCCCCGGCGGTACGTTCGACATCTCGAGCGGTCTGACGCTCGGGCTGTCGGCCGCGATGCCGACGGCGATCTCGCTCATCGGCCACGGTGCCGACATGACGATCCTCGACACGAACGGCTCAGTCAGCCCCGGTGTCGAGATCGATGGGTTGACCGTTACGCTCTCTCAGCTCACGGTGCGCGAAACGGCACCGCTGACGACCGCGGCCACGACTGGAATTCGCCTCGACCAGAATGCCCTGGCGACGCTCGATCACGTGAGGGTCACGGGCTTCACCGATAGCGGAGTGTGGAATGCGAATGCCACACTGACCGTGATGGCGTCCACGATCGACGGCAATTCGAACAGCCGATTCGGTGGGGGTCTCTACCAAGCGGCTCAGGACGCGACGGCCACTCCGACCACCTTCATCAACTACAGTACGATCTCCGGCAACAGTGCCGTCCTCGG
>JBEKOY010000102.1:0-20487 GCA_049521295.1 Polyangiaceae bacterium | reverse complement strand
CTCGACCCCGACTACCCCGACCTCGACCCCGACTACCCCGACCTCGACCCCGACTACCCCGACCTCGACCCCGACTACCCCGACTACCCCGACCCCGACCTCGACGCGCGACCGGCCGGATCAGGATCTCGGCTTTTCTGCCTTGGACAGCTCGCGGCGGATCTCTTCGAGGGTGTCCTCGAAGAAGCGGTGCACGGCCGCTTGCGCGACACGATGGCCCACCGCCCGGTCGAGGGCACTTCCGATCGGCCCGAACGGCGGCCGATAGTATCCCTCAATCTCCAGCTGCGTTTCGCCCGCGCCCACTTGCCACGCCGACAATTGCGCTTCCATCAACGGGAAGATCGGCGCCCCATGCGACGCTTCCCAAGCGATCTCGAGAGACAGGGACGGTGGCAGTCCCGCGATCGATTCTTCATCACGGATTCGACGAATGTGCGTCCGAACGTCGACCGCGACTTCGACGCCGGCCACGCCGACGCGCAGACTTGCGGCGATCGAAGCTGCCCGCGCCGCGGCCGACGTCGTCGCACCCTGCAGCAAGTCGAGCGAACTGCGCTGCAGGAGCGCACGGACCTCGTCGTAAGGATAGCCGACATAGCCGTAGTAATGCACCCGTCTCCGATCATCCATGACGCCAACCAAAGCACGACGAGTGCCCGCGTCACCCCCAAGGCCTTTGACCGAGCCCGAGGGCGTCGCCACGGCGAGCGGCCCGCGCAGGGATTGCGCCACCGCGAATGTTCTTCCGACGGCTCCCGGGCCACTTAGAGGGCCTTGGGGTTGGATTAAAAGTTGCTCGAGTGTTCTATGGAGGCATGCGACGACGATGACGCGCGACGATGATCCCCCGACGTCGGCCCTGCGAACCCAAACCGCGGTCGTCCGAACCTTGGCACACGAGCTCCGCCGCCAACGAGCGGAACCCGAGATGACGGAGGATCTAGAGGGTCAGGTCGTCGAGGAGTCGGCTCGATTGGCATCCGCGATGCAAGAGGCGACCCGCGCACGGAAGAGTCGGGCGTCGGGCGCTTCCGAGGTGGACAGCCCCGTTGGCGACCCGATCTCAGGGGGACACCGGCGCCGGATCTTGATCGTCGACGATGACGAAGGGGCGCGGACCGCGCTCGCGGCCTGGCTCGGACGAGACTACGAGGTCGTCACGGCCGGCGACGGCATCGAGGGCCTCGAGCGGGCGGCTCAAGCGGCGCCCGACATCGTCATCGCCGACGTCTGGATGCCGAGGCTCGACGGCGTCTCGATGGTGAACCGAATGAAGCGCATCGACTCGCTGCGCGATGTCCCCGTCGTCTTTCTCAGTGGCCAAACCGAGCCCGTGAGCATCGCCGCAGGCTTTTCGGCCGGGGGCCATTCGTATCTGACCAAGCCCATCGATCTCGGGTTGTTGGAGGACGAGCTGCGCTTGGCGTTGGGGTCGCAAAGCCCGGGCCGAGAGGGCTCTCCATGAACAACGACCGAGCCTTGCACGACGCGGGCGTTCAAGAGCCCCCTCCCGCGGCGGCGCCGCCGCTGTCGGTCGAGATCTCGGACCCGGACCGGATTCGCTTCGAGCCCATACCGGCCGGTGCCGCGCCGGCGCGGAGCGGGGGCACCGAGCTCACGCCGGGCCCGTCGTTTCGGGTCACTCTGGTCGGTTTCGAAGGGCGACAACCGGAGCGCACCATGCCGCTGTGGGTCGTTCGCCAGGTCCATGTGACGACCGCGATGACCCGGGAATGGGAGCAGGCCGCGGCGCAGCCGCTCTCGATCGTCGCACGGCCTCTCGGGACTGCGGACCGCCAAGACGTCGAGGCGCGCGGCGCAAGCGAGCGCTGGCTTCGTCGGCCGTCGGAACACCCCCTCGGCTCGAGCGAGGCGCTCGCGCGGCGCGTATCCGAACACCCGCCGGCCGGGCACAGCGCTCCCGACGCCTCGCACGATCCACCGCCCGGTCCCGGCCCCGCAGCGCCTTTCGGCTCGGGCGACCGACGGCACGACGGGCCCGGAGAACGACGCTACGGGTGAGCGGTGGCCCCGACGGCCACGCGAGCTCTTCCGTGGCGGCCCCCCGGATGCAGGCCAGCGTCGACACGGCACGAGGCTCGCTTGCACAATGCCCAAGGTCTCGGAAACCACTTGGAGGTCGCTGTCATGAGTTCAAAGCGCAAGGACAAGAGCACCGGAAGCAAAGCGGGCAAGCACCGCGTCGCGCACGAGGCGGAAGGCGCGGCGTCCGGAGCGGTCGCCGGAAGCGTGGTTGGGGCGGCCGCGGGTCCGCCCGGAATGGTGGCGGGCGCCATCATCGGCGGGGTGGCAGGTGCGATTGCCGGCGCCGTGCTCGATGGCGAATCGTCGAGGCAGGCCTCTCGCACGCGCGAACTCGACGCTCAGATCGGAGTGAGCGAAGGCGACCTTGGAGCGCCCAACCTCGAGCACCCGACAGCAGAGCGTGGCGTTTACTCGAAAGCCTCGACGGGAGTGGAGTCGTCGTCCGCGGAACAGCCGGCGGAGGGGCCGATGCAGACGCCGGAGAGCTAGGGACGGCTCGGAAGACGCCACGGCGGGCGGCGCGACCGTCCGTCCGTCTGCGCTGCCCCGTCACGTCCGGTGGCAAGCGCTACTCCGACGTTCCAATGGGGAATGAGGTCGGGGCATGGACGAGGAGTTAGTTGTATAGCGCACCCTCTTGGGCCAGTGAGCGTGCCGCCCGGCATGGAGGAACGTCGGGCGGTGCCAGCCATCCGCAAAACGCAGAATCTGCAGCCCAGCGTAATCTTGGCTGGCGGCCCGCGGCGGCGAATCGATCCGGGCACCAATCATCCTCCCCCGCCTGCTGTCGAGCCTGTAAGCTGCCCGCCCGATGTTGCCCGACGATCTGCTCCAACCCGAAGCATGGCCGCAGCCGGCCCCACCGAGTGTCAAGCTGGTTGAGACCCACGTGTCGTGGGTGTTTGTGGGTGGCCGCCAGGTCATCAAGGTCAAAAAGCCCGTGGCGCTGGGGTTCGTGGACTTTCGGTCGGTGGAACGCCGGCGGGTGGCTTGCGAGGACGAGGTCCGGCTCAACACGCGCCTGGCGCCGGGTGTCTATCTCGGGGTTCTTCCCATCGTCCGAGACACGGGCGGGCGACTCTCCATCGGGGGCGACGGCGAGATCGTCGACTGGGCCGTGCACATGCGGCGTCTCGATGACGATACGCGCGCGGACGTATTGCTGGGGCGAGGTGCACTCACCCATGATCACATCAACTCCGTGGCACGCGCCATCGCCGATCTCCATCGGCAGTCGGCGGTGAGCGAAGCCACCGCGGCGCGCTGGGCGTCGGTATCGGCGATCGAAAGGAACGTGCTCGAGAACTTCGGCCAGACCGCCAAGCTGTCGTCCGCGTACATGGAGGATCGGGCCGCCGACGAGATCGAGCAGGCGCAGGTGAAGTTCGTGGCCGATCACGAGTCGCTGATCTCGGCGCGCGTACGGGCCGGCCGGATTCGCGACGGGCACGGCGATCTTCGGCTGGAACACATTTACTTCGACAGCGAAGGTCTGCGGATCATCGACTGCGTCGAATTCGACGAGCGGTACCGCGTCGAGGACGTGTGCTCGGACGTGGCCTTTCTATCGATGGACCTTGCGGGCCAGAACCGGGTCGATTTGGCCGAGTGGCTGCTCGCCCGGTACGCGCGCCTGTCGGGCGATTACGATCTGTATGCCCTCGTGGACTTCTACGAGGGATACCGCGCATGGGTGCGCGCAAAGGTCTCCGCGTTGCTCGCGGCGGACGCCGGAGTCGACGAGGGCACTCGCATGCGCGCCGCGCGCGAGGCTCGCCGCCATTTCCTTCTCGCGCTCGCCTGCACTCGGCCGCCCCTGGTCGCACCGCAACTCGTCTGCGTCTGCGGCGTGATCGGCTCGGGCAAAAGCAGCATCGCCGACGCGCTGTCGAGAGAGCTGTCGTGGCCGGTGGTCGACAGCGATCGAACGCGAAAGCAACTGCTCGGCGTGGAAGAAACGCGGCCCCTGACCGATCCCTTGTGGAGTGGCGCCTACAGTCCAGACGTCACGGCGCAGGTCTACACCGAGACGTTCCGCCGGGCCTCGGTCGTGCTGGCGTCGAAGCGCCCGGTCATCGTCGACGCGTCGTTTCGGTCGAGCGCGACCCGGCGCAGCGCGCGCGAACTTGCCCACGCCCACGGCGTTCCGTTCGTACTGCTCGAGTGCCAAGCCCCTGCCGAGGTCTGTCGCGCCCGGCTGAGCCGTCGACCCCCGGGTGTGAGCGACGGACGCCCCGCCATGTTCGAACCCTTCGCTGCGTCGTTCGAGCCGATCCGGGAGCTCGCTCCCGCCGAACACGTGGTCGTGGACACGACGGAAACGTTGGAACATACGCTCGACATGCTGCGCACTCGACTGCGCGCCGCTTCGTGACGGAGGGCCCCAGCCGCCCGGTGCTGCGGATGCCGTTCGATCGTGGCGCGCGAGCAGCCACCGGCGGTCCGCGCGATCGGTCTTACGCCGATCGCGCGGCGTCGACCCAGTGGACCACGAAGACGGCGCCCGGGGCCGCGTCCTCGACCCCGATCCAGCCGCCGTGAGCCTCGACGGCGAGCTTGCAGAACGCGAGCCCCAGCCCGTGACCGGTCCGAGCCGTCCGCCCCTCGTCGGCCTCGAGTCGGACGAATGGGTCGAAGATGCTCTCGCGCATCTTCGCAGGAACGCCCACTCCGGCATCGGCCACTCGAATCTCAGTCGCGCCGGCTTGCTGCCCGCTCGTCACACGGACGACGGAGCCCTTCGGCGCATGGCGAATCGCGTTCTCGATGAGGTTGGCGAGCGTGCGGCGGAGCAAGTCCTCGTCGGCGCGGACGTGACGGATGCCGAGCGCCACGTCGACGCTCACGCGCCGCTCGGCGGCCGCGCCCTCGAGCTCCCCGGTCACGGCCTCCAGAAGGGCGCCGAGATCGACGTCCGAGCGCTTTGCGACCAGCTTGCCCTCGTCGGCTTTGCTGATGTCGAGCAGGTTGAGAATCATCCGGTTGAGCTGCCGCGCCGAGCTGCGGATTTGCGCAGCGGACTGCCGGCCCCCGTCGCGCAGGGTGGGGTCTCGCAGCAGGACCTGGGCATGCAAATCCATCGCGTTGACATGATTTTTCAGGTCGTGGACGACGAAAGCCGTCAGCCGCTCCTTTTGCAGCTGCAGGCGCAGCAGGTCGTCGCGCTGGTGCTTGATGAGATCGAAGTGTTCGCGCAGCTCGACCCCCATTCGGCGCAGTTTCAAGACCGTTTGCACGCGAGCGATGAGCTCCGCCGGTCGAACGGGCTTGGTCAGGAAATCGTCACCACCCGCCCGCAACGCGCGATCGAACGTGTCCACGTCGCGCAGTGCCGTGAGAAAGAGCACGGGGATGGTCGCGCCCTCCGGACGCGCGCGGATCTGCTCGCACACCGCGAAACCGTCGATCTCGGGCATTCGAACGTCCAACACGACACAATCCGGCCGCTCTCGATCGAACGCCGCGATCCCCTCTGCGCCTCCGGTCGCGGTCACGACCCGATACCCCTCGTCCTCGAGCGTGTGCCGAGCCAGCAGACGATTCGCCTCGTTGTCGTCGACGACCAGAATCAGCTCCGGTGCGTTTGGGGCGGTCGACATGGGACGGGGGACGGGTGCGGCCATCGCGCGCGCGATCCGGCTGTACCGGGCCCAAGTGGCAGGCTGCCGGGACCGCTGCTCGACGTCAAGGGCCGCACCCGGAAGGGGTCCTTCGAGCGACCCGCCTCGGCGGCAAGGTTTATCCCTCTCGGCCCCTTTGGACACTCGACCGCGAAGGGCCCGCCGCCTTTAGGTTCGATGATTGGGACAACACGCGTGCACGGTCGGCGAGCCGGCGTCCGCCCAGGCTTGGCTCACGTGCACGATCTGCAGCAGGCCCAAGGCGACCATGGCCGCGCCCGCGGCCACGCGCACCATCCGGACGCGAGCCATGCGTGCGATGGCCGCGCCGGCGGAGCCCATGGCCATGAGCATGGGCAACGTGCCCACTCCGAAGGCCGCCATGGTCGCCGCCCCCCCGAGCGCCGAGCCGCTGGTCACGGCGGCGGCCAACGCCGCGTACACGAGCCCGCACGGCATCCATCCCCACACGAGGCCGAGCGCCCATGCCGACAGAGGGTGCCGAATCGGCACGAGGCGCTGGGCGGCCGGAGCGATGCCGCGCCAAACCGGCGCCGCCGCCCGCTCCACCCATCGAAGGGCGCGAGACACCCCGGCGATGTACAAGCCGACGGCCAACATCATCAGAGCGGCGGCGAGACGCAGCGTCAATTCCGCGTGCCATAGCAACCCGAGAGCCGCCAAAGACGAACCGAGCCCCCCGGCCACCGCGCCCGCCCCGGCGTAGGACGAAATGCGGCCCGCGTTGTAGCTCAAGAGGTAGGGCAGCTGAGCGGCAAACCGCCGCCGCCTCGCCAAGGGCAGGGCCGAACACGTCATCGCGACGACCCCGCCGCACATCACGACGCAATGCGTGCTGCCCAGCAGGCCCATGACCAGAGCCGAGGCGAGGAGCACCGCGCTCATCCCGACGGCCCGAGGAACATGCCGCTCACGACGACCGGACGACCGGACCCGTCATCTCGCGAGATGCGAATGCGAAACGGAAGGTCCGATCGAAATCGGTGGCGCGAGACGGACAGGAAAACCGGTATTCGCACATCGGACAGGGACGAAACACGAGGCGTGGGAATCGAGACGAGGGCGCGCATCGCGTCTTCGGCTTCGACGTCGATGCGGTAGCGTTGCTCGCTCGCGCGCTTGTTGACCAGGTGCAGCTGCACCGCTTCGCGCACCTCGTCGCCTTCGACGACGAACGGCTCACCGGGCAGGCGCAAGAGCGTGGCTTCGAAGTCGTTGCGGCCGCGAATCGCCACGAGCGCGACGACGGCACCCAAAACGAGCAGCGCCGCATAGAAGACCAGGCGCGGGCGCACCAGCCTTCGGCGACGGCCGGCGAGCCCCTCTTCCGAGTCGTAACGGATGAGACCCCGGGGGCGTCCAAGCTTGCCCATGATGTCGTCGCACGCGTCGATGCACGCCGTGCACGCCACGCACTCCAGCTGAGTGCCATTTCGAATGTCGATGCCCGTTGGGCACACCACGACGCAGCGCTTGCAGTCGACGCAATCGCCGGCCCCCGCGGTCGCCTTCTTGCCGCGCGGCTCGCCCCGCCGTCTGTCGTAGCCGATGACCCACGAGTGCTTGTCGAGCAGCGCAGACTGCAATCGCCCGTACGGACACAGAACGACGCAAAGCTGCTCTCGAAACCACGCGAAGTTCAAGTAGAAGACCGCGCTCATGGCCAGCACCCACCCGAAGGCTTCGGGGTGCGCGGAGGGCCTCTGGCGCACCATACGCAACGTGGCCGGGAGCGACGCAAAATAGCTCAGAAAAATGTGAGCCACGATCACCGCTCCGATCGCGTAGAGCGCGTGAGTCGCCACTTTTCGCGCGATCTTCTCCGCGTTCCACGGCCCGCGGTTGCGGCGAATTCGCTCCTCGCGCGGTCCCTCGATCCAGCGCTCGACACGCCGAAAGACGCCCTCGAGAAACACGGTCTGGGGGCATGCCCATCCACACCAAACTCGGCCGGCGACGGCCGTGGCGACCACGAGAGCGAACCCGATGCCCGTCAGCAAGAAAAACAGCAGCCACGTGTCTTGCGCATTGAACGTCGTCCCGAACAGATAGAGAGCGCGCGCATCCACGTCGACGAACAGGGCCGGATGACCGCGGACTCGAAGCCAGGGCAGCGCCGCCCACAGCGCGATGAGCGCGGCGTAGACGAGGCTCCGGGCACGCTGAAACCGGCCATGCACGTCGGCCGGTTGAATCGCATGGCGCCGGCCGTCCGAAGGCAACGAGGCGGAGGACCAATCGGGAGCGTTGGCGAGGGGCAGAGGCGTCCGGCCGGCGCTCATTGGGCCGCAAGCTCGCCTTGCGGCGCTTTGCCTCCCGGCACGTTCGTGTCTTTGATGGACAAGACGAATGCGACGAGCGCTTCCACTCGATCGTCGCCGAGCTGTGGCCCCCAAGCGGGCATGCCTTTGCTCGGAACACCACCGGACACCGTCCGGAACACATCCATGGGAAGGCTGCCGTGCAGCCAATAGGCGTCGGTCAAGTTGGGGCCAATGTTGCCGCCCCCGTCGACCCGATGGCAGGGAGCGCACGTGCTCGTGAAGGTCTCCCTTCCCTTGGCCAGTGTGGCCGGGTCTTTGGACAGCGTAACGAGAAGCGCGTCATCGATCGTGCCGCGCGATCGGGCGCGCTCGGCGTCGGCCGCCCGCTCGGCCGCGATCTCTTTCGCGTACGCCTGCAGAGGCGTTTCGATCGCGTCGAACCGTCGTCCAAACCAATAGATGAGTGCAAATACCACGGCGCCGTACAGCGTGAGCTGCCACCAGAGCGGCAGCTTGTTGTCGTGTTCGACGATGTCGTCGTAGACGTGAACCCGCTCGCGAGCGGACCCGTCAGTGTCGCTCACGGCGAACCTCGCCTTCGAGGGGCATCCGCGCCGCATCCGCCATCTCTTCGGCGGACCGGGTCAGCACGCGAACGGCGGCGACGACCCAGATGCCGAGAAAAGCAAACATGGCGACAAGCGGTAGGAGAAGCAGTGGAGAATGCTGCAGGAGCTCGTTGTGCATGAGAGTCCTTTGGGTCGGTTCTTACTTTGCGATGGACACGGCGGCGCCCGGTCCTCGCAGCGGTTGGGGGTGGACGCCGAGGCGTTGCAAGTACGCGATGAGCGCGACGATCTCGGATTTCGCATCGACGTTGGCGGCGCCGTCGTCTTGCAGGTTCTTCGCAATGTCCCGACCTTGCGCCTCGGCATCGGCACGCGCGTCCGCGAGATCTGCGGCGCCGTAGGGAACGCCGACCGAGCGCATGGCGCGCATCTTGGTCTCGGTCCGCGACAGATCGACTTCATCGCTCGCGAGCACGAAGAAGGGCGGCATGTTGGACCCGGGCGAGATCGCGCGCGGGTCCATCAAGTGCCGATAGTGCCAAAGGCTCGGATACTTGCCGCCCTCGCGCGCCAGATCGGGTCCGGTGCGCTTGGATCCCCACTGAAACGGGTGGTCGTAAGTCGACTCCGCCAACGTCGACGGATCGCCGTAGCGGCGGGTCTCGAAGGCGAAGGGTCGAATCATCTGCGAGTGGCACGTGTAGCAACCCTCTCGCACGTAGACGTCCCGACCTTCGAGTTCGAGAGCCCGGTAGGGCTTGGTCTCGGCCGCGATGGACGCGTCGCTCGGAGTGACGAGCAAGGACGGCACGAGCTCCGCGATCCCGCCGGCGAGCACGGCGATCACCGCAAAGGAGGTGAAGTAGAGCGCCCGCCCCTCCAGGATCCGGTGCCAATGCGGTTTGTTGCGGTCCATAGCCAGCCGGATCGCGATCGTTCCGAGGATGGCCGTCACGACCGCGACCGTTGCCAACAGGATGCTGGCCTCGTTGTTCACGACGGCCATCGACGCCGCGAGAACCGACACGAGGGCGATGAGAATCACCGGCTTGCCGAAGAGAACCTGTTCCCAGGGGGCCTCCGGGACCCGGGAGCGGGCTACCGTCACCGTGACCTCGCCGTCGACGGCGTGGCCCGCGAGAGCGGTGCGGGCCAGGTTGTAGGCCATCGCGATCATGCCGATGAGGTAGATCGATCCGCCGGTCAGCCGCATCCAGTACATCGGGCGAATCGCGTTGAGCGTCTCGACGAAGTTGGGGTACGTAAGCGCCCCTTGCGCGTCGGTCGCGCGCCACATCAGACCCTGGGTGATTCCGCTGACCCACATCGAAACGACGTACAGCAGAATGCCGAACGTGCCGACCCAAAAGTGCGCGTCCGCGAGCCTTCTCGACCAGAGCTCGCGGCCGTACAGGCGCGGCACCATCCAGTAGAACATCCCGGCCGCCATGAAGCCGTTCCACCCGAGCGCACCGGCGTGCACGTGACCGATGATCCAGTCGGTGTAGTGGGCCAGCCCGTTGACCGCCTTGATTGAGAGGACAGGTCCCTCGAAGGTCGCCATGCCGTAGAAGGTCACCCCGGCCGCCATGAACTTGAGAACGGGGTCTGTGCGGACCTTGTCCCAGGCTCCCTTGAGCGTCAAAAGGCCGTTGAGCATTCCGCCCCAGCTCGGCGCCCAAAGCATCACGCTGAACACCATTCCCAGCGTCTGCGCCCAGTCGGGCAGCGCCGTGTTGAGAAGGTGATGGGGCCCGGCCCAGATGTAGACGAAGATGAGCGACCAAAAGTGAATGACGCTCAACCGATAGGAGTACACAGGCCGGTTGGCCGCCTTCGGCAGGAAGTAGTACATGATGCCGAGCACGGGCGTCGTAAGGAAAAACGCGACCGCGTTGTGCCCGTACCACCACTGAACCAGAGCGTCCTGGGCGCCGCCGTAAATGGAATAGCTCTTGAAGCCGGAGACGGGGACCGACAGCGAATTGACGACATGCAAAACGGCGACGGTCACGATGGTGGCGATGTAAAACCAGATCGCCACGTACAAGTGCTTTTCGGCGCGCCGGGCCAGGGTCCAGAAGAACTGGATGGCAAACACGATCCACACCACCGCAATCGCGATGTCGATCGGCCACTCCAGCTCTGCGTACTCCTTGCCCTGCGTCAGGCCGAGCGGCAGGGTAATCGCCGCGGCGACGATGATGAGCTGCCAACCCCAGAAGTGAACCTTGGCCAGCAGATCGCTCGGGAGCCGGGCTTTGACCAGCCGCTGGGTCGAGTAGTAGATGCCCGCGAAGATCATGTTGCCGACGAAGGCGAAGATCACCGCGTTCGTATGCAGCGGTCGCAAGCGACCGTACGTGAGGTAGGGGGGCAGATTGGCCTGCCAGAACGCCAGCTGCAGTGCGATGATCGCACCGACCAGCATTCCGACGATGCCCCAGATCACCGAGGCGGCGACGAACCAGCGAGCGATCGAGTCGTTGTAGACGATGCGCCGTGTCTCGAACTCGACTGGATGGTCGAGCGGCGTGGATTCAACCGTCACCGGTGCGCTCATTTCTTCTCGTCCTCCAGGGGCAACAACGCGAGTCGGTCGGCATGATCGAAGTCGCGCTGGCGGCAGGTGAACGCAAAGAGCAGCACCGAACCAACGACGAGCATCAGGCTGACGAACACTTGCAGCGTCACGACTTCCACAGCGAACTCCTTGGCGAGAGCGCAACCAGCGTGGCCGCAATCGTCGTCAGTGAGCTCAGAGGCATGAGCACCGCGCATGCCAGCGGCGCCATACGCCCCGCGAGCGCAAAACCGACGGTCAGAACGTTGTAGGCGAGGGCGATCCCGAGGTCGACGCGCACGACCTGCGCCAGGGCGCGAGAAGTGCGCAGCGCCAGTCGGATCGGCGCGAGTCCGGGCGTTACGAAGAAAAAGTCCGCTCGCGCAGGCACGAAGGGGCGGTCGACGGCGGGCGTACCCGACACGTACGCCCGGTCGATGGCGAGCGCGTCGTTGACGCCATCGCCCACGAACAGGGTGTCCTGCCGATCCACGCGATCGAGAAAGCGGGCCTTGTCCTCGGGGCTCTGATCGCCGATGCACCGGCGCTCGGCCATGTGGCTGGCACGGCCGGCGGCATCGACGCGGGCCTGAGCGTCTCCGCTCAAGAGCCACACTTCGTATCTATCGCGAACCAGCGCACCCACTTCACGGGCGGCATCCGGACGCAGGCGCTCGGTGGTGGCAAAGCGAGCCAGAAGCTCGCCGTCGACGCCGAAGGCGACGTCGAAGGCGACGTCGGAGCAGGCCCCAGGGGCCACCCACGAGAGCCGTCCCAGCCGAAAGCGCCGGCTCGAACAGACGAGCTCCACACCCAGGCCGGGGAATTCGACCACCCGCGCGCCGGCGTCGAGGGTCGCGGCGTCGGCGTCGAGGACTTCGCGGATCGCTTGACTCTTGGGATGTGCGCTTCGACCGACGAGATCGTACAGGGCCTGACGCGACACGGAATCGAGCGCCTGCGCGGCCTCGGGGTTGGCAACCTCCAACGCGCCGGTCGTGAGGGTTCCGGTCTTGTCGAAGACGATGCGTCGGACGGATCGCGCGCGATCGAGAAAACCCGCCTGCCGAACGAAGAGGCCGCGCCGGCGCAACCCCGCCTGCACGATTTCGTACGCGAGCGGAGTCGCAATTCCGAACGCGCACGGGCATGTCACGATGAGGATCGACGTCGTGACGCTCAGGGCACGCGCGATGTCTCGCGTGGCGACGTACCAGGCTACGAAGCCGAGGATCGCGATGCCCAGCACCCCCAGCACGTAGAACCGTGCGAGCCGCTGCCACCACGCCGACGTCCGCGCGGCATCACTCCCTCGCCGTTCGGGCTGACGAAGCAACGCGCGGAGCGGCGACGCCGCGAACGCGGCGAGCGCGGTCAGTGTGCAGGCTTCGGTCCCTGCGGCAAAGGCCCCGGCCGGAACGATCTGTCCCGCTGTGTAAGCGCGGGGCATGCTCTCGCCGTTGATCCAGTCGAGCGAGAACCAGGCGTTCGGAGCCTCCAACCGGGCGTCCACGGCCAGCAAATCGCCCGGAGCGAGCAACAGCGTGTCTTCTGCGGCGATCTCCGCGCAGCGCGTGAGCCGAACCCGTCCACCGACGATGCGCCGTGCGAGAAGGCTATCGGTGCCGTCGCTTGCGAGCAGCCAGGCTCGGTTGCGCTCGACGACCCGTTCCTGAAGCCACCGCCCGACGAGCATGAGGGCGATGAACACGTTCAACGTGTCGAAGTACGCCCCTGCCGATCGCCGAGTCACGTACGAATGGATGGAACCGGCGAAGGCGAGCGCGATGCCGAGCGCGATAGGCAAATCGAGGTGAATCAGACGCTGACGCAGAGCCTGGAGAGCGGAGCGAAAGAATACGGAGCCCCCCACCGCGACCGCCACGGCGCCCAGCGCCAGGTTGAGGGTGGTAAACAGCGAAAAGAGGGGCCCCTGGTCGAGCCCGGCATAGATGGCGATGCCGAAAATCATCGAGTTCATCGCGACGGCCGCGCAGATGCCCATACGCCAGACCAGATCCTGCGACCGGGGGGGCGACCGCTTCGACGGTGGCCCGAAGAGGTAGCCGAACCGTTCGACGCTCAAGACGAACGCGCGCAGGTCGAAATCCGGACGAACGATGAGATCGACACGCCCGAGCGAGGGGTTGATCAGAACGTTCTCGTGACCCTCTTGGCGGGCAAACATTTGCTCGATGAGCCACACGCATCCCACGCAGTGCAGGCCTTGCACGTCGAGCGTGACGCGCGCGTGGCCCTGGGCGGCCCGCACCTCGTCCTCGACGTGCTCGAGCCACTTCGTGTCCCGCCGGTCGGCGCGCGTCGGCGGAGGCGCCGCCCCGCGTGCGCCACCCAGGGCATAGTAGCGATCGAGCCGCTCGTGGCGCAGGAGAGCATGCACGGCTTCGCAGCCGGGGCAGCAAAAATCACTCCGAGCTCGGGCGTCCAAGGACAGTCCGCAGTGAAGGCACGCCCCGGGGCCGCACGGCATGGAGTCTGCGGCGAGGACCACGGTGGGGATTCGCTGACGGTCGGATTGTCCTGCAGAGTCCGGCTGCCCGGTCCGAACACCCCGGCTCAGCCGGCGCCCTCGGCAGGCGGCGTCGCGCCGGCCAAGGCCTCGTCTTTTTGCCGCCCGTGGACGGTCAGCACCGGGCAGCCGGCCCATCTCACAACGGTTTCGGCAACGCTTCCGAGCAAGGCTCGGGGCAGACCGTGCCGGCCTTGGGTACCCATGACGATGAGATCCGCGGCGATGCTTTCCGCCACCGCCTGGATGTCCTTGGTTGGCGTGCCGCGCCGAAGGATCCCGCCGATTTCGACGTCGACCGCCCGGGCCCGCGCCATGAGGCCATCGAGGGCGTTTTGTGCCGCACGTGCGACCGCCGATTCGAATTCAAAGGTTGCCACCATCGAGTCGGGAAAACCGTAGGACGGGCATTCGTAGACGTGCAGGACCGTGATCGTTGCGCCCAACCTGCCGGCCAAGGCGATCGCGTAACCGAGAGCACACTCGGCCGGCTCGCCGAAGTCGTGCGGCACCAGGATCCGACGAATCTCGGGAGTCAAGGTCATGCCCGCGGGGCCGATGCAACGGCCCGGCCATCGCCACTCGGCCCGAGTAGGACCGCGAGCGCGCGCAACGCATCGACGGATGTAAAGATGCCGGCGACGTGGCCGTGGTCTACCACGGCGACGCATCCGTACTTGTGCTGCGCCATCTCGGCCGCCACCTCCGCCAACGGCACGTCGGGGGCAACGGCGTACACCTCGGTCGACATGGCCTCTTCGACCGTGACCGTCGATGGATCGACGTCGCGCAGCGTTTCGACGAAGAGCACGTCGCGCTGCGAGAGCACTCCGACGATTCGTCCGCCATCGAGCACCGGAAGATGTCGGACGTCGTGAGCGCGCATCCGCTCGAGTGCAGTCGACAACGACTGGGTGCGGCCGATCGAGTGCGGCGAGAGGGTCATGAAATCGCGTATGGGGCAGTGCAGGTCATGCCTGGTCATGGCGATCGACACAGCAAGGATGCGGCCATCCGAAGGCGCAGGCACTCCCAATGGCCAGTGCAGCGCACGGGATGCGCGGGGCCGCAAATCGTGCACACGCGACTCGACACGCGCGACACCCCGTATCGATCTTCCGCGCGGCGATCCGGCGCGACTCGTTGCCGCCGGAGACGTATGGACGCGAGCCGATGCCGAGGCGCTGATCGACAAGGGCGCGAGCGCCGTCGCCGTCGGGCGCGCCGCCATCGCGAATCCGGACTGGGCTTCGCGCGTCGGCCAACCCGAGTGGGTTCCTCGACGTCCGCCGCTCATTCGAGCCGAGCTCGTCGCGCGGGGTCTGAGTCCTGCCTTCGCCGAAATGATGCGCCGATGGAAGGGCTTCGTCGCGGACTAATCGGCGCGCCAGCACGGGCCTCGGGGCGCCGAAACTCGCGGCCGTTGTGTCCAACCGGCCACGCTCCGGGCAGCAGGTACTCCAGCTCGAATGCCAACGGTCAGGCCGCGCCCGCCAGTACGCGGTCAGAGACCGCACGCCCATCGCCACGTGTCGGCCGCTCAGCTTGCCGAGAGCGCGCTTCACAACGCACGCTGCGAATGGTGCATCGAAGGACGCAGTGAGCTACGCCACCTCGAGACCGCCGCGCCCGCGGCCCCTGAAAGCCTGAGAGCATGAACCTGCTGATCCTTGGCGCGTCAAAGGGGACCGGAGCGCTCGCCGTACGCGCGGCACTCGACAAGGGTCACCGCGTGACGGCGTTCGCACGCAACCCACAGAAGCTCGCGCTGGAGCATCCGCAGCTCCAGAAGGTGGTCGGCGATTTCCATCAAGCGGCGTCGGTGGCCGCGGTGGTGCCCGGGCACGATGGGGTCATCGTGACGGCCTCGGCGACCAGCCTCGGCGCCTTCAAACAAAACCCCCGCTACTTCTCCCAGGGAACCGGCTACACCATCGACGCCATGAAGAGCGCTGGGGTAAGGCGTCTGGTGGTACTGAGCGCCCTCGGTGTCGGAGACAGCCGGTCGCTTTTCAATCCGGTGATCCGGGCGATCGTGATCGACTGGCTGCTCAAGGTGGCCTTTGAAGATCACGACCGACAAGAGGAGCAGGTGCGAGCGAGCGGCCTGGATTGGGTCATCGCGCGTCCGGGTCGCCTCTCGAACCGCCCCGCAGGTCGACGGTATGTCAAGAAGACGGCCATCGAATCGGTGCCGGGGTCGATCTCGCGCGCCGACGTAGCCGACTTTCTCGTTCAGGCCTGCGAGGTACCCACCTGGGTGGGGCACGCGGTGCAGCTCGGCGGCTGACGCGGACGCCTATCGCGGGCTCCCTCCGCCTTGCCTGCCGTCAGACCACGCTCCCGGGCCCCATGGTATGGGCGCGGTCTGCCCGTGGTGAGCCCGGCGGGGTCCTGCGAAGCTGAAGGCTCGCGCGAGATCGTCAGTCGTCCAGATAAAACGGTGTGTTCACGACGACGACCCGCGGGCCGCCGCGGAGGCGGAGCAGACTGCGGAGCACCGCGCCGCGGTTGTTGTGCAGAAATGCGTGGTAAAAGCGATGGACGACCAGGTCCGGAACGATGACCACGATGTCTCGGTCCGGGTGGCCGTCGCGAAGCTGTAGGACGTAGTCCACGAGTGGGGCGAAGAACTGCCGGTACGTCGATTTGCGCAAGATGAGTTGCGGAGGCGGAAAGCCGGCGGCGCGCGCCGGCCCGGCAACCAGTTCCTCCCAGACGGCGGTCAGCTCCGAGATCGTGCTGTCCTGAGTCAGGATGTGCAGCGCGCGCACGTCCGGCGAGAGCTCCAACGCGAAGCGAAGTCCACGGCTCGTCAGCTTGCTCCACGACTGCACGGGTACGAGCACGATGGGCGGCTCTGCTTTCGACAGAACCAGGGGCTCATCGTCGGCCACTTGCTTCGCGACAGACCGGTAATGCCGGTTGATCCGCGCGAACAGCAGCACGACCAGGGGCACCACGATGACGGCCAGCCAAGCTCCTTCCATGAACTTCGAGACCACCACCACGACGAGGGTGATTCCTGTGGCCACGGCACCGACCGCGTTGATCCAGAGCGAGTGATGCTTCGCCGGCCTTCCGACTCGCCGCCAGTGCTGCACCATGCCCGCCTGCGAAAGCGTGAAGGCCAGGAACGCCCCAATGGCGAAGAGCGGGATGAGCCGATCTGTGACGCCACCGAACGCGACGAGAAGCGCCGCCGAGAAGAGCGACAGGACAATGACGCCATACGAAAAGACCAGGCGCCGGCCACGCGTCGCGAACGTGTCGGGCAGGAACCGATCGACGGCGAGGACCCGGCATAGCCGCGGAAAGTCGGCGAAGCTCGTATTGGCAGAGAGCGCGAGAACGGCGACGACCGAGCCCATCGTCACGTAGTAGAAGGCCCCCCGGCCCGCCACCGCGGCCGTCAGCTGCGAAAGGATACTCTGGTACCCGTCACCCCCCGGCTCGGTCGCGCCAATGGCGTACGCGCGGCAGAGAAGGGCGATGCCTCCGAGGAGGGCCACGAGGATGGCGATGATGCTGGTGAGCGTCCACTCCGCATTGCGGATCGTGGGAGCCTTGAAGATGGGCACCCCGTTGCTGACCGCCTCGACGCCCGTCATGGCGGTGCAGCCGCTCGAGAACGCGCGCATGAGCAGCCAAAAGCTCACAGTCGTCGTGGGCGCGGCCAACGCCGGCAGGGGCGTCACGGGCACTGGATGACCGCCTGCGAGGCCCGCCTTGACCCCTCCGATGAGGATGACGGCGGCGAGGGTGGCGACGAAGAGGTACGTCGGAAGAAGGAAGGTCAGCCCCGATTCGCGCGTACCCCGGAGATTGACGATCGTCAGCAGCACCAGAATCGCGAGGCACAGCGGCAACGTGAACGGCAGAAGCGATGGGGCCGCCGAAACGAGCGCGCCGACGCCCGCAGAGATCCCGACGGCCACGTTGAGCACGTAATCGAGCGCGAGCGCAGCGCCCGCGAGCAGCGCCGCAGGCTGGCCGAGGTTCTCCTTCGCAACCGTGTACGACCCTCCTCCGTTCGGGTACGTCGCGATCGTCTGCCGGTACGAGAAGTACACGATGAGCAGCACGCCGATGATGATCGCGCTGATCGGAAGCACGTAGGCGAGGCCGAGCACGCCTACGGGCAGCAGCAGCGTGAGCGCCGCCTCCGGCCCGTACGCTGCGGAAGAGAGCGCGTCGAGGCCGAGCACCGCTACGCCGGCGACTGGCCCGATCTTCTGTTCCTCTTCGTCGGCAGACGCCAGTCGGCGACCAAAGACCACGTCTCCCAACGTGCGCGCTTTGCCCGCATGCGCCGTGCCCTCGACGACCGTCACGATCGGTGCGCGGGCGGGTCTCGTGGGGTCCGGCGAGGCGTCGGTCATGGTGTCACGGTGACGATGCTAGGGTACGAGGCCGGAGACCGGCCACAGGAACCCGCCGATGACCGACCTGCACCGGCACAGTACTTCGACAACGGCGGCGGTGGGCCGGCCGTCATGGGTCTGGCCTGGTTTGGCTCTGCCGCAAGGGTTCCCGGCGATCGCCGTTTCGACGGGCGCGCTGCCTCCGTTCTCGATCGCCGTCGAGGGGTGCGCGTTCTCCGACGCCGCTCCGAGCGCGCAACGCAACGGCGGCGTTCTGCTGCGCTCGGCATGACCCCGCGGCCGTGGCTCGTCTTCCCCCACCCCCGTTCGGTCAGGCTGGACCGGCCGCCCCCCAGCCCCATGGTTCGCGATGCTCGCGTGCGGCGGCGCCAGGTCGTCGGCCGTGCGGCAAAACGAGAATTCGGTCGGGCCAAACGCCGACCGGGTCAGTTCCCCTGATAGTTTTCCCAGAGCCAGATCAGGCCGGCCGGCATGACTTCATTTCTCGCGTTGTGGTCGCAGTGCCCCGCCCCAAGCGCGTAGATGAAGCGGTAGTGATTGCCTTTGGTCATGAGGGCGGCCGCCATGTTTTGATTGGCAATGACCCAGTTGCTGTCCGACGTCGCAGGTGTGGTGGAGCCGTTGTCGTTCTGGCCCACCTCCAGGAACACCCGTAAGTCCGGTCTCAAGGGCGCGGCCGTGATCAAACTCGGGTACTCCCAGGCGCCCTCCGGGTAGGCCGCGGTCTTCTGGATCGCCACGTAGGACCCCGAGAACGAGAATACGCGATTGAAGTCTCCGAACCAGGCCAGACCCATGACAGCGGGCCCACCGGAGCTGCATCCGTACCCGCCGCGCCCGTTGGGATCGCTCGTGAGCGCGAAGTTCGGGTACTTGGCCTTGAGCGCGGCGTTCGACAGCACGGCGGGAAGGACTTCTGTGGTCACGAACTCCCAATAGGCGCTGGAAACCGTGTCGTACTCGTAGCTGCGCTCGCTATTCGGATAGACGTTCGGGCCGTTTTGAATGCCAATCACCACGAGCGGGGGAACATGGTTGGGGGGCGGCGAACCGGCCAGATCCTGGACCACCGTTTGAATCGACGCGTAATACCCGTCCGATGTGACCATGAACGGCGATTCGGTTCCGTCCACGTACTGTGCGGGAACCCAGACCTGGATCTGACGCGTGAAGGTTATCGGAGGGGTAAAATAACTCCCATTGTAGATTTTACTGTCTGCAGAAGACATGGTGAAACTGGTCGTGAAGCCCGCCGGAGCACCGGGGTCCAGCGTCAAATAAGGCGAGGGCGTATAGGTCGGCCCGACCATGAATTCGCCGTCCCCGACACTGGTGTCCGTATCGTCATCGCCTCCGTCAGGACCCAAGACTCCGACGTTTGCGCCACCGCCACCGTCGGAAGCGGACGCACTGCTCGACGCGTCGGCGGCGGTTTGGGCCGTTCCGGCGTCACCGACACCGCCGCCGGTTGCCGAGCTGGCAGCGGTTCCCGTGCCCCCACCGGTCCCCGTGCCGCCAGACGTACTTCCGGTTCCGGAAGTCGCCCCGCTACCTCCGCCTCCGGACGACGAGGCCGCGGCCGTGGTGTTCGCGCCGGTGGCGACGGCGTTGCCGGGGCCGGTCTGTCCGCCGGTCCCTGCAGCGCCGCTGTTGGAGCCGCCAGACGAGCACGCACTCGTGACGAGAGTGCCGATTACCCAGGCCTGAAGAGAAAGAGATCGACCCATGGCATTGACCCTTGCGTGAAACCAAATTTGTCGGCCACTCCCCAATTGAGAGTTCGCTGTAGACTACCACCTGGCACACAAGAGGCCCGGGATTTCGCGCGAGGCTCTCGCGCCCACGCCTGCCGACAGTATGGACGAAAAACTCCACCCGGCATCGGCGACCTTCGCTCCTTCGATTGCGCGCAAACCTGATCGCCGGCCACTGGGGATCGGAGCCCGAGTTCGCCGACGCGAGGCGCCGGCGCATCGTCGTCCCGATCCGCGGCCGCGCGACCGATGCGCTACCCTGTCGCCGTGGTCTGGAACCCCGCGCAGATTGAGCAAGCGCGCAAAAAGTTGCAGGATCTGGAAATCTTCACTGACGTTTCCTTTGAATACCACACCACTCCCGGTTCTTCGCCGCAATACGATGTCACGTTCGACGTGACCGAAAATCAGCAAGTTTTCCCGATGCGCTTTGAGCGGCTGGGCGATCCCGAGGCCATTCGGAACTACCTGAAGGAGCATGTTGATCTCTACTCCGACCGCATACCTGGCACGGATGGCGCCTTGCAGCGTTATCGTTCGGCGGTGGAAGCGTTTGTCGCGCAGACCACTCCCAACACGAAAGTGCGGGCGGTGATTTCGAACGACGATCCGAAAGAGCTGGCCGTGCTGTTTACGCCGAACATAGCAGCACCTACCATTTCGCAAGTGCAGGTGAGCGGCAATGAAGCGGTGGATACGGGAACGATTCTCCGAGCGGTGAATGAAGTTGCC